>CAZKVY010000036.1:0-37841 GCA_964556305.1 uncultured Nitrospira sp. | reverse complement strand
GATCTCACCGAACTCTGGATGAAAGGGATCAAGGCAGTTCTCAGCCTGCTCATTCTGACGATCCTCATCGCCCTGACCGGCGGGGTCGTTAAAACGTTTCTCGACATCGGACTGCTGCTGCATGCTCCGGTGGAGATCGGGCTCCGGCAGATCATCGTCGATACGCTGATCCTTCTCGCTGTGGTGGAAGTGTTCAAGACCACGCTGACCTATTTCTCTGAAGGCCGCGTGAAAGTCACCTTCATCGTCGATACGATCCTCGTGGTCATGCTGACGGAAATTATCTCTCTCTGGTTCAAGGAGGCGGACCATATGAAATTGCTCTCGCTGGGAGCCATCCTCCTGGCGCTCGGGGCGATCCGGGTGGTGGCGGTGCGCTGTTCGCCGGCGCAGGGCGACGGAGCCGGGAGAGGATCGTTCTGCGGCCGCGAGGAAATTTAGCTGCGACGTAATCCCTGGAACGAGTTAACTCAGAATTGATGCGGCGTTGATTGCATCGACATACGGTTTCTCCATGTTCGTGTCTGCACGTGATCGCCGACTCCACGGCTACCCGGGTCTGCGATACGGGTGCGTGAAGCATTCCCAACCAGGAGGCGCGCTATGGTGCATCCATCCATTTCCCCTACCAGCGAAGGTCTGATTCTCGATCTCCTAGGCCTGCGAAAATCTATGACGCTGGAGCAGGTCGTGACCCTGCTGCCGGAGCTTAGCTGGAACCAGGTCTTTAGGACCGTCGACGAGCTGAGCCGGCGCGGAGAGATTATCCTGCTTCGAAGGGGCTTCGACTACGAGATCGAACGGATGCCGTCGAAGGCGCGGGTCTTAGCCTATGCCGGCTGATCCTCGCGTGACGGGTCTCAGGTGACACCTTGAGAACGCCTGTCCCCCGCCGGGTGGCCGTGATTGAGTGCCGGAGCTTTCCGATTGGGGCGATAGTCCGGCAGGTCGTGTCAGGTTGGTCTCGGACGGGCCAGCAAGCGATAACGAAACCCCGGCAAAATTTCAATCGATCCCGCGCCGCTGTTCTCCAGCTTTCGTCGAAGAAGGCGGATACGGTGCTCAATCTCCTCGCTGTTCGTACTCCCGAGTTCCTCCCCTGGAAGGCTCAGTAACTCTTCGCCGCGCACCAACTGCTCACCCCGAGTCAGCAGATATTTGAGTAACCTCAGTTCCGGGTTTGACACGGTGATGTGCCGTTCCTGCAACGACACGACAAAGTATGGCCCAGCCATGGTGATTGAGGTGTCGGAAAACAACATCGGCTCTTCACGGCGTGTCTCAGAGACTCTACGCAGCACGGCCTGAACGCGTGAGACGACTTCACGGGGGCTGAAGGGTTTTACCACGTAGTCATCGGCGCCCATCTCAAAGCCGGCAATACGATCCTCCTCTGTGCCGACGGCCGTCAGCATGATGATAGGAATATGACGTGTCGCCGGGGTGCCTCGCACCAACCGGCAAATCTCGTGGCCGCTCATGCCCGGCAGCATAACATCCAAGAGAATCACCGAGGGCTGGAGTCGTTGCACGTTGATCCAGCCACTTTGTCCATCAGCATCCAGTGCGGTGGAAAAATGGGCCTGGCGCAATGCACGGTCCAGCAGGTTGGCGTGAAGCGGTTCGTCTTCAATAATCTGAACGATCGAAGCAGTCATGGCTGTGATACTAGGGTGAGTAGGTTTCGCGGCCGTCTGCCTTGTTTTACCGTGCTGTTAACTCAAGACGAGGGTGGTGGACGCGGTGAAGTTAACAATTCTGTAACATTCCTGTGTTTCCGAGGCAATCTCACTCTATTACCGTGTGAACTAGAAGATCTTTTTCGACGGCTCGATTGACGGGAGGCGAGAGATGGTGAAATCCGCACAGTTCTTATGGAATCCGCTCACAGGACGGGCAGTGGCCGGTCTCCAGGTCGCGTTTGTGGCGCTGCTGCTGGTCGCGAGCCTCTGCGATCCTGCTCATGCGGAACAAAGTGGTCCTTTCGCCGGCTTGGTGGTCGATCCTAGCCTCGAACGGTACAGCCCGAAATCCCAAGTCAGCGGCGGTTTTCGCGTTCAAGGGTCCGATACGATGCACGCGCTGATGCGTCGCCTTGTCATGGACTTTCAGGCCCGGCAACCAAAAATTGCCATCGATCTCAAGTCAGGCGGATCAGCCAAGGCGATTGCCGAGTTTATCGAACCGCCTCAACCGAGCCGAATTGTCATCAAGGAGGAGCGGGCGAAGCAGGTGTTACTGGTGAGCAGCTCTCGAGAGCTGTTGGAGTCAGAAATCAAGCAATTTGCCGCTGCCCGTGGTTATGAGCCTCTCGCCGTTCCGATTGCAGTCGATGCCGTTGCCTTGTATGTGCACAAAGACAATCCGATAACCGGGCTCACCCTCGACCAGGCCGATGCCATTTTTTCGACAGGCCACCTGCGAGGCTATAAGAAAGACATCAAGGTGTGGGGAGACCTAGGTTTGAGGCAAGGTTGGGAAACCTCGCCGATTCAGCCGTATGGACGTGATCGTAAGTCGGGTACCAGAGCATTTTTTCAGGAACATGTGTTGGCGGGTGGAGAATTTAAGCCGACGCTGCAGGAGGAGCCGGGTGCCGCGTCGGTTATTTTGGCGCTGAGCCGGGATCAACTCGGTATCGGGTACAGCGGAATTGGCCTGCAAACGTCAAACGTGCGTATCCTTCCCATAGCCGAAAATGAGGGCATGCCGTTGATCACCCCCTCTGCCGCCACAGTAGCCGATAGAAGCTACCCCCTTCGTCGTCTTCTTTATCTGTATCTTGATAAGGATCCAGATGCTGCGGTTTCCCCGGCGGTCCAAGAGTTCCTGACGTTCGTCAAGAGCCGGGAAGGCCAGGAATCCGTGGTTCGAGCAGGATTCTATCCCCTGCCTATGGATCAAGTGGAGAAGATCTCGGTGGCTGTGGGACTCGCGTCCTCTCACTCTGCTCCGTCCAAGGCGCAGAGTCGGTGAAGACATTCCTTCGGTGCCCTTTAGGGAGCGATGGGTTTCCGGGGGGCCGATTTCTTAGGCCTGGCGCTTTCAGAATCGCGGCGCAATTTAGTGAGTTCCTCTTGTAGATGCTGCAGCTGCTCCGTCTGCCGATTCAGCCGATCGCGAAGATCCAGGTTCGATTGAGTCAGTTCTCTGAGCTGCAGCCGGAGATCCTGAGCAGCCTCGGAAGGCTCTGATACTGGGGCAGGTTGAGAAGGTGGTGGAACGGGTTTGATTTGGCCAGACGTAACTATCCCAGGCAAGCTCCGATTAGCCTGGGTCAATACATCCTTCACTTTCACGGAGAGATGAACCCGCTCAAACAGGGCCCAGCGCGGTTCCTGCGAGGCATGAATCCACGCTGCCTGATAGGGAGGCACGAGGCTAAGTGTCATCCCTTTCGTATCTCGTAGATCTTTTTCATCCCCCCCCCCAGTATCCGCTTTCGAGAAGGCTTTGTGATCGGTCACGACTAGATGCAGGGCCTGATGCCTGAGGAACAGCGCACCACTGGTCGCGTCTCCATAGGGGGACTTGGGATTTGAAAGATAAAAAACGACACGTTGTGTCGGTAAGGCCTCTTGGAGCGCATTGGCGATAGGCGTAGCAACAGCCTGAAGATCGGCATCATCGAACAATGGAATAGGCCTCGGCTGGTCAAGCCAGCCAACCACCGTCCCGCTCCACCCGCTGACACGAACCGGTCTGAGCAACATCTGAATGTCTTGTGGCGTAAGGTGTCCCGGATGCTCATTCATGGCAGGAGGCGAAGCGCGGTTCACCGATGGGTCAGTCTCAACACCGACCCTTACGCCTTGCTCGTTGAAAATCACCCGTTCGTTGGCGAACAACGCACAGCCTGAAAGTAACAATGAAAGACTTCCGATTGCCAAGACAAGAATCCGCGGCTCAGGGGTTCGGTTGGTGCTCCCCATCATTATTGGCATGTGAATTGAATACCCCAAAGCCGATCAGTGCCCATTTGTCCGCGCCATGCACGATCGGCGGCTTTGCTGACCTTGGGAATTTCTCCCTCACGGACAATGTGAGCGCCTTTCGGACATTTCTCAGCCATCACCTGAATGGCGTCGCGACGGCCTGAGGAGGAAAGTATTTCGGCATCGGATTGAAACGCGTAGGAAACCAGTCCGTCCTGTACTCCCTCTTTCACCAAGGTCGCTTCATGAGTACAGCCTGTTGCTGCGACAACAAAAGCCAGGAGCATAGTATGCACCTTAATAGGTGTCAGGATATCCATGGACCCTTCACGCCTTCACACCGTCATGCACAGTGAGTCTCTTCTTCTAATGGCTCATATCCGCCCCCGATATTATAAGGAAAATCTGAAATTTCCTTCCCCGCTGTTCGCCAGATGTGGACACAACGGGCCGTCAGGGAAGGTAAGCTCCGCTGCACATCGTCTACCATCACCGTCTTGGCCTGTCCGGTGATTCCGATCACGACCACGCGATGCCCTGGTGTCAGCCATTTGGGATCAAGCGTTCCAGTAAACGTGATGGCAAATTCTCCGGAGCGCCTGCCGTTATCCTTCGGCCCGTAGGCTGGTCGCTCGACAATCGGGAGCTGCGTCACGATGATCACGAGACCACCTTTGTCAGTATTGGCCTGGACGATGCGTCCACCGAGTTGGACCTTCCGGTCGGTCTTGGCATTCGGAGCGGTCCGCCAGGCCGTGAAATCAAAGTCTTTGTCCACCCCTTCTACGACCTTGCTTGGAAATATCTGCGTGGGTCCGCAGCTCGCTAGGGACAATGCAACCATCAGCAGCATGGTTCCACGGTAATATGTCATGACTCCTCCTTAATCCCTGCGATACGTGAGTTGCAACCACAACAAGACCTAATTTGCCTTGGCGTTCCTCCACCTTACATGAACCGTATCTGGAATTGGACGAGGAATGCGTTCTGGGCGAAGGCATCGAAGGTCGAATCGTAGGCCACACCGGGTCCGTTTCCTTGATGATGCCTGAATTCATAGTTGAACTGAATCTTGGACTGAACCTTTGGCGGGAAGTTCTCGAAGTAATAGGTCAGACCTAGAATTGAGCGCGTATACAGATCGTTGGAGACGCTGGTGCTCGGATCGAACTGCTCGTACATGACGGTCGGTTCCCAGTTCTGAAGGGGCCCATCGGAAATCAAATATTTTGCCAGCACGTACCACGTGCGCCGTTGCGCGCCAGGAGCTCCGGACCCTCCGCAGATCGACTGGTCCAGACAGGCTCCGTTGGCCGGCCTTCCGACGGTGGTCTGGTTGGCGCCATCATGTCCCTGCCACCACTCTCCCTGTACCATCAGTCCCGGGATGATTTTTGAGGCGTAACGGAAATCCAGCCCATACCGGTCGAAAGTGCCCTTTCCGCGTCCATTGATATTGGTATTGGCGTTGTTGGATTCGCCTTGGATCGTGGTAAAGCTGATCCAAGATACATCGGTACCGAACAGGCGAACGCGAGTATAAAAACTCTTCGGGGCATTAGCGCCAGTGGCATTGGCGTGAAAGTTATTGTTGTTCATGATGCCGGCGACGTATTCCAGCCGGTTAAAAAGTTTTCCACGGACGTCGACGAAAAAATCACGCTCTTGCAGAAAGTCGATGGTTCCCGCGGAGCCGGTCCTGTTTCCGTTCCCGCTGCCGACCGATGTGAGGTACGGAGAGCTGATGATATCGCGAAGACCGCCGGAGGTTTCAGTGAAGATACCGAACGGCATCCGGAAAATGCCCATCCGGATAAAGTTCATATACGGTGCCCAGGACTGAAACGGGCGAAAGTCGATATACGACTCGCGAAAAAAGGTCGCTGCAATCGGCTGTCCGGTGGCCGCTCCGCTTCCGCCGGTCGGGGTTTCACGCCCGAAGTTGATGCTCTGAAATTCCATGAGGGCATGCCAGCGCGGCAGGGTGTCACTGATGCGCCCCCAGAACAGGAGTTCGGAGCGGCGAATCGAGAAGTTGTCCTGGCTTTTTCCTTCCGGCACGTGCGCGTCCTGATGGCTATATAGAAATTGCAGCGCATTCAATCCAAAATTCACTTTATCCCGCAGCATGGGTAGCAGTTCTGTTCTGGTTTTCCAGTCTTCGATCGCATCGATGCGCCGCGCACTTTCGGCGCCGCTGTATTCTTGCTCCGCGCGGATTTGAATCCACTCATCCATCGTAATCGTGCCCTTCTGAAGCAAGAGATCTTCGATGGAAGTACCGCCTGGCGGCGGACCGGCTGGGAGACCAGGTGATGGGGCGGACGACGGATTAGATTCCGCTTGTGCGAAGAGCGGCGTAGGGTGTTGGTTTTTGGAGGTGGAGGTAGTTTGCTCATCCGCCCAGGTGAGCGTTCCCAAGCTCCAGAGGCACATACCAGCCAGACTTGCAGTCACGGCTCGTCGTCCATGGAAACGCATATCCGTTCTCCTCTCTTGCCATAGAGATTTTTGCCATAAACATAAAATCGATGCAGATAAGGAAAAATTTCGGCTGATCTCTAACAGCGGCTCATCACGGTCACATTGCCGTCATGTTACAGAATCGTTAACTAGAGCTGATGTCGGCATTGCGCGACCCCTGAGGCATTGTGGAGGGTTTAGAAGCTGCCTCAATCAATGAGAGTTAACAGCCCGTTAACACGTCTGTGAACACGGTGCAATCGCATGATCCTATGCTGTCTCTACACCCCGATGTGTGGGGCGTACTTTTATAAAATTTTGTGGAGGCGTGCAGATGGCCTTAACTCCCCGTCAAGTCTATATGAGCGTAACGCTCACCATCCTTGGAACGTTCATGACGACCAACTTGTGGTGTGCCAGCCCTCCTCCCGCGGTCGAGGAACAGGGAAAGGTGGATGGGGGACTCAAGCCTTATGCCAAGGTCAGCGGCGTGTCGGGAACGATCAACAGCATCGGGTCCGATACTCTTAACAATCTCATCACTCTATGGGCGGAAGGATTTCGGAAGCAGTATCCGAATGTGAAAATTCAAGTAGAGGGGAAGGGCTCGAGCACGGCGCCTCCTGCGCTGATCGAAAATACGGCTCAGCTGGGTCCCATGTCGCGAACGATGAAGTCGAGCGAGGTCGACGCATTTGAGGCAAAGTTCGGGTACCCGCCGACTCCCTACCCTGTGGCGGTCGATGCCTTGGCGCTTTTCGTGAACAAAGACAATCCGATCAAAGGGCTCACGGTTGCAGAGGTCGATGCGCTGTTTTCCAAATCGCGCCGCCAAGGGTCACTCATCGACGTGACGCGCTGGGGGCAACTCGGTCACACCGGAGATTGGGCCCCTGCGCCCATCAGCCTGTATGGTCGAAACTCCGCGTCCGGAACCTACGGGTTTTTCAAAGAGCACGCGTTGAAAAATGGTGACTTCAAAGATCAGGTGAAGGAACAGCCAGGGTCCGCTTCTGTTGTGCAAGGCATCAGTGAGGATCGCTACGGCATCGGCTACAGCGGGATTGGGTACAGCACCTCAGGGGTCAAAATGGTGCCGCTGGCGGCGAAGGCCGGGCAGCCGTTTATCGAACCGACACATGCCAATACGAAGAACGGGACCTATCCACTGTGGCGGTATCTTTACATCTATGTGAATCAAGCGCCGGGGAAACCGCTCTCCCCAATCGTGAAGGAGTTTCTGACTTACGTGTATAGCAAGGAAGGCCAGTCCGACGTGCTCAGGGATGGGTACTTCCCTGTCGATGCGAAATTGGCCGAGCAGCAACTCGGCAAGATTCGGTAATGAACCCGAACCTGCTGCGAAAATTGTTCCCCACCGTGCGTCTGCGATCGCTGATCGACCGGCTCGCCCGCACAGTCATTACGGTGGGCGGACTGGCAACCATCGTTAGTATTCTGGGCATTTTCTTTTTTCTCTTTCGGGAGGTCACCCCGCTCTTCACCGCACCGAGCGCGAAGTTGAGCCAGCGCCTGATTGTGCCCGCTTTGCTTGAAGATGCAGGCCCCGCGCAAGTGGCAGTGGATGAACATCGGGAGATTGCACAGGTATTCACTTCGGGTGCAATTCAGTTTTTTGACCTGGCTACCGGTCAGCCGATTGTGTCGGATACGCCCGCGCAGGTGACCACAAGACAGGTGACGGCCATGGCCTCGGGCGGCGGCCAGAACGCGCGTCTTGCCGTGGGCACGGCCGCCGGCGAAGTTTTGTTGTTGAAGATCGGCACCACGACGGAATTCTCCGAACAAGGCGAACGGCGGAAACGACCGCACGTTCGCGCCGGCGCACCCATCCAGGTGGCGAAAAGCCCCATTGTTCGTTTGGCCTATCGATCCAGTGATCAGGGCAGTCTCTTTGCCCTCGCCACCAAGGAAGGGCGACTGTTTATTGCGAGGATCGCTCCGGATGATTCCGCGGGAAACACTACGATTGTCACGGAGTTGCCTCAGCCGCCAGGAGACATCACGTCACTGGCTTTGGATGCGTCGCTTGAACATCTGTACGTCGGCACCTCCGACGGGCACGTGGTCCATGTCGGGCTGTTAGAGACGCAACCGCCCGAGGTAAGGGCTTCCTATGCGGTCGCTGCACCCACCACGGCAGTGACCATGCTGGGGTTCCTCAGCGGTGATCGCAGTCTGGTGGTCATGGCGGCTGACGGAGCCATCTCGACGTGGGGCCTGGTTCGACGCGCCGACGTACCATCGGGATGGACGCTTGCTCAAATGCATACGTTCCGCTCCCACCCTGCGCCAGTGACCGCTTTCGCTCCGTCGCATCGGGTCAAAGGTTTTGTCTCCGGAGACGCGAAAGGTAATGTGTTTCTTCACCATGCCACCTCATCTCAAACGTTGTTGCGCGTGGCCAACGGCGAGTTTCCCATTCGTGCCGTCGCATTTGCGCCAAAAGGAGATGGGGTAATCGCTCTGGACGGAGCCGGACAACTGTCGCTCTACCAGGTACAGAACCCCTATCCCGAGGTCACGTGGGACACGCTCTTCGGTAAGGTGTGGTACGAGGGGTACGATCAGCCCGCGTATGTCTGGCAATCGTCTTCGGGATCGGATGAGGTAGAACCGAAACTGGGGCTGCTTCCCTTGGCCTTCGGGACCCTCAAGGGAACGATCTACGCGCTGTTCCTTGCCGTTCCTCTCGCGATCCTCGCCGCCATCTGTACCTCACAGTTCATGCATCACGATCTACGCGCAAAAATTAAACCTATTATTGAAGTCATGGCCGCCCTGCCGACCGTGGTGCTCGGTTTTCTGGCCGGGCTCTGGCTGGCTCCCCTCCTCGAGCGCATGCTTCCGGCCCTTGCCGGCATGGCGCTGGTCTTGCCGATGCTGGTCATCGTCGCTTCCTTCTCCTGGTACCTGTGTCCCTTGTCCGTCAAGCGGCAGTTCTCCCCTGGGAATGAAGCGTTGATCTTGATGCCGATTCTGGCGCTTGGGATTGGGGGTTGCCTCTGGGCCCATTCCTTTTTTGAGATCTGGTGGTTCGACGGTAACATCAAGGCGTGGCTCTCAAGCCGGCTCGGCATTCAGTACGATCAACGCAACGCCTTGGTTGTGGGTATCGTGATGGGATTCGCCATCGTCCCGGTGATCTACAGCATTGCCGAAGAAGCCCTCTCCAACGTCCCGAAAACCCAAATTGCCGGCTCCCTTGCCCTGGGTGCCACTCGGTGGCAAACCGTGCTGCATCTGGTATTGTTATCCGCCAGCCCTGGAATTTTTTCCGCCGTCATGATCGGTTTCGGCCGCGCAATTGGAGAAACGATGATTGTCCTGATGGCTACGGGAAATACTCCGATCCTCGACTGGAACTGGGCCAATGGGTTCCGGACCTTGTCGGCCAACATCGCCGTCGAAATTCCGGAGGCGCCGCACGGCGGAAGCCTGTACCGGGTATTGTTTCTGGCCGCTCTGCTCCTGTTCATCGTCACGTTCGCCATCAATTCGCTGGCCGAACTCGTCCGCCAACGGCTCCGGGATAAATACAGCCATGGGTAGACCATCCACGCGCATGAAAGACTTTTGGCGAGGCGGAGAGCTCTTCGTCTGGATGACGGCATCCGGCGTGGCAATTAGTTTGCTGATGGTGGCTGGAATGCTGGCCCTCATCATGTTCAATGGCCTGGGTCAGTTCTGGCCGGGGACCTTGCAACAGGTGACGCTGAAGACGCAAGAAACAGTGATCGGACAAATCGTGGGCGAAGAGATGATTCCGCATTCGACGACAGCCGATGCGCAAGGCGGACAGCGGCGCTTTCGATATCGCGTCGGCAATCGGGATCAATTCGGTTCCGAGTATCGATGGATCAACGAAGCCGAGATCGCGTCGATGTCTGCTCCCGACGATTTGACGTTCGTGGAGCGTCGCGAATGGGGCCCCGCCTATGGCCGCATCAGCCTGGCGGCAGAAGACGGCACCGCCACAGACCGTAACCAAAACGCTTGGCCCACCATTCTGACGCTAGTGGATCGAGCCAACCAGTTGCGCAAGCGGATCGAACATCTCGAGCGGGAGGACATCGGATCGATCAATTATCGTATCGAAAAAGCCAGGCTTGCGCGCCAGTCGCTGGTGTTGAAATCCAGTACTGATCCAGCTACTGCTGACGCTGACCGGCGTCTCGTCGATCAGATTGCCGCCCTCGAGCGCGAATACGTCTCCAAGACTGAAGCGCTCGAGCAATTGCACAAAGAAGCAGGCCAGGACGTGGTGCTTCTCACCCTCTCCAACGGCCGATCGGTGCGGTTGTCTCTCGATCAAGTTGTGGCTGTCAGTCGGCCAAATGCGATGAGTTGGATTGAGAAGGCTTTGGCTTATGTCCGGAACCTGTGGCTCTTTGTCTCAGGCGAACCTCGCGAAGCCAATACGGAGGGCGGGATTTTTCCTGCCATCTTCGGCACGGTGCTAATGGTGTTTTTGATGACCTTGGCCGTGATGCCCTTCGGGGTCATGGCGGCCGTCTATTTACGGGAGTATGCGACACAGGGCCTGCTCGTCAGGCTGGTCAGGATTGCGGTGAACAACCTCGCGGGGGTGCCCTCGATCGTGTTTGGTGTGTTCGGTCTAGCGTTTTTTGTCTATGCGCTGGGAGGAACGATCGACGAAATCCTGTTTCCTGAATCTTTGCCGAATCCCACCTTCGGCACCGGCGGCATTCTCTGGGCCTCGCTGACGCTCGCTCTGCTGACGGTTCCTGTCGTGATCGTCGCGACCGAGGAAGGCCTGTCTGCGGTGCCGCGCGATTTTCGCGAGGGTTCGGTCGGCCTGGGCGCCACCAAATTCGAGACGATCCGGCATGTCATTCTGCCCTGCGCATTGCCGGGTATTTTGACGGGATTGATTCTCGCCATGGCCAGAGCAGCAGGCGAAGTCGCGCCGCTGATGCTCACGGGTGTCGTGAAGTTGGCCCCGGCGCTGCCACTGGACGAGTATCTTCCCTTTCTGCACCTCGAGCGAAAATTCATGCATTTGGGGTTTCATATCTATGACGTTGGATTTCAGTCGCCAAACGTGGAGGCGGCGAAACCGATGGTTTACATGACCACCTTGATTCTGATTGTCGTGGTGGTGATGTTGAATCTTGCGGCGGTGATGTTGCGCAATCGCTTACGCAAACGATTCGCGACTTCGGCGGTATGATCACTGAGAGGAGTTCGCATGGATGTTCAATCAGGCAGGGTGACCGCGACGGCGCCGACCGTGTCGCTTCGCCCGACCCTATCCCCCTCCCGGCTCGCGCCTGTTCAGCGCGCTCTCGGCTCGCCCGTGCAGGCGAAAATTTCGGTGCGCGATCTCGACTTTCATTACGGGCATCGCCAGGCCCTGTTTCATGTGGGGTTGACGGTGCGCAGCCACTCGGTGACGGCCTTCATCGGCCCTTCCGGTTGCGGAAAGTCCACCCTGCTTCGATGCTTGAATCGCATGAACGATCTGGTGGAAGGCGCGCGCGCAGCAGGCCGCGTGGAACTGGACGGCGTTGATATCTACGATCCGGCCATTGATGTCACCGATCTCCGGAAGCGGGTCGGAATGGTGTTTCAGAAATCGAATCCGTTTCCCAAATCGATCTACGACAATGTGGCCTATGGGCCTCGATTGCATGGAACGAAAGACAAGCGGTCGCTGGACGAACTGGTGCAGCACAGTTTGCAAGGAGCCGGTCTCTGGGATGAGGTGAAAGACCGGCTCTTACAGAGTGCCGTCGGACTCTCAGGCGGCCAGCAGCAACGGCTGTGTATCGCCCGCGCCCTGGCGGTGCAACCGGAGGTCATCCTTATGGATGAGCCCTGCTCCGCGCTGGACCCTATTGCGACAGGGAAAATCGAGGAACTCATCTATAATTTGAAGGATACCTACACGGTCGTCATTGTGACGCATAATATGCAACAGGCTGCGAGGGTCTCCGATCAGTGCGGATTCTTTCTCATGGGCGAGTTGGTCGAGTTCGGCGACACCAAAACTATTTTCACCACGCCCCGCGACAAACGCACCGAAGATTACATCACCGGGCGATTCGGATAAATCGCGAGAGGAGCCGGAATCATGCAACGACACTTCGATCAAGACCTCGCGCATCTCAAACAGCAGCTGCTTCGCATGGGCGGCCTCGTCGAGTCGCAAATTCAACAGGCCTTGCAGGCCCTGGTGGATCGGGATTCCGATTTGGCCGCCGACGTCGTCAAGCAAGATCACGACGTCAACGGGTTGGATGTCGAGATCGACGAATTGTGCATCCAGTTATTGGCCCTCCAACAACCCACGGCCCGCGACTTGCGATTCGTCACGACCGGCATGAAGATTTCTTCCGAACTGGAACGGATGGGTGATCTGGCCGACAACATCGCCCAGCGCGCATTGGAATTGAACGGCGAGCCGCAGCTCAAGCCCTATATCGACATTCCACGCATGGCCAACTGGACCATGCGCATGGTCAAGGAATGCCTGGACGCGTTTGTGAATTCCGATCCGGTCCTCGCAAGGAAGGTCTGTGCAGATGACGATTTCGTCGACGAGGTGAACGAACAGTTGTTTCGGGAACTGCTCTCCTTTATGCTGGAGGACACGCGCACCATCACGCGCGCGATCCGCCTGACGTTCGTGGCCAAGTCGCTCGAACGCATTGCCGACCACGCCACCAATATTGCGGAACTTGTCGTGTACATGGTTGAAGGCAAGAACATCCGGCACGTCGCTCCTACCGCGAGTTACTAAATGCCCAAGTTGGCCGTCCTCGATATCGGCACCAATTCCATTCATATGGTATTAGCCGAGGTCCAGCCGGACTATTCCTATAAAATCCTCGATCGGTTCAAAGATATGACGCGCTTGGGCGATGGGGTATTCACCGCCCGGCGTCTTTCCGATCAGGCCATGATGCGCGGATTAGAAGTGATCAGAACCCTGGTGACCCTGGCGCGGAACAAAGGCTACGAACAGATTGAAGGCGTGGCGACGAGCGCGGTTCGGGAGGCGCGAAACGGCGGTGAGTTTTTAGATCACGTCATGCAGCAAACCGGCCTGACCGTGCGCGTGATCACGGGCGCTGAAGAAGCTCGGTTGATTTTTCTCGGCGTGCAGAACAGCGTGGCTCTGCCTGAGTCGCCTACGTTGGTCATCGATATCGGCGGTGGGTCGGTCGAGGTGATCGTCGGCAATCGTGAGGCCATTTTTCAAGCGCGAAGTCTCAAGCTGGGCGCGATCCGGTTGAAAGATCTGTACCTGTCGAAAACCCCTCCGTCCAAAACGATGCTCCGGGAATTGGAAAGCGCTGTGACCGTTCAGCTGAAAAATGCGTTGGGTTCGTATAAAACCAAACGGGTCGAACAGATTATCGCGACGTCCGGCATGGCGGGAAATCTGGCGGAAGTCATCTATCTCCAACGCACCGGCCGTCCGCTTCCGCAGCTGAATCTGGCGAAGGTCTCTGCAAAAGAGATTGCTGCCGTGGAGAAGCGCCTTGCCGACGCCTCCTTGAAGACGCGGCTGGCCATGCCTGGACTGGATCCCAAACGTGTGGACACCCTCCTCCCGGCTGCCATGGTGTTTAGAATCCTGCTCGAGTTGTTACAGAAGTCTGAGCTCACCATCTGCGATAAGGCTATCCGCGAAGGTATTATCTACGACTTTATTCAGCGGCACCATGAACGTATCCGGGCGGAGCGCGACATTCCCGATGTGCGCAGACGGAACATCCTGGCCCTCGCCCATCGCTGCCATGTCTCAGAAACCCATGCCCTGCACGTCGCGGGACTGGCTTTGCGCCTGTTCGATCAGACGAAGGTCTTGCATGGGTTCGGACAACGGGAACGCGAATGGTTGGAATGTTCGGCCATCCTGCATGACATCGGGTACATGATCAACTCGCGACAGCATCACAAGCACGCCTATTACTTGATCAAGAACAGTGATCTTTCGGGGTTTACCGCGGAGGAAATCGATTTGATCGCGAATATCGCCCGGTACCATCGGCGCTCGGTTCCTACCCGGAAACATGACGAATTTACGGCTTTGCCGGAGGGCTCTCAGCGCGTCATCAATGTGTTGTCGGCGTTGCTCAGAATTGCCGACGGCTTAGACCGAAGCCAGTTTTCGGTGGTGCAGAATATCGATGTCAAGATCGGCAAGACGGTCCTGATCACCGCGCAGGTTTCTGGTGATGCGGAACTGGAGATTTGGGCAGCGCGCGGCCGCAGCGATCTGTTTGAGAAGGTCTTCAAGCGGCCGGTACAGTTCATCACGACCACTCGGGACGACGAGGCCACCTGACTCGGGTATCGTTGGCGAGACTTGCGTTTCCTCCTTTCGGCCCAAGCCCGTAAGTACGAGCCGCATTTCTTCGGGGATACGGACGCGTGGTCGTCTGAATGGTTGCTCGCCTGAGCCACGGCTTGCGCGTTGAGGCGTACACTCACGCAAGTGCGCGTAACTGAGACGCCGTGAGCCACCACTCAAGGCGGCCTCTTGCCGGACGTACGGATCCCTCGAAGTGAAGCAAACAGGCGCCTGCCTTCTTGAGTGAGAGTCCTGTACAGGGCTTTCCTGTGAGGAGAATTCCGGCCACCGCGCTCAAATGTGGTTCGTGCCCCACGCATAATACGATCGCATCGGACGGCAGCGTGTTGAGCAGAGAAATGAGCGCTCGCGGCGCGACCTCTGGATTGAGTTCGTGGCAAATTCGTAGCGGTGGTGTTGAGGGAAGCACTGATTTCACAAGTTTTGCCGTTTCCTGTGCGCGTGTCAGCGGACTCGAAAGGATATGCGTTGGGATGAGGTCCAGAGTGAGCAGTCCTTTGCTCGATTGCCGGGTACGGAGCAGGCCTTTGTCCGTCAATGGCCGGTCATGGTCATTCCCGCGCCAGTTCTCACGATCGTAGGCAATTCCATGTCGAAACAGCAGGCAATCCATCAGTAGTCCTCCCCGGGACGAACGTGAGCAGTTAGGCAACGCGATCATTCATGCGATAGACGAGATTTGTGGCCATCGCATAGAAACGAAAGGATCGCCATGGCAAGCACGCGATCATCTATTCATACAGGACCGCAGTCCCCCACTCAAGGCTTGCTCGATGCCGCCGCGTCCACTCAGGCCACGGTTCTGCGGTTACTGCAGCACGTAATGGCCGGAGATGAGCACGCGGACACGATACACGCCATTCGCACGCATTGCCGACGACTTCAAGCATTACAGGAGCTCTGTGGCGATGTCAGACGTGCCCGCGCAATGGCTGATTGTGTGAGCCGGTTGAGCAAGCTACGAGCGCTGCAAGTGTTCCGCCTGTATCTGATCGCACGCGATGCTCCGCAGGAAGATCTGGCTCGGACGGATGATCGGCTTGCCAAAAGGATCAGAAAGCTGACACACACAGATGCCTTTCGCACGATCGAGCAAGTCGTATGGAAGCAGGCCCTTCCGGGGATCGCATCACCCGCTTTGTCCTTCGGCGGCCGCATTGAAGAACTGCATCAAGAGCATGAGTGCCGGCTCAAACAGCTCATTGAGGATGCATCGGACAAGCCCCGCCGGAAGCGCCTCCATGCCTTGCGCCTCGCCTTGAAGACAATCCGGTATCAGACGGAATGGTTGCCGGGTCGAGCCGCAGCGAAACACGACTTACTCTCGCGGCTCAAGCGGGTTCAAACCATATTGGGGAAGTATGAAGAATTGGCGGATTTTCATCGCTGGGGCAGGAAGCTGAGTCCGCCGGTGCAGAGACGGATTACGCAGGACTGGAAGCGAGCGAGAAAGCGAGCCCGACGGGTTCCCGGAGAGCTGTCGTGGTTATTGGATGCGTTGGCAGCAGGCCATGTGTGGACTGCCGCGGATCATCACGCTCCTTACTGACCTGCAAGTCCGCCAGGAGGGTCTGAGGCTGGTGTCATCAGGCGAAAACCGCCCGGCACGGTTTTAATGGCATCGACCGAGGAGACTTCGTCCGTTAGCTTCCGATTAAGGTGTTCCATGCACCGATCGAGTTCCCCGTCGTGCATGAGCGCATCATCTCCCCAGAGCAGGGATTTGAGTTCCTCGCGCGGAACGACGCTCCCGACCGTGCTCGCCAATCGCCGCAACGCTGTCCACTCGTGCGCGGAGAGCGTCATTTTCTTTCCCCGATACACGGCGACATACAGATTTTCCGTCAGGGCCAGATCCTCGGCGAGTTCTTCGTCTTGCGCTTGGCTCTGCCGGCAACGGCGGAGCAGCGCGCGCACGCGAGCGAGTAGTTCCGAACCTGAATAGGGTTTGACGATAAAATCGTCAGCCCCGGCGTCCAGTGCTTCTGCTCGCCGCTCCTCGGAGGAAAATCCCGACAGGACGATGATGGGAATGTGTTTGGTAGAGGGGTCCTGCCGTAAACGTTTGCACATCTCCCGTCCGCTCAGGCCGGGAAGATTGTCATCGGCCATGATCAAGGATGGTTTGATGCGCCAGACATCCTGCATGCCGGCCGGGCCATCGAACGCGACATTCGTGCGGAACGAGCCCTGCCGAAGGATCTGATCCAATAACTTGGCCTGGCTCTGATCGTCCTCGACAATTTGAATGATTTCTAAGGCCATGAAGACACTCCCCTACTCCATCATCGGTCGGCGCAGGGTGAATCTTGAGCGACGCTGGTCCCGACGAGACCGTCGCGCGAGGGGGAGATAAGCGTGCGAGTGGATACGACTTGAGGTTCAGGAGCGATCAGTCGCCACGGCCTGATTTTTCCTACGTTGCCAAATCAGGCCGGTATGCTGGGACACGCCGCTTTCCTCATCGGCTAGAAGGAATATGCCACACCGGAGCGTAGGCTTTGTACGGCCAGGAAGCAGGCCCGTGTCACTGCGTCGATCTGCTCAAACGGGATGACCGGGGCTTGTCCTCCCGCAACGCATTTCACAAACCGCGACATTTCTTCTGTAAACCCCTTGTCCCGTTTTGCGGTCTTGAACACGGTACTCTTGCCGTCTTTATACGTCTGCGTTTCTATGAAGTCGTTCATGACGAGCGACTTGCCGTCCGCATGCGCTTCAAAGCGTTCTTTCGGAAGTTCGCTGCTCCCCTCTGCCGTGTAGATGATGGTGCCGATCGATCCGTCTGCAAAATTCAGGACAATGCTGCATTGGTCATCGGTAATGCCGGAGCTATGCCGCCCGATCCTGGAGGCATAGACCGAGACGGGCGTGGATGCAGAGAGCGCTTGCATGTAATCGATGAAATGACACATTTCGCCGATGAGGCGTCCGCCTCCTATGTCCGGATGTTGCACCCAATGATCGGCTGGAATGCGTCCGGCGTTGATTCGATACAGCATGACGAGCGGATTCACGCGCGAAGCGAAAAACCTCCCGGCTTCAAGTGCATGCGGAGAGAACCGCCGGTTGAAGCCCACCATCAGATGCAACCCGTCGGGTGCTTTCTTCTCATAGACGGAGCGGATGCTCTCCAGTTCGTCTTCCGTCAGGCAGAGCGGTTTCTCTACGAACACATGCTTCCCTGCGAGCAGTGCTTTGATCGTCAGGGCGGCGTGGCTGTCATGGCGGGTACCGATCAGCACCGTGTTGATGGCCGGGTCATCCAGGATCGACTGGCTGTCGCTCGTGCAATAGGCGGCAGTGATTTTCCCGGCCAGGGTCTTCGCGGTGATTCCCGAGGCGGTACAGATACCGCAAAAGCGGACGTTTTCCATGCTTTGCAGCGGCGGGAGCAACATATCCTTTACGTGGTTTCCAGCTCCGATGATTCCCAGCATGAGCGGACGAGCGGCCTGGGCTGTCCCAACGGCAATGGTTCGCGGTAAAGGACGAACCCGATCGGAGGGATATGTGATGACCATTGCGATATAAGGTGTCGAGCCCTCCATCATCAGCGTATAGGCTGACTCCGCCTGCTCGATGGGAAAACGATGGGTGATCAGCGGCTTGAGGTGTACCTTCCCTGTTGCAACGAGTTCGAGAAATGCCTGCATGTTACGCTGTTCCGTCCAGCGTACGTACCCAAATGGGTAATCATGCCCATATTCCTCGTAGGCGGCGTCGTAGCGTCCTGGGCCGTAGGACATGGAGAGGCGCAGGTCCAGTTCCTTCTGATAGTAGGGTTCGCGGGGCACATTCATTCCCACCGCGCCGACCACCACCACCCTCCCCTTTTTCCTCGCGATCTCGCCGGCCACTTCGATGGGACCATTGTCCTTGGTGCTGGCTGTGATGATCACCGCATCCACGCCATGGCCGTCGGAAAAGGTCCCGGCTGCATCTGCAAGATCAGAGGACATCGCTACCAAATCCGCTCCCGACTCACGCGCCAACTGCAACTTGGATTGATCGACATCGGATCCCAACACACGGCAACCGGATGCCTTCAACAATTGCACGGTCAGCTGGCCGAGCAGTCCAAGGCCGATCACGGCGATCCGGTCTCCCAGCCTGGGCTCCGCCTGACGAACGCCCTGCAGAGCGATGGCTCCGAGTGTCACAAAAGACGCATCCTCGGAATCCACGCCGTCCGGAATTTTCACACAGAGATGTTTGGGCACGTAGATCATTTCGGCATGAGACGCATAATTCTGCCCGGCACAGGCCACCCGGTCACCGATCGTAAAGGACCCCGCATCGCGGGCGGCCTCAACAACGGTTCCGGCGCAGCTGTAACCAAGCGACGTCGGTGAGTCCAGCTTGTCGAACACACGCGAGAGGGTGAGCGCGAGCCCGTCGGTCTGAATTGCGGTCAGAACCTTCTTGACCTTCTCCGGTCGCTCCATGGCCTTGCCGACCAAAGACTTCTTCGTGTTCTGAATGGTCGACTTTTCGGTTCCCGGGCTAATCAGGGAGGCTTCGTTAAGTACGAGCAGGCCGCATCCTCGGAGAGAAGGCGGAGGAACCTCTACCACCTTCACCGCTCCGGACCGTTTATGTTGAAGAACTTGTTTCATGCGTGGGGGTTGTGTAGGGAATATTGTCCTTCAATCAACTGTTTCCCTTCAACAGTTGTCGGACACTTTTCCAGGCCTGACCGAATCCCCACGACTGGGTGCGTGGCGGTCTTGCGGCGCGCGTCTGATCCCCTTCCAGGTGTGAAAGCCGAACCGCTGTATCTTTAAACGTCCGGTCGGCGCGAAAGATCAAACGGTACTGCTCCAGGGCCTCGGGCTTTTCCCCCAGTTGTTCGAGGGTACGCCCCAAAAGGTAGCGGACGCTTAAACTTTGGGAGCGCGATGCGTTGTAATCCGAGCAGGCTTTTCGAAATGCGGCCACGGCCTGCGGTACGAATCCGAGCGCCCGGTAACACAGACCGATTTGTCCAAATGCCCGCAGATGGTAGGTCGGATCCTGTGCCGCCTGTTCAAACTGCGCGATGGCGGCAATATAGTCATGATTTTTCCGCAGCGTCATTCCGCGTTGATAGTTGGTTTCAGCCCTGCCGACAGCGGGGGCAGAGTCCGTTGACGGTATGGACTCTAGGGACGACGCAGGCTCTGGGATGAGGTCCGGTAGACCGGACCTTTCGGTATCATCTTCTGCCGCGATGTGCGCCAGATCTTCGAGGTCTGCCAGCGGGAGAATCCGATTCTTCTGACGGTCGAGCGCCGCCTGAGCCAACAACTTCGCAGTAATCCTAGGGGCTTGCTGCGCATACCCATACGTCAGAGCCATTTCGCAAACCTGGTTAATCAACCGCGGATTTCCCCGGCTCAAACGGTAGGTTAAGGCACAAGCGGCTGCGCTGAAGAGCGGGCGCGTCGATCCTGCGAGCTGGATACGATGGCGAATATAGTGCGCAACCTCGTCCTCTGTGAAGGGTTGCAAATGGTAATCCACCACGACTCGCTGCGCAAACTGGGTCATATCCACCCGACGCAGGAGGGTCTGCAGATCGGGCTGTCCAGACAGGATGATTTGCAGTTGCAGCGTTTTTTCCTGATTCAAATTGGAGAGCAGCCGCAGCTCTTCCAGCAGTTTCACCCCTAGGTTCTGCGCCTCATCCATGATCAACACCACCCGCCGGTGTCGTGCTGTTTCCTGGGCAAGAAAATTGGCGAACAAGTGCTGGGCCTCGACCGGATCGACTTGTTTGCTGTTCAACCCTAGAGCGAGGAGAATCCAGGGCAATAGATGGTCCACATCGTAGCGGGCGTTGGTGAGAAACCCGATCGAAAATGCGTCACGGGTGTCCGCGATCAATTTCTGAAGCAGCGAAGTCTTGCCCATCCCGGGATCGCCGGTGAGCACCATAAATGGCGCCTCGGTCAATAGGCCATATTCGAGCAAGCTATACGCGGTTCGATGAGTTGCTCCGAGATACAGAAACTCGCTATCCGGCAATAGCGAGAAGGGCTTGCTGTGGAGTTGGTAGAAGCTTTTATACATGAATGCCTACATCATTCTCTTCATGCTCGCGGGCGTGGCCGTCGAAAAGCCGATCTTGTTGACCACCGTGCCCAGCACTGGTGCGGTCTGTTTCAACAAGGCGAGGGATCGTTCCACATCGTCTACCCTTGTACGCCCTTCTTCCACCACCAACAAGAGGGCATCCAGATAGGGCGCAAACGCCAGGACGTCTGAGGTCTTCAAGAGCGGGGGCAGATCGAACAGGATCATGCGCGATTGGTAGCGGTGCTTGCACTCCTCGACCAGGGCCAACATCTTCGGTGACGTCAAAGCTTCTGCCGAGTGCGACACGGCGCGGCCTCCAGGTAAAAACACAAAGCGCCCGATGCCGGGATGAATCAGCAACTGTTCAATCGGGAGATCATCAAGGAGATAGTCAGCCAGTCCCGGACAGGAGCCAAGGTCGAACACTTCATGGATGGTCGGGTGTCGAAGGTTCGCATCGATGAGGAGCACCGATTGCATGACATCCATTGCCAAGCTGGCGGCCAGGTTGACCGCGGTAAAGGTCTTGCCTTCCCCCTCCCCTGGGCTGGTCACGCCGATCACATTCCACCCTTTTTCCCGTACCCGATGCATGACCTGAGTACGCAAAATCTTAAATGCATCCACGAAGGGCCCTGCGTCAAATCCAGCCATGATCCGTTGTTCCCGCAGCACCGGTTCCGGAATTTGCACGGATCGTGTACGTGTGTAGACGATTGGAGCCGGCACCGCACGTTTAGGCTGAATACGGTCTGGTTTTTGTGTAGCGTGGCCCTGGTATTGTTGCTGTTTATACCGATCTAGCGCAGCTTGAAACCATTCCATGGTAATCCTTTTGGTTCAGCGTTCGTATAGAGTCACGACCATCGCGTGTGACGGCGATCAATCGATGCCAAACCGTCTTAAGGTCGCATACCACACCACATCCAATGGGGTCCAAAAGAGATGGCAGATGAGCAGCAGCAAGGCCAGCGTGCCCAAGCCCGCAAGACGAATTCTTTTTCGACGAACGAGGGCCCGAGCCAGGTCCGCCTGGTTGGGCATGTAGGGAATCACTGCCAACGGAAAGGTTTGCGTGATCCTCACCAACTGCTCCGGCGTATGGATCGAGTGGTCGAGATGTTCCGCGAGGCCGGCAGCCCCGGCTCCTCCGGCCAATGCGAGGATGAACCCCAACAGCACGATGGCTTTCCGGTTGGGCTTCTCGGGCGATTCCGGCAATCCCGGCGGATCGATGAGCGAAAACCGTTCGCCCTTTCGCTGGACTTCGAGTCCTTCCGAGACCTTCGCTTCCAGAAGCCGGGAGCGAATATCCTGGTATTTCTGGGAAGAAGTGTCCCGGTCACGGGCGAGCGTCAGGTAATCTGGTTCCAGGGTTGGTGTCCGTTCGATGCGCCTGGCATACTCCTGGAGTCGTTGTTTGACAGTCGTGCGACTGGTTTTCAAGGCTTGCAGGGATGAATTGACAGAATTGAGTTGAGCCTGGATGTTGATGTAGGCGGGATTCTCCGGCCGTTGTCTCGGAGAGTTGCTGCTCGCACTCGTGCCGATCCGCCGGAATTCCCGTTCCAGCGCGACGATTGTGCGTTTCGTCTGCAGCACGTCCGGATGGTCCTGCCCGAGACGGTCTGCGAGCGTGGCCTGCCTGGCCCGGGCATCGGTCAATTGCTTGGCGATCTCTTCTGTTTCCGGATTCGCCCCAGTCTCCTTCTCTAGCGCCGTGATTTCCTGTTTCATCTTGATCACATCGGGATGGTCGGATGAAAGGTTCGCAGCGAGTCCGGCATATTGAGCTCTGAGCCCGCGCAGCCGCTCCACACTGTCGAGGATACGTTCTCCCGTCACTGAGAGAATGGGGGTATTGGGCTTGATGGTCGCCAATTCTCCTTCGAGGTAGCTCTTGCGTTCCTCGAGACTCCGAATTTGTTGATCGAGGTCCATGAGTTCCCGATCGGCCTGATTCATCATTTGAAGATTTAAGGGCATGAGCTCAGGCAGGGCGCCCGCAGCGCGTTGTTTAAACTTGGAGAGCTTCGCTTCGACCTCTTCGATATGAGTTGCGAGGCTCTCTGCTTCCTGTCTGAGGAACGTGGTGGTTTCCTGAGCTTGTCGCTCGCGGCTCTTGAGATTCTCGCCGAGAAACAGGCTGGTCAATTCATTGGCCACACGTTGGGCGGTGTCAGGCGATCCACTATTGTAGGCAACAGTGAAGGCGATGGTAGCCTTGGTGGCATGCTGCGTGCGTTTGTCGATGACGTCCGCATTGACCACCTCCACCTCAATATCCTTACTGAAACGCTTGATGACTTCCTCTGTGGGATTTTCACGTCTCATTTCGGGGTACAGATTGTATTGCTCCACGACCTTCCAGAGGCTGGAACGGCTCATGACCTGTTGTTTGATCATTTCAATCCGTTGATCGGCGTAGCTTGTAATGGTGCTATGGACCAACTCGGCCGGCACTTCCTGCTCTTCAATTAAAATCGTGGCCGTGGATTTGAAGGTTGGAGGCCAGAGGACGGCCGCCGCAAGGCTGAGGCAGATGAGTACCCCCGCGGCAACCAACACAACGGCCTTTCGGCGTCTGAATACCGCGAGATAGTCTGCAAGATTGATCGTCGATTCTGGTGTTTGTGATCGCGGCTGCCCTGACATGGAAATGTCCTTTTTCTAAGCCCCCGAACCTAATTCGAAATGGCCAGTTTCGGGGGGTAATACGTCACCATGAACATGAGCGCGTTCGACATGACAGGTTCGACAAGGCTATCCGAATCCCGCCAACGGTGAGAATAGGCGACTTCGAATTTCCACCATTCGGAAAACTTCCAACCGAGTTTGGGAGTGGTGTAGATGAGCCGGTTCTCAGAAATAGAGCCGCCACGTGCTAAGGGTGACGCCCCGGAAATGAGGTAGCCGGACGTATCAAGTGAAGCCGTCAGGGTTTCAGAAAAATTGTAGGAGGCAAGAATGCCCGCTCGGTCCCTTTGAATCAGCAGGCCGAAGCCGCTCGGCATGATATCGCGAGATAGGGTGAATTGGAGGCTAGCACTGTCAAACTGTTTTGTGAGGTCCGCACCATAGACCCAGACCGTATGTTGAGTTTTCACATCCCCACCGGGCAATTGATTTGTGGAATGGACAAATCGAGGTCCACCATACAGGGTTCCTTTCAGCGTTTCGGTAAAGGTATGGGCCATAGTCAGCATCAGTCCTGGGTAGCTGGCCCGCAAACCGAACGGCGAATTAGTCGTGTGGAAGTTGGTGTACGTCCAGGCCAGTTGAATATCGACTCTTTCCGTTGCATGGTAGAGCAAACCGGCGGATCCTCCAAATTGTTGATAATCGACCAGTCCCAGCCGTAATCCATCCTGATAGCTCGCATCCGAGAACTGAAACGTTCCTTGGAAGGCTAGCTTCTCGGTGATGTATCTGGTCCAACTCGGATTCATATCCCACAGATTTCGCTGTGTAAATTGCAGGACCAATCCAGTGGCCAACAGTTCGCCCATCAAGGTGTTGTCTCTGGTAAATCCACCGGTGAATCCCCATTCGTCCCGCTCAGTCCGATACTTCATTCTCAACGGCAAGAATACATTTGTGAAGCGGCTCGGCTCGCCTCCATAATAATCCACGAAGTCCAGTGCCGCCCTGCTGCTCACTTCCAGCCGCTCTGTCTTCCCGGCGAATTCGACCCCTGGCGAAACCCAGTAGCCATAAGTCGGATCGTGAGGCAGCGGGGTTAGTAATAGATTGTCGTTAAAATAGGCCTTAGTGCTCATCGAGGGGACGAGCGACCATTCTGCCGCAAAACTTGGAGCGGCTATGGCCATGATCAGAAACGCAACAGTCAGGTAGGCCGGTTTTCTTCCTGACTGCCTGGCGTTCTGCTCACTGTTCCGACCCGGCGACGGTACCTTCACGAGCTATGGCACCATGACGACGTCGCCGCGCTGCAGGATGATGTTTTGCTCCAAATCCATTCCTTTCCGCACATCGCCGTATCGGAACGGAAAGGTCTGCTGTTGTCCCATCACCCGGCGCACGACTTTGATGTCATTTTCTGCTGCAAAGGGGGTCAGTCCGCCGGCGAGACTCAAGGCCTGGAGCACATCAGTATAGTGTCCAACCAGAAATTCGCCTGGCTTCGACACCCGTCCCACGACATAGACCTTGTAGCTCAATGGTTTCATGACCGCCACCGTAATGTTCACGGCTGGAATATATTTGATCAATCGTTTGGCTAGGTCCAAACGTAATTCCTCCACGGTTCGACCTTCAGCCTGCACATCTCCGACCAGGGGGAAGGAAATCATGCCATCCGGCCTTACGACCACCTCGCGTGTCAGGTGCTCGTCTTTCCACACGGAAATAAGTAAGACATCTTCAGGGCCGAGCTGATAGCCCTCGACGGACACCGTCGCGTCGCGCGACGTGTTGCGCACGTCAGCGGATTGGCAGCTGACAGTGGCGCTCAGGAACAATCCGACGATCAATCCGATCATGGTTCTATGAACAAGGTGAAAACAATTTTGCATGGTGCACGGCTCCTATCCGCTGGTCCGGGCGAGCAACTGTTGTGCTTCACGTCGCCCGTCGAATTGTTCGGCACTTTTGAGGGCCTTCGTCAGGTATGCTTTGGCCTCGCTTTTCAGGCCCGACTCAAAAAGCGCCGAGCCGAGATGATAGTTGAGCGTCGGCATATCAGGCGCCTTTGCGGCGGCCGCTTTCAGCAGGCGAAGCGCTTGATCCTGATGGCCCATCTTAAATCGTACCCATCCCAACGTATCTAGGAACAAGGGATGGGGAGCGTCCTTTTCAAAATCTCGACTCAAGGCAAATGCGCGTTCCAGACTTGCCTGGTCTCCTTTGTAGTCCACCAGTAGCGATGCGAGATTGTTGGCTGAGAATACGTTGCGAGGGTTCATACGCAGCACCGTCTCATATGCCTGGATAGCCGCATCGACGTTTCCCTGACCTGCCAGTATCGATGCCATTAGGATGTGTGTTTCTTCGCTCGAGGTATTGACGGCCGCAGCTTGGCTCAAAATTCGAATGGCTTCATCTGCTTGGCCCCGCCTGACAGAGAGGGTTGCCCAACTCAGCCAGGGGGTAATCCACGTTGCATTCACTCTTGTGGCTTCTCGAAACTGCGCCACGGCCTCTTCGTGTCGGTTGTTCAACGCCAGCACCTCGCCCAGCAATCCATGCCCATACGCATGGTTGGGGCGCATGGTGATGAGTGTTTCGAGGCGTCGTTGTGCATAATCGTTGTGTTTTTGGGCGATGTCGAGTCGAACCAGAGCGAGAAGCGGTTCAAGAGCATCGGGGCTGATCGTTGCCGCTTGTTCGAACGCGGCCTTCGCTCTGCTGAATTCACCCTGTGCCTCATAGAATTTGCCTTCTGCCATGAACATCACGGCACCTTCTCCCACGAGGGAGCGCAAATGCGACATGGTGGTCTTCGCTTGCGTCCAGTCACCGGCCTTGAGATCAAGGGCAAACAGCATTTCGATTGCCGGGAAATGGTCATGGCGTGTCCGTACGATTTCTCGTAATCGAAGACGGGCTCGTTCTACTTGACCGGTCTGGCTGTCAAGCATGGCAAGTGAAAAATTTGGATCCAGCAGCCCGGGGGAGAGCGAGACGGCCCGCTCAAAACTCTCTCGAGCCAACAGTGTTTCACCCGTGATGACATGGGCTTGGCCGAGCAGTGATTGGATGTGAGCTTGTTCGGGCTGATCACGCAAGACTGTCCGAAACGTCTGAACGGCTTCCCTGCCGTTTCGTTTGGCCAGCGCGATTTTTCCCTGCAAAATCAACCCTTCTGCCGATCGCGGGTTTTCTTTCAATACCTCAGCCAAACGAGATTCAGCTTCCTCATGTCGGCCGCCTGCGTAATCAAGCTGAGCAATCATGACCTTCGCTTCCAGTCCCGCCGGTTTCTTCGCGTACTCTCTCACGAGACTCTCATAGATACGGCGAGCGCTCGTCTCTTCACCGTGACGTTCATACAGCGCAGCCAGGGCAAACGCGATCTTTGTTGAGTAGGGAAGTCGTTCCCTGGCCGTGCGCAGAGCCGTCTCGGCAGCTGCCATCCCCTGCCTCAGACTGAGAAAATCCGCTAAAGCCAACCAGGGTTGATCGCTTTCCGTAAAACGGGCCGTCGCATCGCGCAACACTGCCTCCGCTTGGTCCACATCCTTTTGTTGGTCATAGAACCTGGCGAGTTTCAAGCGATGGTCAAAAACGGTGGGCTCCTCCTGAATAATCTGGCGCAACACCTCTTCCGTGCCTTTGAGATCGTGTCCTTCTGCGAGTACAGTCTTCAGATTGTTCAAGAGGTCCAAATGGTGAGGATGAGCCTGAATTGCGTGACGAAGTATTCTTGTCGCCTCCTGCGTGCGCCGTTGGTGTGAATACAGAGTGGCCAGGAGAATCGCGACGTCCGGTTCGGTCGGATGATGCCGATTTAGGGTCTCCGCCTGAGCCATTGCCTGGTGGATTTTATTCTCCTGGGCCAGGACGGCGATCTTCAAAGCGGTTGCCTGAGGATCTTGCGGATACGTCTCGAGTACTTTGTCGGCCGAACGTATTACCTCATTGGGGAGACGTGCTTCCAAGTAATATTTGGCAAGGGTAATGAGCGCCTCTTTATGACCGGGGACAAGTTCAATAACTTGTTGATAGTTGGCAACGGCGTTCCGCCAATTTTTTTCTTTTTCCTCCAGCTGTGCAACGATGAAATAGGCATCGGCATCTTTGGGATCGATCTTCAATACATTGCGAAGTGCGACACGGGCCTTCGGGAAATTCCCTGCCTGGATATATTCCTGGGCTTTTGCACGGTATTGCGCCTTCCGTTCTTGGGGCCCTCCGCATCCCGACAGGGTGAATATCAGCGGCAGCAGCCACATGACGGCGAAACGGCAGAAGGTCGTAGGGCTACGCTCGCTCACGAAGCCACCAAGCTCATCATTTGCCGCGACCCTACATCCATGCCTTCACCCCCAATCCAAACAACACCCAGAGGGACACCACCCCCAATTGCTTCACGCGATCGGTAAAGCTATGCAACAACAGCTCGAACGAGAAATAGAGAACGATCAGTTTTGCGGCTAAGATACTCAGGGTCGGCATATCCGCCCGCATTTCCGGCAGCAACGGAACGATCAAGGCGAAAAATACCATGAGATAATCCAGCGGCGTGGTTTGGAAACGGTTGCCTCGGCTGAACCGCATGCTCAACAAGACCAGCACCGCGATCAGGGCTAAAAGCGAGTTTTGGGTGACATAGATCGGCCATATGTCAGGTAGGCCAGAGTGCTCCACCATATACATCAAAAAGGCGCTGCCGACGTACAAGCCTCCCCGTACAAAATGTGAGCGATACTGGGGCAGGAACCACGGCCCGGCCAACACCACCACAAAGAGACTAAGGGCGGCAAATCCGACATCTCTCGGTACATGCCCCGGCAGGAAGACATGTGCGACTAAAAACAGTGGAACGACGACGGCCAGAAAACGAGGGGTCATGTCACTGACCCACAACCCTGCCCTGGCGAGTTTGCTGTCTGAGAATACCCGACCGTTTGATGCAAAGGACGGGACCTCACGGCGACGCTCAGTCGCGAGAAACAAGGAGAACATGGCTAGGGCGAACGCACCATAGATGGCAAGGATCAGCACATCGGATTGCCAACGGAGAAGATAGGCCAGCCCCACCATCACCGCCTGAATCCCATAAATCACGATGACGGCTTCATAATGGGACAATCCCAGCGCCAGAAGCTTGTGGTGTACATGGTTTCGATCACCGATGAAGGGCGAGCATCCCTTCGCAAGCCGTTGACCCATGACGGCAATCGTATCGAGAAAGGGCAGTCCGAGTACAAGCAAACCAATTGTCACGGGAAAAGGACCACGGGCCGGATCGCTCATGAGCAGGACAAGGACTCCCATCGAGAAGCCGAGCAATTGACTTCCCGCGTCGCCCATGAAAATCCTGGCCGGATAGGTGTTGTATCGCAAAAACCCCAATAGGCCTCCTAAAAAACCGGAAGCCAGTACGAGAATGGTTAAGTCATGCGAAAGGTAAGCCAAATAAGCAATGCCGGCGAACGTCAGAAAGGCCAATCCTCCGGCTAAGCCGTCAAGCCCGTCGGAGAGGTTGACAGCGTTCGAGGCCCCGACCAGAAATACCACGGTCAGGGGCAGGGTCAGCCAAAGCGGCGCTTCCTCTTCGTAGAGAAATGGAATCTGTTCGAATTGAATATGACCAATCACAACTACCACGAAGACGGCCAAGAGTTGTCCGACAAGTTTGATCATGTAGTTCAGGTCGGCGCGGTCGTCCCAAATGCCGAAACCTAGAATGATCAACGCGCTCATTAATATCGGCGCAATGACCGGATCTTGCGGCACCCAAAAAAATATGGATAGTAATGCCGCGAAGCCAAATGCGATGCCGCCAATCCGCGGGATTGGATTCGCGTGAACCTTTCGATCGCCGGGAAGATCCATGAAGCTCCAACGCCCCGCATTCAACTGGAGTGGCGGGATGAATGCCATGCAGATGAACAAAGAGGTAATGAAGCTGAAAAAAACGGCACTTGTCATGGTTAATCCGGAATAAACCGCGTTAATTTTGGCTGAATCAGCCGAGCAAACTCAGTCATCTGCCGCTCAACGTCCTCTTCGCGCTGACCTTGATTAACGGAAGCTGCCAGGCGAATTAACGCCCCATCGCTGCGGCCTTTCAGCAGCGCGTCCCAGAACAAATACATTTTCACAAGATATTCGTTCGAGAGGATTCGCTCCCGCTGCTTGAACCAATAGATGACCAGTTGTTTCTGACCGTCCTTCTGAATGAGAATCCGATTAGCCGGATAGGCCGAGTTGACACTATCGCCTAAGGGCAATTCAATCGTCTGCTGTGAGGCAATCTCCCATCCGCCCCCCGGGATACAACTCTGTGGAGAATGTGCTGATTGTCCCTTCTTCTGCGAACTGTAATAGGCGATGTAGAGGTTCACAGAATGCTCGCCGGCGGATACGTAGTCAGCCAAGAGATAGTCATCGAAGCGGAGTGCGGAGATGTACTGCTGTTCCATGGGTAATGGATTCCCCTGCCACGATCCAATTTGCATAGGAAAATTCAGGAATTCCGGACGAGACGGTGCAATCTCCTGCCGTTCTCCTATCAGAGCAGAGAACATAGCGAACGGGATCAATAGTGCGACGCTGTATAGATACACCGGTGACGTCTGATTCCCTGGAAGCCTCGACTGAGACTGTACCTCATGTGTCTTGACTTGAACCGGCTCATCGACCCACGTGAAACGATCCCTGAATGTGCCGCTATGACCCAGCGGCTGGATGTTTGACAATAGCCACATCTCTAAAATAAGCAGTCCCAACGTGGCCATGAACAACAACCACCCCTCAAACAAATGCAGAAAACCTTCGGCTGCCTGAGAGCCAAAAAATTCAACCAACACCCCTACGATCCCGATGCGGAGACCATTGACCAGCACGGAAATGGGCACTGCTGAAAGGACTAGCAGGATCCGTTTCCAGATCCGATCTCGAAACAGATACGCACACAGGAGCGCGAGGGATGTAAGCGGAAAGAGATATCGGATGCCGCTACAAGCTTCGGCGACCTGAAGTTGGACAGGTCCAAGGTCAATCACGTTGCCGTCACGAAATGCGGTGATCCCGGCCACCTGAAGGCAACCGATACCCAATGCCGACGACCATAATTGCAGGCGGCCAGATAGCGCGCTATAGAGAAAGACCGGCAATGGAATGCAGGTCAACAAGAATGCTAATGGGAAGGCGATCTGCCGCGCAGCAAAAGGTCCGATGAATGAGAGTAGCAGCCCGACAATCACGATCCACAGCGATACATGCAGCACAACATAGAGTGCGCCATAGTCCCCGATGACATAGAAGAGCAAACCGACAAAAACAAGAGCCGGCCCTACCCAGGACGGACGTACTCCTGCCGCAACGACCCGATATCGCCTTTGCCAAATAAGTAACAAACTAATGACAGGGACGAAGAAGCCATGACTATAGTCATCGCTTCCCCACTGGCCAACCATGAAGCGAAGGCTGTCGGCATACATGTACCCTATCAGGGCCACGGCTAATACTCCCGTGGCCCAGATTGAAAGCTTAGAGTGTATGTTAGTCCTCTCCCCCGGCCGGGGGAGAGGACAAGAAGAGGCGACTAACTGGAATCGTTAGGATGCCGTGTGGAATTACACTAACTGGGCACAGACAGACGTTCTTGTTCCCCGTCCCGGATCGAGTGTCGATCGGTTCATGGTGCATATCAGGCTTCTGAGCTTTTGCGACTGGCGAGTCCTCGCGATCCCAAGCCCACCAGGGCAATCAGACCTGCCCCGAAGAGCCATACCGCCGCCGGCAAGGGAACGAGAGAAGTCAATGCTCCCTGCACTCTCGTCGAGGCCGAGCCAAATAACAGACGGAACTCAGAGGTCGCAAACGACGAAAGACTAGGCGGTCCGGTCGGGAGCTTATCGCTTGAGAAGGCCGTACCGCTTGGATCGGTCAGTTCGAGCAGAAAGCTAGTCGGTGTATATCCGTTTACGGCACTGCCGAGCAGGCCGTTCACCCGCAATTCATAGATATCGCTTCCGGCCCCCGCGGCACTGTTCGTGACTCTGATAAAACTATTGCCCGGCGCAAAGCTGGCAAAATACGTACCCACGCTCACGGAGAAATCTTGGACCGCGTTATTGTATCGTCCAATATTCGCGCCTGCAATTCGGTCCGTTGAGTTTGAATTGTATGTGACGCCTCCGGATACGGGAAGTGCTGTGGTAAAGCCATCAGCGCCGAATCCTTGAGGTGTGAACACCCCGCCGAATACGTTCCCGACCGAACCGGAAAAGCTAAAGGGGATCTGTGCCGCATGAGCACGATCCGGCGCCATTAGCAACGCACATAGGAGGCTAGCCCCGAGCCACATGGTTGTCACCGGAGTCTTCTGCTCGATCTTTCTCATGCCTATTCTCCTTATGATCTGACGGAAAACTAACTATAGACAAACTACTTAGTTACACCACGGTTATGAATTTCAAGCGCACAACTCTGTGGAGAGTACTGAAAACACATCCTCAGCGCAAGAGTTTTTCGGGAAAAAGTATAAAATTAATTACGTATGCTCAAAAACCGTATCCAATACCCTTCACAATGACTCACGATGATACATTGTGACGCACTTTATGCATCACAATGAACCCATTGTCCCAGGCAGTCTTGAAGCACTCTGGATGTAACTAGGGCCGAACGTATCTGGTTACGTTTGGGATAGGCATCGTTCGGCTAGATTCAAAACCCACGCTGCGTCGACCTGCAGGTTTTACGGCGTAGTTAGGTCTTATCTTTGGATGATGGAGTACATAGCTGTGAGTGCTCCCCTCTGGTGAAATGGCTGGAATTCTTGGTGGAGCGGTAGGTGCAAACAAGTAGTTTAGACAGAGGAGCGTGCTAATGTAGCCCCCGACAACCCAGATTACTCTGGAATATTCGGTCGTGAGTTCGATTGAGGATTGGCCCGGCTCGGGCGTAGCATCAATGAATCACGGCCGCCCAGCGGTATTCTCCGGAATCTTCGACCCCAAGGTGTTAGTTACGGATCACAATTCATCAAGGTGGAGACGGGTGAGGGTGAAAAACATCAGACAGATTTTTTCTATCACGATGATTCCTACGGGATAACCGCGCGCTGCGGTGAGATCGTCCCGAACGAAGATGCGGCTCCCGCCTGGCGCGGGTTGCCGCTTTCGTGAATTCATGGCTAATATCTGCTTGGTCGGCATTATGATTGGGGCGGTGCCACCTTTTGCATAAATTCCTTCGTCACTTTCCACCAGGCAGCGTTATCGTCCCATTTCACCGGCCCATTACCGCTCCACCCCCCCCAAATGACGATCCCGTCTGCATATTGTCGAGCCATCTGCAACTCAAGCCTCCAGAAATCAGCAGGCAGATACGCCCCTTTCAGCGAGGGATTTGATTCATGGTACTGAGGCCATAAGAACACATACACCGGCTTGCCGTTGGCGTAGCGTCGAGCTTCGGCAATTTGGGCGTATGCGTAACGCACCCATCCACCCCGATCGGTGTAAAAAGTGTAGAGGGAAGGAAAGAGAAGGTCCACCGCTCCTGCCAAGGGTCGGAGCGCATCATTCTCTCTGGCAAACGATGCCCACTCCGTGCTGGTGGGAGATTTGAGGGATTTCCAGTAATCACGCAGTGGTGGTGCTCCATAATAACCCACCGCTAATCCAGGAGCTGCGTCCTTGAACCATTGGAGCACGGTCATGTACTTAGACAGGCTGGCTCCTACCTGATTGGAAGCGCTGTCCAATGGCCAATGTTCGATATCAATGACCACGGGAATATTCTTTGCCTTGGCCTCTCCTGCAACTCTCTCAACAATACTTTTATCAGGCAGGTTGTCGGGATTTTTATACCATTGCGCTCCGAATTGTCCTGTATACGCGATCGCGATGGGGCGGATGCCATAGACGGCCAAATTCGGCTTACCGGTGTATAGGGTTCCGTCAAAGACCATGAAGGGCTTCTTGTCCGGCAATGTCTGTGCGTGCACGAGTGGTCCTGCCGGACCATCGGTACAGAGGATCCCTGCCACGATCCCAAGCCCGGCCGCTACGACAGTCCCGGCCATAAGGAGCCCTCTAGGTGTCATCTTCATATTTTGTACTCCATATGAAAGACTCTGAGTGATTGTTTCCACGAGTGGAGGACGCTCCATCGCCCTCCGTCAAGTGATCACCCATAGTCAATCTGCTGGGCGGTTAATAGTCAGGGCACACTTCGTACCTCTTCATCGGTCTTATGCCACGACATCTTGACCAAGACGATCACGCAGTTCCTGTTTTATCAGTACTCCTACAGGGTCATTCCTAAGCTGTGTGTCGAGCAGTGTGTCGAGAAAAGACAGATGAGAATGGTGTACTGGTCACCGCTCAGGAAACGTGATCTACGGTGGCGTTGGAGTAGTCCAAGACAACTCCAACACGAATGAATTGTCCTGAGGATCAGGTTGGTGTGGCCTGATGAAGCGGTTCAACTACGTACGGTGAAGAGTGTACGTAGGGCGGGTATTCCGGTCTGCTTGGTGAGATAGACATCTATTCCGGAGATGTTTCAAAATGAAACATCTCATGCCACGCCCTCGACACTATTGCGGTATGTGGGACGACAGTGTTATTTGCCATGACTGCCGGCAGGCTGATCCGGGTCCCCTAGGCTCTTCATAAAATCTTTCGTAACCTTCCACCAGCCGGCATCCTCGTCCCATTTGGCTGGCCGATTGTTGTTTCCCCACCCACCCCAAAGAATGATCCCATCCGCATACTGTTTCGCAGTCTCCAATTCGAGGCGCCAATAATCAGCAGGGAGAAACGTACCCGCGAGCGTTCGATTGGAATCATGGTATTGAGGCCACAAAAATACATAGACAGGCTTTCCATTTGCACAACGTCGAGCCTCAGCTATTTGGCCATAGGCATAGCGCACCCATCCTCCTTGATCGGTATAGAAGGTGTACAGTGAAGGAAAGAGGATGTCTACCGCTCCGGCAAGAGGTTGGAGCCGATCGTTCTCCTCTGAATAAGACCGCCATTCCTTGCTTGTCGGTGAATTGATGGCCCTCCAATAGTCGCGCAGGGGTGGCGCTCCGTAGTAGCCCACGGCCAGTCCGGGAGCTGCTCCCTTGAACCAGTGAAGGACTGTCATGTACTTCGACAAGCTTTCCTGAACTTGGCGGGAATCTCCTTTCAGTGGCCAATGTTCGATATCGATCACCACATGACTGGCCTTTTTTTCAGCTTCGCGCGCGACCCGTTGCACCGACTCCTTATCAGGCAACCTTGCCGCATCCTTGAACCATTCATTACCGAATTGGCTTGCATACGTGATGGTAATGGGCTGAATTCCATACTGAGATAGATCCGGTTTGTTGGTATAGAGCGTGCCGTCAAACACCACGAATGTCTTCTCAGGCATGGTCTGAGCCTGTGCGATGCACACCGTTATTGCGCCGTCCCACATCAACAACGCCAACAGCCCGATTGTGAACACTGTTCCAGACCCTAGAATGGTGCAAGTGCTCTTCATCATCTTTATGTTTCCTATGAACGCAAGGACAGATTAGTTATCGTATCCGATAAATCGCTTCCTCAATCGTCGTCTGCCAAGTCGTCTCTGCATAGGATTTCTCGAACCGTTGATCGAACAGAATCCGCGCCTGATTCCCCATTTGGGTGCAGGCATGACTATCTTGAGCTATCCTGTGGATGACAGTTGCCGCCTCGTGGGTCTGATGCACCTCCACCGAGAATCCACACTGGGCACGTCCTATCAGCTGTGGAATCTCTCCCTCCTTGTCTCCGATATACAGCATCGCCCTTCCCGCCGCGGCAATCCCGTAGAACTTGCTGGGAACGATTAAGCCCTCGAGGGGGGGCAGCAGGGAAATAATATGAATGTCGGGAACGCCGAGGCTCATGGAGAGCTGATTTCGTGGCTGATACGGTTTGAAGAGGACGTTTCTTAATTGTTTCTGGGAAACTGTCTGGCGCATCGATTCCAACTGGGCGCCGGCTCCAATGAATAGAAAAACGATCTGAGGGAGATCTTGGAGCATCTCGGCTGCTGAAAGAATCGTGCCGAATTCATGGGCCCTCCCGAAATTCCCTGAGTAGCCCACGACAACCTTATCCTGTAGCTTCCACTCTTGCCTGAGATCATTCTTCTCTCGATCAACCGGCTGAATGGCCGTGCCGTCGGCCCAATTGTGAATCACTCGGATACTGGCGGATGGAATGCTCTCTCCCCGCAGTCTCTTTGCCATGCCCTCTCCAATGACGACATTTATTCGGGCTGCCCGTAGAGACCTGTTTCTCAGAGTACGGAGCGGTGGTTCGAACCACCCTAATCCCTGAACCGACAACGCCCCGGCAACTTCGGGGAATAAATCTTGAATCCAATTGATTAAAATTGCACCACGCAATTTGGCAGCTACGGCACCGACCACCGATATCAGAGGCGGATCGGTCTTAGCGATGACGACATCACCAGCTCGGACCATCCTCAGCAGATACCAAAGTGCGCTCAAATAAAACGTTCCGTAGTCGATGGCTCGCCCCCATAACCGCTGGCGACCGAAACGGCTGCTCCATACTCGGGCAATGTGGACATCTTGCACGATTGCCTGATCTTCTAGGAGAGCATTGGGATCGTCATAGGCCTGCCTACTGGTGACAACGCACACATTGAATTTTGATTGGGCCAGCCGCCAGGCGAGGTCCGTCAAGAGCTGACTCGTAGCGGAATGGTCCGGATAGAAAAAACGATTGATGAAAAATAGTCTCATTGGCAATGTTGTGCGATCACCGGAATGGAGCGGATAACCAGCCCGTGGTTGGTGCACTTACAGTAGCTTGCTAGAAAAATATCCTGGTCCCACATTTTCTTCGTGCTGAAATGCTTTCAGGCGACAACCTCGAAGCATTAAAGCGAAAGCCCCTGCTCTCTTCTCTGTAACTCCTTCATCTTCAGTGCGATCATGTATTCATAAATGGATTGAAGTACGCAGTACGTAAATCCCGGAGGACCGTCGAGAAAACCCCGCTTAATGAAATAGAGATAAAAAAACTTTAACAAGGAGCGACATGGAAGTCGAAATGACAGATTCTTAAGAGCCTTGCGGCGAGTTGCCGAGTCTCCGCTAACTAGCGATGCTCCTGACTGAGCTGAACCGTTCAGGAGCTTCATCCCTTCCAACGCTTCGAGTGCGGAGTATTTATTGTGTTTGTCAAACCACTCGCTCAATCCTTTACTGAAGTTGTAGTGCAGAAAATGATGCCTAAGATATCCGTGAGGACCATTGATGACTGGGGTAGGATTTACCAAGCGCTCGAATCGAACAAGGGATGGCTTAAAGAACCTCATAATCATTCCGGGCGGCATGGCATGTTTAATCCAACGCCCCATGAAGTAGTTCCTTCTTCCACAATAATAGGCAACTGCAGGTTCGCTTGCATTATCGGAGATGCTGAGGATCTCTCGCCGTAGTTCCTCCGTCATCCTTTCATCGGCGTCCAGGTAAAACACCCACGGATGCCTGAAATCAATGTTCGCAAGAGCCCAGTTTTGATGAGCAGCCCAATTATCAAATGGTCTTTGTACAACGCGAGCTCTTCTTTCCAGAGCAATCGCCACCGTTCCATCCACACTATTCGAGTCCAGAACGATGACATCGTCGCACCACCTCACTGAGTCCAGGCAGGCACCCAGGTTTATCTGCTCGTTCAGCGTGAGAATCAGGATGGAAACACTCATCCGCGAGGCTTTCTCGCAATTGCAATCATGGACTTTGCCAGCGCTGGAACGCGTCCGACGCGAAGAAACGAAATGTGTTCGAAACCCGCTTCCTTGAGCAATATCCGCAAGGTATGACACGACCAGAATTTGATGTGGCCATAATCCCATAGCGCGGTAAAGTGAGCGTCCATTTTCCCGGTAATGGATAGCGCCAAGTTTTTCCAGTAGCCATGGTATGGCGTGGAAATGATCGCAGTTCCTCCCGGAAGCAATAAGTCGTTCACAACTGCGGCGAACTTTCTGGGGAAATACAGATGTTCGACCACCTCCAAACTCAGAACGATGGGAAACGTTCCGTAGCGGACCGCTAGGTCGTCGTACGCTGAGCCGGGGAAAATGCTCAGGTGAGGGTAATGCTCTTTGGCATGGCGAATTCCCTCCGGGGAAGGGTCAACCCCAGTCATCTCGAAGCCATACTTCGCGAGTTCGTTCGAGACTGAGCCGTTTCCACAGCCTAATTCGAATATCCTCTTGTCCGTTTCAGGGGCGCTCAAGCTTTGGAGTATTGGAAGAACAGCGGGCATTAAATAGTTATGCGACGCATTGAGATTTCCATCCGAATACTGGTA
>CAZKVY010000035.1:0-37951 GCA_964556305.1 uncultured Nitrospira sp. | reverse complement strand
ACTATGAACACCCGCTCGTTTCACCGCAACTCATGCACTTTAGACAGGTGCCATTCCGAACCAGAGTGAACTGTTTGCAGTTCTGGCAAGGGTCACCTTCGTAGCCCTTCTCCTTGGCTTCCTGGCGCACCGAAGTCACGGTGACGGTCTCGCGCTTCAATTCCACCTTATGCGCGACACTGCCATTGCCCGGCCGGTGACTATGGCCGTTGCCGCCGTTCATCCCGTTCCGCCGCACAGGCAGATGTTCGGTGAGGATCGACGACTTGGCCAAGGCCGTCATGTCCGCCTCTTCATCCACGCATTCCGGATCCTGTTCATCTTTCTTCATGGAATCCATGCGCAAATCTTCTTCACGCACCTGCGACAGATCTGTCCGCTCCAGATACGTGATCGCGAGCTCGCGGAAGATGTAGTCGATGATCGATGTCGCCATCTTGATACGATCGTTCAGTTTCACCGGCCCGTTCGGTTCGAAGCGGGTAAACACGAAGGCTTCGACGAACTCCTCCAGCGGCACGCCGTGCTGCAAACCGAGCGAAATAGCGATGGCAAAATTATTCATCAAACTGCGGAAGGCGGCGCCTTCCTTGTGCATATCGAGGAAAATTTCGCCGAGCGTGCCGTCCTCATATTCGCCGGTGCGAAGATAGAGTTTGTGGCCGCCGATGATGGCCTTCTGCGTGTATCCGCTGCGTCGAGCCGGAAGCGATCGCCGCTTGTGGAGGTAGCGCACCAGCACGCGCTCGGCCACTTTTTCAGCCACGGTCATGACGCTGGGTGTCGCTTCCGCACCCTTCCCGCTGTCGGATGAGGCGTTCAGCGGTTGGCTCAGCTTCGATCCGTCACGATAGAGCGCCACGGCCTTGACCATGCTCTTCCAGGCGAAGAGGTATGCCGCTTTCACATCCTCCAGCGTGGCGTCCGCCGGCATGTTGATGGTCTTGCTGATCGCACCGCTGATGAATGGCTGGGCCGCCGCCATCATGCGAATATGCGCATCGACTGCGATGTAGCGCTGACCGATCCTGCCGCAACGATTGGCGCAATCGAAGATGGGCAGATGTTCGAGCTTGAGGTGTGGCGCGCCTTCCACGGTCATCGTGCCGCAGCAATAGTCGTTCGCAGCTGCCACATCTTCCTGGGTGAAGCCCAGGGTCTTGAGCATGTTGAACGTCGGGTCTGCCAACTGCGCGTCGTTGATGCCGAGTTTCTGTCGGCAGAAGTCTTCGCCCAAGGTGTACTTGTTGAAGACGAACTGGATTTCGAACGCCTGCGCCAACGATCCTTCCAGCCGCTCCAGCGCCGCATCGTCGAAACCCTTTTGACGCAATACCTCGTGGTTGATGAACGGCGCCCCCTTCAAGGTTTGATGACCCGCGCAATAAGCCCCGATGTCCCGGATCTGGGCATCGGTGTACCCGAGGGCCTGCAAGGCCGGGGGTAGACTCTGGTTGATGATCTTGAAGTAGCCGCCGCCCGCCAGTTTCTTGAACTTGACCAGGGCGAAATCCGGTTCGATGCCGGTTGTGTCGCAATCCATGACCAGGCCGATCGTGCCGGTCGGCGCAATGACAGTCACTTGCGCGTTGCGAAACCCGTAAGCCGTGCCCAATTCCAAGGCCCGATCCCAGGCGCGCCGCGCCGCCAAGAGCATGGCCGGGGGACAATGTTCCGGTTGAATCGAGGCCGGGAGAATTGTAAGGTTTTCATACTCTTCATGGGGCGCGCTATAGGCCGCCCGCCGGTGATTCCGGATAACACGCAACATCGACTCCCGATTCCGATTGTAGCCGGGAAAGGGGCCGATCTCCGCCGCCATTTCTGCCGACGTCGCATAGGATTCGCCGGTCATGATCGCCGTGATCGCACCACAAATCGCCGTCGCCTTCTGCGAATCATAGGGAATACTTTGTTTCATGAGGATGGTGCCGAGGTTGGCGTAACCCAGCCCCAGCGTCCGGTACTCATAACTCTTCTGCGCAATCGCGCGGCTGGGGAACGAGGCCATCAACACGCTGATCTCCAAGGCCACGGTCCACAGACGGACGGCATGCCGGAAGGAATCCAGGTCGAACTCCCCTTCCGCGTTAAAAAACTTGGCGAGATTCAACGAGGCCAGGTTGCAGGCCGTATCGTCCAGGAACATATATTCGGAACAGGGGTTCGACGCATTGATCCGCCCGTCTTCCGGACAGGTATGCCATTCATTGATCGTCGTGTCGTACTGCGTGCCGGGATCGGCGCAAATCCAGGCCGCCCAGGCAATCTTGTCCCACAGGTCCCTGGCCTTGACCGTTTTGCTGACCTTGCCGTCGATCCGGCGGCGCAATTCCCAATCGCCGTCCCGCTCCAATGCATCGAAGAAGCCGTTCGGAATACGGACGCTATTGTTGGAGTTCTGCCCGGAAACCGTCTGGTAGGCCTTGCCGTCCCAGTTGGTGTCATATTCGTGAAACACGAAGTGCGTAAAGCCCTGTTTCGCATAGTCGAACATGCGATGGATATAGGCTTCCGGCACCATGTCGCGACGGGCGGCGCTCACGGCCTCCCGCAGCACCTGGTTGTGCTTCATATCCAACTCGAGGTGACCCAGTCCCTGCGCATCGACTAGTTGACAGGCCTTGAGCACGGCATTGAGGCGTTGTGCGCAAATCTTGGAGCCGGTGACCATGGCGGCCACCTTCTGCTCTTCGACGACTTTCCAATCGATGAATTCTTCGATATCCGGATGGTCGAGATCCAGGCAGACCATCTTGGCCGCGCGCCTGGTCGTTCCGCCAGACTTGATCGCCCCGGCGGCGCGATCGCCGATTTTCAGAAACGACATCAGGCCGGAGGAGCGGCCGCCGCCCGACAAAGACTCGCCGTCGCCGCGCAGTCGCGAAAAATTAGTCCCTGTGCCGGAGCCGTACTTGAAGAGCCGCGCTTCACGAACCCAGAGATCCATGATGCCGTTCTCGTTGACCAGATCGTCTTCAATGGACTGAATGAAGCAGGCATGGGGTTGAGGATGCTCGAAGGCGTTCGTTGCCCGCACCACCTCGCCCAATTTCGGATCGACGTAGAAGTGGCCCTGCGCCGGCCCCGAAAGCCCGTAGGCATAGTGCAGCCCCGTGTTGAACCACTGGGGGCTGTTTGGGGCGGCCATTTGATAGGCCAGCATGTAGCACATTTCATCGTGGAAGGCGGTCGCATCTTCGGGCGTTTTGAAATAGCCGTGATTCTTGCCCCAGAAGGTCCAGCACCCAGCCAACCGATTGAACACCTGGCGGGAGTCGCGCTCGCCTCCCAGCACCGGTTTGCCTGCGGCATCCACCACTGGCGTGCCGTCCTCATGCACTTGCGGGACGCCGGCTTTCCGAAAGTATTTTTGCGCCAGAATATCGATCGCCAACTGCGTCCAATGTTCCGGGATGTCGATATGCTCCAACTTGAAAACGGTCGATCCGTCGGGATTCCGGATCTCCGAGGAACGTTTTACGAACGCAAGACCCTCATAGGGGCTCTGCCCACGCTTGGTGAATCTACGTTCAATCCTCACTGGTTCCTCCTTAACAGATGCCTAACGTTCAGTGCAGATGCCGGACGGCGAGTGTGTATTGGTTGGGACGAGGAAAGAGGCCTGGCCATCCAGAAGTCTATTCTCTTTGAAAAACTCTCTCGACTGCATTGCATACTAGATATAGTGATCTAATTTTTTTGTCAAACAAAATGTTGTGGCACACCTGTGAGTAATGGGGATAAGCTGGTGATAGCGGCTCCGCTAGATTTGAGGCGGCTTTTCTCCATTTTTCGCTGACTTATCCACAGCCTTCCAAGGGCTGTGGAAGACGTTTTTCACAGGGAGGCGAGAAAATTCCTGGCACAGATTAAAAAGCGAGCCGACCCACCTTCACTGTCGCCTCCTCGACCCCTCGTAACGGCACAAATTGGCCGGCTACGCCGAGCACCAGCACGGGCTGATCAAGCACAGTGGTTTCAAACAGACTGAGCAAGCCCCAGTTATTGCGAGTCGTGTTCGGACGGACAACCCCTTCCACGAGCTTCGGGCCCTGTGCCCGAAAAATCGCTCGTATGAGATCGCGGTCACGCCCGGGGCCCGACTGATCCATCTTTTCGATCTCAGCTGCCAGGCGCGTCTCGACAAAGTGCAAGTACCCATCCATCGTCGGATTGGTCGCCGCCAACCAGACGGCAACCATCAAACTCCCCACTAATCCGGCCAAGGTCACCGTATTCATCATGTACTTTCTGCGAGCATGCACCACACGATTAATGGCGGACGACAGGCGTTCGACGGTTTGACAAATGCATCCCGTCTGTTTAGCTTACGCCCGATTTCCAAGGAATGGAATACGAAGGCGTGTGTTCACGCCTGTTCGACAGTCACGGAGGAGCCACTATGTTCGTCTGGAGTAAACGCCTCGTTGCCGGCCTGCTGGCAGGTTTTGCCCTACTCATCGGAATATTCCTTGTTCAGGGGGAACCGGAATCGATCAGCGGCTTGAAGATCCACACCACCCGCTGGATGGCGGTGAACTATATCGGTCTGCTGATATGGGTGTTTATCTGGATGTTCGATCAAGCCCGTGTGCGTGGAAAGAATGTGTTGCTGTGGCTGGTGCCCTTTGCCTTGGCACCGCTGCCGACCTTGATGCTGTTTATTTTGTTTCTGCAACGGAAGGTGAAGTAGAGCCGACGGACGCTGACGAAAGGAGGCTTTCGCACCCCCTGCTAGCAGGATGCCTCGACCTCGCCCCTCCCCGCGTTCAATTCTGCATGGTGGGCGACGGGCTTGCGAAGCAGCCACAGTAGCCACAGGCCCGGCAACGCAGCGAGGAAGGTCACAAAGAAAAACGGACCCCACCCGGCCGCTCCCACCAGTTTCGCCGCAGGCCAGCCGAGAAAGACCCGACCGAGCGCTTCGACGGAGGAGAGCAGCGCAAACTGAGTCGCCGTGTAGCGGTGGTTGCAGAGCGACATGACGAGCGCCACGAAGGCTGCGGTCCCCATTCCTCCGGTAAGGTTTTCCACTCCGACCGCGAAGGCCATCACCGCATAACTCTTCCCCGTCCAAGCCAACCACATGAATGACAGGTTCGAGAGGGCCTGCAGGATGCCGAATACAAACAGCGAACGGAACAGACCCAAGCGTGGCATCAGTCCACCGCCGATGAACGCGCCCAGGATGGTCGCACCCATTCCGAATGCGCGGACGACTCCGATATCCTCAGACGAAAACTGCATCCCCCGCAACAGAAAGGACGTGGTCAGCGCCCCGGCGAAGGCGTCGCCGAGTTTGTAGAGCACGATCAATCCTAACAGCGCCACCGCCATGGGACGTGAAAGGAATTCCGTCAGCGGCCCCCAGACTGCTTCCGCCATCGATTGCGGAGCCGCCTGCGCGTTTTCTGGTTCAGGACTCAGTAGAATGGTCACCACCCCCAGCCCCATCAAGCCGGCCATGCAAAGGTAGGCTGCCGACCAGTTCAGGCGGGAGGCCAGGATCAGGGCCAGCGATCCGGACGCAATCATGGCAATCCGATACCCCATCACCCATGTCGCGGCACCCAAGCCCCGTTCCTCCGGTTTCAGGACATCGGTCCGATAGGCGTCAAAGACAATGTCTTGTGAGGCGGAAAGAAAGGCGACTGCCAATGCCAAGGCCGCGAACACCTGCGCGCCTTCTGTCGGACCGATCAGTGCCATAACGGCCAGCGCGAGAGCGAGACCGGTCTGGGTCACGATCATCCAGCCCCGACGCCTCCCGAGCCAGGGGGGAACGATGCGGTCCATCACCGGGGCCCAGAGGAATTTCAGCGTATAGGGAAGTCCGACGTACGCGAACAACCCTATGGTCGTCAGGTCCAATCCTGCTTCAGTCAGCCAGGCCTGTAACGTCCCACCCGTGAGGGCTAGCGGCAACCCCGAGGCAAACCCCAGTGGCAGCATGATGCCGAGGCGTGGAGTTAGATATGCGCGAATGGATGAGTGGTTCATACGATCAAGGAAACGGGTCGCTTACGAGGTGCAGCATACCACTGCCCTGTTCGTTGAAGGCATCAGAATCGCGAATCTCTCTGTGCCCATCCCGAGTATTGCTGGCCGGTAACCGCTCATTCGTCTCTCCCGGCGAACTGGCTCTGATGTGAATCAGGGGAGGCTTTTGTATAACTGAACTGGTATAAGTAGCGAAAGGGAGAGGGATGAGATGAACGTGACAAACTTAGGCCTCTCGTGGAATTCCCGTTACCTCGAACTGTCGCCGACGGAAATGGCGATAGCCGCAGTCGCGGCACTCTTGGTGGGCGGAGCGGTCCTCTATTTTCTCCTCAAGGTGTTGCGTAGCAAACCCGTGAAGCTGCTCGGCATGAGCCTGCTGGTGGCCGCGGTCGCAGTGGTCGGCTGGCTGGCGCTCGATCAGCATCAGCAGGATGAGCGCACGCGCGTCTCCGAGATCTGGAGTCGCACCTTCGAAAACAGCGCGATCAAAGACTTCGAATCCTGCGTTGCCAATAGGACGCCCCGCAGCCCCGGCCCGCAATACCGCGTCGAGGTGGTCACGGAATGCGGAGACGTGGCGAAGGCCATTAAAGAAGGACTGGAAGTCCGCTGACCTGGCGCATGCTCCCCGAAGATCGCCCCGGCCGGTCGACTTCCCTAACAAGTTGCGCAGAAGGGACGTCCAGCCAAGCCGCTGTGAAACAAGCGGCGAATCCTACTCTTGCAATACGTTGAGCATCTGAGTGACGCGAGGACGCCGCTGGCGGACTTTTTCCGCATTCTGCTAGTCATCGAACTTGAGGAGCGGTTCGGAGGTAGATGAACCAGTAGACAAGCGCCACCAGGACCGTTCCGCCAACGATATTTCCAAGTGTGACCAGCGCCAGGTTGCTGAGCGCGCCCCCCAACGAAAGCGGGGCCGCGCTTCCGGCCGTCAACGCCATTCCGAGCGGCAGGAAGAACATATTCGCCACGGAATGTTCGAAGCCGCAGGCCACGAAGGCGCTGATGGGAAACAGGATCGCAAGGATCTTGTCCGCCACGCTCCTCGCACCCATACACAACCAGACCGCCAGACACACCAGGACATTGCACAAGATGCCCCGGGCGAACGCGGACAGCGGATCGAGGGCAACTTTGCTGCGCGCGATGCGCACCATCGTCTCGCCGACTGCCCCGTCTCCCAACAGGTGTATCCCGGCAAGGACCACCAATATCGCCGTGCCACCGGCCCCCAGCAGGTTCCCGAGGTAAACCCAGATCCAATTCCTGACCACCTGCCGCGTCTGCACACAGCCGGCAGCCCAGGCCATCGCAATCAGATTGTTCCCGGTGAAGAGTTCCGCACCGCCGACGACCACCAGTATCAACCCCAAACTAAACGTCGTTCCCCCGACCAGGCGCAACAACCCGAACGGCAAGGTCGGCTCACCTTTTCCCCCCGTGATCGTTACCGTGTAAAAGAGCGCCCCCAGTGAAATGAACGCGCCGGCTAACACGGCCAGGGCCACCATCGTCGGCACCGCCGTGTTCACCTTGGCCAGGCCGAGTTTGCACACACGTGCCGCGATCTCCGGCGGCGGATAGGCATCCGCGATGGAACCGTTTGCAGAGCTGGAGGGTTCGGCAGTCATGTGATCAACATCACATGGAGGGATGGAGGCGGCGTCACGGTCGGCAGCAGTTTTTCAATCCGCACTGTCGAGACTTTATACTCAGGACACTTGGAACTGTCATCCGCACTGGATGACAGCAACACGTTCAGATCCGTATCAGGGAAGTGAAAACTCGTGAACAACTCTCCCGGCTGCACCCGCTCGCTGATCATCACGGGAAGCTTGGCCTCCCCGCGCGCGCTGATCAGCCGGACCAGATCGCCATCACGAAGCTCCAATGTGGCCGCATCACTCGCGTGCACTTCCAACACATCGGTATCGACCACCTGCATGATGTCGGTTCGCCTGGTCTGCGCACCGCAGTTGTAATGTTGCAGGATGCGGCCCGTGATCAGTACCAACGGATACGCCTCGCTGGGCGCCTCGCCCGGCGGCAAATAATCCACCCCGACGAATCGCGCCTTCCCTTTTGGAAACGAGTCTTCGTGCATCAACGAGGTGCCCGGATGTTCTTTCGAGGGCACCGGCCACTGCAATCCCCCAGGCGCATCCAGTCGATCAAACGACACACCGGCAAACAGCGGCGCCAGTTGCGCAATCTCATCCATGATCGCCGAAGGATGGGAATACTGCATGGGATAGCCCATCCGCGCGGACACTTCGCACACCACCTGCCAGTCCGGCAGCACCCCCTCGGGCGGCTCCACCACTTTTCTGATCCGCTGGATGCGCCGCTCCAGATTCGTGAACGTCCCGTCCTTTTCAAGAAATGAAGCCCCGGGAATCACGAGATGCGCCAGCTTCGCCGTTTCGCTGAGAAAGAGATCCTGAACGACGAGGAAATCCAGTTGCTTGAGCGCCGCATGAACTTTTTTCAAATTGGGATCGGTCTGGGCCACGTCATACCCGATGATCCACAGACTCTTGAGCGTGCCGGCCAGCGCCGCATCCCACATGTCCGGGGTCTTCATGCCCCGCGCCGTCGGCAAGGAGCGCCCTGTGATCGCCAGGTGCGCCGCGGCAAGTCCTGGATCGGTGAGCGACTGATACCCGGCAAAAAATGTGGGCAGGCATCCGACATCCGAGGCACCCTGCACATTGTTCTGGCCGCGAAGGGGATTGATACCGGTGCCCGGTTTGCCGATATGGCCCGTGGCCAGCGCGAGATTCACCAGCGCCATCACCCCGTGACTGCCCCAGCGATGTTCGGTCATGCCTAAGCCATGCACCGCCATGGAGCCGCCGCTGGTGGCATAACGACGCGCGGCTTCGGCGATGAGATGAGCCGGCACGCCGGTCAGCTTGGATGCCAGCGCGGGAGTACAATCCTCGACTGCGGCCAGCCATTCCTCGAAGCCTTCGGTCCGGTCACGCACGAACGCCGCATCGGTCAAATGTTCTTTGGCGATAACATGCCCCATGCCATTCAGAAGGGCCACGTTGGTCCCAGGATGCAGCTGCAGATGAAGGTCAGCCAGTCGGGCCAGTTCCGTACGCCGCGGATCGATTACGATCAGCGCGGCACCCCGTCGTACGGCCTGCTTGATACGCGCGCCGACCACCGGATGAGATTCGGTGGGATTGGCTCCGACCACAAGGATCAGCTTCGCCAGATCCACATCATGAATGGAGTTGGTCGCTGCCGATGCACCGAGTGTCTCCATCATGCCGGTCACGGTGGCGCTGTGGCAGACCCGCGCGCAGTTGTCGATATGATTGCTGCCGATCACGCAGCGCATGAATTTGCCGAAGAGGTAATTTTCTTCGTTCGTGCCGCGGCTGGAGGAGATCGTCGCGAGCGCGTCCGGACCATGGGCTGCTTTGATTCGGGTCCATTCCTCGGCAATCCGATCAAGTGCGGCCGGCCAGGAGATTTCCCCCCACTTGCCACCCTGCCGGAGCAACGGCGTGCGGAGCCGGTCAGGCGCGTAGTTATAGGTCCACCCGAATCGTCCCTTCATGCAAGCGTGGCCTTGATTTGAAGGGCCCTCGTCAGCCGGCACCATCCGCACCACGCGGTCGTTCAGCACACCAGCGTCCAAGGTGCAGCCGACGCCGCAATAGGCACACGTCGTGCGAACCGACCGATCGGGCGGACCTTCTTCGAGGACCGTCTTTTCGATCAATGCGCCGGTGGGACATTCTTTGACGCAGGCTCCGCAAGACACGCAATTGGAGGACGCCAATGCTCCAGTCTTCCCGGCCAACAGGGCCGCCCCCGCCGTCGGCCTGGTCGCGAAGCCTCGATACACCATCGTCAGGGCATGCGTACCCTGAATCTCATCACAGGCCCGCACACAACGGGCGCATGAGATGCAGACGGCATTGTCGAAGACAAAAAACGGATTGGAGCGATCGACAATATTGGCCCTACCGGCAGGCTGCGGATACCGGACCTGATTTAATCCCACCGACCTGGCCAACCGCTGCAACGGTTCCGGTACTCGATCCCCCGGCGGTTGTTCAGAGAGATACAGCTCAACGAGGTGTTTTCTGAGACGCGTGAGCCGATCGCTTTCGGTGTAAACGACCATCCCTTCGCGCACCGGTGTGGTGCAGGAGGCCGGGGTACCACTCACCCCATCGATTTCACAAAGACAAAGGCGACAGGACCCGAACGGGGTCAAATGGTCCGATGTACACAGCCCGGGAACGGAAATTCCCGCCCGTTTCGCCGCGCGATAAATCGAGTCGCCGGGCGAGGCCACCACCAATCGTCCATTAATTTGCAGGTTCACCCCTCGTTTCCTCGTTTGCCCTGTTCGTCTCGTGTGTATCCCGAGCGACGTTTCACGTCTTGAGTTTACTGCGGAACTCGACCGGAAAATGTTCGATGGCCGTGAGCACGGGGTAGGGCGCCCGCCCTCCGAGGGCGCAGAGACTCGCCAGCTTCATGGTTTCGCCCAGATCGCCCAACAGCGCTAAATCATCCATGGTGCCGCCGCCGGCCTGAATGCGCTCCAGAATTTCGCGTCCCCGCACGGCACCGATACGACAGGGCGTGCACTTCCCGCAGGATTCGTCGGCTGTGAAGGCCATGAAGTGCCGCGCCAAGTCCACCATGTCTGTTTCATGGTCGTAGACCACGATCCCGCCATGCCCGAGAACCGCGCCGGCCTTGGCAAACGCGTCATAACAAATCGGCAGATCCAATCCGGTCGACGGAAAGAGGCTACCGAGGGGCCCGCCGACCTGCACCGCCTTGAACCGTGAGCCTGGCGCCATCCCCCCGCCGAACTCCTCCAATATCTGACGCAGGCTCAACCCGAACGGCACCTCCACCAATCCGGGATGTTTCACCCGTCCACCCAACTGCAACGCGATGGTCCCTCGGGACTGTTCGGTGCCGAGCGAGGCGTGCCAGGCGCCTCCTCGTGACAGAATCTGGGGGATCGTGGCGAAGGTCAGGACATTGCTCACGATGGTTGGCCGGCCGTACAATCCTGCCTGGGCGGGGTACGGAGGCCTCGCGCGCACGACGCCCCGCTTTCCCTCGAGCGATTCGAGGAGCGCCGTCTCTTCTCCGCAGACATAGGACCCGGCCCCCTCCACCACCTCGATCGGAAACGGGTCGCCGTTTAACTCCAGCAACTCCGCGTCATCGGCCTTCTGAATGGCTGCGCGCAACGTGGCTGCCGCCGCCGGATATTCCTGCCGGCAATACACAAAGGCCCGATTCGCGCCGATAGCCCTGGCACAAATCAACATGCCTTCCAGCAGGCGAAAAGGATCCCCTTCCAGAATCAGCCGATCGCAGTAGGTGCCAGCATCCCCTTCATCGGCATTGACGACCACAAATTTTTCTCGGGCCTTGGTCTGTTGCGCCACCTTCCATTTATTCCAGACCGGAAAGGCCGCCCCGCCACGTCCTCGCAGCTGCGAGATGCGGAGTTCCTCGATAATCGCATCAGGAGTGAGTCTGAACGCCTCCTCCAGCCCGACCAGCCCGCCGCGCGCCTGGTATTCATCCAGGGCCAAGGGCTCGGTCTCGCCGAAGTTGGCAAAGGTATAGCGGGTCTGGTTCGCCAGAAAGGGAATGGCCTGGACAGGGGTACCGCCCGTTCCGGAGAGAATGGACGGCAGGTCTTCCGGCGCGACATTGAACCAGGCTACCCGCCCGTCTAGACCGTCCCGCTCCACCATCGGCTCAAGAAAGAACGCCCCTCGCGAGGAGAGCCGAATGAGTTGAACCTCGGGACGGTCAGCCCAGGCATCCGCCAGCAGGCCGGCTCCGGCCGCTCTGGCGGAGGTATCGTTGGAAAGATACAGTCGCGTCGCGCTGTTCATGTTAGCGGTATCGTTCCAGCATCGTCTCCACCTGAGACGGCAGCACACGGCCATACAGGTCCCGGTCGATCAGCACCGTCGGAGAGACGGCGCAGTTCCCGGCGCAGGACATCGTGTCGAGCGTAAATTTCCCCCCCGCTGTCGTTTCGCCCACGTCAGCGCGAAGATGGTCCTGCAACTCTCGCAAGACACGGCCGCACCCGTTCGCGTAACAGGATTCTCCCATGCAGACACGAATGACATGGCGGCCCGGAACGGTCACCCGCAGGTCCGGATAGTAGGAAAGCACCCCGGCGATCTGTGCGGTAGTTGCGCCCACCCTGTGCGCGATCTCCGGAATCGCATCCACGGGCACATGCCCGAGTGATTCTTGAATGGTCAGCAACGTCTTAAGAATATTGGGCGGTTCATTCCGTACTTGCTGGAGAATCTTGTCGACCTGCTCATGCATACCAGGACCGTGTTCCATCTCTGATCGTTCCGCTACCCCAGGTCGCTATTGCATGCGAAAATTCTGTCTCACATCAGCAGAGGCCCACATGCTCGCGTAAGCGGTTGTAATCGAACGCGGCAATGCCGCCGCGCAGGAGACCGAAATCACGCCGTTCCATCTCATCGATGAGACCGGCCACCCGGTCGCGCCCCTCGGGCGTCCTGGCGACATGCCGCGGGGTGTCGCCGCCCAGCGCCGGAGACTCCCGGTCGGCCCATTCCAGATAAACGGTCTCAAAGAACGCCTTCAGCAACGCTCGATCCTCTTCGGCGGTCACCACCACCTTCAGCGGTTCGGTGCCGGATAGCTCATCCTTCGTGACCTGCCTGGTCGGCGGCTGCACGCTTTCACCGCGAAAATGCAGCGAATATCCGAAGGTCGCCGCCAGACTATGTTTGGTTGCGTCCAATCGCTCCTGGGAATCACATTCGAGAAACAGCTCCGTCGCCGTCACCGTGACCCGCGCCCGCACTTCATCCGCCCTTGTATCCGTCTTCGCGCGTTGGACGAAGCGACGAAGTTTCCCCGATCCGGTATTTGCCGCCCCTCGCGGCGGCGCGTCCTCCGTCCAGCCATCCAACTCGCTCATTCCTCCGGCGATGAAGGTGAATTCGTGATGTTCGTACAGCGCCATGACATAGAAATAAGGCCCGCCCGCTTCGGTCCGAAAGCGTATCTCGCTTACCGCTTCCAGCAAGGCCGCCAAACGCATGCGCGCAAAATTTTTCAGCAGGAGATGACCAAACCGCTTGGCGAATTCCGGCCAATCGCCGAGTTCAAACGACCCTCCGACCACTTCCATCTCACGCCGTTCTTCACCGGTGGTCTCATACAGCGCCCGTGCATCCCCCTCCGACAGCACCAACAATGGCCCAGCCAGGACCGCCAAGGTACTTTCCGGATCGCCCGGTTCACGTACCAGACGCGTAAACAAGACCTGCCCGGATTCGCCGTCCAGGTCCAGACTCTCCGCCGGTATCTCATACAGCCGGCCGTTGCCCATGGACCGCAGGGTTCGGCGCACCGAGCCGGGCTGACGCGGAAGGATCTCAACCAAGTCGAGGTAGGAATGTTTCAAGGGGTCGAGCCATACCCGCTCCTCCTCCGGGATGTGTTCGGTGATGACATCGCGCAGCTGTTCGATGAGGGTCAGCTGTCCGTCTTCCGGATAGAAGTCAGCATAGAGTAGGAGATCCGCCAATTCGACCTCCTCCCGCAGGGGCGATAACAGCGACTGGTTCCCCAGTTCAACATACACCTGCAACGCCCGCTCGAAGGCGATCCGGCGCTGCTGTGCAAATCCGGGTGAGACCGACAGCTGGTCGAGCCTGGACAGGAGACGCGCAAGGTCTTTGGGCACCGGCGCCGAACGCCCGGCAACCCGTTCATTCGCGAGCTTCATGAATCTCCTCCATGACGACCACTTCCGGAAGGGTCGCAGTGGCAGCCGACGGTGGCTTCCATTTAGGCTTCATGTGAGGAAGTCCTCCGGGAAGGTAGGGCCTCATTGATTTCCCAGGGGAACGACCCGCTCATAGTCCTCGCCGAAATTGAACTGACGGACCGTCAGAACCGGACACGGCGCATGACGCAGCATCGCACCGGCGATACTGCCGAGTAGCATATGGGAGATCCCGCGCCGGCCATGCGTGCCCATGATCATCAAGTCGAACCCCTGCTGCGTAACATAGGCGGCAATCGAATCAGCCGGCAACCCCGGTTTGAGCATATGATCGGTCTGGATACCGTGGGCTGTCACGCAGGCGGATAACACGCTCAACCGCTTCTCCAGGTAATCCCGCTGTTCCTTCCACTCTTTTGCGTGGCTCAGGCTGAAATCCAACCCGTAGGCCACCGGTTCCATCGCATGGAGGATGGTGATGGCGGCCCCAAGCGGTTTCGCAAACTGCACGGCATACTCCAGCGCGTCCAGCGAACAGGTGGACAGGTCGATCGGAACCACAATGCGCCTGATGGTTGTCGTTGCCGCCCCTCCAGCCCCGCCCTTGTCCGCTTTGACTGCTAGGACTGGACAGGGAGACACGCGCACGATCCGCTCCGCGGTGCTGCCGATCAATACATGATCCAATCCCGTGCGGCCATGGGTGCCGACCACCAGCAGGTCCGCGCCGATGGTCTGGGCGACGGTTTGAAGCACCTGGCTGGGAATGCCGACTTCCATGCGCGTCGTGATCGGTTGACCGGCCGCCTTTGCGCGCGCCTGAAGGGCGACCAGCTGACGATTCGACTCGCCGCGCAAGTGGTCCAGGTACATTTTATTGACCGTGTAGTCCGGATCCATCCCCGGATAGAGTTCCAGCACGGTCACCACGCAAAGGTCGGCCTTCCACGTCCCGGCAAGAGCCAGGGCATAACCCATGGCGCGATCGGCACAGGCCGAGAAATCGGTCGCGAACAGTATCTGCTTGATCAGGGGAGCCATGGCCTAGGCCGCCTCCACATTCAAGAGCAGCAATTCTCCCTTCATGTTCTGATGGATCGAACAACGGAATTCATGCCGCCCCGGCCGCTCCATGACAAATCGAATGACTGCTGATTTTTTTCCATCCAAGAACAACCCGCTGATGCCCCGGCCGTAGGACACGATGCCGCCTGATTCGACTCGCGTCGGAATGCCATCAAACATGGTCGACCCGAAGTCATGGCGTTCCTGATCTTCATTGGTGATGGTAATCACCGTGGCCACACCCAGCCTGAGAGGCGCCTGTTTCGTGACGAAGGCATAATCCTTGATCGCCACCTCAATCCGTTGTTCAGCTTGGGCTCCTCCTTGTGAGCACAGCGCCAGGACAAAACAGACTGCCAACCAGACTCGCCCTCCGCTTAGAATTACCGACCTCTGCTTCAACCCCATAACCATGACTCCTCCTTATGACGGACTTTTACCTGTTCGCGCCTTCACCCGCTTCGTAGGCAACGGAACCGTCAAGACCGGACAACCGGCGGTTCGTACAACTTTCTCTGCCGTCGTGCCGAAAAAAATCTTTTCGACCCCGCCCACCGCTCCTCCATAACTGCCCATCACCACCAGGTCAACCCCTTCCACCCGCGCGGTCCTCGCAATTTCCTCGAAAGGGGAGCCGTCGGCCAGGATCCGTTTGATCGTCACCCCTTTTGCCTCTTCCCATGCCAGTAATTGACGGGCATTCAAGCGAGCATAGTGATGCAGCCGCTTCTTCTGCTTCGCGGCTTCAGCCGTCGGCGCCAACCCGAGGCGGTTCAGCGCATCCAAACTCTTGGTGTCGACGACGTGGAGCAACAGCACCTCCGCCTGATTCGACTTCGCGAAGGACAGGGCGATCCGGAAGGCTTCTTCGGAACAGGGCGAGAAATCCACCGGCACAAGAATTTTTGCGAATAAACGGTCGGCCACCAGACCTCCTCTATTCCGTACAGCTACGACATCAGCAAACCCGATGCCATCGTCAAGAACGTGTAACTTCTACGAAATCACCAAGATCCCCTGTGAATCATGCGCCGTCTAGCGGACTCGGTCAGTGCCTTCACCTGGCCGGTGGTGTCCTGCTACAGGCTCTATCTCGCCCCTGTAGCGGAACGCCACAGATTACAGAAAGCCGTTCGATTCTGGAAGAGTGGTCGGACATGAACGCATTGTCGTTTCTAGCATAAAGGTGCGAGGCAGGTCTGTCGATTCGAGACCAAGGTGCTTGCGCACTGTAATGGCATTGCTCTTGCTCGACGAGTCTTCGAAAGGCAGGCGTCATGTCGCGCACATCTTGGCTATTGGTTGGAGCGTTGATTTTCGGCACGGCCGTCGTAGTGTACCTGATTTTCTTCTGTCCGACGGAATGCCATTGACCTTGGCTCTTGGCAAGATCCAAAGCCTTCATTGGATACCTATGAAAACGGAAAGCATTTTTCAGATCACCATCACCGGGGATGGAATCGTACTCGACGGGATTCTCGGAATCCCTGAACAACCGAAGGGTGTCATTGCCTTCGCCCATGGCAGCGGCAGCGGACGCTTCAGCCCGCGCAACCAATTCGTCGCCCGGGTCTTGGAAGCGGGCGGATTTGCGACCTTGCTCTTAGACTTGTTGACGCCTGACGAGGCGGACGACCGGAACAAAGTCTTTGACATCGATCTCCTGGCGGATCGCTTGCTTCTCGCGCAAAATTGGCTACAGACGCATGCCCGCACGAGGGGACTCCGCACGGGATATTTCGGCGCCAGCACGGGAGCCGGGGCTGCTTTGCAGGCGGCGGCTCGTCAACCAAAGGCGGTGGGCGCCGTCGTATCGCGCGGCGGTCGGCCCGATCTCGCAGGCCCCTACCTTAGCGGGGTCACGGCGCCAACCCTGCTGCTCGTCGGCGGCGACGATGGCCCGGTCGTCGGCATGAACGAAGAGGCGCTTGCGCAGCTCACTTGTCCGAAACAACTGATTATCATCCAAGGTGCCACTCATCTTTTTGAAGAACCAGGCACCCTTGAGCAAGTCGCCCAAGAAGCGCTCCACTGGTTCCGCCGTTATCTCGATTCGGAACCGCGCCGAGCAAAGGAGTCCCACCAATGAACACGCTCCTCGCAGTCGATGGATCCGACCATTCCTACGAAGCCGTGCGGGCGCTCAAGCATCTGCGCCGCGCGGATCAGCTCACGCTACTTCACGTCGTCGATGCGCCGCGCCCGGCCTACCCCATGATGGTGCCTGAAGTCGCTCAGGAACTGTACGCGCAGTTGGAGCGCAGCATGAAAGAGGACGGCGAGCAGCTATTGACGCGGATCCAGTCACTCCTTCCCCTTCACAGCGGGCCGGTCACCAAACTGCTGCATGTGGGATCACCGGCGGAACATATCGTGGCTGCGGCTCAATCCTGCCATGCGGATCTGATCGTCATGGGGGCCAGAGGTCTGGGACCGGTGAAGGAACGGCTGCTCGGCAGCGTCTCCCATCGCGTGTTGAGCATGGCCCCCTGCGCCAAATTGATTCTCCACGGGTCACTCCGAGAGTTGAAGCAGGTCCTCCTCCCTCTGCAGGGGCCATCAGACGCCGAGGCGGCGCTACGCTTTCTCGCCAAACAGCCATTTCACGAACCGGTCAGCCTGAATCTCCTGGCTGTACTCCCGCCCACACGTCCACCCTGGCCGGTAGACGATTCCGCTGCGGAGAAACTGGAGGCGCAAGCGCTGCGTCATGCCCGGGAATTCATCGAGGACGTGGCGGCGACCCTTCGCACGCAGGGCTATTCAACTCGCAGCGCAAGTGTGCTAGGCACTCCACTCACCATGATTCTGCATGAGGCGGAGAAGTTAGGGGTGGATCTGATCATGGTCGGTTCGCATGCGAGGCAGGGCGTGACGCGATTCGTCCTGGGAAGCGTCTCCCATGCCGTGCTCCATCGCGCCCCCTGTCAGGTGCTGGTGTTTGAATGATCGGACGAGGCTTGAGACGAGTAGGATTCCTACGAGGCGAGTAACAGTCAGAACACGAGGGTCAGTAGCCTGCCAGGCGGTTCAGGAGACCATCCAGGAAGGCCGCCGGCGGCTTTGCTGAACCGCCTGAGCTAGCAGGGCTGCCCGTTGAACACACAAGGCTTATATCGCGCGATGTCGAACTCGATGTCTTCCTGATAGACCCGTTCGTTCCCGTTCACGCCGTCCTGATCCGGGTCGTTGAACATCGTGTGATTCCACCAATAGAAGAGTGGAAATTGCTCAGTGTAATACACAGGATTACCGTAATTGCTTCTCGTATACTCCTGCACCAAACGTCCAGTGACATAGTCGACCTTCCCGTCTCCATGCAATGAATAGAGCATGATGAACATTCTCGACTCATGATCGTAAAGTTCATCGAGACGGCTGTTCAGGTCCGGCTCGATCGGGAGGGGTTCTGTGGGCCAACCGGGGTCTGGCGCAAGCAGAACGCATAGCATCAGGACCGCCATTGAGGCAATACGAAGGTTCGTCATAGCTGGGAAATCCGCCCGGCACCTCAGCAGGATCAACGTGAAAATCATGCTATCACTAGCCTCCAGACCGTTCAAGCGCCCACCTGACTTTTTCGCGACACTGTCACCTTGCTGATCCCATGCGGCTCCTCTTATAATCGCGCACGATGTCCTTCACCATGCCACGCGCATCACTCCATACATTGGGTTGCCGCCTGAGTCAGTCCGAGACGGCCATGCTGGGCGATAGCCTGGCACGCCAAGGCTACCAATTGGTGGACTATGGCGAAGAGACAGACCTGCTCGTCCTCAATACCTGCTCGGTGACGGACAATGCGGAGAAAGACTGCCGCTACGCCGTCCGCAAGACCCTCCGCCACTCTCCCCACGCCTTCGTGGCGGTCACCGGTTGTTATGCCCAGACGGGCGCCGCGCAACTGCAGACGGTTCCGGGCATTGATCTGATCGTCGGCACACAGTTCAAAATGAATCTGCCGGAGTACCTCCCGGCTCCAACCCAGCTGCGAAAACAGCCGGAAGCGGAACTCCGCCATAGTAGAACCATCGATCGAGAAGACTTCGTTCTGCCAGGCACCGCCTATTCCGACTCCACCCGGGCGCTGCTCAAGGTCCAGGACGGATGCGACTTCATGTGTAGCTTCTGTCTGATTCCTTTCGCCCGCGGGCGCGAACGCAGCCGGGTCGCCGGAGATGTCTTACGGGAAGCTCGCGAACTTGCCGCCCATGGCTACCGGGAACTCGTGCTCACCGGCGTGAACATCGGCCAATATTCCTATCAGAGCATGGACCTCGTTGACCTGCTCCAGGAGCTTGAACACATTCCCGACGTAGTCCGGATCAGGATTTCCTCCATCGAACCGACCACGCTGCCCACCCGGCTTCTGCAATACATGGCCGCCTCGCCGAAGCTCTGCCATTACCTGCATCTTCCGTTACAGAGCGGCGACGACGGGATTTTACAGGCCATGAACCGGCGCTATGGCCTGCGTGAATACGAAGAGCTGGTCGGGCAGGCCATGGCTCTCATGCCGGATCTCGGCTTGGGAACCGATCTCATGGTCGGCTTCCCCGGTGAGGATGAGCAGGCGTTTGCGAACACCGTGCGCACCGCCGGGCGCCTCCCCTTCTCCTATTTCCATGTGTTCAGTTATTCGTCCAGGCCCGGCACGCCGGCGGCTCGCCTTGAACCCCAAAATCCCCCCGCCGTCATCCGGCAACGAAGCAAGGCCCTGGCGGAGCTGTCTCGAGTCAAAGCCCTGGCCTTTTATCAACAACAGATCGGACATACCGTGTCGGTACTATTCGAACAGGGTGAACACGACGGATTTCGCACCGGCACGACCGCTAATTTCACCCGCGTGGCCGTTCCGGCCGGTACGGTCGCAGCCGGCTCGATCCACCCTGTCACCATTACCGGCATCATGGACGGCTTGGCCTATGGTCAGCTCACATCTCCTTCCGCCGCGCCGGCCCACAGAACACTGCTATGACACCACCGAACAAGCCCCATACCGTACATATCGAGACCTTCGGCTGCCAGATGAACGAGTACGACTCTGAGCTCGTCCGGACCTTGCTCCGCAAAGCGGGATTTGAATTCACCGAGGATCGCGAACGCGCCGACGTGATGCTCATGAACACCTGCGCCATCCGGGAAAACGCCCACAATAAGGTCTACGGGCATCTCGCGGAGCTCAAGGCGGTGAAGGAGCAACGCCCCCTGGTCGTCGGCGTGCTGGGCTGTATGGCGCAAAACCTCAAAGAAGAACTGACGGAGAAACAACCGCTCGTGGACGTGCTGGTGGGACCAGACGGATACCGGCAATTGCCGGGCCTCCTGACCAACGCGTTGAACGCCGAAGAGCAAGGATTGACGCGCCGGGGGCTGGCCGTCGATCTGTCTGAGTACGAAACCTACGACGACATTCTTCCCGAGCGCGACGGCAGCTCCAATGCCTGGATCGCCATCATGCGGGGCTGCGACAATTTCTGCAGTTTCTGCGTGGTACCCTACACGCGCGGCCGAGAGCGATCTCGTGATCCTGAAGGTATCCTCCGCGAAGTGGCGGTGTCGGCGGAAGCCGGCCACCGGCAGATTACACTGCTCGGTCAAAACGTCAATTCCTACCGGTATGACGACTGGGACTTCGCCCGCCTCATTCTTGCGGTGGCCGATGTGCCGGGCGTGCAGCGGGTGCGATTTACGTCCCCCCATCCCAAAGATTTTCCCGCGGCCCTCTTGGATGCCGTGGCCGGCCATCCGAATATCTGCAAGCACATCCATCTGCCGTTGCAATCTGGCAATGACCGCATTCTGGAGCTGATGAATCGGACCTACAGCCGGAAGGAATATCTGAACCTGGCCGCGACCATCCGTCGCCGGCATCCTGGTATTGCCCTCACAACCGATATTATCTGCGGATTCTGCTCGGAAACCGAAGAGGAGTTTCAGGACACGTATCGGGTCGTCGAGGAAGTGGAGTACCACTCTGCCTATGTGTTCAAATATTCGGAACGGAAAAACACCATTGCGGCGAGAAAGTTCCCGGATGATGTGCCGGAAGCCGTGAAGGGTGAACGAGTCAGCCGTCTCGTCGACCTGCAACGCCCGGTGACCGCGCGCCTCAACCGGGAATTGATCGGCCAAACCCTCCCCGTGATGGTGGAAGGCGATTCAAAACGTTCTGCAGATCAATGGATGGGCCGCACCGATACCGGCATTTACGTCGTTTGGAACAAGAGCGACGCTCCGGCACAGCTCGGGAGCATTCAACCGGTCACGATCCTCGATGGGAGCGCCGCCGTGCTCATGGGCCGGCGCGAGCCCGGTGCCACTCTCCCGTGAATCGTCCTCACGTCGTTCACAATCGGCTAGCGCATCTCGTTCCGCCGCGGCGCGCGATGGGCAGTTCCCGTCGCGATGCAGAACGCCCGTCCTTTACAGGGCGGAGCGGACATTGTTGCCCAGTCCTGAACATTCCTTGCCAAAATTTAGACGCTCGCCCTCGTCAGACTGACACAAGCAAGGGACGCTCACATCCCTTCGGTAGGCTGTATTTTCAGTCCCTCTCGCAGGCGTATTATCCTTTACCTCCCAACGGAATGTTTTCACTGCCGTGAAACATCAATAGGTTAGCCTGTCGCATTCAGCGCGTGCCATCACGCCCCCGCTCACCATCTATCGCGCACAGGGCTGTAACGGGAGCGAGAAATCCTGCTCTCGAAGTCTATATAAACAGGGCATGGCCTTTGCTTGGTCCATCCTGGCAACCACAAACACCCAGGTTCATCAATCACCGACCGAGCCAGAGGACGACGCATCATGAAGAAAGAGATCACCCACGTAGAAGAAGCCCCTAAGGGGATCAGCCTGGAAACCATCATCGCAGTCGGAGTTTTCGGATGGATGGCTCTCGGGGTGGTGATGATGGGGCTGGGCATCTGGTAGTCCCGATCCGTCGTTTTGCATTTTCTCCCTGAAGCCGCGCCGCCCCTGATCGTGACCGCCTCGACCAGCCGAGAAGGAAGACCGCCATGCTGATTCACGGCTCCCGCTCCTTTTTGACGCAAACCTTGAATTCCGGATTCCTCGGGTTGATTCTGATGGGAGTCACGGCCGCCGGTTGCTCATCGACCGCCGCATCCGTTCAACAGAAGGCCGCCACGCAGCCGGAAGGCTCCGTCCGGCTCGAAGAAGTCGCCGATTGGGAATTTGAAGCCTCTCATCCCAGCTCCATAGATGTCGCCACGCTCGACCGCCTGTTGCGGGCCGTCGTGATCGCGGAGACGCAAACGGATATGTCGAATCTGCCCGTGGATGGCAGCAAGCCGATGGCAGTGTTCAGCGATGAGGATGTGCGTTATCTTGCTCCCCTGCTAGCCCAAGCGTTGTCCCAAGCGCAACCCGAATACGTGGTCGCTTTCCGGCTATCCTCATCGGCAGGGTCAGGCTCTGAACCCACCGCGGGCACCCTTTATGTGAAGAACGACCGGTTGTATTTCACGCTCACCGAGCACAACGGCTCGCTGGCGAAAACCGAGCCGACGTGGCTCGGGAGCGGGCGACCGGCTCGTCTCGTGAACATCACTCCCGCCTCCGCCGGCCAGATCGAACAGGCGTTGCCGGCCGCGACTCAAGGCCGGCAGCAGATGAAGTCTCTCGCAATCGACTATGCCCAGTTTGTCAAAAAGCCTGAGCCGGCCCCGATGACGGCAGCCACCGTGGCCCCGACTTCCCAACCGGTGCCAACCATGGCCGCGCGACCCGTGGCCGCCGTCACACCGGAACCAGCTGTCAAGATCCAAACAGCCGCGCATCCACCAGCCATCGAGAAGGTGGCAGCAAACCTGTCGCCGGCGGAAGACGAACGATTGAACGACACGCTTCAGGAATTACAGGACGCGCGGGACGCCATGGCCCGCAAGGATGCCAAGATCACGGCGTTGCGGAGAGATTTAGAGTCGATGCGGATGCAATTGGAAACGAAGGATAAGGAACTTCGGGCGGTGAAAAGCACTCAGCAGACGCAACCCAAACGCGAGACCCGCAACAAGGCTGAACTCACGGTCCGCTGACCGCTCGCGGCCCCCCCTCATCCCACATCGATCAGCTCCGGCTTCAGCAACACAATCTCTCTCGAGATCGGCGGCCGGAAATTCATCCGGCAGTAACACCCGTAAGTCACATAGGTATCCTGCAGGCAATAGAGGGCAATCTCCTTGCCCTGCCCGTCCGCCCACATTTGGGCCACCTGCGACCCGCTCCCCGATTTGCTCTCCACGTTCAGGGCCCGCGCGAGTACATCCAGCTTGACCCATCCACGATTGTCCCAGTTGCTCCAGATGGCCATCGTGTCGTACACGGGCTCCGCGCGAAACTTAGCCAGATTGATCTCCATGGTGGGCTTCACTTGGTGGATGATCGACCGTTTCTTGATGAAGGGCAGGTCGAAATTGAGTCCATTATGGGTAATGAACAGCGACGGACGCGATTGGGCCAGATGGCTCCAAAACGCGCGCAGGAGCGCCTGTTCGTTCGCTCCGTACCAGGAGGTGGCGCCACGGGGTTCCAAGGTGTCCGTGAACTCCAGCAGACCGATGCAGACGATTTTACTGAACGTGCCGTCGAAGGAAGACTTTTCGTACAGTTCTTCATCCAGCCGGTGCTGCGCCTGCGCTTCTCCGACAGCGAACAGATCGCCGCCGCTTTCGTCAAAGGTGGCCTCTCCCGACGTGAGCTGCCGTCCGACAAGGCGCGCCCATTCTTCCCTGGGAGCCTGTACCGTTTCGATATCCAGCACCACCTTCATACGCCTTTACACCTTCCCCTGCTGAAGCGCCGCAATAACGGGCCGGTCGGCCGGAGGAAACTCGAAGGAGGCCATTTCATGAGGGTAGACCCATCGAAGCTCCGCACAGTCCACCGCGACCGCAACACCCGCCTCGATCCGGCAGCAAAAGAAATGCAGTTCCACAATCTTCTCGGGATATTCATGTCGTACGATCTGAAACGGAGTCGGCGCGCCGATTCGAACTTGCAACTCTTCCCACAACTCCCGATGCAGACATTCCTCCAACGTTTCGCCCGTTTCTCGTTTTCCGCCGGGAAACTCCCACAATCCCCCCAAGTGCGCACCGGCCTTCCGGCGCGCGATCAGATACCGTCCTTCGTGGGTGATGATGCCTGCCGCAACCTCGATCACCTGCATCGGAACCTTCCCGGCCTCGACTCATCGCACCACGAGCTCTTCGCGCTGTGCGATTCGTGGTACAAGGATCCGTTCGTCGATGATTATTTCTCCCCGAACGGATAGGTTTTGCACAGCGGCTTCATTGGACAGAGGAGACAGTAGGGGTTCCGCGCCGTGCAGATCGTGGCGCCGAAATCCATGATCGCCTGATTGAAATCATACCCCTTGCCGCGCGGGATCAAGGTTTCAGAGAGTTCCCACAATGCATTTTTTTGCGTTTTCGGATCACCCTCGGCGATGAACACCCGATGTAACACACGGATCACGTTCGTATCCAGAATCGGCGCATCTTCGTTGAACGCAAATGAGCGAATCGCTCCGGCAGTGTAACGCCCGATGCCTTTAAAGGATAACAATTCCTCTGCGTCACTCGGCAATTGACCACCATATCGGGCCACGGTCTCGCGAGCGATGCTGTGTAGTCGCTCGGGACGGATGTTGTACCCCAGGGGGTACCAGGTCTGTTTGACCTCGGCCACCGGTGCATCGGCCAATTCGGCGAACGACGGATAGCGCTCCAAAAACTCATGGTATTTCGGAATGACCCGATCCACCTGCGTCTGCTGAAGCATGACCTCAGAGACCAGGATGTGGTAAGGATCCGACGTTTTTCGCCATGGCAGGTCCCGGCCATTCTCCTTGTACCACTTCAACAACCGGTTCTGGAATCGCTGCTTCTGCCCGCGCGCCAGCGGGATAGTGCGTGACGAGGACTGCTTCTTCCTTCGGGGAGATTTCTGATCGCGAGACTTTGTTGGCATAACGGTCCGTGAGGCGTGGCGGCATTCTAAAAGGCGGTGGGTCGAAAATCAAACCAGTCGGAAAGAACTGAAGAGGATCGCAGGACAGGGTCTCCCGGCGGAGTCCTCCCTGCCCTGCGACGTGTCGTGCCACATGATACGGCTGATTCAGTTACTGTGGCGAGGCCTGTACCTTCGTCCCTTCCTTTACCGGCGGATCAATCACGATGTTAGGTCCCTGCACCTTCGGCAAAATCCCCGCTCCTGGTTTTTCCAAGAGGCGTAGGTTTTGATCATTGATCGAGAGTTTCTGCGATACGTGCCGATCGTCAAATGCCGCGGAGCCGCTGAGCGCGGATTCCCCGCCGCCGTTGGCACGGCCCGGATCGTTGGCGAGCACTTGACCGTTGACCGGATCAGTCGCCTTGCCCATCGGATACCCAGGATGCTGGGGCAGCAGCGCGGGATTGGCAAATGCGACGGCGGAGCCCAAGATTGCGATCACTGCGAACACAGCGAGGGGTAATGAGGCTTTCATACAACACCTCCCTTGGGGCGGATAACATGACAACGCCCTCGGGCAATCCAGCCGCAAGGGCGCACAATGGACCTCTGAAGCTGTGGAACGGACGCTCGCAGGAAAGAGTTACCCCGGCATGATTATGACCTCCAGATGCCCTCTTCAGCTTCTTCCTCCGGGACAGCCTAGTCAAGCTGGTTGAACAGGGCCAGCCATGCAGCTTTGCGGGCATGACGACCGCTGTCGGAACAGGTCGGACGCTTAATCAGAGAGCCTGCTTTCATGCCGCGGCTGTAGCCCCGATGCCGAAGGCCAGGGCCAATTCCGTACCCCAGTGATTTCCCCACCGCCAAATGACCCGAGACATTATCCTGATCGCACCCGCCAGGGGCGGCATGGTATGTCAATCTTTCAGCACACTCGTCGGTCATAAGCGTTCGCCATCTCGTCTTGGACAGTGAGGAGAGAGAGTCTGACGCAGCGAGGGGTTCTGTGCGCCACGTTTGAGGCTTCACCTGGAGTTCAATGGTGCACCAGGGTAATGCCATTACTCACGACACCCGAGGATCCATACCATCCATATGTCCATGACAGTTCATTACCGCGTGTCTCTCTCTGCGGATTCCACTACCACCGGCGAAGGACGACTATTGGATCTTTCCCTGGAAGGCTGTCGGATCGAATCCCCCAGGCATTTACCCGTCAACACCTATCTCTCCCTTCGCCTTCAGATCTCACCGGATGACATGCCGGTTCTGGTCGACCTTGCCGCAGTGCGATGGACACGCGGCACGAATTGCGGCGTACATTTCTTGTCGGTCCAACCGCTGCAGGCCGCCAGACTGCAGACGTTTCTCGCCTCCGCGTCGCCTCGAAAACAGCCCCCGACACCTGGAACGGACTAAGCAAAGGCCGCCGAGCCGATAGCCGAAATTTACCCTTGCCTTTTGTTTGTTGCTTCAGCATCCTAGGGGCAGACCTAGAGATATGCCTAGGGTCCATGTAGCCGTAATCACTACACGCAGGAGTGAGGTCATGAACGAGGATTATCAGAGCCGACGAATCGACGTGCTGGCAATCGGCCTATTCGGTCTAGCAGTGGGAGCACTGACCTTGGGAGTCGCCCAGCTCGGGTGGATTCAGCAGAAGAACATGGTCGGAGCCCTCGTGATTGCCCTCATCTTCGGGGGAGTGGTGCAGCTCCTCGCAGGCATCACCGACATTCGCTATAACGAGCAATTGGGCGGTACCGCGCTCACGATGTACGGCTTCCTCTGGATTACCCTCTGCACCGTCAAACTGGTCAGCGCCAGTTCCACCGTGCAATTTGATGCGGTGCTCTACGCGCCCATCAACCTCGTCTATGCCGTCTTTTCAGGCGTGATGATCTTTCTGACGGCCTATCGCAATCTGACGCTCAGCGCCCTGCACGTGGTGATTACCCTGACATTTCTGGCCACCACCTTCGCCCGGCTTGATTTCATCAGCGAGTTGTTGCCGGGATGGGGCCATATCATCGTTGGCCTGATGGCCTTTTATCATGCGGTCGGCAGCCTGACGCAGGCCTTCACGGGCAAATCCATTCTTCCGTTGGGCCCGCCGCTCCTCTTTCACGCACATAAGCCCATGCACTCGATCGCCAAGGCGGTGTAAGGCTTCTTTACCAGTCGGCGCCAAGGCGATCTACCACGAGTTGATGCACCACAGCCTGCGGACCCAGGCAGGCTAGATACAGAGCGGCTTCCGCGATGTCGAAGGGGTCGATCTTTTCGCTGACTGCTCTCGCCTCGGGCGCCGCATCTACCAATTCGTCCGCGACCCCGCCGGGACAAAGGGCGCTGACTTTGATCCGGTAAGCTCGGCCTTCGTCCGCTAACGACTTCGTCAGCGCCATGATAGCGTGCTTGGAGGCGCTATACGTGCCCGTTCCGCTCCAGGCCTGCACACCAGCCACGCTCGACATGTTGATGATGGTTCCCCCGCCCTGTTGTTTCATTTGAGAGAATCCGGCGCGGCAGCACAAGAACGTCCCTCGGACATTGGTTCGCATCACCTCATCAAACTCATCGGTGCTGGTCTCCGCAAGCCGCCGGCCGCCGAAGATGCCGGCATTGTTCACCAGGACATCCAGGCGTTCGTACCGGCGGATCGTTTCCGCCATGAGCTGCTCGACCTGAGATTCGTCGGCGATATCCGTCTGCAGCGCGAATGCCTTGCCTCCGGCTGATTCGATCTGCGCGACCGTCTCTTCACATTTATGAAACCGTCGAGCCGCGACCACCACCGTTGCCCCTTCCTGAGCAAACCGCAGGGCAATCGCCTTGCCGATTCCGCTGCTGCTCCCGGTCACCACCGCAATTTTTCCCTTTAACCGGCTCATACTTCCTCCCTGCAATATGATCGCGTACGAGGAGAATCCCGCCCCGATGGCCTCGCATCCCGAGCCAGAAACAAGCAGGCTGCTGGACTATATCAGAGGTGATGCGCGATGAAGGCCTGTTCGCCGATGGCCGCCCGTGCCACGTCCAGCAAGTGACGATGGTGGGTGAAGATCAGAACCTGGCCCTCCTCGGCAAAGCGAGCCAAGGCCCGGAGGATCTGAGCCACGCGCCGGTCGTCGGAAGTGATGAGCGCGTCATCCAGCACGAGCGGCATCTCCGGGTGTGCCGCCCGACGGACATCCAACGCCGCTAGTCGCAAAGCGAGATACAATTGGTCCGCCGTGCCTTCGCTCATTTCCTCAACGGTCACACGAACGCCGCCCGGGCGCACTGCGCACAATCGCGGCTGCCCCGCGGAATCGTCGCTGATCAACCGTTCATAGCCTCCGTCCGTCATCAGTGCGAAATAGGCCGATGCCTTGCTAATCATGGGAGCCTGTGCTCGGTCCCGAAAACGGTTCAAGGCTTCCTGCAGGAGCGCGCGAGCCAGTCTTAGCCTGGCCCAGGGCCTGATGACCGAGCGATAACGGGCGGCGGCGGATTCCATGGCCTCGCGTGCCAGAGCGGCGCGGTCGGATGAGTCGATGGCATTCAGGGCCAACCGCGCCTGCTCTTCAGCTCGACGCGCAGACGTCTGCTCCTCTTCACGGATGATGATCTCCGACCGGCACTGCTCTCGCTCGCTCTCGATCGCCACCGCATCCCGGCCTGACAGACGCCGACGAAGTTCCGCATCGGAATGGGAGGATGCCGCTGCCATCTGCTGCCGCACCTGATTGAGTGATGCGGCTGCCTCCCGCTTGCGCAGGGCCGATTCCTCACGATGCGGTAATTCATCGAGATTCGCCACCCCTGCAGCCGCGCAGAGCCGCGCCAATATCGCCTGCTGGGTTGTTTGGTCCGATGCCGCGCGTCGTCGCTTTTCCTCGGCCTTGCGCTGATCACGCAAAAGCGTGGTCTGTTCTTGCTCGGCTATCCTGGCCGCCGCGACTCGCCCGCGTAAACGATCCGCAAAGTCCTCCACGATTTGGGGCGTCGGTGCCCCAAGCAATCCAGCCACATCCTTGGATTGCGCGGCAAGATCATCCAGAATAGCCTGCACCTGGGCCTTGCGCTGCTGCGCTTCGCTCAACGCCGCCGCCTGTCGTGCCACACCATCCAATTCACCGAGTCGAACGTCGATCGCATCCGGAATCGTGTCGGACGTCAGAAACAATCTCGCATGCCACGCTCGCAATGCCTGCCGGTGGCGCTGCAAATCGAGCTCCGTCTCGACAATCGAACGGTCGAGTTCCCCGCGCTCCATCCGGTGCACGTTCGCCGCCTTCTCCTTCGCATGGTAGGCCGCCTCTGCCTCCACGGCTTTCGTGTCACAGGAAACCGCCTGATCGAGTAATGACAGCAATCCGGCGGCATCGGCTGAGATCAGCTCACCGACAGGTTGACCAAGCTTCAGAAGAGCTGCCCTGATTCCCGTCACCGCATCCTTCGTCTCCTCCTGCAACCGGTCGCTCGCAGCACGCAGCGTCTCTACCCGCTCTGCCACTTGCAGCGCATCGGTTCGCCGCCTCTGCCATTCTCCTAACGGCTCGGGGTCCAGATCGGGCAGACCGGCTTCTTTCAGCCGCTGCGCCCATGCAGCAAGGATTTCTCCGCGGCCTGCCGTCAGCATCGAAATCTGCCGTGCGATGTCCGATCGCCGCGCCTCCATTTGCTCGATTCGCCCCGTGCATTCCTCAAGGCCGGCCGCGCGTTTGGCATCGGCGCGCAAGAGGTCCGCCTGCCGGTCGGCCTCGCTCAAGGTCGCTTCGAACATCTCCGGGAGCGCTCGGCCCGGTTCAAAGCCCAGCGTCAGTTGATCGCGATGTTGGGTTCGGTCGATGTAAGCGCGGCGAATCGCCGCCCAGCTTTCATCGCGCCTGGTCCGCGCCTGACGCAGCGTCTCCGCCGTGACCACTTCACCCTCGGCCGCCAACTGCCTGAGCCGCAGCCGTTGCCCGTCCATGTCGCGGGCCAACAACTCCTGTTCATCGCGCACCTTGCGGATCTGCTCGTCGAGCTCGGTTAATTCCCGCTTCGTGTGCGCAATCTGCGCATCCAGCAAGGGTTGGGTGCGGCGCAGGGCCTGGTCGGAGGCAAGCCCGACATCGGACAACACCTGTTCGAGGACAAGTTCCATTTCGCGGCGCTGCCGATCCAATTCGCTCTGTCGGCTGATCACGTCACCCAGAGATTGGGCTTTCCGAATAGCGGTCGTGAGCTGCTGCCTGGCAGCGGGATCGGTTGGTCGCCACGATTCGGCCTGATCAGCTGCCAAGGCCTGATCCAATGCCCGGGCCCGTTGACGATACTGGTCGAGCCGGTCACCTAATCGACTGACCTGCATCAGGTGATCGTCCAGCACTAAACGGTCGGCCGAGGAAGGCACGGCTTGCAGAACCTCACGTAACTCATGTCCCGGCGCCAGTCGCGCGACGACCATGACAAGGTCGGCCTCGAGAGAAGCGATCACCGCTTCCTGTTGTTGCACCTCGATCCGGTGACGGGCCGCTGCCCCCACGCCCGAGATCAATCGTTCGATTGCAGCGGCATGCTCCAGCACCAAAGGGTCGAGCATCAAGCTATCGAGCGCGTGCGCGCATCGCTCTGCCTCCACCTGGGCTTCTCGCAGGTTGCGTTCCGCATGGTCGAGTTCCTGCAACGCCGCCAGCCGCTCTTCCCGCGCCCGCTCCGCCAGGTCAGGAATTCCCGCGAACGACGCAAGCAGCGCCGCCGCAGCGTCATGCGCACGCAGCAAGGGTTCGACCGTACGCAGTTCGGTCAAGTCGTTTTCACGCCGCCGCAAACGCTCCAGACTGACGTTCACCTCTGCCAGTGTCGCCGCTGCGGTTTCATGCGCGCGGTTCAAGATTTGCCACTCCACAGGCTTGGTTTGCGCCTCTCGCCAGGCTTGCCGCTGTTCGTCCAGCCGGCGGCGCGCCTCGTTGATGACCGCATTCTGCGCACGTCCATGCGGGCTATAGAGTTTCTTCGCATCGAACTCCAATGCCGCCAGCAATGCCGCAATGCCGCTGGTTCCCGCGCTCGCTTCGAACAGCGCGGATCCCAAATCCCCCTCGCCACGCAGGAGAACCTTCCCGCCTTCGCGCAAACGGGCATGGGTGAGCCCGAACATGGCCTCGAACTCAGCCCGCTCCAGCCCCCCGGTCAATCCGCGCTCGTGGCTCGTTTGTACGGCCAGAGCCGGTTCGGGCAGCTCCGTCTGGCCATTGAGCCTGGCAAGCGTCGCCCCCTTGCCCTTGCGGCGCACGAAACCGATCCGTTCGCCGTCGGTCGAGGCAAAGATGCCGCCGATCCGGAGATCAGCAGCGGCGTGGACAAAATCATCCGGGCTCCGCACCGGAATGCCGAATCGTAAATCCATCATGGCCCGCAGGGCAGACGACTTGCCCGCTTCGTTGGGACCATAAATCAGGTGGAGATTGGAAGAGCCCGTCGAAAAATCCAGTGTCTTGCCGGTGAAGGGACCGTAGGCCTGGAGCAGGAGTTTGAGCAGCTTCACGCCTCTGCTCCTGGATCAGTCAGACGAGCCAACACCGTGGCTTCTGCGTCCATCATGAGCCTTTTCAATTCGACCTGGTCGTCGAGCTTTGGGACGTCTCCGGCCGCAACTTCCTGCGGTAGAGAACCGAGCAGCTCGCCGAGTTCGGTCTGCGCCCATCGAATCAATTCCGATTCGTCGCCGACAATTGAATCGACGAGGCGGACGAGTTCACCCACCGCATCCTGGCGTTGTGCGGTCTGAGCGCGATCCAGGGGAGCGGACAGGTCGAGTCGCACCTGCTCAATCCAGATCTCAGCTTCGCCGATATCCTGCGCCGCCCCATACATCGCCGCCGCCAAGGTGCCGGGCTGGCTCGCTTCCAGCCGATGGAGTTCCGTCGATCCCGCCAAAGTCACCCGCACCGCATGCAGGCGATCCCTCGCACCGGCGAGCACCGGTGCCACCGCATGGCGGAACGCCTCCCCCAACGCTTCCAGGCGATGTAAACCGTCCAGCGAAACCGTCACCTGATTCCAGCGCACGACATCGAGCGCCACGAACTCACTCTCGATTCGCCCCGCCTCCGCCGTCACCAACTCGCATCCCTTCGGCCCCGTTTCCTTCGCATGACGGCCCTGCAGATTGCCGGGAAACAGAATGCGCGGCTGCTCGTGAAGCACCTCACGCGCATGCACATGCCCCAGGGCCCAGTAATCATAGCCCTTCGCGATCAATGTCGAGAGGTCCGTCGGCGCGTATGTATCGTGCCCGGCGCGGCCGGTCAGGCTCGTGTGCAAGAGACCGATATTGAAGAAGCCGGCCACGGGAGGCGGATAGGCAGGAACAAGGTCCTCATCAACCGCACGTTCAGGGAAGCTGCGGCCATGGATCGCAACCGACAGTTCCTCGATCCGGATCGTCTGGGCGGTGCGGCTGGAAAATACGGTTACATTCGACGGCAGGATGAGCTGTTTGGAGATAACACCCTGTGCATCATGATTTCCTTGAACGATGAAGGCCCGGATCCCCTCTCGCTCCAGCCTGACCATCTGCCCGCGAAAGAACAGCCCGGTGTGAAAATCCTGCCAGTCGCCGTCATAGAGATCCCCGGCCAAGAGGAGAAAGTCCACACGCTCGCTGATGGCCCTGTCGATCAGCCGTTCGAACGCGCTCCGTGTCGCCGTCCGCAACCGCTCGACCGGTGCGCCGTCGTACCGGTCGAGCCCGCGTAAGGGGCTGTCGATATGGAGATCAGCGGCGTGAATGAAGCGCATGACCGAGCTACCCCATGAGAAGTCCCGGAGCCAACGGAGCGTCGCGTGATTCCGCATCTCGCCTAACACGATATGTGCGCGGAATCAGGAAGTATGTACCGCATGAGCGCCACGGCTACAAGCCTACCCCGAAAGCACGCTTCGGGCCCTCACCCGGAACTGCTCTCTTCGGAAGGCATGATACGGCAGCGGCAAGCCCCTCACAATGCCTGCCTAAGCTCATCATTCCGCTAACAATGCCCGCAAAGCCCGCCCACCGGCGACCGAAGGGCGGGACAGAGCCGGACTACCGCCCTGAGGATTGTTTGCGGCATCCACACTGACAATTGATCTGCGCGCAGCGACAGGCATTGGCCTGGCAACCGCACGAACAGGTGGAACACGCGCACGTTCCGCAGCAGGCGCTTTTTGCGATCTTCGACGAGTTGGATATCTTCTTGTCGGCCATGTCGGGTCTCCTTTGATGTGCCAACGCGTGATTGCGTTGTCACAGAGGCTGACGGAGCCCCCCTGAAAACCTTACAGTCCGCCACAGACTTTGGTATGCTGCCCTCATGAATATTGATTCAACCCCATCAACCGCACTCTCGCCGGAAGCCGTTGCGCAACTGGTAAAGGGGCATAGGCAATTCCTGGCATTCCTTGAGCGGCGTGTGGAATCGAGAGCCGTTGCTGAGGACATTCTCCAAACGGCCTTTGCGCGCGGGTTGGAGCGCGGAGCCGGCGTGAAGGAGGAAAAGGTCGTCGCCTGGTTCTATCGGGTGCTCCGCAACGCAGTGATCGACCACTACCGGCAGCGATCCACCGCCGAGAAAGCGATGGAAGCCTGGACCAGGGAATTTCCGGATGTCCAGGAACCGGAGGCTGAACTGCGGCAGGAGATCTGCCAGTGCGTATCGAGCCTGCTCGAGACCCTCAAACCCGAGTACCGAGAAGCCCTGCAGATCGTGGATCTCGAAGAAGGCAAATTGAAAGACCTGGCGGCACGGTCAGGCATCACGGCCGACAATGCGGCCGTCCGCGTGCATCGAGCCAGGGCGGCGCTGCGTCGACGGATCGAACAGGCCTGCGGCACCTGTGCTGTTCATGGTTGCGCGGATTGTTCATGCGAAGGTTCCAGCGAATCGCCTTGCGGGACGTAAGGCAAACAACTTGACACATCGGGACGCGATTCTTGCATTTGGCGCGACCATCCCCGTATGCTCCAATCATCATGACTGAACCGACCATCACCATCTCCAATTTAAGCCTGGCGGAACTCAAGAATCTGGTCGAGGGCATCGTCGACGACCGGTTGCGCACGCTGCTGGGCGACCCGGATCTCGGCGCGCCCCTGGGTGAGTCTGTGCGTGAACGCCTGAAGCAGTCCCTCGCCTCGACGGAACGCATCACCGGTGACGAGGTGGCCGACAAGCTCGGCCTTCGGTGGTAACATGCCCTGGTTTCGCCTGGCCTTTCGCCCCGATGTGATCACGGACCTGCGCGCTGCCGACCCTGCCATGGCTCAGCGATTGTTCGACAAAACGAAGTGGCTGGCATCCAACGTCGATAACCTGCGTCATGAGCCGGTCGCTGCCGACCTGACCGGGATTCATAAGTATGCCGTGGGCGACTGGCGGATTTTTTATTCGATCGACCGGACCGAACAACTCGTGGACATTCACCACATCCACCACGCAGCGTCGATCCAACGGGCCACACCAGCCTGACCATGATGAATCTCACCTGGACTGCCATCGAACGATTGCGCAAGCTCATCGAGGAACATCCTGAAGATCCGGTCGTACGCATTACCCTGCGCGACGTGGACGCTCAACGCCTTTCCCTGTCGATCACCCTGGAACCTGCGGCACAGGAAGAGGATGAAGTGCAACACATTGAAGGTTTAACCGTAGCGCTGGATAGGGCGAGCGTGCACCGCACGACCGGAATGACCGTGGACTTCCAGGCGGACAAGGGATTCGTCTTCGTACATCCCCCGGCGGATGAGTTGGGGCTCATCATGCCCAGCAGCAACTAGCCAGGATGCTGAAAAACACCGCCGCCTTGAAGACACTGGACGCTTACCGGCCCTCGCCCGCGCGCAAACCTGACGCTCCTTGTTGGTCGCGTCGCGCACCACGCAGGCTCCACGTCCCGCAAAGGTACGTCTCGCCCACTCGCATCGCTGCGGCCTCGGCGGACGGCTTTTTAGGGCATCCTGTGGGATTTGACAATACCTAGGATTTCATCCGGGGAAAGACGCTACCGAAATGCATGGTGAACGTGCCCCGGGCTACATCCGCCACATACCGTTCCAAAGCTACCTGAATGACGGGAAAGGCCAGGTCGTCCCATGGAATGGCGTCGAGCGCAAACAACTGCACATCCAGGCTTTCCGTACCGGGCTTGAATTCCGGCGTGCGCATGGTCCCGCGAAATATCATGTGCACCTGGCTGATGCGGGGCAGGCTCAGGACGGCATACAAAGAGGTGATCTCCACCTCCGCATGCGCTTCTTCGAAGGTTTCGCGAACAGCGGCCTGCTCGGTACTTTCGCCGATTTCCATGAAGCCGGCGGGAAACGTCCAGTGGCCGATACGCGGCTCGATCGCCCGGCGGCAGAGCAAAATCTTGTCTTCCCACTCAGGAATACAACCGGCGACGATTTTCGGATTGATGTAATGGACGACCTGGCAGGTTTCGCAGACGAACCGCGGCAGGTTATCGCCGGGAGGAATTTTTTTCGACAGCCCGGCCCCACACTCGCTGCAGAATTTCATTGCGACTCCCGATCACGACGAGAGAAAGACAGAAATGGATAGCACAATTCAGGCATTCTTTGCACCCTGCCCACGCGGCCTCGAAGCCGTTCTCGCCGAAGAACTTACCGATCTGGGCGCAGCCGGCGTCAAGGCCACAGCCGGAGGGGTGGCCTTTCGCGGCACTCTCGCCCTCTGTTATCGGGTGAATCTCCAAAGCCGCATCGCCAGCCGCATTCTCCTGCGGATTGCGGAAGGCCCCTATCGTGATGAACACGATGTGTATGGCGCGGCTCACGCCATCCGCTGGCAGGATTGGTTTACCCCGCAGCAACGCATCAAAGTAAAAGTGAGCGCGCACCGTTGTCCCCTGAAGAGCCTGGACTTTGTGACGCTGCGGGTCAAGGATGCGGTCTGCGACCGATTCCAGTATGCCAGAGGCAAGCGCCCCTCTGTCGACACCCACGCACCGGACATCCTGATCGCCGTCTACTTAGACGGGGCACATTGCACATTCTATCTCGATACGTCCGGGGATCCTCTGTTCAAGCGAGGATGGCGAAAGTCCTCCGGCGAAGCGCCCATCAGAGAAAATCTGGCGGCAGGGATCCTGCGCCTTTCCAAGTGGACTCCGGACATCCACCTGTACGACCCCATGTGCGGCAGCGGAACGTTTGTTGTCGAGGCCGCCCTGATGGCCCGTCGTATCGCACCCGGCATCGGCCGCCACTTTGCGTTCGAAAAACTGCTCTCGTTCGATCCTCCGACGTTTAACAACCTCCGCGCAGAACTCCAGGCCGCGGAGATCGCCTCCAGGCCTGGTCTGATTCACGCCGCCGACGAGAGCGCGCAGGCGATCACATCAATGAAAGCCAATCTCACTCTAGCCGGGCTCACGGATGCGGTAACCTTGCAACAGGGAGATGCACTGAACCTACCTGCGCCGGCGGAAGCCGGTCTCCTCGTCACCAATCCTCCCTACGGTCACCGCATGGGAGAGGTCGAGAGATTGAAGTCGTTTTATCCTCAGTTCGGCGACCATCTAAAAAAACACTTCTGCGGTTGGACCGTCGAGATTTTTACCGCCGACATGAAGCTGCCAAGCCTGCTGCGCCTGGCGCCCTCCCGCCGCGTGCCGTTGTTCAACGGGGCCATTGAGTGCCGCCTGTTCGAATTCCGCATGGTAGCCGGGAGTCTCAGGAAACCCAGACCAGCAGGGCAACTCTCTCAGGGCCACAGTCACACGTGACGCACCTGTACGACGGCCGAAGAGACGCTTGACAGAGGCGCCCAAGCCTCTTATTTTCAATTCATGTCATGCGAAGCGCCGCCATGCCGGTCTCAGATGAGATGCGGAACCCCATGAACGCATCCCACGCGCCCCTGGAGGCCCCGCAGCAAGAGCACAGGCAGTCGCTCTCACGCCTGATCATCGTATCCAACCGCGAGCCCTACGAACACCGACTGGTCAAGAATCACCTGATCTGGGAACGCGCCTCCGGAGGACTCATTTCTGCGCTCGACCCCATGATGCGGCGGCTGGGTGGGACCTGGATCGCCTGGGGTAGCGGCAAGGCGGATCGCGATGTGGTGGACCAGGATATGGTCGTCGAAGTACCCCCCGACGCCCCGACCTACCGCCTGCGCCGCGTGTGGCTGGAGAACGGCGAAGTGAAGGGCGGCTATCAGGGGTACGCCAACCAAGTCCTCTGGCCCCTCTGCCACCTCACCCTGGACCGCGTAGCCTATCGGAAAGCATATTGGCATGCCTACCAGGCCATGAACGCGCGCTTCGCAGACGAGGTTCTCCGGGAGTTGGCTGAAAAACCGGGGTACGTCTGGGTTCACGATTTTCACCTCGCATTGCTCCCCGGCCTCATCAAAGCCTCCCTGCCCGCCCAACCGGTGGCAATTTTCTGGCATACGCCCTGGCCCGGGCCCGATGCCTTTCGGATTCTGCCTGAACGTCGCGAACTCCTCGAGTCCTTATTGGCCGCCGATCTGATGATGTTCCAAACCAAAAACTTTCTGCACTGCTTTCTTGAATGCACGAAAGAGTTCCTGGGTGCGGATGTCGTGCATGACGACCATCACATCGACTATAAAGGCCGCCGCACCAGGCTGGCCACGCACCCTATCAGCATCAGTTATCAAGCGTGGGCCGAACGGGCGCAATCGCCGCACGTCACGCGCGCCATGGATGTCCTGCGCAATCTGCACATCTTTCAGCCGACGGTACGCATCGGGCTCGGCGTCGATCGGCTCGACTATACGAAAGGGCTCCTCAAACGGTTGTGGGCCATTGATGCGTTCTTCCAGCAGTATCCACAGTACCGGGGCCATTTCACGTTTATCCAGATCGCGGTGCCGACGCGAGGCGAGGTCGAAACCTATCGCAGCTATCGAGAGCTGATCCGCGAAACGGTCAACGAGATCAATATGCGATACGGCACGATCTCCCATCCTGGTAGCCCGCAGGCCTCGCGCTGGCGGCCGATCGAGTTTCGAGAGGGGCGCATCGGGATGGATACCCTGGCAGCCTATTACCGCATGGCCGACCTGGCGTTGGTGAGTTCAGTCTACG
>CAZKVY010000034.1:0-38421 GCA_964556305.1 uncultured Nitrospira sp. | reverse complement strand
ATAGGGAAAACCATCCGAGGGAATCTTTCCCATCACGCTGAACACGACCGTAAAAATCAACATGGTCGCCACCGGCTGGAACATGGCCCAGGCCACGCCCAGAAGCGTCTGCTTGTAGCGCACGGTCACATCACGCCAGACGAGGATATGGATGAGTTCGCGATACTGCCAGAGGCTGGCCAAATCCAAGTCCAGCAGGCCCTTAGCCGGCTGAATTCGAACGTGGGGCAACACCACCGGGTGTCGCTGGTCGATATTTATGACAGACATCTCGCTTGAGTGATCCCTCTAGGCTCTACGCACATAAATCGATTGAAGCTGTAGAATGCGTCCATAGAAGAGCCGGGTCCTCCGGCCCCACAGCATTTAATCCTAACTCGTACAGTTCACGCTCTGTTATGTCAAACTTATGACGCTTGGTCAAGCTTGATGCTCGGACCAGCCATTTTAATGTTGCCAACATTCCTGTCCTAGCTGCACTTCCGCCTATCAATCCTTCGGCTAAGGACCGGCCGGACCCCTGCTGCGAGAAACGCGGAAGCCACAGGCTCGTTGACTTCCAAGCTTAACGGGACAGCGATGCAACACGAAGTGACGAAGGACCGTAACAACCGCTTCAGCCGGCAGAGAGCCGGTTATGGCGCAGAGAGGGGAGGCTTTTGAGCGGCACGCATTTCTTCTGCTGAAACATACCGAATCGCTAAACCAGACATGTGGAGCATCCAACCTTGCCCGCCGCCGGCACCTTGGGTAAAACTCCACGCATCCATCCGGAACGGATTCCAATAGCCGCCACGGTAAGAATTACTCGAGACGCCACCCGGTATGGCAGTACCCATAGTCGACTGAAACGTAGGGCCTCTGTCAGATAAGCGACGGACATCCGCCTCTCCGAGAACGACAGCGTCTGCGCCTAATTCCTTCGCCCGATCTAGAATGCGGTCACGTAAGGTCTCTTCACTGGCATACTCACTCGTGGCGACGATGCGGGCGATCTGCACATGACCATGGTTTGGTTCGCGTTGTAACGTCGTCACACCCTCTGCTCCCTGTCGCGGCTCAAATTCTTTGGTGGTCAACGGATCAACCTGCAGGGAGACACAGGCGCTAGACAAGATTAAACACAACAGGGCCGAGAGTGGAATGGCTTGTCTGATCACAGCAGAGCCTCGTAAATTCATGGATAAAGACCGCCAGTGCAGCTCATGTCGCCTTTACTCACACCCATCTTGACGGCTCGGATCAACCAAATCAACCGCAAATCATCCCCAGGACAAGTCTCTTACTTCAACACGTCACTCAGGTGGGCCAACCTGTCCCATTTCGCACTACAATTTACCTTCGACCAAGGTGCGAATCTCCTCCATCCGCCGTCGATTCACGCCAAGGTCGCTGTACCCGGTCCTGGAGGCCGACCGAAATTGAATCAACTTGGCCCCCTCGTCAAAGACAAATTCTACATCGTCGACGAATCGTAGCAAGAAGCTGGTGAATTCATAATGAAGATAGCCTTCAGCCTCCTCGACGAGTGTCGTGCGCGGCAAGTGGCTGACAAGGGTCTTTAGCGCGTCTTGTGCGCCGGCCAGGCTTCGTTGATACCGAAACGGCGCCATCTGTCGACTCTGATCCGTCGTTTGCGTCGAGACGCAGTTCGGACTGGATGGGCAAGGCGCGAGTACTTTCATGGCAGCGCGATCAACTGTCCGTCAGAATGGGTGCCAGGAGGGAAGCCGTACGGTCAAATGTACACTGAACTCTAACGAGGCACGTCTCCTCTGTCAACCGTCCACACTCGCCTGCCACGCATCAGTGACGGCCCGATGGCTCCGAGATTGCGCCATTGTTCGGCCGGCGGGCGACCAGCCATGCGTGCCAACGTGGCAGCGCGTCCATGGCTGGCTTTTCGACGAGACGAAAAGTCGCAAAACATATGAGAATGAGGGCAGGAACCTGACACACCACAATGGCCCAATGTTCGACCGCAGAGAACGTCGCGGCCCATTCGGCAAGTAGCAGACGATAGGTCACAAACAACACCACACTATGCAACAGATACACACTGTAGGCCATTTCACCCAATGCGATTGACGCCGGCCATTCGAGCATGCCGTAGAGAGAATTCCCGCAGGCGATAATGAGAAAGCCGGCTGTCAGGAGCAGAAGGGCCGACACCGAGTAGGCCGTCGGAAACAACACAATCGTCGTGGCCAGGCACAGGATCGCGATGGCCCCCCATACGCCACGGGCAAGCACGATCCGGATGCCAGCGACACGCACCAAGCCTGCCGCCGCAATTCCTCCCGCAAATGCAGACAATACCGGGAACCGAACCTGCGGCATGACCAGCACAACAATCACCACGACTACGAGACTCACGATCACCCAGCGAACCGGAGGGTCCGCACGAAGACAGCAGGCTCCCAGGGGCAACCAGGCATAGAACAGCCATTCATACGGGAGCGACCACACTGCACCGGCTAGAGGGACCGTTTCCGTAAATCCATTGACGGGCGAGATCCCTGGAATCGTGAACAGCAGCCATTGCGCCGTCTGTTCGGCAATGACCGCCGGGGCTTCCTGCAGATGAAAACCCGCGCGGCCGAACGACATGAGGATCACGCATGTCACGGCCACCAGATACAACGGTCCCAATCGGAGCGCCCGGGACAGGTAGAGCCGCGGCCAATCGATCGGTTGCAGCCGTCCATCCAGGAGCTTCGAGCAGAAAAGAAACCCTGTGATCATGAAAAAGAGGATGACGCTGCTTTGCCCCAGCTGGGTGTACACATTGGACGGAGGCACCTGCCAGGTGCCGGATCGCAGATAGAAGTACCAGATGGAGGAGTGGCTGAGAAACACGGCCAGCGCCAGATAGCCTCGTAGCCCGTCGAGAGACGTATAGCGAGGTGTCGTGGAGGCCCGCTCAAGGCTCGCGCGGGGGAGTAGCGTGGCAGTGGCGAGCGCGAGAGGCACAACTGCGGCTACGGGCCACAAGCTGGTAGCATCCATGGTCTCACGACACCATAGGATCTAAAATTTGTCTAACTTTTCCCGGAACGCAGCCGGCTCATCGTGACCCACAATCGCCCTTTCTGATTACCTGCTGGGTGATACGGGATTTCCGGCACTCACTCCGTTGATTGCGAGAGTGGTCCTGGGGTACCCTAGCTCCTTCCGATTCCCGGATGACGGCTGCAAGCCGCCACCTCTCGTACACTGCTGGGCGCCCCCGCTCAGGCCAACAAAAGGAGTGCTCTCGCATGGCCGGTATTCCGATTGAAGTCGCAACCCGCATTAAGACGCTGCCTCCCTATCTCTTTGCCGCCATCGATAAGATGAAACAAGAGGCACTCGCGCGGGGGGTCGATATCATCAACCTCGGCATCGGCGATCCTGACCTTCCGACACCGGCGCCCATCATCGAGAGCCTGTATCAGGCGGCGAAAAACCCGAAACACCATCAATACCCCTCCTACGAGGGCATGCTCTCGTTCCGGAAGGCCGTAGCTGACTGGTACACACGACGATTCAACGTCACCCTCGATCCGGCCCATGAAGTACTGACCTTGATCGGTTCTAAAGAAGGGATCGGGCACGTCCATCTCGCCTTTATCGATCCAGGCGACATTGTCCTGGTGCCCAGCCCCGGGTATCCGGTCTACCCGGTCGGAACCAGTTTTTGCGGCGGCGTCTCGCACATCATGCCCCTCACGAAGGCCAACGGTTTCCTGCCCGATCTCAATGCCATCCCGAAAGATGTGGCAAAGAAGGCCAAACTGATGTGGCTCAACTCCCCGAACAATCCGACCTCCGTCATCATGAGCAAGGACTATTTCAAACGCGTTGTGGAGTTTGCGCAGGAGAACCAGATCATCGTCTGCCATGATGCGGCCTATTCGGAAATTTTTTACGACGGCAAGCGGCCGGCGAGCTTTCTTGAGGTCAATGGCGCGAAAGAGGTCGGAGTCGAATTCCATTCCCTCTCGAAGACGTACAACATGACCGGCTGGCGCATCGGCTTCGCCGTCGGCAACACAGAGGTCCTGGCCGGGCTCGGCCGGGTAAAAAGCCAATTGGATTCTGGTGTATTCGAGGCCGTACAAGCGGCCGGCATCACCGCGCTCGGACTTCCTGATTCCGTCACGGACGGGTTACGTAAGATTTATCAAGAACGGCGCGACACACTCGTACCGGGCTTGAAAAAGCTTGGGCTGGAAGTCGATCCGCCTCCCGCTGCTTTTTACATTTGGGTCACGGTGCCGAAGGGATATACGTCTGCCTCGTTCACGGCCCATCTTTTGGAAAAGGCCGGTATTGTCACCACGCCGGGGAACGGCTTCGGCGCACCTGGCGAGGGGTATGTCCGCATGACCGTCTGCACGACGAAAGAGCGTCTGGCGGAAGCAGTGGAGCGCATCCGCAAGGCGGGCTTCTAGTGTCGGTCTTGGCCAGCGATGAGATGGCTCCGAGCGTGAAAGCACAACACAGCACTCTGCACGCCGGAGGCTGAGTCAGGTTCAGACGATGGCAACAGCGTTTATCGGCTTCGGCTCTAACCTGGGCAACCGGATCGACTTCTGCGATCGGGCCGTCACCCTGCTCGGCCTCCTGCCGCATTCACGGCTGGACGCCGTCTCGTCATTGTATGAAACCGAACCGATTGATGACGGAGCAGCTCCAGGGCCCGCATGGTTCCTGAACGGCGCGGTGCAAATCGAAACGAATATTACACCCAAGAGCCTGCTGGAGATTTGCCGTGAAATCGAACGGGCACTCGGGCGGGATCAGGAGAACCGCAAGGGGCCGCGTACGCTCGATCTCGATGTGCTGCTGTACGACGATTGTGTGTTGAGCGAGCGGGACCTCATCGTTCCCCATCCCCGTCTCCATCAGCGTCGATTCGTCCTGGCACCCTTGGTCGAACTCGATCCCGATCGCCGACATCCGGTGATCGGGCAGAGCCTCCGTGAACTGCTGGCGACGCTCGCCGATCCATCCGTGGTCCGCCGGCTCGATCCGCAGCCGAACTCGCGTTACGGGTCGAAACCTGCCTGTAGTCCACCTCCCGCTCAGAGTCCCCACGCGTGAAGACCATCCGCACGACCTCGGCCATGGCCGACTGGAGCCGCCGTCTGCATCGCGAAGGAGTCACGATCGGATTTGTCCCGACCATGGGGGCCTTGCATGAGGGGCATCGCGCGTTGATTCGTGCCGCTCGCCTGGCTTGCGATGCCGTGGTCGTCAGCATCTTCGTCAATCCGACACAGTTTGGACCAACGGAAGACCTCGCGAAATATCCACGCCAGCTTCGACTGGATCGTGCGCTTTGCCAGAAGGAAGGGGTCGACGTCATCTTCGCCCCCACCGCCGAGGCCATGTACCCGGCCGGGTTTCAGACGATTGTCGCGGTTCCAAATCTGGCGCGGCTCTGGGAAGGCGAGGCGCGCCCACATCACTTTCAGGGCGTTGCAACCGTGGTGACGAAATTGCTCTCGTTAGTCCAACCGGACATCGCTTGGTTCGGGCAGAAGGATTTCCAGCAGGCAGCCGTGGTCCGACAGCTTGCACAGGACCTCAATCTGCCGGGCAAACTGGTCGTACATCCGACGGTGCGGGAAAGTGATGGCTTGGCGTTGAGTTCACGGAATGTGTACCTGTCCGTTCATGAACGGAAGACTGCACCGGTACTTTATCGCGCACTTCAGGCTGGCGCCGCCGCGATTCGTGGCGGAGAACGGCGGGGGTTACATATACAACGCCTGATGGCCCGGACCGTCACGGCAGAGCGATCAGTCACTCCCGAGTATCTCGCCGTCTGTGATCCTTCTACCCTGCAGCCCTTGCAGACAGTTCAGCGTCACGCCATTCTTCTCGGCGCCATTCGCCTCGGAGCCGTCCGACTCCTCGACAATATGCCGGTGACGATCAGACCTCAGTCCTGACCAGGGATGTAATTGGCTTTCTCCGACCCCGTGGTCGAACAGTCCCATTCCTCAGTCCAACCCGCTCGGCTCTGTCTAGAGATTATACGGAGATACGGGGAGGCGCTTGTTGGTACGCGAGGAGCTCAAGAATCAATTGCCCCATGCGCTGCTTGTCTTGAGGTTGAAATTCCAGAAACTTCATCCCGATCGACTGGGGTTGAATCGAACAAATCATCGCCGAATCCACCTTGATGTCCGGTTGTCCGGACGGGCCATGCAGCACGAACCTGACAAACGTGCCACGAGGAAGCGACGTGGTTGCTTGCAATGTACAGCCGCCCATGGAAATGTCGGTGACGACCCCTCCGGCCGCCGGGTGATCCAGGATCAAAGTTGCTGCAAAGTTGGCGGAAAGCCGACGATATTCGCGGCGATCGAACTCCTGCGTGGTCAGCCGGTTCGCCGGCCTGCGAGCCTGGAAGCGAGTCGTGCACAGCTGGCATCGAACCTGAAAAATAGAGAACCGATTCAAGGTCCTCTCTATCAGACTAGCGCCGGTTGTCACTCTGACACAGGGCGTGCCGCACGCCGGACAATACAACTCTTTCATATTACTCTTCTGACTCCTGCATCCCGGTCTCCCCATGCGAGGCGGAGTGTACGCTTCCAGACAACTGTATTGCGAGCAATGGTTTCACGTCAGCTGGAGAATAGGTCGGGGGCTTCACCCACTTTCCATCCTCCCGCTTGTAGCCGCCGACTTTACTCAAATTTGACCGGTGCACTTCGCGGAAGACCGGATCCATATCCACTCCGTAAGACACCGCCGTGCCGTACACCACATACAACAGGTCAGCCAGTTCCTTCGCTACTGCCGGAAGGTCCTGTGCGGCCATGGCTTCCTGAAGCTCGGCAAACTCTTCCTGAATCAGTCGCACCCGCAACTGCCGAGTGGCCTCAGAAGGGATCGAGGGTTTGTCACCGATCGAAATATCGAACTTGCGGTGAAATTCGGCCACCATGTCCTGGGGCTGCATCATTCTCACGTCCTCATATCCTCAGCCGCAAAGGGAAGGCCTGTCCTTGGCTCGATGCCGGAGGCTTTCAGCATCGCAATGTCTTTCTCAGATGATATCCCGAGGTCTTTAAATTTTCTAGCGGCAGGGAGCACCCTCGACTCCAAGGACCCCACCGCCTTGTTATAGGCACCGACACTTTTCCCCAGCGCCTGACCGATCTCATTGAGGTGATCGGTGAGAATTGCCATCCGCTCGTAGAGGTCTTTCCCCAGCCGGCCGGCCTGCTCGGCATGTTCGGTCAATTGCTCCTGCCTCCACCCGTAGGCGACGGCGCGCAGAAGCGCCATCAAAGTGGTCGGCGTGGCCAGGACAACCCCCTGCGCAAAGCCATCCTCGATCAGCGTAGGGTCCTGCTCCAGTGCGGCGCCGAGAAACTGTTCGCCCGGCAGAAACAACACGACGAATTCCGGTGTCTGCCCGAACTGCGTCCAATAGGCCTTCAGGCTGAGGGCGTCCATCCTCGTTCGCACCTGGGTTGCATGGCGACGTAAGTGCGTCTGCCGCTGCTGGTCATCCTGGGCTTCGTACGCATCGAGATAGGCGGCCAACACGGTCTTGGCATCCACGACGATCTGCCGTCCCGCTGGTAAATACACGACCATGTCGGGACGAAGCAGGCCTTCCATTGAGTCAACCGAATCCTGCTCTATAAAATCGCAATGTGCCACCATGCCCGCAAGTTCAGCCACACGACGGAGAGTCATTTCCCCCCATCTTCCGCGCACCGCCGGAGCCCGTAAGGCTTTCACTAAATTGCTGGTTTCCTGTTGGAGCCGCTGGTGTGACTCGGCCATGAACTTCAGTTGCTGGTCCAACCCGCCGTACTCGCGCTGGCGAATCTGTTCTGCCTGTTGTAGTTGCTCCCGGTAGCGTTGAAGCGATTCTTCCAGCGGCTTCACCAGTTCACCGATAGCCTGGTGGCGCTGAGATAACTCACCTTTGGCTTCCGCCTGCAAGGTTTCGAACGAGGCGCGGGCAAGGTTCAGGAACGCGTCGTTGTTTTGCTTCAGCGCTTGTCCCGACAGAGCTTCGAAGGATTCGTACAATTCCTGTCGCGCCTGACTGAGCATCGTCTTCTGGTCTTCCAGGCTGCGGCCGATCACTTCCATGCGCGTTTCGGCTTTTGTCCGGCTTTCTTGCGACTCGGCCAGCGCCTGCCGCAGTTGCCCTAATTCAGACTGTTGATGCTCCAGTCGCTGCTGCAGTACCCCAGCCAAGGCGTCAGCCCGCTGCGCACGCTCCCCGCTTTCGAACAACCGTTCCTGCACCCGGGATTGCGTATGAGCCGTCACCCACCATCCGGTGATCAAGACACCGACACCGAGGCCGACCACTCCACCCCCGAGAAAGGTTGCGGAGGTGAGATCGATCATGATGCTACCTTACACGTACAGAGCATCGCCGCCATGCCTCTCACCGGGCGTTGTAGGGAAATCGCGTAGAGGGTACGAGAAAGCAGATGAAACGTCAAGGGACCAATCGACTGACCGTGTTGGTCGAACTCACAATTTGAACCTGCTCATTTTCGCGCAATACACTACTTGCATAGGGCACATTGACCAGGACCGGAAGGCCGTATTCCCTCGCGATAATGGCACCATGCGAAAGCGTGCCTCCCATTTCCGCAATGAGACCTGCCGCAACACCAAATAAGGGCGCCATACCCGGATCGATAACCGGAACAACCAGAATGTCGCCGGGCCGCACTCGCTTCCAATCATCTGTGGAGCGGACGAGGCGGACCGGGCCTGTCGCCGTTCCGGCGCTTACGGCAATCCCGCGCAGCACCCCGTCGGTACCGTGACTCGTCAAGGAACTTCCCTGCTCAAGAACCGCTTCCCAATCCCGAATGGTGTCCGGAACCTGGACCTTTGTGTCACGCACCAGTTCCTCGCGGCGTTCTTGGACCAGCCGTTGCCAATCGCGTTGCGCCCCTGCAGTTAATGCCGCTCGCTCGTCCATGGTCAGATAGAATACGTCGTCACACTGAGTCAGGATCCCTTGCTCGACCATTCGCTTTCCGAGCTGAAGCAGAAGCTGGCGAACAGCCGTGGAGTAATACAGTAAGTGGTGGCGATTCGCTTCCCGCAACGCGCAGAAACGGCTGAGCCGCCGGTACCACCAGCGAAAGACTATTCCCCGATGACGCCGCCAGCCGAACCGCCGATGTATCTCTCCGAGCGCATCCTCACGCCGCTCCACCTGCCGGGAAATGATCTCCCCCGGCGGAACGGCCTTCCCGACACGCAACTGCGTCTGCAACAGGACCAAGACCGCATCCGGCTGATCCGCAATTCGCGGGGACATGATATCCGACTCCCCGACCGCACGATGTCCGTAGTCCGCTAAGTATTCCTCGAACCGTCGCAGAAATTCTGTGCCGGCAAGGGCCTCACGGAATCCGGCAGTCGTCCATCCTTCTGAGACAAACCACCGCTGGACAAGAACCTCGCTCCTCGCGACCTCGACCAATTCAGCGAGGCGCAGAATGTGTTGTGCGCTGATCACGCTCCCCTGGCCTTGTAACGAGGCATTGAGCAACTCGCGCCAGTCTTCTCCTAACCAGCCGGGCAGAAAGGTGCCCATCGCTTGAAGGCTCTGTGCAACCCCTCCTGCAATCCCGAACGTCACCTCATGCCCATCCAGCCATTGCCCCAGACGCTCAAGAGTCTCCGCCACTTCCTTCGTGGAAAGGCTCTCGATACGGCCGGCCTGATAGGTCATCGCCATGTTTTTCATGACGGCAAAATTCCGAGGCCCCTCCCGTACAACCCTGCGCCATTCCCGCATCATAGACAGTCCCGCTCGGGCAAGTGCGCGACCACTCAGGGGACGTACCGACGGCGTAAAGCCCAGCGGCTCCCCGCCCATTTGCTCGGTTAGGAATGAAGGATTCCCGTGAAGCTGGGTAATCAGGGTGTAAAACAGAGTCACATTGAGATAGGGACGGCCATGTAAGACCCGAACACACGACAGTCCCTCAGGAACCGTACAGCCGAGGCGTCGATAGGGCGCTAGGATATAGGCATCCATGAACCGCTCAAGAAACGAAAGACCCAGTGGACTCGGCAATTCCGGCATGGTTTCTTTCAAATTCGCCCGCGTCCACTCGCACTCATCGTTCGTCAGCGCCGGAGCAGGTCGCACCGCGGTGATGGGTCGCGCCTGTACGACCCACAACCTTTCAGCGTCCCACACCCATTCGAGGTCTATCGGGTGTCGTAACGCCGTTTCGATGTGCTTCGACAATCGAGCCAAGCGGAACAGTTGCGCATCGGACAATGATGATTGCTCCTGCACAGAGTCAGAAATTCTCTCAGCTTGTACCCCGGCAGGTGTGGATACGAACTTCTGCGGTTTCCTGACCAGTACTCGTCGCCGGATACGGACCGGCTGGCCATCGTCCTCCGCCACTTCAACGACATACTGGTCCGGTGTCAGCTCGCCACTCATCAGGGATGAGGCAAGACCGGGCACCGCGTTAATGACGACCTGAGAAGTGCGTCCCGTGACGGGGTGGATCGAGTAGGCCACCCCCGCGACAGCGGCGGCTAGCAGTGGCTGAATCACCACCGCCATGGATGGGCACGCTGCGTCGCTTCTCCTCCTGAGGGCATACTCAACGGCAGCATCCGTCCACACCGACAGCCAACATTCGAAGATTCCTCGTAACACCTCTGGAGACGACAGGCCGAGAGATGTGCAATAGAGTCCCGCCGCACTGGCTTGCTCGGTATCTTCGTTCGTCGCGGACGACCGCACCGCCCATCTGGTTGCCCGATCGAGAGCCAACCCCGCAAGCCGCCCTTCCAAGGCGGTTTGAAATCCGGCTGGCCAAGCGTATCTCAATAAACCCTCTCGCATGTGCGACAGCTCCCGGCTTCGCTCCTCCGGGGATGCCTGAAGTACTTTCCTCCACACTACTTCGGCACTGATTCCCGCCGTGTCCAGGGCATGACGGTACACTGCTGTTGTGACGCATACCCCCCGGGGCACGGCGAAGCCAGCCGCCAACAACCGGCTCAAGCCGGCGGCCTTCCTCCCGACGAGGATCGGATCGCGGCTCTCCTCCAAAGAGAGAATCAGTGGTTGAGTCATGGATGGAGATAGTAACTAGAGTGCGAGGAGGAGGTAAAGATCGTTAACGTTGGTCCCGGTCGGACCGGTGATGATATGGCCATGCAGTTTCTTGAAGAACGGATGGGCATCGTTGTCTTGCAGGGCTTGGGACAGGTTGAGTTGCTTTCGGCGCGCCCGCGTCACCGTCTGGCCATCCACAACGGCACCAGCTACGGAAGTCGGCCCATCAGTTCCGTCAGTGGCAAAACCGGCCACCCACATATTGGGCAATCCCGCAATCTCCAGGGCAGCAGCTAAAGCAAACTCTTGCGCCCGTCCGCCCGTTCCCTCGCCTCGAATGGTAACCGTAGGTTCTCCGCCTGCGATGATGCAGCAGGGTCGCTGAACTGGACGTCCATGACCCGCAATCTCCCGTGCCATGGCGCCGAACATTTTTGCCAATTCCCTCGCCTCGCCTGTAAGAGTCGTGGAAAGAACCAGCGTGCGTAGCCCCTGTTGCTTTGCAGCCCTGGCGACAGCCTCGACTGCCGCTTGATTGTCTCCGATCAGGATGTTGTCGACGCGACGAAACAACGCGGCGCGGGGCTTGGGCGTCTCCGCCGCGCGGTGCTCCATGCCCATCTTCAGGCGGTTGCGCACCGACGCGGGAATGGTTTTTAAGACCCCGTATCGCTCGACAATGTTCCAGGCCTCTCGAAATGTCGTGGGATCAGGCGCGGTAGGCCCTGATCCAATCGTCCCAAGGTCATTCCCGATGACGTCCGATAGAATCACACTGGCCACACGCGCCGGAGTCGCAGCCGCGAGCTGCCCCCCTTTGACCGAGGAGAGATGCTTACGCACCGCATTGATCTCATGGATGGTTGCCCCCGACCGGAGCAGCAATCTGGTCGTCTGCTGCTTGTCCTGAAGTTCGATGCCGGACACGGGGGCAGGCAGGAGGCTCGAGGCACCACCGGACAGAAGCACGATCAGCAGATCATCAGCCGTTAACGTCTTCACTAACGCCATGATCATGCGGCTGGCCTGAAGACCGGCGTCATCTGGAATGGGATGCCCGGCCTCCACGACATGAATGGTTTTGGTCGGCGCACCATGGCTATACTTCACCACGACCACGCCGGTATCTATCCGCGGCCCTAATTGCTTCTCCAGTGCCTGCGCCATGCGGGCTGAGGCCTTCCCTGCGCCGACCACCACGATGCGCTTGAATCGAGCTAGAGGGTACTGCTGCGAGCCGATGGTAAGGTGTCTGCGCCCAACGCTGACCTGACGTCGCACGGCCTCGTAAGGATCAACCGCCTGCAATCCCGCCCGCAACAGCCTTGCGAGGAGGGCTCTGGTGCGAGGCTGCGGGACGCCGATTTTTATCATGCGAACTAGGGAAGCTTGTCTTGCTTGAAACAGCGGTTCGGACAGGTTTGCCGGGGCACCTTAACCTGATAACTGCCCTTTGGCAAGTAGTCCTTGGTGAACTCCGGATTGAGCATCTTCAGTTCAAGAAAATAGGTTCCATATTCTTCGGCGATTGACGTCAGCCGGCGTTGGGATTCTTTGATGGTCACAGTCACCGTCTCTGTTTCAAGCGGCGGGTAGAGATCTTTCTTGGTCAAGCCAAGATATTTCTCCGGCTGGGAATAGATTTCCTTCGCTGCAATAATGCGCGCGACATAGCGCATGGTTTCGCGCGGACCATGCATGCGCCAGAAATCCGTCACGTTCTGCTCCTTGAGAAGTTTTCGCACGCGGTCTTCGCCTGCATTGTAGGAAGCCATGGCTAGGAACCAGTCGCCCTGCAGCTCCCGAAGATAGCGGAGATATTTGATGGCCGCTTCAGTCGACATCTCAAGGTTGCGGCGTTCGTCGAGCCAGCGTTCGTTGTGCAGCTTGTAACGCTTTCCCGTGGAGTTAATGAATTGCCACGGCCCCGACGCCTTGGCTCGAGAATAGGCGGCTGCGATGCATTTGCTTTCTACCAACAGCATGTATTTCAGGTCATCCGGTAACCCGGCATCGGCCAGCTGTTTTTCAGCCGGGGCAAAGCACCGCCCCGTCCGTTTCGCCAGGATGATGCTCTCTCCTTGGTCTTCCAGAAATTGATAGAACTCATACTCGATCCGCTCCCGCACCTGCCAGTTATCCAATGGGATCGACTGGCCAGCAAAGGTCAACTTGTCGGGTAATTTGAATGAACTCAAAAAGAATCGCTCGCCCTCTCGCTTGATTTCAGGAAGAATGACCAATCGATCTTCTAGCTCAGGCACGCCCTCCGGTTCGGCGGCCATGGAGCCCGGTCCGTGGTCGGATCCTGGGAGGCGATGATCGTCCCCCGAACTGGGCGAGGGCGCTGAGGCTTTCGAATCGAGGGACACTTCTGCAAACAAGGGTGCCAATCCAAGCACCATGGTGACACCGATTACGAACGCCCGAAGCCCCCAATCATTGTTCCGCATGCCCCATATATCCTTTCGTCACACGCTGAAAGACCCATGCTATCAACAAGCCCCTTACGGGACAAGAAACTCGTCGGTTTGATACACTCCACCACCATGTCGACACTGTCGATGCTCAACGCTGAAATCATTGCTTGCACGCAGTGCCCTCGACTCGTCAGCTACCGCGAAGCCATTGCGGCCACGAAACGGCGGCAGTACCGGGAGTGGCGATATTGGGGAAAGCCCATTCCGGGATTTGGCGATCAACAAGCCCGAGTGTACGTCCTGGGCTTGGCGCCGGCTGCACATGGAGGAAACAGGACGGGGAGAGTGTTCACGGGAGACCGTAGCGGAGATTGGCTGTATGAGGCCTTGTATCGGTTCGGGTTTGCCAACCAGGCGACGTCCACGCATGTCGATGACGGCCTCGTTCTGATTGACTGTTATATCGGCGCGACCGTGCGATGCGCCCCGCCGGCGAACAAACCCACGCCGGGTGAGTTCATAGCGTGTCAACCGTTTGTGCTGGGTGAACTGCGCCTACTGAAGAAGGTGCAGGTGGTCGTCGTCTTGGGCAAGATTGCGTTTGATCACTATCTCAAAGCGTGCCGTGAAATGGGGCGCGATCTCCCCACGCCCCTTCCAAAATTCGGTCATGGCGTCACGTATGAGTTGCCTTGGGGGGTCTCCCTGATCGGCTCGTATCATCCTAGTCAGCAGAATACGTTTACCGGCAAACTGACCAGGCCCATGTTCCACCGCATTTTTTCCGAAGCTGCACGACGGCTCGGGAATCGTCGCTTGTTTCCGTCGGCTTAGCTGGTACTATTTCTTTCCCATTGCATCCCAATCAGCCAGAAATTTCTTCAGGCCGATATCGGTCAACGGATGTTTTGCCAACTGCTGGAACACCGAATAGGGCATCGTACAAATGTGCCCGCCTACCAGCGCCGCTTCAACCACGTGTTGAGGGTGCCTGACACTGGCGACCAGGACCTGTGTCTTATAATCATAATTCTTATAAATCGTCACAATCTGCCGGATCAGCGCCATTCCATCTGAGCTGACATCGTCAAGCCGGCCGATAAACGGCGACACGCACCAGGCGCCAGCCTTTGCAGCCAATAGCGCCTGCGTGGGAGAAAAACACAGGGTCACATTCACGCGAATACCTTCCGCGGAAAGCTTTTTAGTGGCTCGAAGCCCTTCGGGGATGAGGGGAACTTTCACGACAATATTCTTGTGAACCTTGGCCAAATCCCGACCTTCCTTGATCATGGCCTCGGATTCGACGCCGACGACTTCCGCACTAATCGGACCATCAACCATATTGCAGATTTCCAGCAACATTTCTTTAAAACTGCGCCCCTCTCTGGCCACCAAAGACGGATTCGTAGTCACCCCGTCAATGAGACCGAGATTGGCTCCCTCTTGAATTTCCTTTACGTTGGCCGTATCGAGATAGAGTTTCATGCGAACGTCCTTTCTTGTCGCTTAACTTTCCACGCGCTTGAACCAAGGTTTTATTGTAGAAGTAAGTCAAAGGCAAGGCAACGGGTCAACGCTCCTATGATAGACTCGTTGGATAATGCAGGCCAGTGCTCCTTAGCATTTTTTCCACATCGCGCCGTACGTCCGCACTGAGGCGGACCAATCAGGAGGATAAGCGATATGCGCGCACCAGCTTGGCTTCTAGTAGTCGGACTTCTCGTTGGAGCCTGCAGCCACAATCCCTATTTGGACAATTCATTAGCACGTTACCAAGGGAAAGACCGGGCATGGATCGAAAAGGAATTAGGGGCTCCTGATGCCAAAACCACTCGCTTTTTCGGAGGAGAGAAATGGACCTACAATCGAATTGCCGGGGGAAAGGCAGGACCGCCGCTCTTTAACTTTAAGGCGAACGAATGTCAGATGATTTTGTTCTTTGATAAGGATGACACCGTGTCGGACTCCACCTATTCAGGCTGCTAGGCTGAAAGTTGTTTTTGAAATGCGGTAGCACAGTCGCGGCTGCAAAAAAAGTATGTTTGCCCGCCTATGTGCTCTTTTACGGCATTTTCGCGAGGAACGAACACATGACAGACCGGGTCTTGTACCATGTGATTTCCTGGGACCCCACCATTTCTCGATTTTTCCATTGCGCCGTCCGGCCCGATTTTTCTAATTGCCCGGCGGATCAGGTAGTAGACGATGACTAAAAGCACTGCAATCAGAATTAATCTATACATTGTGGTACTTCCCCACCTTACCCACGAAATGTTCAGTTTGCTCGCTTCATCACTTCATGCCACCTAGACGAATTACTAGCCCGGAACAATCCCTTAAGGGCATTACTAGGACCAAATGGCCCAGAGACTTATCAGGGCACGAGGGCCTTTTCCCCCTCCTCACACAGTACTTCAGATGGATGGTTTATCCTACAGCGTAATGTTATAAGCCAGTCATGCATAAATGTGACAAATGCCGCGGAACGATGTTGCCGGAACGGGCGGTTGATCTGAATGCTGGATTGGCTATCACAGTGCTTGCTTGCTTGAACTGTGGCCGTCGAAAAGCAGCAGATGCAGAACCGAGACCGATCACGTCACGACATTGACCCGTTGCAGTAACTAAATCGACCTAGAGCGCTCACTTGCGATGAGTAGAGAGTGTCAGCAACCCACTCGCTACACAGTACCGTCCTCTTCTGGACTCCCGTACAATCCCATTGCACGATAAGCCTCCCTTCTCCCTTGTTCGGCCGACGCACGGAGCCAACTGACGGCTACGCCCGCTCTCTAACTACATCCCTCGATTTACGCTGATTTTGACCGAATGGTGCCGATGAACGGACTTCCCGTGTTTCTATCACAGGAAACAACTCGGAGCTTCACAGAAAGAACGAAACTCGCTGCACTACCAGCTACTTGAGACTCAAGACATCCAGCATGTCATAGAGTCCCGGCGGCTGTTTCACTACCCATCGCGCGGCCCGTAGGGCACCTCGCGCAAATGTATCCCGACTGCTGGCGCGGTGAGTCAGCTCGATACGTTCGCCCATGGTCCCAAACATGACCGTATGGTCTCCGACAATGTCACCTGCCCGAATTGTCTGGATACCGATCTCTCCCTTTTTACGTTCACCGATAAGTCCCTTGCGCGCATAGACACCGACTTGCTCAAGGTCCCTATTGACGGCTCGAGCCAAGACTTCCGCTAGCTTGAGAGCGGTACCACTCGGGGCGTCTTTCTTGAGTCGGTGGTGCGCTTCGATCACTTCGATGTCATAGTCCTCGCCGAGCGTCTTCGCCATTTCTGCGATCACCTTATAGATGACGTTGACCCCCACGCTCATATTGGGCGAAAACACACAGGGGATCTGCCTGCTCACGCCTCTAAGATCATCCAGTTCAGACGGGGAAAATCCAGTCGTCCCAATCACAATCCCCCGGCGATGCTGAGCCACGATTTTTAAATGACCGAGGGTCGCTGGAGGAGTCGTGAAATCAACGACCACTTCTCCTCGTTCCATCAGGCTTGAAAGATCTTCGACAATCGGCACCCCCGTACGCCCACAGCCAGCCACTTCCCCCGAATCCTCGCCCAAGGCATGATGGCCTTTACTCTCTACAGCTCCCGCCAGCGTGAGGAATGCTGAATCTTTGACCAAGGACACGAGACGAGAGCCCATTCGTCCAGCAGCCCCAGTAACAACAACCTTGATCATGACACCATCCTTCAGAACTAACAGGCCAACTACACCAGGCCGGCGGCCTTCAGTACAGCCAGCAGTTTTGCCTTATTTTCGTTTCCCATGGGGCAGAGCGGCAACCGTATTTCAGAGGCGATCTTGCCCATCAAGTGTAATGCTTCTTTGACAGGAATGGGGTTGGTCTCATAGAACAAGGCCGTAAACAGAGGATACAACTCATAGTGCATGGCCCGCGCGGCCTCAAGGCGCCCGTCACGAAACGCGTTGACCAATTGAGCCATTTTCGTCGGAAGGAGATTTGCCGTTACCGTAATGACCCCTTTGCCACCTACCGCCATCATGGGCAAGGTCAAGGCATCATCTCCAGCCAATACAGTCAAGCGGTCCCCGCAGAGTTGAATAATTTCGGATGCCTGCTGAACTGAACCGCTGCCTTCCTTAATCGCAACCACCGTCGGGCAGATAGTCAGGCGCGCGATGGTGGCGGGCATCATATTCACCCCGGTTCGCCCGGGAATATTGTACACAACGAGCGGAAGGTCCACCGCTTCCGCCACCGCCTTGTAATGCAGAAACAAACCTTCCTGGGTGGGCTTGTTATAATACGGCGTAATCAACAGAGCCCCGTCCACACCGGCTGCTTTTGCGTGCTTCGTCAGCGCGATCGCCTCTTCCGTGCTGTTCGATCCTGTCCCCGCAACCACCGGAACACGACGTCTGACCACTTCCACGGTGAAGGCCACCACGCGATCGTGCTCGGCATGTGTCAGTGTGGCAGATTCGCCGGTGGTCCCGCAGGGGACAATCCCGTGCGTACCGCTGGTAATTTGCCACTCGATGAGGTCACCGAGGGCGCGCTCATCCAGCTTGCCGTTTTTAAACGGGGTCACAATGGCAACCAAAGACCCTGTAAACATGGGGCGCTCCATCAAGGAAGAGAGTAAAAACTCGGCTTATGAAAGAAACTCCGGCACCTGTTCGCCTCGTACCAAGTCCTCGTAACTTTCGCGCGAACGAATGACATGATACTGCCCCTCGTGCACCAAGACCTCGGGGACGCGAGGACGCGAATTATAGTTCGAGGACATGACAAATCCGTAGGCACCTGCGCTCATCACTGCCATAAGATCACCGGCGACCATTTCAGGCATGACCCTGTCCTTGGCCAGAAAATCTCCGGATTCGCATACTGGACCAACGACGTCGACGGTCTTCTTTTCCCCATGCGTCACCTTCTCAGACACCGGCCGGATTTCGTGATAGGCATCATAGAGGCTGGGGCGGATCAAATCGTTCATCGCCGCGTCCACGATCAGAAATCGTTTGGCTTCACCGTCTTTTGCGTACAAGACTTTCGTCAGCATTACCCCGGCGTTACCGACAATCACGCGGCCTGGCTCCATGATCAGCACACACTTCAGATCGCGCACGAGCGGAGAAATCGCCTCGGCCAAATCCTTGGGTTCCGGGGGAGTTTCATCGGAATAAGTAATGCCCAAGCCTCCGCCGATATTGACGTACCGAAGGGGAATCCCTTGCTCAGCCAGTGACTGCACCAGCGTCAATACTTTCTTCAGAGACTCGACAAATGGGGTCACCTGCGTCAATTGAGATCCGATGTGTGCGTGCAATCCCACTACTTTGATATGGCTGAATGCCGCGGCATTCTTAAATTCTTCAATCGCACGATCGGCCGCAATGCCGAATTTGCTCTTTTTCAAGCCGGTGGAAATGTACGGGTGCGTTTTGGGATCGATGTCGGGATTGATCCGCAACGCCACCCTCGCCTTCACTCCCATGGATGCCGCCACCTCATTGATGGCGTCCAGCTCCGCGGAGGATTCGACGTTAAACATGAGTATGTCGGCTTTCAAGGCTTCGCGGATTTCGTCCGCCTTCTTCCCCACCCCGGCAAACACGATCTTCGAGGCCGGCACGCCCGCCTTCAGAGCGCGAAACAGTTCTCCGCCCGAAACGATGTCTACACCGCTCCCCTCTTTAGCCATGAGTCGAAGAACCGCCAGGTTCGAATTGGACTTCATCGCAAAGGCCACAATGTGCGGGATGTTCTTAAAGGCCCCGTCGTAAACGCGGAAATGCCGGACCAATGTGTGATGGCTATACACATAACAGGGCGTGCCCACCTCTTTCGCAATACGCGCGAGCGGCACGTCTTCACAGTACAATTCCCCGTTCTGATAGTGAAAATCATGCATAATAATCCTCGATCAACAGTTTTCAACTGGCCTATGAAGCATTTCAACGAACGCCGGCGCGGAGGGGATCCGTCGGATTCGGTTTTGGCCCTTCTGCGCCTATCTGGTCCCCATCGATCTCCACGGCGGAGTCGGCAACGGGTCCGGGTCGGGAGGAATCGGCGCTTCTTCGATCGTCAGCCCGCTCGGAGCGTTCGGCCGTGACGCTGATCCCGTGACACTCGCGCCGGCGGCTAATAGCCCCTCCCGCCTCAACTGCCGTTCGATCACCGGTGCCACGCCGACATCCTCCGGTGGAATCGGCGCACCCAGAACTCCGCATCCCGCCAAAGCCATGCAGGACATCGTCGCCATCAAGACTGAACGCTGTATGGCCACATGCCTTTCTCCTGCAGCCGTCATCCCTTTAGCGCCTTTTCGAGTTCCTTGATCCTCGCTTCTACCCGACGTCGCGCCGTCCCGCCGATCTGGGCTTTTCGGTCAATCGCGCCTCGCACCGTCAGACAGCTCAGGACATCCTGCTTAAAATGCGCTGAAAATCCCTGCAATTCTTTGAGCGTGAGCCGTTGAAGGGGCCGCCCTTTTTCTAATGAGAATCGCACAATCTGTCCGGTAATGGAATGGGCCTCCCGAAACGGAACCCCCGTCGTGACCAGATAGTCCGCGAGTTCCGTCGCCAACATGCCGCCGCCTTCGGCCGCTTCGGCCAAGACGTTCCGATTGACGACAAGACGCCGCACCAACTCCGTGCAGAGGGCCAACGATTGCCCGGTCGTATCCACGGCATCGAACAACGCTTCCTTGTCTTCCTGCAAGTCCCGGTTGTAACTCAGCGGCAAACCCTTCAGGAGGGTCAGAGTTCCCATCAAGTGGCCATAGACTCGCCCGGTCTTGCCCCGCACCAACTCCGGCACGTCAGGATTCTTTTTTTGCGGCATCATGCTGCTGCCGGTACAAAAGGTATCGGGCAGGTCCACGTAGCGAAACTCCTGCGAAGCCCAGAGAATCAATTCTTCGCTTAAGCGCGAGAGATGCATCATGATGAGGGACAACGTGCTGAGCACTTCCACCACACCATCGCGATCCGACACCGCGTCGAGACTGTTCTGCGTGACCGAGGGGAACTCCAGCAGCGAGGCCGTATACCGGCGGTCCACCGGATAGTTCGACCCCGCCAGAGCACCGGATCCTAACGGCATGACGTTGAGCCGTTCCCGACAATCGTGGAGCCGAGTTCTGTCTCGATCGAGCATTTCGACATAGGCCAGGAAATGATGGGCCAACAGCACCGGTTGAGCCCGCTGCAAATGTGTATAACCCGGCATCACGACATCGACATGCGCCCGCGCCTGCCCCACCAACACCCGCCGGAATTCCTGCACCTGCGCCATCAAGGTCGATAACACATCGCGCAAGAACAGGCGCAGATCCAGCGCCACCTGATCGTTGCGGCTTCGGCCTGTATGGAGCTTTCCACCCACGGGACCGATCAACTCCGTCAATCGGCGCTCGATCGCCATGTGAATGTCTTCGTCCTGCGGTGAGAAAGGAAACCGCCCGCCATCCAATTCCACCTTCACGAATTGCAGGCCACGCACGAGTTGGGCCGACTCGCGGCCGGTCAGGACCTTTGCGCGTTCGAGTGTTTTGCAGTGCGCAATGCTCCCTTGAATATCGTAGGGATACAGTCGCCGGTCATAAGCTAACGACGACGTGAACTGCTCCACCAAACGGTCGGTCTGCTCGGCAAACCGGCCGCCCCAGGCCTTTCCTTTGGGCAAGGCTCGAGCAGCCCGTTGAGGAGAACGCGCCGATTTACGGCCACGAGTGCCGACAGGTACGGATTTCGCCATTACCTAGTCGACCTCTTTTTGCGTTGTGAGCGAATGGCCAGCCGGAGCGCGTTGAGACGAATGAATCCCTCTGCATCTTTCTGCCGGTACACGTCGTCTTCTTCGAACGTCGCCATGTCCAAGCGATACAACGAGCGCGGAGATTTCCGGCCGACCACCGTGCAGGTTCCCTTGTAGAGCTTCACACGAACCGTGCCCGTGACATCTTTCTGGGCTTCGTCGAGGGCCACTTGGAGCATTTCACGCTCGGGAGCGTACCAATATCCGTAATAAATCAATTCGGCATATCGCGGAATGAGACTATCCCGCAAGTGCAGCACTTCCCGATCCATGGTCAGCGATTCCAGGCCCCGATGCGCCGCGTGGAGAATGGTGCCGCCGGGCGTTTCATAGACACCGCGAGACTTCATGCCGACATAGCGGTTTTCCACCAGATCGACACGGCCGACCCCGTGCGCACCGCCCAAGGTATTGAGGTGCGCCAATAACGCTGCCGGGCTCAGCTTCTTGCCGTCCACCGCGACCGGATTGCCCGAGACATAGTCGATCTCGACTTCTCGCGCTTTGGCTGGCGCCCGTTCCGGGGAGACCGACATCACGAAGATTTCTTCCGGCGGAGCCTCCCATGGATCCTCCAGAATGCCCCCCTCATAACTCGTATGGAACAGATTCATATCCATGCTGTACGGCTTGGCCTTGGTCGCGGTGACCGGAATGCCGTGCTTCTCCGCATATTCGATCAACTCGCGCCGCGATCGCATGGTCCATTCCCGCCACGGGGCAATAATCTTGATTTGCGGATGCAGTGCCATGTAGGTCAGCTCAAACCGGACCTGATCGTTGCCCTTTCCGGTTGCGCCATGACAGACCGCTTCGGCGCCTTCCTTGGCGGCAATCTCGATTTGCCGCTTGGCGATGAGCGGTCGCGCAATCGAGGTCCCCAGGAGATAACTACCTTCATAGATCGCATTTCCGCGCAACATGGGAAATACGTGATCCTTAACAAAGGTCTCGCGCAAATCCTCGACGTACACTTTCTTTACACCCAGGGACTGCGCCTTTTTCTTGATGGCCTTCAAATCCTCGCCTTGCCCGAGATCGGCACAAAACGCCACCACTTCGCAGCCATAGACTTCTTCCAGCCATTTCAGAATGACCGAAGTATCTAATCCGCCCGAATAGGCCAGCACCACTTTCTTGTACGATGACTGACTCATACGACTCCTTTTCCCTTACGTCTTCCGTGCGGTTTTCTTTCCGAGGAGCCTGACCAGAATCGCCTTCTGCATGTGCAATCGGTTCTCGGCCTGATCGAACACGACGGATTGCGGGCCATCCAGCACCTCGGCGCTGATCTCTTCTCCGCGATGGGCGGGTAGGCAATGCATCACCAGCGCATCCGGTTTCGCGCATTTCAACAAGCGTGTATTGAGCTGATAGGGTGCGAGAATTTTCAGGCGCTTGGCCTGCTCCCGCTCCTGTCCCATGCTGATCCAGACGTCGGTATAGACCACGTCGGCGTCCTTCACGGCCACAAAGGGATCCGAGCCGATTTCAATCACCGCCCCCGTCCGCTGCGCTTCAGCCAAAGCCAAATCCACAATTTGCCGGTCCGGCTGGTATCCGGTCGGACAGCCCACCGCAATCGTCATGCCCATCTTGGCGGCAGCCTCGATGAGAGAGTTCGTCACGTTGTTCCCGTCGCCGACATAAGCGAGCTTGATGCCTTTCAGCCGCCGCTTCTTTTCCTGAATGGTCAGGAGATCGGATAAGGCCTGGCAGGGATGGTTCAGGTCCGTAAGCCCGTTGATGATGGGGATGCTCGCTTCGCGCGCCCACTCTTCCGCGATGGCATGGTCAAAGGTCCGCAAGACAATCGCGTCCAGGTATCGCGACAACACATGCGCCGTATCGGCGATGCTCTCGCCTCGGGACAATTGGATGTCGCCCATCGGCAACACCATCGCCTGGCCGCCAAGCTGATTCATCCCCGCCTCGAACGAGACGCGCGTCCGGGTGGAGGGCTTTTGAAACAGCAGCCCCAACATACGGCCCTGCAGCAAGGGGTGGGGCAGGCCTCGGCGCTGCTTCACTTTCAACTGGGCCGCGAGGCGCAACAATCCGGTCAACTCTTCGATGGGAATCGAGAGCAAATCCAGAAAATCTTTTCCGAGGCCGGTCCGGGGGGTTGGCCGACGAAGACGCCGCAACATACGCGCCACTACACAATTAATGGGTTGAGGTGGATCGTTGACTAAAAATCTGTGAGAGCGAGGCCAGCAGACGGTCGATCTCGCGCTCCGTGATGATGAGCGAGGGAACAAAACGCAGCACCCGATCTCCGACGCAGTTGATCAATAGCCCTCGCGTCAGACAATCGGCGACCACAGCCTTTCCGTCGAAGTCCAATTCCATGCCCTGCAATAGTCCCATACCGCGCACGTCCTTGATGCAGCGATGCCGCTCTTTCAAGGTCGTCAGCCCTTTCGCAAGACACTCGCCCATTCGCCGACCTTGGTCCAGAATCTTGCCGTCCAGTAAGACGCGCAACACGGCCAGCGCGGAGGCACAAGCCAATGGATTGCCGCCGAACGTCGAAGCATGAGTGCCGGGGCCAAAAGCACGGGCGACGCTGTCCGTGGCGAGACAGGCTCCGATCGGAACCCCGCCGCCAAGACCTTTTGCGAGGGTCATGATGTCCGGCTGCATCCCGAATTGTTCATAACAGAAGAGGGTGCCCGTCCGGCCAATGCCTGTTTGCACCTCATCAAAAATCAACAAGATGTCACGCTCCCGGCACAACTCTCTCAGCCCCTGCAGATATCCCCGTTCAGCCACATGCACTCCGCCTTCGGCTTGAATCGGCTCCAACATGATGGCCGCGGTCTTGGACGTGATCGCTCGTTCGACTGCCGAGAGATCATTAAAGGGCACATAGGAAAATCCCGGCATCAACGGAGCAAATCCCTTCTGGACTTTGTCTTGACCGGTAGCCGTTAGCGTGGCCATCGTGCGCCCATGAAACGAGCTCGCCATCGTGATGATCTCGTAACGATCGGCTCCGTATTTATCATACGAATATTTTCGGGCCAGCTTGATCGCCGCTTCATTCGCTTCCGCGCCGCTGTTGCAGAAAAACACTTTCTGCGCGAATGAATGTTCGACCAGGGTTTGGGCCAAGCGCACTTGCGGTTCGGTGTAATAGAGATTCGACGTGTGGAGCAGGTGCTGCGCCTGCTTTTGAATGGCCAGCACCAGGTCCGGATGTCCATGCCCGAGCACATTCACCGCAATGCCAGCCACGAAATCGATGTACTCCCGCCCTTCCAGGTCATACACCTTCGACCCACGTCCCCGCACGATCGAAAGCGGCTGACGCTGGTACGTATTCATCAGATACTGCTCGGCATTGAGACGCAACTCACCCGTCGGCATGACACACCTCTCCTATCGTGAGTCGGCGAAGCTATCATAGGGCACAGGTGAAAGCAACCGAACCGACGCCCATTCGCGGCTCCCAGCGCGGCAGATGAAGAGGTCGAACCGGGTTTGGAGCAGGAGCATCTCTTGACGGGGAGAGATTGCGGATGGGATAAGGTGACGGTATGAAATCCTGTACGCAATGCCAGCAAGAAAACCGTGACGATGCCCGGTTTTGTCACCAGTGCGGGGGGGCGTTTGCCCTCGAAGCCAGCGCTGCCACCATTGAGCCGGACCAGGTCGCTCCGCAGACGGATACGGAACTCTGGAAAGCCTTCATCGGCCCCAATGCCGACCGGTACCTGGAGACGTTCAAGAAATTTTCGGGCCCAGGCGGACCGCAATTCGCGCTGACATGGCACTGGCCGGCCTTCGTATTCGAGCCGTTTCTCTGGTTTCTGTACCGGAAAATGTACGTCTACGCCCTCATTTATGCCATCGGACCCGCCATGGCCTTTTATATTACCCAAGACCTGTCCGCCGACATCGTCTGGCGGGTCATTGCGGGGGGCAGCGCCAACTACATTTATTTCTGGCATGCCAAGGAACAGCTCGCCAAAATCAAGAGCGAACGTGCAACGAGCGGGGAAGCCCGCCAGAAGATGTTGGGAGAACTGGGCGGGGTACAACCCTATGTCGTCTGGGTCGGCGTCGGGTTACTCGTACTCAAAATTGGGCTGGTCGTGGCGATGTTTAAAGACGGTGCAGCGGATGGGACGAAAGTCCCGCCTGCGAAACCACACCCCGCCAGCCTGACGCAGGTATAATTCGCCACCGCGACTCGACGGCGTTAGCCCTGCGAGATCCGCTGCCGTTGCCACTCGATCCAGGACACAAACCAATCGAAATCCTGTTGGTATGCTGCACCGCTGAGCTCGGTCGCCGCCTGCGTCTGTTCTAATTGCGTATAGGTGCGCGGCCAGTTCTTCTGCCACCACGACTTCAGCTCGTCCGGCCCGTACGGCTGTCCGTTTGGGTTGGCGATCCCCGCGGCCGCGCAAAGCCCAGCCACCAAAGGCCAGTAGCGATCCTTACCGAGCCCGAGGCTCCGGAAATGCTCGCGCAACAGAAACACCACCCACAATTCGGCGCTATTTTTCTTGTTGTGTTTAAAGGGCTGGGTTTGGCGTAAAGGTACCGGATCGAAGGTCTTGATCACCGATGTGTAATCCGGCCCCCCGTAGCTACCGGCGGATTCCGCAATCCCCTGCAACATATTTGCTAATTCGACCTCCACAATCGGGGGCCTGGCAGACTGGGGCTCCGTCGTCCGGGCGCTCAATGGATTGGTTGCCGTCAGCAGTTCGATCAACGGCTTGAGCTCTCGTAAGCGGACCGCGGCAGCCTTCAACATCTGCTCTGATTCCAGCCAGTAGTCCGGATCGCCTTTGGATGCCCGTTCCCGTCCCGGAGGTGGGAGCACGACAGGAATCCAATAGCGCACAAGTACAAAGAGAATGTATTCGACTTCCCCACCGGCCTGCACCACGCCTGCAAGGGCCTGGCTCACTCCCATCGCACGGCGGAAAAACGCCTCCACGCGATCCTCAACCTGCAGACGACGCCCCATCGTCTGCCACCATTGTTGCAAGGAAGACCAGTCCGAGGGGGAGACATCCGGCATCGGTACGTTCCACGGGTGAGATAAACCACAAGAGAAACCGGCGGAATGGTACTGACTGCCACTTCTGATTGCAACCGAGGCAGCCCCTCAAATACCTGGTTGAGAAACATGAGACCTTGACAGGGTGAAGGGGAAATCGCATAACCTGTCGCGACAAGGCCGTATCCACTCGGAGAAGGAGACGAAGCACGATGAGTAAACTGGTTCTCATTCGTCATGGCGAGTCGCAGTGGAATCTGGAAAATCGTTTCACGGGCTGGGTGGATGTCCCACTCTCGCCGAAGGGCATCGAAGAGGCGAAAGCTGCGGGGAAAAAGCTGGCAGGCTTCACCTTCGATCGCGCCTTCTCCTCCGTCCTGGCTCGCGCGAACGAGACCCTACGCTTCATTCTCGAAGCAATTGGGCAAACGGCCATTCCCATTGAAAAAGACAAGGCCCTGAACGAACGCATGTACGGAGAACTGCAGGGACTCAATAAGGCCGAGACGGCCAAGAAATTCGGAGATGAGCAGGTGAAGATCTGGCGGCGCAGTTACGACGTGCGCCCCCCCGGAGGAGAAAGCCTGAAGGATACGGCGGAGCGGGTCCTGCCCTACTACGAGAATCGCATCAAACCGCATGTGCTCAAGGGAGAAACCATCCTGATCGCCGCCCACGGCAACAGCCTGCGGGCGCTGGTGATGCAACTCGAACAGCTGACTCGCGAACAGGTGCTGGAGCTCAACATTCCGACCGGCGCGCCCTTGCTGTACGAACTCGACAACAGTGGAAAGGTACTGTCACACCGCTACCTTTGATCGAGCAGACCTGCCCTACCGTGAATAGGAATACGTGACGGGATCATCCCGTCTACACGCATTGGCTCAGGAGTTCCTGATACTTGTCCAGCGGCACCAGATCAGGGAGCAAGACCAGCAACTTCGGTCGGTCTTCCGGTTGGATCAATCCCTCGGTTTCGAGCAGATCTGAGATTTCTTCGGATGCCGCCATGGCGCCGCCCTCATAATCTCCCACCGGCGCATACCGTGCGCGGCGCTCTTCGACTTCATCGAGATACGTCTCCCAATTGACCGCCCCGAGCTTGTACTCATTTTCCCAATCCGCGTGGATCAGATCCATCACCCGGTGAAACACCAGGTCGCGATACTTGCGTGGAATGTGCGCATTGATGGCGGCCAGGACCCAGTAGAGCGTGAAGGACAACACTTCACGCGTCATGGCATCCTCCTGCGTTTCCTCGCCCTCGATGCCATAGTCACTCAACATTTCCACGGTGATCCGGCGCGGTATTAGTTTATACAATGCATCCGCGGCCTCAGCCGGCGTCATGGATTCTTTTTTCATACCGTTCCTCCTTCAGGAGGGGCAAGCATACTGGAGCCTCGCGCGCATTGACAACTCTGAGCTGCAAGAGACCATGGGCGTTCGCTTGTCCGCGGAAAAAGCCTATGCTACATAGAGCCCACCACCCTGAGACCCTGGGACTATGACGTACACGCGACAGATCCGGCGCTCCCTCATCAACCTTGCCTTCATCGCACTCCTGTGGCCTTGCACTGCACATTCCGCCGATCCGCAGGATCCGCATTGGGGTTTTGCCACCGATCTCGGACTCTGGACCGGCACGACTAACAATACGACGTTCGCGCTCGGGTTTGGGCTCGACTACTACATGGACCCGAATTTTTCGTTCGGCGGGATGGCCCTCTTCACCCCGGTCGGTGACCTGACGCAAATCGGCGTGGCCGGTGTCGCCAAATACCATCTGCGTCTTACCAGCGGATTTAATCTCGTGCCCTTTGCCGGAGTGGGCATCCTGCATGCCGATCTCAATCGCGGGAGCGGACCCACGAAGGTCGATCGCAACGACACGAGTCACTTCATTCCGTTGGGCATGTCGCTGGAATATCAGGTCGGACCGAAGATCGCGTTCTCAACGACCCTCATGGTGAATTTGCACCACATCACGCTCTCGCCGCCAATCCCGAACGACAACACCAGCGTGGCGTTACTCTTCGGCATCCGTTGGGGGCCGTAGGCCTTATCCACCGCTATTGCCCTGTGCATGATGCAAGTTCCTTCGGAACGACGCTTAGACGGGGCGACAGAATTTTTAGCAGCCGCTCAAACGGGTTCCCAGCGAGGCCGCAGCAGCACGAAGGAGGCGAGGCGTACCCTTGCGGTGCGTTGAGTCTGAGCGAGATGAGAACGAAGCTGGGGAGCCCGTTTCAGCGACTGCGCTAGCGGATGTTCAAACGGATCTGGCGGCAAGGCCGCAGCGAGCGAAGGCCCGAGGCGTACTTCAGCAGTACGTTGAGGGTCTGAGCGACGCGAGAACGCAGCCGCAAGCCCGTTTCAACATCCGCTACGCGGCTTGGGCGGGGCGCCATCGAAGCCCGACATGCAACAATTCCTGCAGCAGGTCTTTGTAGGCGAGGTCGGCTTTTTCGGCCGAGTCGGCGAAGTCTTCACCGCTCGCGATCTGAGGATTGGGATTGGCTTCAATTACATAGACCGTTCCCTCATGATTCATCCGCATGTCGATCCGCGCGTAGCCACTCAGTCCTAAGGCACGATAAACCCGCTTGGCGAGGTGCTGAATATGGTCGACGACTCCGTCCGGGAGATTCCTCGCTTCGCATGAACGAATACCGTATTTGTCCTGGTACTTGCGGCTCCATTTCACCCGTTGCGTCGCGATGCGCCGCGCCTCGTCCGGCATCTTATCCATGACCAATTCCCAAACCGGGAAGACTTGCAAATGCGCGTTGCCCATCACCCCGACATACAGCTCCCGTCCTTCGATATACCGCTCGACGAGCGCTCCGGTTCCGACATTGTCATGAATGAACGCCACCCGTTCGCGCAACTTTTCGTCGTCATTGACGATGGAGGCTTGCGAAATTCCCAGCGAGGCTTCTTCCGTTATTGACTTGACGATCAAGGGGAAGGGCAGATACTTGGGCCGACGCACCATGCGATGAAGCGGGACCACCATAAACTCCGGATAGGGAATCCGGTGGTACGACATTACCTGCTTGGCCAAGGCCTTATCCCTTGCCAACATGAGTCCACGCGGATTGCAGCCCGTGTAGGGAATTCGCATCAATTCGAGATAGGACACGACATTCTGGTCGTACACGGCCATACCGTCGAACTCTTCCAGTAGATTGAAGGCGATGTGCGGCTTCCACTCCTCCACCGCCGCGCGAATGACCTCCAAGTCACTCTTGACGCCGAGCGCCTGCACTTCATGACCGAGCTTACGTAATGTCGAGACCACGTCGTACTCGGTTTTCCACGCGGCGGTCTCCAGGTCCTGGTCGTTGAGCTGTTCCGGCGGAACCAGGTCTTTATGCATGAGCACGAGCACCCGCATTCGCCTCATAATGCCACCTTATGTCTCCCGCTGTGCAGATAGTTCATGGTCTGCACGGTCAGAAGTATTGCAAAGTCGAGTTTGGCCTGCTCCTTCTGCTGGGTCAGGTGCAACTTCGACGCATGACACCGTTCGATCATGCCTTCCATGACCTGATCGATCGTGTATTGATACTCACCCGTCCACTCGGCGACCCGGCGGCGAATTTCCTTCCTCGTTCGGCGGAGAAACTCAGCAGCGCTGGGATTTTTGGCATACGCGGGCCCGGCCGAGAATAACTTGTTCAAGTCCGTGTCGTAGGATGGGGCCCGGCCGATTCCGTAATGCTTCCGCTTCTCGTCATAATGGTCCCGCAGCGTCTTGTAAATGCGGGATAAGGGATCCAGTTGTTGCCGCCCCGTGACCATCGGCGATACACCGGCGAGCTCACCCATGAGTCGTTCCATGAAATCCAGCTTCTTCATCACCGGCCACCCACGGTAGCGTTCTTTCCACAGCGACTCCGAATCCAGCCACACGGCAAACGTTTCGGCGAAGTCCTCATCCGGATGGCTCTGGGCATACCAGACATCCAGGTGGCGCACGAAACTCCGGCTATAGGGCCGGGGGGTGTAGTACTCGGGATAGGGTTGAGAAGAGGGCCCGAAGAGTTTCTGCCGACGCCGGCGTCGCCGCAGCAAGAAGGCGTTTTCAATCGCGTGCCCGGCCTCATGGCGGAGGATGCGCATGCACCAGTCGTGGGTGCCCCCCTCCACTTCCAACATTTGGCTGGCTTCCAACTTCGCCAACCGCGGATGCGCGAGATAAAACGGGACCGCAATTCCCGGCACCCCGTCAGGGGTAAACCACTCATCCGAAAGCCAGAAGTGCGGCCTGAATACCAGACGCCGCGCCTCCAATTCACGGTACAGTTGTTCGATCGGTTGCTGGTAGAAGGTCCCGTCGAGGCGCAGGTCCAGATCACACATGCGGAGATCGAGCAGCTGTTCGTCAGTCCACTCTTCCCACAGGGGTGCGCCATCGCCCACCCCAGGCCTTTGTCGCCGATGACTCTGTGTCCGCCCCATCGTCCAACCACCAAAAAGCCCCGTCCGGCGCCATTTTGTGCTGCTTCAACTATAGCAGCTCGCAAAAATTATGCTTGAGCATCACAAGCACGATCCCCTTCGATGAGCAGGGAAAACCCTCAGGCAGCATGAACCCCGGCGAGGGTCATTGGCGGGATGTCACATACGGACATCGTGCATAGGGAGTCGCCCGCAGGAATACTCTCAGCCGGGTCAGAAATCGGATGTTGGGGGGCGTCAGCCTATCCCATTCGCGCCCCTTCTTGGGATAGAATGCCCGGCCATGCAACCCACGAGTATCAGACCCATTCCGTTCCTTGCACGTCCGCCCGCACAATCCGAAGAGATTGAACGCCTGGAGACCCGCCTCTGCCGTCTCGTGGGACAAGCCATTGCCGATTACCGCATGATCGAGGACGGTGACAAGGTCATGGTGTGTCTGTCGGGAGGGAAAGACAGTTACGGGCTCTTGGAAATCCTGTTGTCGCTCCGTAGCCGGGCGCCGATTCACTTCGACATCATTGCCGTCAATCTGGATCAAAAGCAGCCCGGATTCCCGGCCCATGTGCTACCCGAATACCTGACTCGGCGCGGCGTACCCTTTCACATTGAAACGCGCGATACCTATTCCGTGGTCAAACGGTTGATTCCGGAAGGCCAGACCACCTGCTCGCTCTGTTCCCGTCTCCGCCGCGGCCACCTCTATCGACTCGCCACGGAACTGGGCGCGACCAAAATGGCGCTGGGCCATCATCGCGACGACATTCTGGAGACCCTGCTGCTGAATCTCTTCTTCACCGGGAAAATGAAGGCGATGCCGCCGAAATTGCGATCGAAGAGCGGCCGCCATGTGGTGATTCGTCCGTTGGCGTATGTGAAGGAGGCCGACCTGGCTCGTTATGCCGAACTGCTTCAGTTTCCGATTATCCCCTGCGACCTCTGCGGCTCGCAGGAAGACTTGAAACGAAAACAGGTCAAGCAGATGCTGCAAGACTGGAATCAGCGGTTTCCTGGCTCCAACGACAGCATGTTCGCCGCACTCGGCAACATCGCTCCGCCGCTGCTCCTGGATCGTTCGCTCTTCAACTTCTCAGACCTGAAAGCTGGCGCCATCTCGACTGAAGCCGCTGTGAGCGACGCCGAGGAGGATCTGCTGTAGCAGATGATTGCAGCGCGGCTGAGGTCGAGCTCGTGAACAGCAGGGAAAGACAGGAAAAGAAGAAATCAGGCGCGCTGCCGCAGATGGGTTCGACGACCACATCGCAAACAGCGGTACGGGTAGTAGCCGATCAGGAAAAAGAAAAAATCCAGCAGCCCTTGGCGGCGTGAACGTTTGGTATATCCGGAGCACTTTCCGCAGTACGACATATCACCCACTCATTCGGCAGAGACCATACGCAACGTTGAGGAAGAATCCTACTGAAACACCCTAGGGCGCTGCAAGTCACGTTTTTCACGACAACGCCGCTGGCATTTTCTGGACGCCTGTAGCAAATCGCCACAAGCCGGTACTCGTTTAGAACAACTCGAGTGTGCCGGTCGGCATCAGGTCCGGCGGCGCAAGCGGAAACGATAGAGGCAGAGGGTGCATCGAAACGGATAGAACCCGATCACACGCATCACGAAATCACGCCAGCCGTGACGGGTCACCCGCTTGGCGCTACCTGAGCACATTGGACAATACACCATGGAGACTGTCGTAACGGGCCTTTCTCTCTCGCATCGGGGTAAGATGCCGCCGGTGCGGGGGCGTGAGTGTGAAACAGTTTCTTCCTAGACGCAAGTCCTATCGCTATGGAGGCCAGTCGGCGGGCATGAACCGGGTCGCACCGTCCTCTCGGCAGGGGGCCGAGCCCCCGCTGTGGTCCATTGCGGCCTCAGCAGCGGTCATTCTGTTGACGCCGATGCTGCTCTTTTCGCTCGCACCGGACGGACCGATTCGCGATGGCGATACGGTATTCTCCACCGGAGCCCACAAGGTGCCCCTCTTCAAGCCGGACCAGCACCGCAGGGTCGGTTATGACTCCACCTGCATGCTTGATCCGAAGGATCCGATGATTGTCCTTCATACTCCCGCCGAAGGATCGGATGAAGAGGACATCGTCGCGCAGGTTCAAGGTAAAAATACGATCGAGTGGCCGTTTTGCCCCCCACAGGCGGAGCTGCTCGTCAAACCCCACCAGGTTACGCAGCAACCCAGCCTGCTCAAAGACGTGCGGGACGGCCTTATGAGGCTACTCAAATCCTCCTAGCGGGATGCTGTGCCGTAGCAGTTCAGGCCTTACGCATGGCCAAGAACCGTTGGCGGAATTTCGCGACCTTCGGCCCGACCACATAGGTGCAGTAGCCTTCGAGGGGATTACGGGCAAAGTATTCCTGGTGATAGGCTTCGGCCTCAAACCACTGGCTCGCCGGCACCACCTCGGTAACCACCGGATTGGGATACAGGCGTTCTTGATTCACGGCGGCGATCATGTCCTGCGCCACCTGCTGCTGCTCCGGCGTGTGGTAAAAGATCGCCGATCGATATTGGGTGCCGACGTCGTTCCCTTGCCGATTTCGTGTCGTCGGATCGTGAATCACGAAAAACACCTCGAGGAGGTCGCGAAAACTGACCACGGCCGGATCGTACGTCACTCGCACCGCCTCGGCATGCCCCGTTCGTCCGCCACAGACCTGTTCATAGGTCGGCGCATCCACCTGACCGCCGATATATCCTGATTCAACTGACTGCACGCCCTTGACCTGGTCATAGACCGCTTCCAGACACCAGAAGCAGCCCCCGGCCAGAGTGGCAATCTCAGTCCCCGCCTGCGTCATCAACCACCTCGCTTTCGACTCCGGGCCCCAGCTTACGCCTGCCCGCCATTCCACCACTCACGGCCCTCGCGCCGCAAGAGCGCGTCTGCCTCCGGAGGGCCCCAGCTTCCACTGGGGTAATTCGGGAAGGCCGCCGGCCCGGGGAGAGACTTCCACACATCCAGAATCATCTGCACGACCGACCAACCCAATTCGATATTGTCTGCCCGCTGAAACAGCGTCGCGTCGCCGGCCATGGCATCGTGGAGCAGCGTTTCGTATCCGGTATGCGGGGCATTCCCGAAATAGTCGGCATACTGAAAATCCATATCCACCGTCCCGATCCGCACCGTCGGCCCGGGGACTTTGGCATCGAATCGCAGGGAAATACCCTCGTCCGGCTGAATGCGGATGACGAGCACATTCGGTGCCAACTTATCGACTTGGGTTTTTCGAAACAACATGAACGGCGCACTTTTGAATTGGACCACAATTTCGGTCAAGCGTCGGGTCATCCGTTTCCCCGTCCGCAGGTAAAACGGCACTCCGGCCCAGCGCCAGTTGTCGATGAAGAGTTTCATCGCTACGAAGGTCTCCGTCATCGAATCCTCGCCGACGTGCGGCTCTGCCCGATACCCGTCCACAGACTTCCCGTCGATCGAACCCTGGCCATATTGGCCAAACGCGACAAACCGCAACACGTCGAGCGAACTGAGCGGCACGACGCCGCGCAATACCTTCGCTTTTTCGTCGCGCACGGCATCGGCGGCAAAGGAGTTCGGAGGCTCCATGGCTAAAAAGCAGAGCAATTGCAGGAGGTGATTCGGCACCATATCCCGCAACGCGCCGGCCTGCTCGTAGTACCGGCCCCGGTGTTCGACCCCGAGGCTCTCCGCCACCGTGATTTGCACGTGATCGATATACCGCCGGTTCCACATCGGCTCAAAGATGCCATTGGCAAACCGGAACACCAGGATGTTCTGAACCGTTTCCTTGCCGAGATAGTGATCGATCCGGTAGATCTGTCGTTCCTGCAGCACTCGCTGCAGTTCATGGTTGAGCGCCCGCGCCGAGTCCAGGTCATGCCCGAAGGGTTTCTCGATGATGACGCGACGCCAGATGCCGTCCCGCTCAACCGTCAGGCCGTACTCTCCTAGATGCGTCACAATCTCTCCGAACAAGCCGGGTATCGTGGCCATATAAAAAATATAGTTGCCTTGCGTACCGGCGGAGGCATCCACTTGTTCAAGCAGGTCATTCAGCCGGCGGTACGTCGCTCCCTCCTGGAAGTCACCCACCATGTAATGCACCCGCTGCGACAGGGCCTGCCACACGGATTGATCCGCCTTCTCCGGCAGATACTCAGGCATGACGCGATCTAACTTGGCACGAAATTCTTCGGTCGTCGTCTCCGAGCGGTCCAATCCCACAATGGCGAATCCGTCGGGGAGGAAGTGCCCGGCCATCAGGTTGTAGAGCGCGGGAAGCAACTTCCGCTTCGCAAGGTCACCATCGATGCCAAAAATGACCATGACACAGGGCGTGCGCAGTTGAGGAAGGTCCATGGCAGGTTCCAGGTTCATTGCCAACATCGTTGCAAAGACATACGGTATCCTGCCTGATCCCTCCCCCAACCGCAACCATCGCACCGGCTCGTCGACGCTTTTTTGTGATGACGTCGTGCAATCTGATACACGATTGTGCGGATCCGCTCATGCAGCATCGTATCTTCACGATGACTACGTCGGAATACGTGGATGGCGAGTTGGTGGAGTGACAGGTTGACGAAGACGCAGGTCTTGAACGACGGGGGAATCGACACGGGAGGAGGCTACCGGGAATTGCTGCAGAATGGGGTGGACAACAAAGGATCAGGATCGGCAACAACTGCGACGTTAGTTATTGTGGGTCCGTTTCAACCAGTCGATAAATCGCTGCAAGCGCGCATGCTCTTCGTCGTGTACATGCACAAACGCCAGGCCGAAGCCTGTAGCATTCGTCCACCGCACTTCCGCCACTTCGACGGTCAGCGGTTCATAAGGTGCGGGGAACTGAACAAGCAATGACAAGTTGGCCCGCATCGGAAGCGACTCTTCGCTCGTGACATGGCAACCATCCTTGGAAAGACTGGTGATCAGGCCGCTTCCGTCGATCGCATGGCCGGAGAACGTCAGCGGCACTTGTATTTCATACCGAGGAGTATCGCGTCGCTCCACATGAACCTTTCATCGGATGATGGCACGGTGGTCGATCCTGGAAACGTCCGGAGATGGATACGCTCTTCTGTGCATGAAATCAACCGCCTTTCGCCACGAGCCGTCGACTCAGGGCATTGATCCACTTCGCGACTCACCAGACCACGGCCTGGCGCTCTGGCCGAGACGCCCTGCGGGCTACCCCGGTATCACGCGGGCCAGGAACCCTTCCTGCACAGACGCGCCTAAAAGGTACTCGCCTGGCCGGAATCGACCGATTTCCCGGCCTTACAGGCTCAAGTTCGGGAAATACCCTGCCGAAAAGGTCTGTACGCCCTCAGAAATAGAGGGCCAAGGCAAGGAGGCCTTCACATGAACACGGATCTTCGTTCATCCACTCGCGTCACTGTGACCTATCCCGTCCGCCTTTCCGGCGACTCGATGATCGGCCAAGGCACGGTCGTCAATCTCTCCGCCCCTGGATGCGCCATTGAAACGACGCTGCCCGTCCGGCCCGGCGATTACCTCGAATTGCACGTCATGGCACCCGATCAAGCGCGGCCGCTCACCGTCGGGCTGGCCAAGGTTCGCTGGGCCACTGAACAGAAGGCGGGCGTCGAGTTCATTCGGGTGCGTCGGGACGAACAGAGCCGGCTTCAACGCTTAATCGGCCAAGTCCTCGAAGAGTCCACCGTGGGCCACAACGGAGACAGGCAGGAACTGACGGCTGCGTAATCGGCAGGCCCGCAAGCCAGAATTTGCCGCCGGAAGCGTCTCTCGCAAACGTGGCGACGATACCCGGTGGAGTTCTGAACGCACAGGCGCAGGTTAGCGCCCGACAGGCTCCCCGGCGGCATTCGCCATCCGTTTGACGATGATCTTTCGCCCCACGGTCATGAGGGTAAAGGAAATCGCGAAGGCGATCGGCACAAAAATCGCTGTGGCCACGTTGGCATTCCTCACCCACCCCAACTCGTAACAGGCCTTCAGCACATAGCTGCCCAGCCCCGTGAGATAGTACGTGATGACGATCACGGACAGACTTTCCACAGTGCGCTGCAGAATCGCCTGCGCCCGCGTGGTCGAATCCACGCTGGCCAGCAACTTCATATTCTGATCCTGCGATTGGATATTCTGCTCCTGCAGCCGCAATTCGATATGCGTCCGAAGCACCGCCACGGTCGCTTCAAAATCCTTCTCCATGGCATCGATCCGGCGAAGCAACTGCTGATAGCCGTCCGTAACCCCGGTGATTTTCCAACTGACATATTCGGAAATTTGACGCAGCGGGGGATAGGACCGTTCCTGTAGGGCGACCAGGTTGCTCTGCACGATGCGGTCGTACGGCACGGAGGCGGAAAGCCGGTATCGCATCGACTCCGCCAGACGGCTCACCTGCAACAGGTCCTGTGTGAGCACCGTCAGCCATTTCTGCATCGTGGGTGGAGTGGTCCCGCCTAATTGTTCGATCAACACAGCCCGTTGATAGAGGTGCCGCTGCTCATAGTCATGGATTTGATCGACGGCCCTGGAAAAAGCCTTCATCGGCAACATGACCAGATGGTAGTAATTTTCGATAGCAACGATCGTATCGACAATCTTTGCCACCTGTTGCCGCAGCGCCTGCTCGGAAGTTGAACAGATCAGGTACCGTTCGCGATCGAACTCATCGGGCGTAAAACTCGTGACCGCCACGATCTCGTCGCCCAGAATACGGCTCCCATACACCATCGCGCCGGGAAGCCTTGCCGGCAGCTCGCGCTCAAGAGGCAACTCTTGCGGCAGGAACAGCAGATCGAGCGCATTGACGCGCAGGCCAAGGGGGCAGAGAGGCATTTGATAGCCGGGAAACGTGATTGGTCCGAAATCGAGCGGAGTGTTCGAGTCACCCACCACGTGCCAGACCTGATAACTGTAGTACTCCGTGTGCGCCTCCCACACGACGACGAGACGATCCCCGTTGGGAGCGGCCTTGAACCCATACCCGAACCGCTCCTCGATGGCGCCTTCAGAAATCTCCAGGGCCTGGAGCAGATGTTGAAACTCCCGGCGGCTATTAGGCCGTTCTACGGGCGGATTCGCCATCCGGTAGGCGACATGGTGAATGTGCGCCGGCACCCCGAGCCACTGCGGGAGGTACTGTTTATTGGATTGGTGGATCCGGTTCAGAAATCCCGGTGGGCGGGAATGCGTTCCGGCAGACTCGACCGTGTCCGTCATATTACCCCTGTCTCCAAGTGAAACCGGTGCAGGACGCAGTCGCGCCCCTCCACGCCGATCGTACGCGACGAGACCGGCATCGGAGCCAGGGAGCAGAGGCAAAAGGGACGGGCTTCGTCATTACTCGTCTTCCTCTTCGATATCCTCGATGCCTTCGTAGCTGACATCCCCTTCGTGAATGGATGAGGCCATCTTTTCACAGCCGGATTCGATAATCTCTTCGGCCTCCTCGGGAGAGTCGGCTGAAATCAAAAACTTCACGGTAATCCCAAAGCGCTGGTTCACAATCGTACTCCTTCGTCGAAATAGGCGGCAGAAAGTCTGTCACCTGCTGTGGCTCAATACCATAAGCTCCCGCGTATTGTCACCCTCTGTC
>CAZKVY010000033.1:0-40813 GCA_964556305.1 uncultured Nitrospira sp. | reverse complement strand
CTTGAAGGGGAGGGTGTAGGATGCCGTATTACTATTTTGATTCCACGGCGCTGGTTAAACGCTACAGCATGGAACGAGGGACGCGCATCGTCAACAAGCTCATGGTGAAGCGCGGAAAGGTGGCCATTCTCCCCATGTGGAGCGTCACGGACTTTTATTCCGCCTTGTCCGTTCGTGCGCAACAGGGAGAAATCACGCGGGACGATTGTTATTCCGTCTTATACAAATTTGAGATGGAAGCCGCACAAGGGCTCTTCCAATTTATTTCCCCCACGATGGAGACCTATCTGGCGGCGAAGGAATTGATTTTGGACTACCCGGCCCTGCGCTCGCCGCAGCTCCTGCATTTAGCCTTAGCCCTGGAATTGAAGCCGCTCCGGCTCACGGTTGTCAGCGCAGACAAACAACTGTTGGCCGCCTGTCGTCCCGCCGGGTTGCATATCATCAATCCGGAAGACGACTAGCCGAGCGGGATGGGGAAACAGACCGCCAGCGGCGTTCTCGCATCGCTCAGAGCCTCCATGTACCCCGCACGGGAAAAGAGCGTGTCTCGGCAAGATCCGGGGGTCAGAACAATGTGGCCTCGCGTCTTCCCATTGCTGCGGCCTTGCTGAACGGCCTTTTGCGCACCTGCGGACAGATGGTCCGGCGACATGCCTTATGGGTGAAGAAAGCCCGCGGGTGAAATGCGTGTTCACGCAGACTGTTCATGCGGCCGAGCCTTGGAGCGATGCGAGAACGAAGATGGCGGCTTTTTTCAACGGCCTGCTAGTTGGGGCAGCGAAACTCCCCCTGCATCGACGACAGCACGATGGCCCAATCGTCTGTCGTTTGCCGGATGGCGGGCAGTCGAGGAGAGGCGGCGTCAGGTCGGTCTGGAGCCGCCGATTGAGCGAGAGATTCCTGGGTATGCTGGAGTTCGAGCTGTGCCAGCTGAAGGCTGTCGCATACGCCGGCTGAAGCGGGAAGTTCTCCACCGGCCCGCCTGAAGAGGGCCAGCCCTCGATAGCCATGTTCCTGCGATCGATAGAGGTGTTCCGTAGCCTTGAACGCCTGGCGCAACGCTGGTTCGGTTTGCCGTTTGCCGAGTTGGGCCGCCATCAACGCCGCGCGACCCATGTTCATGGCCGCGCCTTCCGCATCGTCATTCCCCATCGCATCTTCTGCCTTGGCCCGGAGCCGGTCGAGCTCTGCCTCCTCACCGAGTAATTGGGCCTGTGCCGGTCCGACGATACCCATCAGCAGGGAAAACGCCAGAATCGGGACGATGAGGAACCGCCGGCACCAGCCGGTGGTTAGGCGTTCGCCTACTGTACGTGTTCCCAGGTGTCGATCTGTTTGATGCTCCAATTGACGGCTTCCTTCAATTTGACCAGGTTCGGGTCGGTATCGTTTTCATGGACGTGGTACAGCGATTTCTGCAGCGCGAAGAGTGGCTCGTAAGCGCGCATGTCCGGCAATTTCCCCAGCGCCCAGGCGACCTCGGTTTTGACGGCGACATCATCGGTGTTGAGGGTTTCCAGCAAGGGATCGACGATGGTGAAGTCCCCATGCAGGGCGCCGACGATTCCCAAGGCCTTGGCTGCGGGGGCGCGTAGATCCGGCGCGCCGTTTTTCATCGTCTTGATAAGGACGGGAATCGTGTCTTTCTGGCCGATATTGCCCAGGGCCAGCGCAGAGGCCTTGGCAATGCTGCGATCGGGCCCATTGAGACCGTCTAGCAGGCGTGGAATGGCTTTCACGGAGAAGAGGTCGCCGAACAAAGCTACGAGCTTTAACTTGCGGGCCACGGGAGTTTTGGGATCGTCGTAGAGACGAAACAGACGCGTTTCCTGTCCCCACTCAGCCGTGATGAGGGCGGGAAAATCGTACTCTTCGAGGCGGGTTTGTAACTTAGCCATGGCGAATGCGGTAGGATCGCCCGCCTTGGCGAGCGCCGCCGCAGCCTGGGGATCATCGAAGTCCGTGCGGACCTCCTTGCGCCAGGCCATTTTTTTCCCGTTGAGCAGGTACCCAAGCTGGCAGGCCGGTCCCTTCCAAATGCGCGAGGGGGCATCGGGAAGATCGGCGTCGCTCCCCATCGTAGTCGTGCCTTCCCAGGTCTTTTTCTGCTCGCATTTGATCTTCAGCTCGACATCGTGCGGTTGGGTCGGATCCGTCACCGGGGTGTACCCCAATTCCTTCATGCGACTAACCGCAACCTCGGCGAGCGGGCCGGCCTCGATGGCGCCCTTGTCCGACAGGGCGAGGACCGTAATGAGCACACGGTCGATTCGTTCCATCTGACTCTTTTGCTCGGCGGTCAAGGCCTCCCGGCGGGCCCAGCTTGGATCGCCGAGAAGCAGCAGAATTCCCAGAATGACAAGCGAGAGCATCCATCTCATGTCGGCTCCGATCTGCTCAAAAAGACGATGAGGGCAACAGTGTCAATCACTCTATAACAACCCCTCCCGGCGGTTGCAAGTTGCGCCGGCTCGAAAGGCCTCCGTATAATCGCGCCATGTTGACGGGACGGCAGATCGGATTTGTCGGCGGCGGTAACATGGCGGAGGCGTTGCTGGGAGGGTTGTTGCGAAAAGGCCTGACCACGCCAGACCGCCTTCTCGTCAGCGACCCGCTTTCTTCCCGGCGCGACCTATTGCGCCGCAACTTTGCGGTGAGTGTGACGGCCGACAACCAGGCGGCGGTTCAAGGAGTGGACATCGTCGTGCTCTGTGTCGAGCCACAGGTGCTTGATGATGTGCTCACCGAACTCGCACCCTCGTTGATAACGCACCCGCTGTTGGTCTCAGTCGCCGCAGGCTATCCCTTGTCCCGCTTACAAGACAGGATCGCGGGTTCAGCCAGGTTCGTCCGTGCCATGCCGAATACCCCGTCCGCAATCGGTGAGGGCGTGACGGCGATGAGTCTCGCGCCGGGATTGTCGTCCGAGGATCGTGAGACGGCCCGGCAGTTGTTCGAATCGGTGGGAACAGTCGTGGTGGTGGAAGAACGACTGCTGGATGCCGTGACCGGTTTGAGTGGAAGCGGTCCAGCCTACGTGTACGCCATGATCGAAGCGCTTGCGGACGGCGGGGTCCTGGTTGGATTGCCGCGCGCCACCGCGCAACAGTTGGCGGCGCAAACCGTGGCCGGCGCAGCGACCATGGTATTGCAGCAGGGAGAACATCCGGCGGTGTTGAAAGACCGGGTGGCCTCGCCGGGTGGGACCACGATCACGGGATTAGCTCAACTCGAGCAGGGGCGACTGCGGGCGACGTTGATCTCGGCCGTGGAAGCGGCCTCGCAGCGATCACAGGAATTGGGCAAGGCGGAGAACCATCATCTCTAACAAGGAGCAAGTCTCGTGCAATATTGGGTGAAAGTCGTGTTTGCCGACAATCAGGAGCTGCTGGTGAAGGATGCGATTCGTCACACAATCAGCGAAGATATGGAAGTGCTCGAAGTAGATTCGGCCAAGGAAGTCATCATCGTGCCGATGAAGCAGATTAAGTACATCGCTTGTGATGCCACTGTCTTCGCTCAAAAATCAAAGGCTTAGATATTTTTGTTGGCGTGGGTCACGGTTTTGGTCACGGTTCAAAAACCGATTTTTACCGAATCCAGCTTATCGACCGCTTGTCGATTCCCGCCTGGAAACAGTTGCGCATAGGTGTCACAGGTGATCGTAATCGAGGCATGGCCCAGGTACTCCTGGACGTATTTCAGGTTCTCGCCATCCGCGATGAATCGGCTTGCATAGGTATGTCGGACACTATGCATGTCCAGTCGTCGCGGTCCCGCTTTCGCCACCTCGGGAACCATAGTTTGTACCGCACCAATTCTCGGCCATATAACCTGCCTCCCGCCTGCTTCCGCCAAGGTTGCCTGGAAAGAGGATTGCAGGTGCTGCGTGCTCAGCGGCTGCCGCCTCCAGGTCTTGTAACTCGATCCATTCCGTCAGAGCCTTCGCAAGACCCTGGGACATGTCCACCCGCCTGGCCTTCCCGTTCTTGGATGTGCCTATTCCGCGCGACCAGTTCCGTTGCGCTTAGATGGATCGGCTGTGAAAGTTCAGATCGCCGCGATGGAGTCCCAGCACTTCTCTGGCTCGTAGGCAGGTGCGAGAGAAGGTCAAGGCCATCGGGTAAAACAGCGGGCGTTCGCGTCGGACGGTTCCAGTAACAGGCCTTCCTCTTCCGTGGTGAAGATCGCGAGTTCGGATTCTTCGATGGTCGCCGGCCGTTTCAGCGGTTGCCGGAACGGAGGGCCGGGTTATGAGTGATCAGCCCATCCTCGACGCCTTCGGTCAGCACCGCGCTGAGCGTCAAGAGCGAATTGAGCGCCGTATCGAATCCAGCCCCTTTTCAAGCAGCCCTGCGGCCCATGCTTTGATCCGTGATCGTGAGATAGCGGAGAGTTGAGAGGTGCCGAAGGTGGGGAGTGCATGTTTTCGCAAAGGGACTCGTACGTCTTAATCGTCATAATCTTCTTATCGCGTTTCGGTTGGTGTTTTGGCCAGCTCACGAAGTAGTCTTTGAGCAGGATTGCTTAGTCGCTTTCTGTTCGGGAAGAGTGTCCCTCTCGTGCTCCGGCGCCAATAGACGGGAGTATCCAGGCCTTTGGGGCTCACACATTGCCGAGATTGGAAAAGAGAAGTCGACTCATATGGGTTCTGTAGACGACGACTCGCTCACCCTGAAGGCCGGTGGTTTGGGTGTGCGGTGATCATGGAGTGACAGCGCTCACAAACGGTTTGAAACCACCAGATGTCCTGAGGCTCCTGGTGATGCGATCGGAGGGCGACTGCTTGCTCCTCCCACGCTTCTTCACCGCTCACCATTTTGCCTGAGACCTGTACACGGCTGCAGTTTTTGCATTGAAACCATACCGCTCGGCCCAAGAACTCATTTGAAGCATCAACGGCTTCATTCCCGCTTCCGCCGTTATGATGAGGCTCCTGCTCGTAGGTTTCATGCATGCCCTCTTATAAGGCACTCTTCTGAAGCTCGGAACTCGTAAAACCTGAATGTTTGTGAAAAAAGTTTACGAGGTCATGGGATGGAGGCAAAGAGGTTAGCGTGAACACGGTCAGGAAGGGGCTAAGATACCGTGCGTTAGCGCATATTTGATGAGTTCTGCTGTGGTCCGCAATCCAAGCTGCTCCATAGCTTGGGCTTTATGAAATTCAACAGTTCGTGTCGAAATCTTGAGTCTCACGGCAATTTCCTTCACCGCTCGTCCCTCGGCCAGCAATTGCAGGACCTCGCGCTGCCGAAAGGTGAGAACTTTTTTGTGTCTCGAGGGTGCAGGACGGGTGGCGAGGAAGGTCTCAATGAGGTCTTTAGCAATCAATGGCGTAATATAGGTGTTCCCCGCCCACACGACTCTGATGGCCTGCTCCAGCTCATCGACCGCTGACCGTTTCAGCAAATAGCCCGACGCGCCGGCCTCGAAAGCCGATCGAACATAGTCCACATCGTCATGCATCGTGACGAAAATCATCTTGATCGAAGGCTGCAGTTTTTTGAGTTGCATCGCGGCATCGATGCCGTTCAGTAATGGCATCGATACATCCAGAATGGCGATGTCGGGTTGCGTACGTTGCGCGACTTCAATGAGTGCTCGCCCATCTTCGACCATCCCGACGAGGTCGCATTGATGCTCAAGAATGCGCCGGAATCCTTCGAGCACTAATGAATGATCGTCGGCCAGGACCACGCGCGGTTTAGGCATGTGGGGCCCCCTGCAAGGGAACTTGCACTTCCAAGTGCGTCCCCTGTCCCGGTGCCGTGACAACGTCTAGCGTGCCATCCACCAGCCGTACGCGTTCTTTCATGCTCAGCAACCCGAGTCGCGGGCATGACTGGGCGATATGCCCAAGATCGAACCCAACCCCGTTGTCACGGATCGAGAGGCTGATGAGCTCTTCCTCGCAAATCAGTTCCACCTCCACCTCAGTCGCCTTTGCATGACGTGCCACATTATTCAGACTTTCTTGTACGACTCGATAGATACACGTGGCAAGATCAGGCGGCACAGGAGTGACGGGATCACGATGAACAAAGACGGCTTCCAGCCTTGTATTCGCAGAAAAATCATCCACGAGGCGGCGCGTCGCCTTTATCAGTCCCAGGTCGTCCAAAATTGAGGGATGGAATCGGTACGCCAATTGCCGGACATCATCCGAGACCTTGCTCAACCGTCCGGTAATCGACCGCGTCACAGCCCAGATGGCTGATAAATCCTGCATTTCGTCCTTTTCAATTCGCCGCAAGTCCATCGCCAGCATGGCCAGGCGTTGATTAACATCATCATGTAGATCGCGTGCGATCCGTCGTCGATCCTCTTCTTGAGCCGTCAACAGTTGTCCCGCTAGTGCTCTCAATTCTTCCCGACTGTCTTGCAGCTCTGCTTGGCTAGCTCGAAGCGAGGTTTCGCTCTCCCGCAGGGAACGCTCCGTTTCTCGTCGTTCACCGATTTCTTGCAGAAGCGTCTGGTTCACCAACGCGAGTTCATGCGTGCGTTCTTCCACCCTGACTTCCAATTCAGCGTGGGCCTTCCTGAGTGTCTCCTCGTTTTTTCGATGCTGTAGAAAGTAGACAACGGGACCCCAAATTGCGGTGAGACATAGCAACCGATTCGTCACGCCTATCCAAAGCGGCACATTGGGGAAGGTGGGACCAATGAAGATATCGGTTAGGGCCAGAATGGAACAGATACTAGCCGCAATCAGCGGGGTATTTCGCCCCGGCAGAGATAAGGACAGCACCACGAGGCCGCCATACAACACGCCATTACCAACACCGAGCGGCAGATAGAGATCCAAGACGAAGAGACAGGCGCCCAGAAGAATAATCGTCAGAAGCAGCAATCTGTGAGGGGGGGTACTCATAGGAAGGCGATTATCCTCCTTTCATTGCGGAGGCCGCAACTCAGGGACCGCTAGGGTTAATTCTAGTCCGAGACATAATTCGCCAGGCTATATACTGCGGTCTAGTTTCTCCAAATGATCCCCGGTTACGGCTCGCGACCCAGGTACAACTCACTCTTAGAGGCCGCATTATGACTGACTCCTCCAAGCAGGTCGACAGACGATGTGAAACGGGCATTGAAGGGCTGAATGAGATACTCGGTGGTGGATTCCCTTCGAATTGCTTGTATCTAGTGCAGGGCGACCCGGGGTCAGGCAAGACGACGTTGGCGCTGCAGTTCCTTCTTGAAGGCGTGCGCTTGGGAGAGAAAACCCTCTATATCACCCTCTCAGAGACCAAAGAAGAATTACTCAAGGTTGCCCGATCGCACGGGTGGTCCCTGGATGCCATTGCATTGTTCGAATTGTCGTCGATCGATGCTGTCGTACGGCTGGAGGCCAGAACCACGGTATTCCACCCTTCGGAAATCGAACTCACCAAAGTGAGCGAACTCTTGCTTGAGAAATTTCGTCACATCCAGCCGACTCGGATCGTCTTCGATTCCCTTTCCGAATTCCGGTTGATGGCGGAAACTGCGCTACGCTATCGGCGGCAGCTGATGAATCTGAAACAGGAACTCACTAAGTACAACACCACCGCTCTGCTCTTGGATGACAGGATGGACAATAGCCGGATCGCGGGAGACCCGCATGTGCTCAGCCTCACCCATGGCGTGATCGAGATGGAACAGTTGTCGCCGGATTACGGCCAGTCCCGCCGAAGGCTGCGTGTTCTGAAGATGCGCGGGATGAGATTCCGTGAAGGCTACCATGACTACAGTATCGAGAAAGGCGGATTGCGCGTGTTTCCTCGGATTATCGCCTCTGATCATCGGATCGATTTTGAGCCCCAAGCGGTCTCAAGCGGCAATCAAGAGTTTGACCATCTTCTCGGCGGGGGACTCGATCGTGGAACGACCACCCTTATCATGGGTCCGGCCGGAACCGGAAAGTCGACGCTCGCCTTGCAGTATTCGGCGCAAATGGCGCAAGCGAATGAATCGAGCGTCCTGTTCGCATTCGACGAAATTCGCGGCATCGTCCTTTCGCGTGCAGCCGCCGTAGGGTTGGATATCGCACGACATACTGAAACGGGCATTATCGATGTCCAGCAGGTGGACCCTGCCGAACTCTCCCCGGGCGAATTCGGCATGCGCATCCGGCGGGCCGTGGAAGGGGGGTGTAAGCTCGTCATCATCGACAGTCTCAACGGATACCTTAACGCGATGCCTGGTGATAGGTATCTCATCAACCAGCTCCACGAAATGTCCTCGTATCTCAATCAGAAAGGCGTGGTCACCATTCTCATTTTGGCTCAATACGGGCTCATTGGCCAGCCCGAGGGCCCGTTGAACTTGAGCTATCTCGCCGACACCGTGGTGAGTGTGCGATTTTTCGAATCCGCTGGCGCGGTCAGGCAGGCCCTCTCGGTGATCAAGAAGCGTAGTGGTCGTCACGAAAAAACCATTCGAGAGTATCAATTGGTGTCCGACGGTGGTGTGCGTATCGGCCAACCCCTGAAACAATTTCAAGGCGTTCTGACTGGAAACCCTGCCTTTTATGGGGCCATTGAGCAGATGATGGAGCCCCCTGATGGCGCGGAATAAGGTCGAGGAGCGCATCATTATCCTAGCCCCCATCGGTCAGGACGCTCCGGCCATGGCCAAGGTGCTTATCGCAAAAGGACTGGACGCGATCGTGTGTGGCACGGCCCTGGACACATGCCATCAACTGACTGTGGGGGGAGCCGTCCTGCTCGTGACGGAGGAGTCGCTTGAGCTGCCCCAGATTTCCGGTCTGCTTCAACATCTGAAGGCGCAACCGCCGTGGAGCGAATTGCCGATGATCGTATTGACTCGAGGAGGGGAATCGCGATTGGCGAGGCTTCTCGACCTGGTCGCCGAGGCGGCCGGCAGTCTCACGTTGCTGGAAAGACCTTTAGGAGAAGCCACGCTGATACGCTCCATTGAGGTGGGCTTGCGCTCGCGCCGGCGTCAATATCAAGTGCGTGACTTACTCGAGCAAGAGGCCTTATCGCAGCGTCAGCTGCGCGAATCTGAACAGCAATATCGAACCCTCTTCGAGTCGATCGACCAAGGCTTCTGCACGATAGAAGTGCTCTTTGACGAACAACACGAACCCGTCGACTACCGCTACCTCCTCGTCAACCCGGCATTTGCCGCGCAGACGGGCCTGAGGGACGTTGTGGGCCGGCGCATGCGAGAAATCGTTCCTCAACACGAAGATCAGTGGTATCGAATTTATGGGACCATTGCCTCGACCGGTGAGCCGTTGCGGTTTGAGAAGGAGGCGAGGGCGCTGGGCCGCTATTACGAGATCTATGCCTGGCGCATGGGTCCTCCGTCAGAACAAAAGGTGGCGGTCTTGTTTAACGACATCACTGAACGGAAAGCGTCGCAGGCACGATTGGAGCAGTTCGCGGATGAACTGGAACGGATGGTCTCCGAGCGCACCTCTGAGCTGGTTGTTTCTCAAGAGCAGCTGCGTGCACTGGCGACTCAGTTAAATCTGGCGGAACAACGTGAGCGTACACGCCTGGCCGCCGAACTCCATGATCATCTGGCTCAAATGTTGGTCTTGGTACGGTTGAGGTTAGGTCAGGCTAAAGTTGGGCCTCTGTCGCATTCCGTCCAAATGATTAAGCAGGCTGAAGAAGTCGTGGATGAGTCCCTGACCTACACGCGAAACCTGGTGGCGGAACTCAGTCCACCTGTTCTCCACGAGTTCGGACTTTTTACAGCCCTGCGCTGGCTCGGCGAACAGATGCAACGCTATCACCTGACTGTCACCGTACGCATCGAGGCGCCCGACGAAGTGAAGCTGCCTGAAAGTCAGGCCGTGCTTGTCTTTCAATCCGTTCGAGAACTGCTCCTGAATACGGTCAAACACGCTGGATCCAAGAGAGCATCGATCGTGGCAGCAGGCGGTGAGGGAGAGCTGAAAATCGTCGTTGTCGACAGAGGTGTGGGATTCGATCCAATCACGTTGTCATCTCCACATTCGACTGCGATGTCATCAAAATTTGGGTTGTTCAGTATTCGACAACGCATGGAAGCGTTGGGAGGGCGCTTAGAGCTGCACTCCCAACCTGGTGAAGGGACGAGAGCGACATTGGTGTTGCCGATCGTGACCCCCTTGAAAGAGGCGCATACTGCTTCCTTGCCAACGGCCTCACTGCCCGAACAGGTGACAAGCGCGTCCGCCGTCAATAGTGACAAGTCAGGCCCCCATCGGGTTCTGGTTGCAGATGATCATGCGATGGTTCGGCAAGGACTCTGTTTGATGCTGGGCGCCTGTCCGGATATCGAGGTGGTTGCCGAGGCCTCCAATGGGCAGGAGGCCCTCGCCTTAGCACAAAAACTTAAACCCTCGGTGGTGGTGATCGATATCAACATGCCGTTGATGAGCGGGATTGAGGCGACGGCGCAGATACGGGCAGCGCTTCCGGACACCGTGGTCATCGGTGTGTCCGTCAATGCGTCAGTCGATAATCAGGAGGCCATGCGCATGGCTGGTGCGTCCGTTCTGCTGCCCAAAGAGGCCGCAGGTGATCAACTATATGGCGCCATTCAAGCGGCAATGAAGGGTTCGTCTTCGCAGATAGGCGCGTTCAACAGTCCCCGTTAAGCTCGCCAGCTGTACCCACCTTACGATCCGATCCCTTCACGCACCGGACATCGTGTCCAAGGAAACCGGCAGCGGATAGTGGCCGTGCGCCTGGTCATGATAGGCCATGACTTCCTATCTATCACAGGCTACCCCATCCAAATTGGACGTGTCCGCCATGCTGCTATTGGGAACACGTGCATCGCCAGCGATGCCAGCGTATTACGAAGGTCAACGGGTGGGGTCTCATCTAAGCGCTGGAATTGGTTGAGATTCGTACTTCGACGTATGGCTCTAGGGGATGTCCCAGTTCCAGGTAGCGGGAACGTTCGGTACGGTGCAGCGAATCTCTTAGCTTTCATCGCCCATTTCGTGTACCCTTCGAGACCTCTTCTTAGTCTCAAGGTCTGAGAGGCTAATCGGACCCGGCGGAAGCCTGACCGGGCATCCACATATCCCCGGGTATGTCATAACCCAACCGTTCGCTCCCTACGCACAAGTAAGACGGGTGCGTATGGCAGAGGTGCATGAAGGACCCACAAACTATCCAGCAGGTTGGCCGACGAATCATTCTGTATTATGTCGGTACAACGGCGGATTCCGCCGCAGCGGCTGACGGCGTGGCGCTGGCATTCGAGAAGTTCTTGACGACGATGTCCTCTCTCATAGGCCACGCCGGCAGCCACATGGTGTTCCGCCGAAGTCTTAAACTCACTGAAGCCACCTACCCTTGGTTTCAGGAATTGCGCAGAACCGATCTCGAGGAATTGACCGTAGGTCTCGCGACCTCTTTGAAACAGCAATCGCATGATGAGGCGGTCAACGCCTCGACGCAGCTCTTCCTCTCCCTTCTTGAACTGTTCGCATTGTTAATTGGTGAGCGGTTGATTCAACAGGTCCTTCGTGAAACCTGGCCCGACATACTTTCGCCGTCGCAGTAGGAGATGACATGGAAGACCCTGTTCCCATAAGGCAACTCGATACAGGTGTGCCGGGCCTCAACGAAGTCTTGGGTGGAGGGCTACCGGAGTTCTCGTTTAACCTGATCGCCGGCGGTCCTGGTGCAGGTAAGACCACGTTGGTCCAACAAATGTGTTTCGCCCTGGCGACGCCGGAGCGTCCGGCGCTGTATATCACCGTGCTCGGGGAGCCACCCCTCAAACTCCTTCGCTACCAGCAGCAGTTCACATTTTTTGACAGTACGAAGGTGAACAGCAGCATTCGCTTCGTCTCCATCCCGATGGCCGTCTTGGAAAAGGGACTGGGGGAGGTCCTTGGACGAATCGTGACGGAGGTGGAAACCCATAATCCGGCCCTCGTCGTCGTAGATTCCTTTCGGTCTGTCATACGGGCTTCCAACGCATCCGCAGAAAATACCGAATTGGACTTGCAGGCTTTTGTGCAGCGGCTTGCCCTTCATCTCACCGCTTGGCAGGCCACGACATTTCTTCTCGGGGAATATCACAGCGCAGAAAATGAAGCGAACCCGATCTTCACGGTGGCCGATGGAATTCTTTGGATGTCTCAAAGCGTGGAACGCAATGCCGTCGTGCGCAAGTTGCAAGTGGTGAAGATGCGGGGCCAAGCGCCCATCCCAGGCTTGCAGACTCTCCGTATCACGAACAAGGGAATCCAGATTTTTCCCCGTCTGCCGATTCCAACCGCGATGGGTGGGGGTGGCCAGGAACTTTCTGTCGATGCGACCCAGGCCTCTCGCCTCTCGACGGGGGTCAGCAAACTCGATGAGCTCATGGGAGGAGGTTTATCGCCAGGGTCGTCGCTGCTTATTGCCGGGCCGTCCGGTTCTGGAAAAACCGTACTTTCCCTGCAGTTTCTCGTCGAAGGAGCAGACCGTGGGCAACCTGGGCTGCTGGCCGTTTTCGAGAAGCGTCCGTCAGACTACGTGCAAGCCAACCCGTTCCAGGAAAGAATAAGCAACCATATTCGAAACGGGTCCCTACACATCCTCTATCTTCGGCCATTAGACTTGTCTCTCGACGAAACACTCTACGAGGTGCAAGCTCAGGTGAGAGCCCATGGGATCAAGAGGGTGGTGATTGACTCACTGTCGGGGCTGGAGCTTGCCTTGGCTCCAGGGTTTCGAGAAGACTTTCGAGAGACCTTGCATCGCATGGCCGCCATGCTGACCGCCATGGGCATCACCTTGGTCATGACGGTGGAAGTTGCCGATTCGTACATCGATCTCCGGTTCAGCCCCCATGGTACGGCGTTCTTGACGGACGGTATCCTCTTACAACGGTACGTGGAGCTGGAGGGCCAATTAAAACGGGTCCTTGCGATTGTCAAGTTGCGTGGCCGTCAACACAGTAAGCAGCTCAAATTGTACGAGGTGACGGACCAAGGCATCGTGATCGGCGAAGGTCTGGCTGGTTATGAGGGCATCATGACGGGCACGCCTCGACGAAGCGACAGTCCGCGAACTCAACAACATTCCTAAAACTGAGGCTCGTGACAGACCAAAACGAAAAGAATCTGCAGCCCTCTTCTCAGGACGAGTTGCCTGTCGGGCCCGCTGGCGTGGAACGCTTGATTTCTGCCAATGAGCATCTGGCGCTGGCCACTCTCCGGGCCCAGCAGCAGGCGGATGATGCGGACTTTCGCTATCGGGATCTTGTGGAAGGCCTCGATGCAATCGTGTGGGAAGCGTCCTCCGTGCCCTGGCGTTTTACGTTCGTAAGCCAACGAGCCGAGAAGATCATCGGCTATCCATTGAATCAATGGATGAGTATGCCGGAGTTCGTGAATCAAATGGTCTATCCCGATGATCGGGTTTCAGTCATGCGGGCTTGTGAGACCCACGCCGCCGCCTCGGCAGATTTTCGGCTGCAGTTTCGGATGGTGTGTAGCAATCAGCAAGTCTTATGGGTGGCGTTGATTGCTCGCTACACAAACGATTCGGATCATCCCGGACAATATCGGGGACTACTAGTCAATATTGAGGACTCCATTCGCGCCGAGACCCTCCAGAAGCTGGTGACTGCACAGACCAGCGAATTAGTGAATCAGCAAGATCACCTGCGAGCGCTGGCGACTGAGCTGAATTTGTCGGAACATCGCATGCGTACGAAAATGGCTACGGAGCTGCACGATCATCTGGCTCAGATGCTGGCCTTGGCGCGTCTCAAGCTGGGGCAAGCCCGACACGTCAAAATGGTGCCGGGCGCGTGCTTGAATTACATTGAGCAGAGCGAGGACGTGCTCAACCAGTGTTTGACCTATACCCGTACATTGGTCGCTGAGCTGAGCCCCCCGGTTTTGCATGAATTTGGCTTACCGGCCGCTCTCACATGGCTCGCCCGCCAGATGCGCCGATACGACCTCGTCGTTTCCTGTGAGTTTCCCCCGTCAGCGCCCTGGGTGATTTCAGAGGATGAGTCGGTGCTGTTATTTCAGTCAGCCCGGGAGCTACTGATCAACGTTGGCAAACACGCCAATACCGGAAATGCACTGATGCGATTGGAATATAAAGACCATATCCTTCGTCTCTCGGTACAAGATGAAGGGCGAGGCTGTGACCCGGCAGTGTTGATGAGCAACGATCCCGGTCAGGCCTCGAAATTTGGATTGTTCTCGATCCGGGAACGCATGAGGGCGCTCGGTGGCGAGTTTGACATTACTTCTATTCCCGGTAAAGGCACCAGAACAATAGTGATGCTTCCGCTCCCGGGTCACCCCGCCGTCGCCGAAAACCCCTCTTATAAAGAAAAGCAGGCTATTTCTCGTTCTCGCGCTGACACTGCATCTTCCTCGGGCCCCTTACCGCCACGTGGGCCACAGACGGTCATCAAAGTTCTGATCGTGGATGACCATGTCATGCTGCGAGAAAGTCTGCATACCATGGTGGACTCCCACGAGCATTTGCACGTCATCGGGGAGGCGAGCAATGGGGTTGAGGCCCTGGAGGGAGTGCGTGCGTTACATCCTGACGTGGTCGTCATGGACATTAATATGCCTCGGATGAATGGTCTCGAGGCGGCCAAGCTCATCAGGCGGGAGTTCCCACGAGTTGGAATCGTCGGCCTATCCATCCATGACTCCGAAGAAATGGTTGAAACCATGGCCGCAGCGGGAATTTCGTCCTACGTCACGAAGGATGCTGCGGTGAAAACACTATGCCACGCGATCGAGGCTGCGTTCGCCCACATAGACGAACCGGGGCCTGAACCCCACAGCTGACGGGGGCGCCAGTGTTAACAGGTCCGGGGCCTGGACAACGTGTGGACGAAGACCGCGAGTGTTTTACCGCTTCCTGCAGCGTTTTAGTGTGCAAGCCGCGCATGAAGCTCGGGCCCGCTGGATTTCAGCAGGCGTGGGCCCCTTCTATTCCCTTCCGCACTAAGGCTTTTGCTTCGATTGAGTCTAATTAACGGATCGGTGATGTCGCCGCAGGCGAAGCATCGCCAGGCCTTGGATTGCGGAGACAGTAGTCCCCCTCCCTCATCAGCGAGGTCTATAGGAAACATCATGTTCTCACATCTGTGACAGCGCATAGGGCCCTCCTCTTATGATGCTATCGTAAGAGTGATTGAGCCTTACGCGGACTAGGTCCACCCCTTGTCGGCTTGTCCCTGTATCTTTCCACGGTTTGGGATCGTGTTCGCCTGTGAGAGCCAGTTGGATGGAAGGCTGGGGTTCGACCAAACACTAAACGATCGGAGAAGGTGGGCCGCTCTCGGGGTGAGAATTCGAAGTGGCTTCACTAGTCGATCAGGGAGTTCTTAATCGCGTAGCGTACAAGTTCTGCATTGGTCTGAATCCTCAACTTCTCCAGTATTCGAGACCGGTAGGTGCTGACGGTGGGAGTGCTGATGAACAAGTCCGCGGCAATTTCTTTGAGCGCCTTGCCTGAAGCCAGCATCAAAAACACCTGAAACTCTCGGTTCGAAAGGAGTTCATGTGGCGCGTGCAGGGATTCCTGCACGACTGCCTCAGCAAGGCATTCGGCCACCCGGGGCGTAATGAACTTCCTCCCGGACAGAAGGGTATTCACCGCGGCGACCAATTGATCCGACGACGCAGCCTTGTTCAAATATCCTTTTGCGCCTGCGCGAATCATTCTTGCCGCATACAGACTTTCCGGATGCATGGTCAAGGCCAAAACGGGCATCGTAGGCTGGATGCGCATAAGGTCGCATAGCAGGTCGATTCCGGATGTCGCCGGCATGGTAATGTCCATGACGCACACGTCCCACGGCATCGTTTCTGCGAGTCGGATCATTTCTGCGCCACATTCGGCCTCCTCAACCAGAATGGGGGCGAAGTTCTGAAGAAGGAAGTCGCGCGCCCCACGACGGAAGAGGGCGTGATCGTCGCCCATCAGGACGTGTAGCATCGACTACACCTCATTCGTGGATTCACAAAAAAGAGGGTGCCAAATTCACCGTAGCAGAAGGGATCCAGTTGTTCAAATGTACATTTGTAGAATATTGATGACATGCACAGGATGGAATCACCTCAACCTTCCGAGGAACCATTCCCAGCCAGGGCAGACGGGCATAGGGTAAGGATGACGAATTCGAGAGAGGAGGTGTTGCAGGACTTCCGTGTTTTCGGGAGTCATCGTGTTGAACAAATGGCATGAGGGCCCGAGAAGGTATGGGTGTGGCCGAGAGGTGAATGGGATACACACCCGCCTCTGTCCCCAGAAAAGTCTGAAGACAGAAGCGGTTGCGCACGGGCTACCCGCGACGTTTGGATGCGGTCTTCTTTGCCCCGGCAGGGCTTCCTTTGCTGACCAGGGCCTCCTTGCGCTTCATCACGGTCGTCTCCAACGCTTCCCAATCAATGTCGCTCTTTTCGGCTTTTGGCAGCATCTCATCCTCTTCCTCTTTGATGTGATGCTTCACCAATTCGCCGAGCACCGTAAACTTCGCCTGGAATCTTTCATCGCTTGATTTGAGCTTCTTCAGTTCTTTGATCAACACATGGACGAGATGGTGCTCTTCCACAGCCTCGTTCATCAGATCGTCCTCTTCGATTTCCTGCCGAATCGCCGGGTAGATGATCTTTTCTTCCAATTCGGCATGAATTTCCAGTTCCATAATCGCTGTCGCGGCAATTTCCGCTCGTTCTTTCCCTTCGGCAGATTCATAGTCCTCGAAGAGTCCCTGTACTTTCTGATGGTCCTCTTTCAACATGTCTATTACGCCTGACGCGAATCCTGCTTTGCTGGTCATAGGTATCTCCCTCGGGGCTTGAGAAGTGAAGTAAATGGTCCAAACGCGGTTGCTAAAGCGCGGGTGGCTACCTGCACGGTGGTCTTTCGCGACTCCGTATGAATGAGTGTAATGCATGGACCAAAAGTTATGAGCTGGGCAAAGCCCTGGAATGCGATGGTATCTCAGGCGTCTGACGTAGCAGGAGGGACCGGCCTGGGAAGTATTCAAGGTACTACGTATGTAAGTCGATGAAGAGCAAAGGCTCTGGTCGGTTCCGCACATGACAGGCAATTGAGATACCCATGGGAAATTGACATCCCGCCTGACGTTCGGAATGGCCTTGGTGGCGGCCTAATCTGCATAAAATTAAGAAGATCATGAACGAAGAGTAACAACCGCTTTGGTGTCATTTTATCCAGGACTCTCCTGTGTTCCTTGGGTTGATTGACGACTCTGCAAGGGGTATCCCCAGGGTCCCCCCCATTCGTCTCCCTGTAGGGTGATGGCAGGTATCTTTAGAAAGGAGATCTCATGAATAACGTCGTCCTGGTCATTCTCGTTCTGTTGGTTCTCGGGGCGCTGCCCATGTGGCCATATAGCAGCGGCTGGGGCTATTATCCCTCTGGTGGGCTTGGCCTTCTCCTTCTGATCGTACTCGTCATCGCGTTAAGTGGAGGACGAGGGGCGTTGAAAAGCTAGGAGAGGCGAGGCGGGCGTCGCATGCCTTGAACTCGATTTGGTACGTGCACGTCCCCAGAAGTCGCGAGAGGGCGCCTCTGCCCTCACGGCATCCGTGCGTTGGGCAGGTCGACGATCAGAAGACGGGTGACTGATGCAAGGGGCTTCCCTAGCGCAAAGGGGGGCGCAGGAGTCCTAAGATGTCCGGCGATTAACCTGACAAGAGGGTGTCCCGCCTCATTCGCCACGCCAGCCGGGCGACGTTCTTTTCATATTGCACGAGGAGTACAGCATCATGACGGAAGTGCGTGAAGGGCGTCCTACGCCGCGCGGCGCCACATGGGACGGTCAGGGGACCAATTTTAGCCTCTTCTCCGCCCACGCGACCAAAGTTGAGGTATGCCTCTTCGACGCGACCGGGGAAAAAGAAATCGAACGAGTGTCTTTGCCCGAGTATACGGATCAGATCTGGCATTGCTATCTGCCCGGCATCCATCCGGGGACGCCGTATGGTTATCGGGTCCATGGCCCCTATGAGCCTGAAGCGGGGCACCGGTTTAATCCAAATAAATTACTCCTCGATCCGTACGCCTATGCCCACATGGGCGAGCTGCAGTGGAATCCGGCGCTGTTCGGCTATCAGATGGAATCCGGTGATGATCTGACGTTTGATGAACGCGACAGCGCGCCGTTTATGCCCAAGTGCACCGTGGTCGATCAGAACTTCGATTGGTCGGGGCCGCGAGATCGAAAGATCGTACCCTGGGATGACACCATTATTTACGAGATGCATGTGCGGGGTTTTACGAAACGCCATCCGGCAGTGCCACCCTCCCTCCAAGGCACCTATGAAGGTTTGGCGACCAAGGAAGTCCTGACATATCTGCAATCGCTGGGGGTAACCTCCATTGAACTGCTCCCGATCCACACCTTTGTCAATGATAGTCACCTGCTGGACAAAGGGCTCACCAATTATTGGGGTTATAACAGCATTGGCTTTTTTGCGCCGGACCCGCGGTATGCCGCGAATCGCCCTGACAGCGTTCGAGAATGCAAAGAAATGATTGCCCGTTTGCATGACGCGGGCCTGGAAGTCATTCTGGACGTGGTCTACAACCATACCGCCGAAGGCAATGAACTCGGTCCCACGCTGTCTTTCAAAGGCATCGACAATGCCAGCTACTACCGTCTCCAGCCCGAGCAAAACCGCTACTACATCAACGATACGGGGACCGGAAACACGTTGAATCTGAGCCATCCCCGCGTCATTCAATTGGTGACCGATAGCTTGCGGTATGCCGTGCAACAGATGCACGTGGATGGGTTCCGGTTCGACCTGGGGACGATTCTCGCACGCGAGCCGAATGGCTTTGACAATCGAAGCGGGTTTTTGAAGGTGTGTAGTCAGGACCCCGTGCTGGCCACGGTGAAATTGATTGCGGAGCCTTGGGATTGTGGCCCCGGTGGATATCAGGTGGGTGGATTTCCCCCCGGGTGGGCCGAGTGGAACGACAAGTTTCGGGACGATGTGCGCGATTTTTGGCGCGGGGAACTGACTGCCACCGCCCTTGCAGATCGACTCTGCGCGTCGGCGTCGGTTTTCAACCACCAAGGCAGGCGGCCCTGGTCGTGTGTGAATTTCGTCACGGCGCACGATGGTTTTACGCTGCATGATGTGGTGGCGTATAATGATAAGCATAACGAGGCCAATGGGGAAGACAACCAAGATGGCTCCTCCAACAATCGGTCGTGGAATTGTGGCGCCGAGGGACCGACGGAGGATACAGCGATCAACGCGCTGCGCGATCGCCAGATGCGCAACCTCATGGCGACGTTACTCCTCTCCCAAGGAACGCCCATGGTGCTGGCAGGCGATGAATTCGGGCGTACCCAAGGCGGTAACAACAATGCCTACTGTCAGGATAACGAGATCAGCTGGGTGGATTGGTCTCTGCTCGACACGCGCTCATCCCTCTTTCGATTCGTCCAACAACTGATTGCGTTCCGTCATCATTATCCGATTTTACGGCGCAACCTTTTTTTAACAGGACAACCTGCGGAGGACTCCGATGTTCGGGATGTGACCTGGATCAACGCCAATGGCGGGCCAATGGAAGAGCACCATTGGACCGATACGACCATCCACTGTTTTGGGATGCTGCTGGACGGGCGGGCGCCGACGACTGGGCTTCGCCAACCGGGGAAGGACGTGACGGTATTGGTCCTCATCAACGGCCATCACGAGCCTGTCCAATTTACACTTCCCACATGTGTCGGCGCGTCCGAATGGTCTCTCCTGCTTGATACCAATCTGCCGGAAGGTCCTGGTGATCAAGTCTTTAAGATGGGAGAGCAGTACCTCCTCACGGATCGCTCGCTGGTGTTACTGGTGTTGGGAAGGAAGCAGATAGCCGAGGTAATCCCCGTCTAGTTATCGGAAAATAATCGGAGTTCCTTTGAACTAGGGAGTCAGGCCGACGTGTGGCATCGACCCTAAGGGCAGCCTCAGCAGAGTGAGTTACACCCGATCTCCGACGGGGTCCCATTCATGGTCCCGCTCGACGGCGCCGATCAGGCGTTCGAAAACATCCGGAATGGCGCCGGTCACCCGGCTCCAGTTGGAAATCATCGGTACGCCCAACGGGTCTTCCAGAAACGCTTCGGTCGCGATTTTCATCCCTTTCAGAAACACTTCCACCGCCATCCGTTCCGCGTGGCGATCAAACTGCAGGCTGTTGATGGCGGCATCATTCTGATACCGGGTAATGGCTTCTTGGGCAGCTTGCAGGTAGGTCGCCCGCAAGGTCTTGAGCACGGCTTCGGATAACACGACTCCTTCGCTGGCGAGGTTCCGGAACAACGACTTCGTGATGTCCACGCACATCTTCTGAAGTCCCTGCTCGGCGTTATCTGCCGACAATCCCTGGTGCTTGTGCTCGTAGGCATCGGCGATATCGGCTTGGCAAATCCGCCTGAGCGCGCAGTTGCGATAGATCTCGGACAGGACGCCGACTTCCAGCCCCCAGTCGCCGGGCACCCGGTTGATCCAGGCTAAATCCCTCACCATGGCAAATTCTCCCGCCAGCGGATATCGAAAGCTATCGAGAAAGGTCAGCAACGGATGGGCGCCGGCGATTTGTTGAAGGCTTCGAATCAGCGGGGTGAAATACAGTCGCGTGACCCGGCCGTGAAGGCGATTCGTGACCCGGCTGTAATAGCCTTTACAGAATTCGTACCCGAGGTTGGTGTTGACGATCGGGTAGCAGAGTCTTGCGAGATATTCGCGGTTGTAGCTCAGAATGTCACAGTCATGCAGTGCGATGACGTTGCTTTCTGCGCGTGCCAGCACATATCCGAAGGCCATCCAGCAGCCTCGGCCTTTTCCCTGCAATCCGGTGTCCAGTTCCGCATGCGCCAACAGTTTGAGGATGTCTTGGATACCGGCCCCGTCGTTCCAGACGATGCGCACTCTCTGCGGCAGCACGGAAAAAAATTGCTTGGCCAAACGGAACTCAAGCGCCGACGCGCGATCCAGCGAGATGACGATCTCATTGACATACCGGATGTCTTTCAGCACTTGAACGATATGTTTGAGCGCGGGATTTTCCAGCTCGGAATAGAGTGAGGGGAGGACGAGGGCGATCGGATTCGAGGCCGCATGCCGCTCCAGTTCTTTCTCCAATTGCTCAAGATTGGAGTCGCCGAGGCGGTGCAACACGGTCACGAGACCGTTCTGATGAAAATCCGACATGGTCCCTCCTGTATGGGGTCCGGAGACGATGAGTGACAGCACATCCCGGCGAGGCAGGGAGCGATTCCATCACTGGAGGCAGACGCCGACCTCGCCGGGTGGGTAACGGTGCTGGAAGGGGATCGTAGCTATTGCGCCGGAGGCATGGCTTTGCTCGTCACGACCGACTTTACGATCTTGGCTCGTTTCACAGACTCTAGAAAGCGGTCCGGTGGTTCAGGGTTGGGCAGATTCACTTCCACGGAATACCACCCCGACTTCATCGGCCCTTTCTTGATCCCGTTGAGTTCTTGCACCAAGTCTTCAATGCTTTTTTCCGTGGTGCCGTCCTGAAAGGCGACCCAGAACATGAACGCCTGGCGGTCTGCGTCGCGAAGATTGTCCGATACCGGGACCACTGTCGGTGCGGCGGTCTCCTTCGGCAGCTCGGTTTTTGCCACCACCGCGGGCTTGGACGAGGCGTTGGCTTTGGCGACCTCCAATGAAGTCAACGCCAACCGGGCATGTAACTCTCGATTACGGCTTTCCAGCAGCGCAACCTGTTTCACCAGCGTTTCATTGACCGACTTCACCGCCTGGAGATCCTGCCGCACGAGCTCGCGATCGGCTTCGACCGCATTGACGGCGACCCGCATGCCGGTTTGCACTTCCTGTGCGACATCGGTTTTCACGGTCTTGAGGTCTTCCTGGACGGCGACCACTTGAGCGTTGAGGCGTTGCTGGGTATGGGCAACCGTATCGATGAGCGTATTCAATTGGGCAATGCGATCCTGCTCGGCGCGCGAGACAGCCAGGGCAGCCGTTTGCGATTCGACGAGCTGTGCCAGTTGCTGGTGAACCCGATCGATCTGATCCTGCGTCGATTGCCGCGCGGCCAGCTCTTCCTCCAACTGGTGCGCACGATCCTCGGAACCCACCCACGCCGGAATCCGTTCGGCCAGCAATGCGACGACCCCCACGGCGAGCACGATTTGCGCGAAGGCCGTTGTCATGGTCCACACCGGGCTGCCCTGTGTCGAGGTCACGGCGGCGCCGGCCGGCAGGCCGATCGCCGTGGCTATCTGTGACCACCAACCGGGGGCGACTTCGTACTGCACCCGCAGGGAACCGCCATCGAAATGGTTTTGAACGTGGAGGGTAAGGCTCCCTTTGCCGACGGGGACACGCACGTTCTTCTGACCGGCTTCGGGGGCCACGCAGCCTCCGACCAGCACGCCGGACTCGCTTCGGAGTTCGAGGTGTTGAATGCTGCGCTCACGAGCGGTATAGACGAATGAGGGATCGGTGTGCGCGCAATTCAGCGTGCCGATGCGCTCGTGATTGACCAACACCTGGAGAAACCCAGGGCGTTCTTCCGCCGCGCGGCGCGGCTGGTCATCCAGCGCGTCAAGCAGATGTGCGCGATAGTCGTTGAGCTCTGGTGCTTCCATGGTGCCGTCCTCCCCGATCGCCTCCAAAGAGAGCCAGGACGCCCCCCTTTTTCAGCGGATGTATATGGAGATTGACTTGCGGCTTTAACCCGCCGCTGACCTCGGCTTGCCGGCGATCTGCGACTTCCAAAAAACAATCGCGGCAAAATGCCAGATGCCAGACGCGGTAGTCGTGGCCGTAGTCATCGTGAAATAATTGCCCCCACTTCTGTTCCGACAAGCAGGGGTAATGTTCCGGTTCGCTCTTTCGGTAATGCGACTGCAGGATGGGCATCAGCCGATCCACCTCGTTGTTGAGGTGGTCGGGCCTGGTACGTAATTCCTGTTCCAGTATTTCTATTTCCGGGCCGCTTAATCCGGTTTCGTTCATGGTGCGTTGCCACCCGGATTGGCGCCACCGCTCGAAGTTCTTATAGACGCGTTGGCTCTCCGCCTGTCCAAACCCCAGTAGCTTCACCACATGGGCCTGACTGAACCCGTAAAAGTGATAGAACAGCGCGATCAGCGCATCGCGACTGACGACGGCGCGGGATGCCAGCCCATCAAGAAACCTTCCCACGGGGGTCAGCAGCTCCTTGTGGTAACACAAGGGGTCCGGCTGGCTGAAGGATTTGGCGATCAAACTATCCAATAGAAAAAACGGCCTGCAGGGCACTTCGGTGCGGCCGAAGACGACAAATCGCTCCACCAATTCATAGCCCCAGCGGAGCGCCAATTTTTCGTGAGTGATATCGTCGCCCCACTGATTCGTTTCCCGGAGGAAGCGCTTCGTCTGGCTGGTGGCGCGGTCCAACAATTCCGGCAGCGATTTCGTGACCAGCTCATCGAACTCCCGCTCCGTGGTCACGACATTGTTAAGTCGTGCGGAAAATGTCTGACCGTCTCGCATCGTCCTTCCGTCCGGCATCTTAGAATACATAGTGGCGAATTCCTCAGCAAATGACAATTCGACAAGTCCGCTCATAGGAGACCACATTTGTCCATGAAGGGTCAATGAGGGATTGGCGTGAAGCCCGCATTGTATCAGGCTGAAACAGGCCTACGATGGGGCAGAACCGTCGGGAATCAGAGGGGCAGAATCGGTCGGGTGGAGGAGGGGCGAAGGCCCCCCTACGGACGGTCGGTGGAGAGTCGCTTCGCGAGTCGTCTGGCCAGCCGCATCATGGCGGGTGAGCGGTCCGATGGATCGAGCAGGACGTTGATGACATAGGGCTGGCTGGGATCGGCCAAGGCCTTGGCCAACATTTCGACAAATTCACCGTGGGTGGCGACGCGCGAGCCCTGACCACCGCCAATGAGTTCGCAGATTCGTTCGTAGCGCCATTCATGAATATCGTTGAACGGACCTTCGAGAATCTCCCGTTCGGTGGAATAGCCGTGGTTATTCAGCACAATCACGATGGGAGCCTGCCGGTATCGCACGGCCGTCGAAAGTTCTGAGCCGGTCATCTGGAAGGCTCCGTCGCCCACCAGGACAATCGGTCGCAAGGAGGGGTCGGCAAAGGAGGCCCCGATGGCTGCGGGGACGGCGAAGCCCATCGACGTGTAGTAGGCCGGTGACAGAAACTCAAAGCGTCGGTGGACGTGCAGGTCCACCGAGGCAAAGAGCGATTCGCCCACATCGGCGATAACGAGCGTTTTCTCCTGCAGCACCGTATCCAGGTGTCGGAATACGCCGTGCAGGCTGACTGAGGCTTGTGCGGGGGGCATGGGCTCTTCAGGAACGCGGGGTGCCGGCAGCTGCGGTTTGGGGAATGAGGGCAGTGGCGCGTTGGCGAGTCCTTTGACGAAGTCTTCGAACCGGATGGAATCGTATCGATGGTGCTTAATGGCGACGCGATCCGCGGTGGCATGGATGGTATGGCCGTCGGAAAACAGAGCGCTGCGGGCATCTAAATCCTCAACATCCGATAGGATCGAGCCGAGGATGACCAGGCAATCGGTTTGGTTCACGAATTCCTTCACTTCGTCGCGGGCAACCAAGCCGCTATAGACACCCACATAGAGCGGATGGTCTTCGCGGATGATGGATTTCCCGAGCAGGGTGGAGGCGATCGGCACATTCAATCGTTCCACGAGTTTCGTCAACTCATCGTGAAGCCCGAAGCGTCCCACTTCAGCGCCCGCTAAGATGACCGGACGTTTGGCTGACTCCAACATCGCGCGCACCTCGGCCAGGGCCTCACTCAAGGCGGCCCGGTCTGTGGGTTCGTCCGCGATGCTGGTCTTATGGGACGTGTAGGCCAGGGGCACATGAACCATGTCGCGGGGGATTTCGAGATAGATAGGACGTCGATAGCGCAGCAGAGCCGCGAACGCGCGATCCATTTCACGCTCCGCGGTCACGGGATCTTCCAGGCTGACCGCCGCGACCGTCATTTTTTCAAAGACCTCACGTTGGGTCGAGAACTCGCGCACCATGTGGTGGAGGTAGGGATTACGGGCGCGTTCAGACAGTCCCGGCGAGCCGGTGAGCAAGACGACCGGCGACCGTTCCGCATAGGCGCAGGCAATGGCGTTGACCGTGTTGAGCCCTCCAACACAGTAGGTCACACAGAGGGCGCCGATGCCGTTGATGCGCGCATAGGCGTCGGCGGCAAAACCAGCGCAGTCTTCTCGCGTGGTGGCTACGTGTTGAATCGGCGAGGACTCCATCAATTTATACAAGCCCAGTACATAGTCGCCGGGGATGCCGAACATGTGGCGGACTCCAAGGCGATGAAGCCGATCCAAGACTGCGGTGCCGATCGTGTGTGTGGTCATAGATGTCAGCCGCTCCGTTAGGGGGTGGCGGGTCGTTGCGCGTGCTTCTCGCAGCAAACCATAGGTGCCTGGGAAGGTCAAGCGCGCGCACAATCGTCACGCACGGTTGCTTCGTGGCGTGATTTCAGGCACCCTCGTGAGCCATTTGCACCGCTTCGGCATCATGTCATTGAATACCTGTACCCTGGAAACACCACAACCATGACACAGCCCGTGACCAATTCCACCGCGAGAGTCCGTCTGACTGCCGAGCGAGCAGGTTCGCGTTACTACGGCCACCTCTGGGTGTTCGACAATAATGTGGCCGAGGTGCTCGGCACGCCGGCGGCGGGGGATCTCGTCGACGTGTACACCCACCAGAAACGATTTTTCGGCCGAGGCTTGTACAATCCCCATTCGAAGATCCGCATTCGTCTTTTGACCTTTCATGAGGAGCCGATCGACGAGGCGTTTTTTGCCGGGCGCCTTCGTGCGGCCGCCGAGCTTCGGCGTACCGTTACTCCCCATTCGAATGCCTGCCGTCTGGTCCATGGCGAGAGTGATCTGTTGCCCGGTCTGATAGTGGACCGGTTTGCCGATGTTGCGGTGATGCAGGCCCTGGGCTATGGCATGGATCTGCGCAAGGAATTGTTGGGTGACCTGTTGGTGCAGGAAGCGGGGGTGAAGACCGTCTATCTGCGCAATGATGCGAAAAGCCGGACGCTGGAGGGGCTGCCGTTGTCGAAAGGATTCCTGTGCGGGGACGGGCCGACGACGGTGCCTATTTATGAGGGCAAGGCTCGGTTTACGGTCGACATTGCGGAGGGGCAAAAAACCGGATGGTTTTGCGACCAACGTGAGAATCGGCTCGCCGCGGCAGTCTATGCCAAGGGGAAGCGAGTGTTGGAAGCGTTTTGTCACACGGGCGCGTTCGGCATACAGGCGGCGCTCGCAGGCGCGCAATCGGTGGAGGGGTTGGATGTGAGTGCGGTGGCCGTGGCTCTGGCGCATGCGCATGCGGAGCAGAACCAGGTCGCTGCGCGCTGTCATTATCGGCAGGCCGATGCGTTCGATGAATTACGGGTTCTTGAACGGAACCAGCAACGGTATGACTTGGTCATTCTCGATCCGCCCGCCTTTGCCCGGAGCAGGAAAGCTGTGCCCCATGCACTGGCTGGATACAAGGACGTGAATTTGCGAGGGCTTCGCCTGCTTCAACCGGGGGGCATGCTGGTCACCTGTTCCTGCTCGCAACCGGTGAGCGATCACGATTTCTGGATGATGCTCCAGTCGGCGGCGCGGGATGCCAATCGCCACATCCGTTTGCTCGAACAGCGCGGGCAAGGGCCGGATCATCCGGTCCTCGCTGGGATGCCGGAGACGCAATATTTGAAATGTTTTATCGTGCAGGTGTGTTGAGGCGATGATGCGCGAGCCAGATGCGCCTGGGGAGCCTGTCGATTCGCCACTCATACCCGCCTCCGTGTTGCTGCCAGAAATTACGCCCAAGGCGGTCGTGCTCTCGATTCTACTGGCTGCCGTTCTGGCGGGTGCCAACGCGTACCTCGGGCTGTTTGCCGGGATGACCGTCTCCGCCTCCATTCCAGCCGCCGTCGTATCCATGGCGGTGCTGCGGCTGTTTCGCCGTTCGAATATTTTAGAAAACAACATCGTGCAAACTGCTGCCTCATCGGGTGAAGCGTTGGCAGCCGGTGTGATCTTTACCATTCCAGGATTGGTCCTCGTTGGTTATTGGACGAGCTTCGACTACTGGCAAACCTTCACCGTGTCGCTGGTCGGCGGGGTGTTGGGAGTGTTGTTCACGATTCCCCTGCGCCGCGCCTTGATCATTCATGCACGGCTTCGTTTCCCCGAGGGAGTGGCCACGGCCGAGGTGCTGAAGATTGGTGCCTCATCGGGTCAAAATACCGGGGGGCGCGTTCGCCTATTATTGGGCGCGTCGGCCTTGGGCGGAGGTTTGAAGTTTGCCGAGGGAGGTTTGAAACTGTGGAGTGACTCGCTCGAAGGCGCGCTCGAGCTTGGCCGTGTGACATTCTATGGAGGACTCAACCTTTCGCCCGCGCTCGTCGCCGTCGGATACATCATTGGTCTCAATACGGCGTTGGTTGTGTTCCTCGGCGGGGCGATCGGCTGGTTGATCCTCCTGCCCTTGTACCAGGCACTTGTGGGGATACCGGACGGCGAGACCGGCGTGGCGGCGGCGAAGACCATCTGGAGCGGGCAGATTCGCTACGTCGGAATCGGTGCCATGCTGGTGGGGGGAGTCTGGACCCTGATCCAAGTTCGAGGACCGATCCTCCACAGTCTCCGGCAGCTGCTCTCGCTCTATGCTGCGTGCCGTGGCGACCGGGCTGGTTCGACGCTGCTGCGCACTGAGCGTGATGCCGGCGTGGTCTGGTTGATCGGTCTCACGGTGGCCTCGGTGATTCCCATGCTGCTTCTGTACCGGCATCTGTTGGATCACAAGATATTCCCTGCGGCGGGATTAACGTTGCTGATGGTGGTGACGGCCTTTCTCTTTTCCGCGGTGGCCGGGTACATGGCCGGCCTCGTCGGTAGTTCGAGTAATCCGGTCTCGGGCGTCACGATCGCCACGATCATGCTCGCGGCGCTCCTTCTGCTGGGCATCCTGGGTCGGGAGGATCCGGCCGGTCCGGCGGCAGCTTTGTTGGTGGGGGCCGTGGTCTGTTGCGCTGCCGCAATGGGTGGCGACAATCTGCAGGATTTGAAAACCGGCCACCTGGTCGGGGCAACGCCATGGAAGCAGCAGGTCATGCAGGTTATCGGCGTAGCGACGGGTGCGGTGGTGATTGTGCCGGTGCTGTCGTTGCTGCAGGCAAAATATGGAATAGGCGTCTCGACTGCCGAGCATCCCCATCCCCTCAGCGCTCCTCAGGCGACTCTGATGGCCAATCTTGCGAAGGGGGTGTTCGGCGGTTCGTTGCCCTGGCACATGGTGGGGATGGGGATGGTGATCGGTGTGGTGATTATCGGGTTGGACGAGCGGCAGGCGCGACGGCACGCTCAGCTTCGTTTCCCGGTGTTAGCCGTGGCGCTCGGTATGTATTTGCCGCTTAAATTGTCGGCTGCCATTGTGCTCGGCGGACTGCTGGCCGAGTATGTGCGTCGGGGCAGATCCGCTTCTGAGACGTCGACGGACGATCAAGGGCTTCTTTGCGCTGCCGGACTTGTCACTGGTGAAGCGATGGTCGGCATCCTGCTGGCGCTTCCGATTGCCCTGAGTTCCATCTGGCCATCGCTGGCAGGAGATCCATTTCAGCTGTTTGTCGATCCGCCCTTAGGCGGCTGGCCGGGACTCATCGCGCTGGCCTTGGTGGGCCTGCTCTTGGTTCAAGCGGCTCAATCCTCAGGACGTGCCAAACATGCTCATGCTACCCGCAGCGGAGTATGATGGGTGCGAGCTAAGTATGCTGAAGCTAGTCGCTGGGTGGTTCAAAATGTCCCGGCGGCCTGGATTGCCAGGGGACCGTGGCCTGTTTGGATTGCTTCACCAGGCTACGCAGGCTGACTTCAGCGGCACGGAGGAGTTTCGGATCATCGCTCTGCATGAGTGCAGTGAGAAGCACGAAAAGCGTTCGATCGTGCCCGGCTGCCAGCAGGAGTTTGTCCAAGACTGGGTCTGCTCCAGTTAATGTGGAAAGAGCAGCCGGTTCCTCTTCGTCGTCTTTGCAGAGGAGGTCAAATTCCGTGGGATGGATGAACAGCCAGGGGAGGGGAATTTTCAGGGCAACGGCCAAGGCTTCCAAAGTAGAGGCATTAGGATCAAGCTGTTCCGACTCCAATGATTCCAGCAGAGCAGGGGCGATCCCGGCCCGTTGCGCGAAGGCCTGCTCGGAACATTTTTGAGAGACCCGCCAGGCCCGAACCAGGGTTCCAATGTGTGGCATGGTGCCGATCATACTGCATCCCTTTCCGCCTCTGCAATGTGACATTTTCGACCTTGCTCAATACTTGTCTGTAACATCAATACGTTACGTTCTATTCTCCTAGGTAGAACAAAGGCGTCCAAATCGGGTAGAATGAAGCGTTCTTATTGATATTCCCAGCGAGGAGGATCAGCCGATGTTAGGAACCGACATTCGCGGCATTATGGCCGAAGAGGAAGAAGTCCAGCGGCGGCAGGAAGCCTTGCAGTCGTTGATGTCGATGCGCGAGAGGCTGCTACGTGAATCCTTAGAAGCGCGGATCAAACGGGCGCGTGGAACCGGGGACTGGACGAATTTGTCTCCCGCCGAGTGCGCCAGTATCTACAAAGAGGAACGCGTTCATCTCCGTGCTCAATTGGAGCGATTGAAGGCCGAACGTGACCGGACACGCGGCAAGCTGTCGGCTCTCAAACGGGCTAAGGTGCGGGCCCAACGAATCCGTGCGGCGGAAGCTGCCTCCGGCAAAAAACGCAAATAGTCACATAGCGGGGAGGCGGTGCTCAGCATCCCTCCCCGAAGTGCCGCTGATCCCCAGGTACCTGTTGACCTTCATATCTCGCACCGTCTCTCGCAACTTTCTCTCCCACATCAGGGATGTCGTCAAGACAAAGCGCACTCGTGACCGCGAACGGGTCTTTGTGCTGGAAGGCACAAAACCGATCCTTGAATTGATGCGCTCCGCCCCCCGGCAGATCGTCTGTCTCGTCGTCGCTCCCACGTTCCTCGAGCGACAGTCACCGGAGGTTGTGCAGGAGATTGTCAGCAGCGGATGCACCGTCCACACTTGCCCCGAGCATCAGTTGGCTCAATTGTCTGATGTCGAAACCTCAAGCGGTGCCCTTGCCATCGTGCATCAGCCGACCTGGGATCAAGCCGCCATCGTGTCGCAGCCTAAAGTGTTCGGTCTGTACGGGGATATGCTGCAAGACCCGGCGAATATCGGGACAATTATTCGGACAGCAGCGGGACTGAATGTGAATGCCTTATGGATGGCGCCACATTCGGTCGATGTCTTTAATCCGAAAGTCGTGCGGGCAACCGCTGGCACACTCTTTCACCTCCCAATCTTTTCTCACACAAATTTAGATAACCTGCTCAGTTTAGGCTGCACCCTCATGGCGGCCGATGTCGGGAACCATTCGCAGAGTGTCCCCATTCGATCGATCCAGACCATCCCGGCCCGCACCATCATCGCGATCGGCAGTGAAAGTCGGGGATTGTCGGAGGCTGTCCTGAACGCCGCCACCGTGCGCTTCACCATCCCTTTGAAACCAGGGGTCGAATCCCTGAACGCCGCCAGCGCCGCCGCGATCACTCTCTTTCATTTGTCGGGACTCCCCGTAGATGGACCTGTCACTCATTAGGCGCGCACCGCCTCCAATACCGAGGCTGTGCTGTCGTCTCCGTTGCTTTGAATCGTTTTGAAATCTCCTCGGATGGCCTTCAGGGCATATCGTTCCTGCTCGATTTCCGTCTGTGTCCGCATGCCTAATCGGCGAAAGACCGGAATGGGAGGGCACCATCCTTGAATAGCATGCTGGAGTAAAAACCCGGCGACGACGGCCGGGAGGACAAACCAGCGTCTGTTCACCAAACTCCCGAGGCAGAGACCGGTCAGGGCAATCGTGGCGGCATTTGCTTCCAACAACCGTTCCACATCCCACTCGCGATCCAGTTCGCGGAGGCGTTCGCCGATGGCTAGTGATCCGCCTTTTCCAAAATACGCCACATTGGCCTCAGTTTGCCGGCGAATACGCGCATTAATTTCTTTATCGGTGTGTTGAGCTACTCGTGACGTCGTGGGTGGAATCAGATCGGTCATGGAACCCTCCTTTGTCCTCTGCATGACCATCAGTATAGGATTCAGCAGTTACGCAATGGACTAGGCATTTCCCGCGGAGCCGCCAGAGACCTCTCCGCGCTCTCCTTCCTTTTTCTCTTCCGTTTCCTTTACGATGCCGGTACACAGAGGTTGCGAGCTGAGGACAGAAGCGCATGAAGGTGAAGACGACGTTTCATTGTCAGGCATGCGGCCATCAGGCGCCACGCTGGCTCGGGCGCTGCCCCGACTGCGGCGGCTGGAATACGCTGAAAGAAGAGCGTTTGGCGGCCGCTCCGAAGGGTCGCCAGAACATGCCCGCCACGGCGATGGCGGTTGCCACTCCCATCTCTGACATCGAAATCGTAGGCGAGCCCCGGCATAGCACCGGAATGGGCGAGTTCGACCGGGTCCTGGGCGGCGGCGTGGTGCCCGGTTCCGTGATGTTGATCGGAGGCGACCCGGGCATTGGAAAAACCACACTATTGTTGCAGGCATTGCCACGGCTGGCCGAAGCGGGCGAGCAGGTCTTGTATGTATCCGGCGAGGAGTCTCCCCGGCAGATCAAGATGCGCGGTCAACGGCTTGGCATCGACGGCAAGCACCTTCTCATTCTCGGAGAGACCTCCCTCGAGCAAATTCTCAAAGCCATTCAAGAAATCAAGCCGGCGGCTGTCGTCGTGGATTCGATTCAGACGGTCTACACCGAGCAATTGACTTCCGCGCCGGGCAGTATCAGCCAGGTGCAGGAAGTGGCCGGCCAGTTGATGTGGTTCGCGAAGCGCAACAATGTCCCCGTGTTCATCATCGGACATGTCACGAAGGAGGGTGCGATCGCCGGCCCGCGTTTGCTGGAACATATCGTGGATACGGTGTTGTATTTCGAAGGTGACAAGAGCCACAGTTTCCGGATTTTGCGGGCGGTGAAAAACCGGTTTGGGTCCACGAACGAAATCGGCGTGTTCGAGATGAAGGACGGCGGACTCGAGGAGGTCAGCAATCCGTCCGAGTTGTTTCTCGCAGAGCGCCCGCAACGCAGCACCGGTTCCGTGGTGGTGTCCAGCCTGGAGGGGACGCGGCCGATCCTGGTGGAGTTGCAGGCGTTGGTGTCGAGCACCAATTACCCCATGCCCAAGCGGATGGCGAACGGGGTGGAACCGAATCGTTTATCCTTACTCCTTGCGGTGATGGAAAAGCGTCTGGGCATGCACCTTTCGGGGCAGGATGTGTACGTGAACGTGGTCGGTGGAATTCATATCGACGAACCGGCCATCGATTTAGGTATTGTCGCCGCGGTGACATCCAGTTTGCGCGAGAGCCCGATCGATTTCACGACGCTCGTCATGGGTGAAGTCGGACTGGGCGGTGAGGTCCGGGCGATCAGTCAGGCCGAGTTGCGAATTCGCGAGGCCGCGAAGATGGGGTTCAAGCGTTGTCTGTTGCCGGAACGAAACGTGGCGAAACTGGAGCCGATCGAGGGTATCGAATTGATCGGCATTCATGAAGTCGGAGACGCGTTGGATGCTGTATTGGCGTGAAGCGGTGAAACGGCGGACCGTCTTGCTCCGTACGGTTGCCGCTCTGGTGTCGCTATCCGTGCTTGCCGGCTGTGCGCTGTTTCAGCCATCTGACACCACCCCGCTCAAGCAGGCGACGGCGGAGCAACTGACCGCGCTCCTGCAGGAGCAGGCCGGAGAGGTGCGCACGATCAAAGGCCTCTTCAGCGCGAAGATCACCGGCGGGATCCTACCGATTGGCCAGCGCGTCCAGGGCACGGTGTTTTATCAACGTCCCAACGCCATCAGATTGCGCGGCTTTTCAGCGGTGGGGAGCGAAATATTCGAGTTTGTCCAACTGGATGACCAATTCAAGCTCAGGTTGCCGACGATGGGGCGTGAGCTCACCGGTCGTTCCTCCGAAGCCGATCAGCTCGGTCAACTCACCCGTCCGTTTCAGTTGAGTGTCTGGGCCATGAGCGGGATTACCGGCACGCAGGTGGTGGAGCCGCTGGAGCAGGTGCGGTTGTCGGAGGACGGCACCCGGTATCGCCTGGATGTGCTGGCGGCGCCAGGGCCACAGGGGGCGGTATCGTATGTGAGCCGGCGCATCTGGTTTGACCGCCGGAATTTGCTGGTCGTTCAGGAGGAACGGTTAACGCCGGCTGGTGAGGTCGAAGCCACGATGCAATTCGATGATTATCGCGCGGTCGGTTCCTTGCCGCCGGCCACCCTGGCGTCCAATGGACAGTTTCCGGAGGGTGGCACGCGTATCATGCGCCCCTTTGCCATTCGCATGACCGATGGGCAGGGATCCGGAAGCCTGCAGGTGACGTTTCATGAATTGGTTCCGAATGAGCCGATCAAACCGGGTGAACTGGGACGGGTATGATGGCGCAGCCTGATCACTACCTCCTAGCAATCGACACCTCGACAGCCTGGCAGAGCGTGGCCTTGCTGCAGGGCGAGAAGGTGCTGGCGCTGGCGGAGCAGGATGCCGATGGGTCGCACGCGCGCTCGTTGATGGGCGCTATCGATCGAGTCTTGCGCGAGGGGAACATTCCGCTGAATGAGCTTCAGACCCTGGCAGTGTCGATCGGCCCCGGGTCATTTACCGGTCTACGGGTAGGGCTCGCGACCATGTTAGGATTTCGCGCGGTCTTGGGTCTTCCGATTGCCCCGGTGCCGACCCTGGAAGGCATGGCTTGGAACCTGCGTGACGTGAAGGGCCTGCTGGTACCGATTCTGAAAAGTCGACACAACGAAGTGTACTGGGCTGCTTATGAATGGCTGCCGGAATCGGGATTGCGCACCCTTATGCCCGAGCAGGTCGGGCCTCCAAGTTCGGTTGAGCGGGCAGTACAGGTCGCCAAATCCTGCACGTGCTTCGGCGACGGATGGCAGGCCTATGCGAAAGATATCCGGGAAACCCTTGATAACGTTGGCGGGGAGATACGAGAAATCTCCCTGGAGCAGCAACGTCCTTCAGCGGTGAGTGTCGGCCTCGCAGGGCGCCAGCGTCTGGGTGGGGGGCAGATTGCGGAACAGGAACTGGTTCCTCGCTATGTGCAACGCACCGAAGCGGAAGTGAAATTCGATGAGCACCAGGGTGTGTCCGCGCTTGAGCGGAGGCGCCAGAGGGTGGCGAACAAGCTGACCCAAGCACGCCGGAGACCGGTCCCTAAAGGTGCTGATTCTCGAAGAGGCAAGTAGACTCAACATGGGATGTTCTCTCTGAAATGACATCCACTTCGGTCATTATTGAACCAGCGACGTCCGGTGTCCTCGACGAGGTTCTGGCCATTGAAGAGGCTTGCTTCTCAGCCCCCTGGACGCGCAAAATGTTGGCAGCCGAACTTTCCGGCAACCAATTTGCACACTTTCTGGTCGCGAAGTGTCCCGACCCTCTGTCAGGATCCCTTGCGTTGGCAGGCTATTTTTGTTTTTGGGTCGTGTTTGAGGAAGTGCGCTTAATGAACCTGGCGGTGCTGAGCCCGTTCCGACGGCAGGGCATAGCGACGAAGTTGGTGTGTACGGCCTTGCAGACGGGAATGGAACGCGGGGCAACCCGGGCGATGTTGGAAGTGCGAGTCTCGAATCACGAGGCGCAGACGCTATATCACAGGCTGGGGTTTCGTCAGACAGCCAGACGGGCACGGTATTACGTCAACCCTGAGGAAGATGCGGTGCTCATGGAAATGGCGCCGCTGCAGGTGAGTGTGTTGTGCAGGCAGCCTGGAGCGTGACCTCCGGGAGCCGGGTAACACGACGGTCATCCACGAACGTATGTAGTCAACCAGGAGGTGCGACATGCAGACGGAGACGGCGATCACTGAGCGGTTACGGCGATCCAACACAGAATTCCGGGCACTTGAAGAGTCTCACCATCGCCTCGATGCAGAGCTGGCGGATTTACAAAGACGGCATGTGCTGACGCCGGCGGAAGAAGTGCTGAAGAAACAACTGCAAAAAGAAAAACTGGCCACGAAGGATAAGATCGCCGAATTCATTCGATCCTCACGGTAAGGAGAATCGTAGGAGGTTCCGTACCGGTCTCCTCTCACCGACCCCACGCGGGTGCGCAGGTAGGAGCAGGGAAACGGAGCGTTCAGGCGTTGGTTCAGATCGGGAATGCTCGCACCACTGGCCGCCCATATTCAGTCGCTCAAGAAGCGGCTGCTGATCATCGCGGTGACCTTGGGGGTCGCGTTTGCGTCGGCGTTCGCTTACTCGACGGAGATGGTCGCCTGGCTCAATCGTCCTTTTCCCAATCAGCTGGTCTTCTACGGACCGACCGAAGCCTTGTTCGCCTCCATTAAAGTCTCGTTTCTGGCGGGCATCATTCTCAGCCTACCGATCGTCTTTTACCAATGCTGGAAGTTCATCGAACCGGCGTTGCTTCCGAAGGAGCAACGCTGGGCGATTCCGATTTTCCTCCTGGCCGCGCTGCTGTTCGCGCTCGGGCTGATCTTTTGTAATCTCGTCATCCTGCCGCTTGTCATCGATTTTTTCGTCAGCTTCGGTATGGATCGCGACATTACGCCCGCGCTCGGGGTGGGAACGTATATCGATTTCAACGTCAAATTTCTGCTGATCTTCGGCTGTGCCTTCGAACTGCCCCTGGTGCTGACGATTTTGTCCCGGGTGGGTGTGGTTTCGGCGACGGTGTTGGCGCACTACCGTAAACATGCCATCATGGCGGCCTTGATCATTTCGGCCATCGTGACGCCGGACGCCACGTTGTTCACCATGTTGCTGATGGCGGTCCCTCTCATGGTACTCTATGAGATCGGGATCATCGGCGCGAAGATCTTCGGGCGGTCCTCGGGACCCGCGCCCGACATGAATTTGCCCCTCGACCCTGATATCCCCATTGGTACCGCTGGTCATCGTGTTCGATGACCCGGCGTTCACAATTTTTGAAGGGTGATCATCCTATGCTGCGTCACATACTGGTGTTGACGGCGCTGACGGTCGGCAGTCTGCAGGGGATTGTCCATGGTGAATCCTTCCCGGTCGGGAACGAGGCCGGCGGACCGCTCAAACTGGAACAGGGACATCCGGGCCAGGACCCTTCCGGTTCTGCCGACATCGGTAACACGAGTATCCAAGCCTTGACGTCAGGCGCCGGAGGCGTCATCTACGCCGGCTCGTTCGGGATGGGTATTTTTCGAAGCAGCGACCGTGGCGGCACCTGGATATCGGCCAATGAGGGATTAACCGATCCCTTCGTGCTTTGTCTCACCACGGGCAAAGATGGGGCCATCTACGCGGGGACATTTCGAGGCGGGGTCTTCCGTTCCCGCGATGCCGGCAAAACCTGGCAGCCGCTCAACAAGGGGCTGAAACGTCTGGAGATCAAAGTCCTGATGATGGACGCCAAAGGCCTGTATGCAGGGACGGGCGACGGCGTCTACCTGTTGAATGCGGCGCAGGATCAATGGAAAGTCGTGACCACCGGGCTGGATGAAATTTTGGTGCATGCGCTCGCCAGGACGAATGATGGCACGCTGTACGCGGGAACCTCCGGCAAGGGGGTGCACAGTTATAAGGAACGCTCGCCTGGATGGACGCGTCTGCGGCAGGGCCTGAAAGATCATGAAGGGCTGGTGGAGAATTTCATCCGCGTGCTGGCCGTCGATAAGGAGCAGGGCGTCTATGCTGGCACGTTCGACGGCGGGGTGTTCCGCAGCGGAGACGGCGGCAAAACCTGGCTGCCGATCAGCCGGGCGTTACCGAATGATTCCATTCGCGGCTTGATCAGCAACGAGCGCGGCGTTTATGTTGCCACGGGGCGGGGCATTTTCAAGACCGTCGACAAGGGGCGGCAATGGATGCCGTTGAACAAGGGCCTGAGCAATTTGTCGGTACAGGTGTTGATCGAGGGCGATAAGGGTGGCTTCTATGCCGGAACCAGTTCCGGCGTGTTTCGCAGCGATGACGACGGCCTCACCTGGACGGCAGTCAGCCAGGGTTTGGAAGGCGAGAGCGTCGCGCCCTTCAAGTTTAACTGAGTAGGAAAGGATACGAGATGACGGCACAAACCGGTTCACCACAAGCGACCATCACTGTGACATCCAAGAACGAGCCTTGGGGCGAGATCGTCCTGCGGTTTTTCCCGGACGTTGCGCCGAATCATGTAAAGAACTTTACGGATCTCGCGAAAAAGGGCTTTTATAACGGTACCACCTTTCACCGTGTGATTCCCGGCTTCATGATTCAGGGCGGCGATCCCAACAGCAAAAACCCGGACCGTGCTTCGCACGGGATGGGTGGGCCAGGCCACAACGTGAAGGCGGAATTCAACAGCAAGCCGCATAAGCGGGGAACGCTCTCCATGGCGCGTGCGAATGATCCGGACAGCGCCGGTTCGCAATTCTTTATCTGCGTGAACGACGCCAATTTTCTGGATTGGCAATATACGGTGTTCGGGGAAGTGCAGAGTGGGCTCGATGTGGTCGACAAGGTCGTCGGCGCCAAGCGCGATGGACGGGATAACCCGCTGGAGCGGGTTGAAATGACCGTTACGATTACCGAATAGCGCGTAGCATTGTGTGGGGCGTAAGGAGAAGAACTGTGTCATGACCCCGGTGCTTCCGCTTCTGCGTTCCTCGGCTCAACTTTCACGAATCACGGTGTTGGCCGCAGCGGTGTTCGCCGCTGCGGGCTGCGCCATACCTCAGGTCCCGTCGCGGACCGTTTATGAAGATCCCGTCAATTTTGTCCGGTTGGAGTTGGATGCCAACGTGCTGCCGGAATGGCCGCCCGGGCATTTCACGCATCCGGCCCAATTTTCCCACGAGCAGATCAGGCGGGTGCTGATGGGGCTCACGGTGCAGGAGCACCGGACCACGGTCCAGCGCTGGATCGCCGGCGACTCTCGACGGCTGCCCATGTTCCGCGATGCGGAGATCATGATCCTGGTGCCGCAATTGGTCGAAGCGTTACGGTTGGCGCGGGAAAATGAGCGAGTAACCTATTACCTCAGTCAGCCGCAAACGTCGGTGAAGCGGACGATTACTTCAGGGGGCCTGTATGTCCGGGGCACCGAACTGCATTTTATTTTGGGAAACTGGCAGACGCTCTACGGTATCCCGGCCTACGGCATGATTTACGATCGACGGTATCCCATGAACCCCATTATCTCCAAAGGGTTCGATCTGTTCTTCGACCTTGACTCGGCCCTGGTGCGTCAAACTACAAGCATCTGGGATGGGCTCCTCGCCAACACAAAAGACGAATTGGTTATCGATCTCGCCATAGTCTTTCCCGGCCAGACCATCTGATCTCCGTCGCTCGCGACTTGCATCCGCCCTTCACGGGCACATTAGTAGGCCGGTGCTGTCGGTCCTTCCGCCTGGCTTACGGTATCAGGCGGGCGAGGAGACGTGGCCGCACGGCTCATCAGAAGAATGCGGCCCGTGTCGTCGCCTTGCGAAGTGTAAGCCAGCGTCACTTCTGCAATTTTGTAGTCATATTGCGTGTCCGCCAATCGCGTTTGCGCCGCAGTGACTGCCACTTCTGACTGAGTCACTTCCACCACGGTGCCCAATCCGAGTTTGTAACGTTGTTTGGAGAGCTGTAAGGCTTCCTGCGCCGTCTTGACCTGTTCTTCCGCCAGTGAAATTTGCTGCGCGAACGTGAGGGTGTCCAGGTAGGCATTGGTCACCTGCTGCGTCAACGCCTGCTCGATATTACTGGTCGCGGCGGAGGCGGCCTGCCGATTGGCATTGGCTTCCACGACCTGGTTTTCAATCAGGAAGCCGGTAAACAGCGGCATGGAGACCATGGCGCCGGCCATCCACCAGCCGCCGGTCTGCTGGTTCTGGCGGGGGTCGAACGGATCGAAGGTGCCGCCGCTAGCAATTGCCGAAACCGTCGGCAGGTATTGGCGTTTGGTCGCCGTGAGTCGCGCATCGGCGGATGCGGTCTGCTCCTTGGCCCGTTTGACTTCCGGATGAGAGAGGCTTTCGTTGATCAGGGTCTCCAATGTTTTTTGCGGACGAACGGCGACGGAAATGTCTTCAAGGACATAGTCGTCCGCTCCGGCAATGCCCATGGTCCGGTTCAGATCGGCGAAACTGGCTTTGAGATCGTTGCGGCTCCGTACCAGCAGGGATTGGGCGTTGACCAGCTCGACGCGGGCCAAATCGAAGTCGAGCTTGGATTTCAGTTGCTGGCGATAGAGCGTTTCGATCTGGCCGGCGATGATTCCGCGCTCACGAACCGTTTCCTCGGCAATCTGCACCAGACGATTCCGTTTCAGGCTGTTCAGGTAGGCGCGTTGGACGTATAGCAGCACCAGCGCGCGTCTCGCATTCACATCCTGCCCCTGGGCGCGCTCGGCGAGTTTATTCGACTCGACCAGGTTGCTGGTATAGCCGAAATCGTAGAGACGCTGATTGGCGATGACGCCGCCCGTAAAGGTGGTTTGATTCTCGCGCAGTAATCCGCCTCCGATCAGGAAACGCGGGTTACTTACGCCGGCGCCGGCGATGGTGTTGGCGTTGGCATACACTTGAGGATAGTACAGGGAGCGGGCCTGTTCCGTACGTGCTTCCGAGGCTTTCAAGTTTGCCTGGCCCTCGATCAACATCGGGTGGTTCTTCACGGCAATCTCCACGGCCTGCTGCACGCCGAGAAAACTGCCGCGAGACAACGACACGGGCTGGTCCGTATCGGCGGCATGCGTGACGGCGGCTAAAGCTGCTGTTAGTGACAGGCCGGCCAGCATGAGCACTGTCGTGCATGGAGATAGGTATGTCATGGGCGATCTCCCTGTGTCGGTGTCGTTCCGTGCGGGGTGGGGGCAGGGGTCGGCGGTGGAGGCGTGCCGCCGGGCGCGCGCCGTTCAAATTTTTGTTGAGACAGCTTCGCATCCGGCAGGTTGAACGGTGAGGCGACGACCGGCATGCCCTCGAGCAGACGGCGTTTGCCCACCGCGACCACATCTTCGTCGCCCCGTAATCCGGAAGTAATTTCAATCCAACGGCCGTCGCTGATCCCGGTCTGTACCGCCACCGGTTTCGCCTTACCGTCTTCGACGATGAAGAGAGATTTCCCCTTCGGTGTGCTGATCACCGCCTGCGGGGGCACGACGAGGGCCTGCGGAATTTCACGCAGGCCGAGCGCGACCTCGGCGAAGGTGCCGGGTCGAAGCGCATGGTCTTGATTAGGCAAATCGATTTCGATCAGCAGACTGCGCGTGGCAGGATCGAGCGCCATAGTGGACCGGGTGACGAGACCGGTGAACGACCGGGACGGCAATTCACTCACCTTGATGGTCGCCGGGGTCTTTCCAGGCACAATCCAGGGGCTGTCGTCTTGCGGGACGTTGGCATAGATGCGAACCGTGTTCAGATCCATGATCGTAAAGAGAGGAATCGCACTAGTCGCCGAGGAGGTGGCGATTTGTATCAGGGATCCGGGGTCTGCGAATCTCGCGGTCACGATGCCGTCATAGGGCGCACGCACCTTGGTGTAATCGCGCATGGCGACTCGCTGTTCCATCAGGTGCCTGGCTCCCTGATAGGCGGCCTCGGCCACGTCCACATCCTGCTTGGCGATGACGTCGGGCGACTCCTTCCATACCTTGGCCAGCCGCTCGTAGGTTAATTTTTTGATTTTGTAATCCGACACCGCCTGCTGGTACTGCTCTTCGACTTCCGGCG
>CAZKVY010000032.1:0-41135 GCA_964556305.1 uncultured Nitrospira sp. | reverse complement strand
CGTTCCCGAGCTTGCTGGGCATGCTGGAAGAGCGTGAGAAAAAGATCAAGGACAGCCTCGATCAAGCCGAACGCCACCGTACCGAGGCTGAGCGCAAACTCAAGGAATACGAAGCCAAGCTGGCGACGGCGGCCAAAGACGCGGAGGCGCTGTTGGCTCAAGCCAAAGAGCGCGCGGCGCGGTTGATGGAAGAGAATGAGCAACGCATGTCGGCGGATGCGGAGCGAATCAAGGGCGACGCGACGCGCGAGATTGAGGCCGAACGCCGCAAGGCCATTCAGGACATTCGCTCCCAGACCACGGATTTAGCGATGATGGTCGCGGAGAAAGTCGTCGGGCGGGCATTGACGGAGGGCGATCATCGTCGTCTGGCAGATGAAGCCCTGGACGCCCTCGCGAAGACCTACCAGAGCCGGAACTAGTTTTCTGACGCCGGGGGGGTGAGACTTACGCCCCCCTGGCGGTATCCTTCCAAGTCTAACGTCACGAAACGATAACCAACCCGTTTCAAACTCTCGACCAGCCGTTCGCGGCGACTCCCTTCCAACAGTTTCGGCAGCTCTTCGACTGCCAACTCAATTCTGGCCATGTCACCGTAGTCGCGCACGCGGCAGAGTCGGAAGCCTTCGTGCATCAAGGCCGCCTCCGCATGCTCCACGCGTGAGAGCGTGGTTCGGGTAATGGTAATTCCTCTCGGAACGCGTGAGGAGAGGCAGGCAGCGGCAGGTTTATCCCAGTTCGTGAGCCGCAGGTCCCGTGCGGCCTCGCGAATGTCGGCCTTCGTGAATCCGGCTTCCAGCAATGGGCTACGCACACCCCACTCGCGGGCGGCCTTCAGGCCTGGGCGATCGTCTCCCAGATCGTCGACGTTGGTGCCGTCGACAATACACATCGTTTGATAGTCACTTCTGAGTCTGCCCAAGAGCGAATAGAGGTCGGTCTTGCAGTGGTAGCAGCGGGTGGCATCATTGCGAACGAAATCGGGGATCTCCAGTTGATCCGTCTCGACCACCCGATGGCGTGCCCCGATTTCGGTCGCGAGCTGCTGGGTCAGCGCCAGTTCCGATGCAGGCAGTGTGGGAGAGACGGCCGTGACTCCGATGGCCTGCTCGCCCAATTCATCATGGGCCAATTTGAGAACCAACGTACTATCGATGCCTCCGGAGAACGCCACGATGACCGAGCCCATCTCTCGAAGCAGATGCCTCGCAAGGGAGACTTTATCGATCAGTGGAGTGGTGGAGACCATGAGGATTCCGACTTGTTGCGTGGCTGCCGGATCGGGAAAGTGGGTTATTGCTTCACTTTGGCTTTTGCAATCGATCCGACGACGACCAAGGCGTAATGTTGTGGGTCGAGATACTGCTTAGCCACTCGGAGGACCTCCTCCTTCGTGACCTTTTCGATAGCCTTTGGATAGTTCGTAAAATAGTCCAAGCCCAGATTGTAGAATTCCACCTGCGCGAGTACGTTGGCGAGCTTGGCGCTTGAATCTACCCGGAGCGGAAAACTTCCGACGATAAAGGACTTTGCTTCATTGAGTTCCTGATCTGTCACGGGGGCGTCGCGTATCCCCTTGATTTCCGTCAGGACCCCAGAGATGGCTTGATTGGTGACCTCGGTCCTGGTCTGAAGGCTGATGAAGAAGGCCCCCGGCAGCAAGCGGGAATCGAATTGGCTCATGATGCCGTAGGCCAGTCCCTGCTTGTCCCGGATGGAGTCCATCAGACGCGAGGAAAACCCACCGGCGCCCAAAATGTAGTTCATGACCGTGACAGCGTAGTAGTCAGGATTCGTCCGACTGATGCCGGTATGCCCCAGAACAATGGTCGATTGCGTGAGATCTTTCTCGATCAACTGAACCATTTTGCGGTCGATCGGCGTCGGCTTTTTGAGCTGGTAGGGCGAAGGCGTGCCCTTTTTCCAGGATCCAAAGTGTGTCTGAACCAATGTGACGGCTTGCTCTTGTGTCAAATCCCCGACAATGACCAGAATCGTCTGGTTCGGCAGATATTCGCGGGCATGGAACTGTTGGACATCGGCCACAGTGATTTTGTTGAGGGTGTCTTCCACGCCATGGGCCGGCCAACTATAGGGATGACCGTGAAAAATCAATTGATGAAAGGCCTTCATGGCCACATTCCCGGGATCATCGTCATCGCTGAGGATTTCACCGAGAATCTGAGTGCGAACCCGCTCGAATTCCTGCTTATGGAACGCGGGATGTTGCAGCACATCGGCCAGGAGGGTAAACCCGAGGTCTGCGTCTTTCTTCAGCACGCGCGCGGAGACGGTGGTGAAATCTTCCGCCGCATGGGCTTCAAGGGAGCCTCCTACGAAATCGATCTGCTCCGCGATCTGCCGAGACGTTCTGGTTTGAGTCCCTTCATCGAGGAGGCTGGCGGTGAGATTTGCCAATCCGGCTTTGTCCGGAGGATCTTGCGCCGAGCCCACCTTTACCAGGGCATGGATCTCCACGGTCGGAAGAAAGTGTTGTTCCAGGAACAGGACGGTCATGCCGTTCGCGGTCACGGAACGGGTCGGCACGATGTCCGCGGCTTGTCCCTGCGTGCTGGGCAGGCAGAGAGCCAGCAAGAATAGCCCGAGGAAGAACCGGCCTCGTGACTGCTGGATTCGTGGGGAGCGTGGAGCGTGTCGTCGCGTCATCTACGTCTGCTCATTGGTGCGGTTGGGCCGGCAAGGCTGATTGAATTTGCGGCGGGAGCGGAATCAAAGTCCCGGTGGTGCGCAGATCGGCCGCCAGATAGTGCGAGGCGACCCGTTGGACGTCCTGTGCCGTCACGGCACGGGTACGTTCTACGAACTGGCTGACTTTCCGCCATCCAGCTCCGATCGTTTCCGCTTCCCCTAGCAGCATGGCTTGTCGAAAGTTTGAATCCTGTTCGAAAATGTGGGCGGCTTCGATCTGGTTTTTTGCCCGCTGGAGTTCAAGTTCGCTTGGCGGGTCGGTTTGGATCCGTTGGATTTCTTTGAGCACCGCGTCTTCGACCGCTTCGACCTTCTCGCCTGGTTTCACCACCGCATAGAAGTAAAATAAGCCTGGGTCAGCCTGCATCAATCCGTAGTCGGCGCCTACGGCCAGCGCGGTCTTCTGCTCATACACGAGACTTTGGTAAAGCCGCGCGCTCTTTCCGTGGGATAAAATCGATTCGAGAACGTTCAACGCATAGGAGTCGTCGCTGGAATAATTCGGAACGCGATATCCCATCATGACGAAGGGCACTTGTGCTTCGCGTTTCAGAAGAAACCGGCGTTCGCCATGTTGCGGGCCTTCGGTCACGGCCAAGGCCTTGGGTGAAGGACCTTTGGGAATCGGTTCGAACAGTCTGGCGATGACCGGTAGGAGCGTGTCTGCTTTGATGTCGCCGACGACGAGCAGGGTGGCGTTATTGGGTGAATAGTAGGTGTCATAGTGCCGCTGCAGATCGTCAAGGCTCATGGCATCGAGGTCAGAAAACCATCCGATCACCGGCCAATGGTAGGGATGGCTCATGAAGGCTTGCGCAAAGAGGGTTTCGACCAGCGCGCCCTGCGGATCATCTTCGTTGCGAAGCCGCCGCTCTTCCTTGACGACTTCGCGTTCGGTTTTAAATTCGTTGGCATCAAGAATCAGCCCTTGCATCCGGTCTGCTTCGAGTTCAAGGGCCAGCGTGACGCGATCGGCAGCCAGGTTTTCAAAGTACGCGGTAAAGTCCTGGCTGGTGAAGGCATTGTCCATTCCGCCGTTTTTGCGGATGAGGCGGGAAAAGGTTCCTTTGGGATATTTCGCGGTACCTTTGAACATCATATGTTCCAGCATGTGCGAGAGCCCCGCCCGGCCCATCACTTCATTGCGCGAGCCGACCTTGTACCACACCTGCACGGTGGCCACAGGAGCCTTCGGGACCTCCACGAGGATGACCTTCATGTCGTTGGAGAGGGTGAACTCCTTCGGCTCAACGGCATGGGCGGTGGAATACCGGCTTGTGATCAAGAGGATGCTGAGAAGTGAACAAGCAAGAATTGAAAGCAGCGATGACTTGTGGGATGTGCTCGGCTTAGGCATGTACGAAGATCATGCTAACAACGGGTTTGAATCTGTGTCAAGGTAATCGGGGCTTGGCTCCCCTCGATCCGGCCCAATTGGCCGCAAGCGCCCAGGACGTCACGCCCGCGACTGCGGCGCAGGTAGGCATCCACGTGGCCACGACGCAGAGTGCTCTGGAACATCTCGATGGCGGCTTCCGTCGGGCGTCGATAGGGGCTGCCGGGAAAAGGGTTGAAGGCGATCAAGTTGACCTTACAGCGAAGTCCGCGGAGCAGTTTGATCAAGCGGGTCGCATCCTCAGGCCGATCGTTTACGTCCGCGAGAAGGACATATTCAAAGGTGAGGCGATCGCGATCAGCCAGCGGATAGTCGCGGCAGGCGGCCAGCAAGGCCTGGAGCGAATGAAGCCGGTTGGCCGCGGGCATGATCCGGTGGCGAAGTTCATCGGTGGTCGCATTCAAGGAAATGGCCAGGTTGACCTTCAACGGGGCGACATCTTTGATGCGCGATGCGAGCCCGGCGGTGGAAATGGTAATGCGGCGACCTGAAAACCCCAGCCCCCACCTCTGATCGGTGAGACGACGGACGGCATCGGCCACGGCGTCGAGATTGGCCAGCGGTTCTCCCATTCCCATGAAGACCAGGTTCGTCAATCGTTGGTTGGCCGCCAAATGGTCCTGGGCCAGCAGGACCTGATCCAGAATTTCATGGGCGCGGAGGTTGCGCGTGAGTCCTAACGTGCCGGTCAGACAGAATCCGCAATCAAGTGTGCAGCCCACTTGCGTGGAAAAGCACAGCGTGAGGCGGTCTTCGTCGGGGATAAGGACGCACTCGACTTGCGTACCGTCAACCAGGGTGAGTACGAATTTTTTCGTGCCATCCTGAGAGGCAAACACCTGGACATCCGTGGTCCGCTCGATACTGCAGGTGGAGGTGAGATGCTCGCGGTCTTTCTGCGAGAGGTTGCTCATCTCGGCACATGTGCGGACTCGTTGCTGATACAGCCAGCGAAGGATCTGGGATGCGCGATAGGCCGGCCAACCGAGCGACGCGACGAAGGCAGCCATGCCGGGTTCGTTCAAAGCCAGGAGGTTGTGACGGGTGGCGGTCTGCTGAACCATGCCGGAGCCTAGCACAGGGAAAAAACTTGTGACAAGCAAGGCGATCCTGGTCGCGTTTATGCGGCGTTAGGCTATAATGGTGTCGGTTCACCTTCTGCGCAGGGGGCTTGTGCGCGAATTTCCTTGGCGGACCAGTGTAGCGGCCCTTGCCATGTGGCTTTTTCTGTCGAGTGTGTTTCTGCCGGCGACAGCTGAATCTCCTCGCCCTTTGCCCGTTGTTCCTCCGCTCTGTGTCTCCGCCGAAGATTGCTTCCGTTCGGCCCTTGCCGTCAACGATCGATCCGGGTCTCCGGCTCAACGCGAACAAGCGACAACACTCAAAATCGACCAACTGCGATCCGTGATGGAATTGTTTCCTGCGACCTTGTGGGCTACGCGAGCTCGGGTCGTGCTCGGGGTCCTTCTTATTGAGCGCGACCCCGGTGAAGCGGCGAAACTTTTACGCGCCGCTCAGCCGGAGATGCCTGTGATTGACGATTACGTCCGTCTCTGGATCGCAGAGTCATTGTCAAAACAGAACGAGCCGATCCAAGCAGCCGAGTTACTGGAGACCATTCCCAAGATCGTGCCGGACTCGAACCTGCTTGCGAAGGCCGCCTACCGCACGGGGGAGGCCTGGTATAGCGCAAATGTGTGTTTTCGCGCGGTGGAGTGGTTGGAACGCGCCGTCACCCTTGCGGATAAGGACCAGGCGGCACCCATGGCCTTGTCCCATCAAGCCGACTGCCACATTCGCGAGAACCGGTTACCGGAGGGGCGAGCCGCGCTGAAGCAGCTTTGGCTCCGATATCCGCAATCACCGGAGGCGCGTGAGGCGAAAACGCGATTGGATGCGGCTCCGGGCGGAGAGTCCTGGCTGCCGACTGCCGACGACTATTGGATTCGGGCGCAGGCGTTTCTTGGACTCTCGATGCAAGCCGAAGCGGTGGAAGAGTTGCGGCGGTTCCTCTCTCTGGCACCGGGACATGCCCGACGGTATGAGGCTCGCCTGAAGTTAGGAGTCGCCTATGTCCGGCTGAAGCAATATGACCAGGCCCGCGAGACGTTTCGTGCTTTAGTGGCCGACCGGGTGCAGGAGTCAGCGGAAGCTACGGTATGGTTGGCCAGGGTCTATTTGCGGCAGAATCTCGGAGACAAACTCATCGACCTGGCGCGCTCGGCAGCCCAGGGTCCCTTGGCCGGCGACCAGCGAGCAATGGTGCATCTGTTTGCCGGGGTGTGGTTGGAGGATCAGGGGAAGTTCGATGAGGCCATCGGCATGTTCCGGCAGGTCGCGAAGCTGGGTGATTCCGCGAGCCAACGGGCTGAGGGACTGTGGCGAGCCGGATGGGCACAATATCGTACTGCGCGGTACAAGGATGCTGCGGAAACCTTTCGCGCCGTCGTTGAGTTGCACGTCAACGGATTTGAACCTCAGGCGATGTATTGGGCGGCGCGGGCGGACGAGCATGGGAAAAGCACGACCGTGGGAGAGCAGTATGCGCGGGTTTGCCAGCGCCATGCCTATAGCTACTATTGCCAGCTGGCCGCGCGGCGAACGTCGATACCGGCGAACCAGACGCCAGTGGTAGCGGTCGAACGCCCCACGCCCGAAGAAGCGGAACGGTTGCCGGAGAATCGACGTCCGGAAATCGAAAAGCATGCCGTCTACCAGCGTGGAATCGAGCTGAAGACCCTGGGTTTTACGCAAGATGCGGCTCGTGAACTGGGAGCTTTGACGGAGCAGTACAGCCGGGATCAGGACGTGCTGCTGGCCTTTTCGACGATGCTGAGCGAGGTGGGAGCGTATCATCCTGCCTTACGGGTCGCGAAAGTTCATTTTCGGGAGAAATTAGAACGGAGTGGATTACCGACGGCACCAGCCCTCTGGACCGTTGCCTATCCGACCGGCCTCGTTCCGACGATTGCCGCCCAGGGGATCACTGCCGTCGATCCCTACCTGGCCGCTGCCATCATTCGGGAGGAAAGCCAATATGATGAAAAGGCGGTCTCCGTGGTGGGGGCCGTGGGATTGATGCAGCTAATGCCGGTGACGGCCAACGCGGTCGCGCAACGGTACGGGTTTCCGTCGGTCGGGCGGGAGGAATTATTTGACCAGGAAACGAATATTCGCCTCGGGGTGCGCTACCTGGGACAATTACTCGAGCAGTACGGCGGCAATCTCGCGCATGCGGTGGCGGCCTATAATGCCGGCCCGATTGCCGTGAACAATTGGATCGCGGTGCATCGAGGTCGCGAGCAAGACGAGTTCGTGGAGCTGATTCCCTATCAGGAGACGCGGCTGTACGTGAAACGGGTCTTGCGCAGTTACGGAGAATACCGTCGTCTCCACGTGACGTCATAGCGGGAGCGGTTTTCTTGACAAGGGGAAATGAACTTTCTATATTTCGCCCCCATTAACCAACGTGTGTCCATCATTTTGCTATGAGGAAATACCATGACTTTAGATCGTCTCGATGCCCTTGAAATTCGGATTCGTGATCTCGTGAAACTGGTGCAGGATCTCAAACGGAAAAACATATCGCTGGAAGACGAACTTCGGCTCGCGCGCGAACGGGTCGCGGTGCGCGATGACGAAAACCGACGCTGGGAGCAGGAGCGCCTCGATATCCGATCCCGGATCGAAAAAGTGCTCGGCGAAATTGATTTGCTGGAGTGCCTGGATGAACCCAAGGAGGTGGCTTTTGACTAAAACCATTGACGTGGAGATCTATGGCCAGCGGTATACCGTGAACGGCGAGGCCGATGAAACCTACGTGAAGCAATTAGCCGAAATTGTTGATAAGCAAATGAAACAGGTGGCGGCCGGGATGCGGTCAGCCACCCCGGCCAAATTGGCGGTCCTTGCCGCATTCAACCTCGCCCATGAGCTGATGGAATCGGAGCGACGGTTCCGGCAGGGCGAAGCGGATGCGGACCGACGTGTGGCCTCCCTCATGGAGTCGATCGATCAGCAGATGCCGTCCATCTTCTCACGGTGAGTTTCACCTTGCTTTCACTGCACTCCTTTGTTACTGTTTCTTCGTTGTATTGACCTGAGGGTCAACAAGAGCAGGAGAGGAAAGGACGCTTCGAATTAGGACGGAAAATCTGACGACGGTATTTGAGCGCTAAACATATGGAATCGCTGGTTTTTGTTCTGTTGTTCAGTGTGGTCGTGATCACATGGATGAGTCAGGGGGGTCGGCCTTCCGACTCCGTGCGACAGGTGTGTCATCAACGAACGTTGAAGCTCGGGGACCAGGGGCTCACTGGTATCTGGGGGCATCTCCCGTGGCTTGAATATGCCACAGTCCGAACGAGGCGGCAGAGGTCTTCTCCTTTGCGAGCCGACCGAAGAAATGATTCAGGTCGAGGCCGACCACTCCTCTACCTGAAGTAGCGACGGCGATTCCACAGGTTGTAGTGTACTGGCTCACGTAGTCCGATATTGTTCCTTCCTGTCTAGCCATCCCTTGCCGTCACTCCCTGCTCCCCTATAACACTGGCTGCGATCATTTGCAGGGTGACAGTGTATCTGTCCCACTGCCGTAAGGGAGGTGGTTCCCATTTCTCTCAGCGTTGTTGCGTACATTCTTATCGGTTTAGTTGGAGCGGTTCTGGGAGCCGGTCTGTATGAAGTATTCCGTCGACGGTCGGCAGTCACACGACGGGCGGAGGCCGAAGACCAGTCAGCGCAGATCGTGCAGTCGGCGCAGCGCGAAGCAGAAAACCTCGTGAAAGAGGCCAAACTCGAAGCCAAGGACCTCGTTTTTCAGGCACGCATCGAGTTGGAAAAAGAGCAGAAAGCGAAGCTCGCCGAAGTCACGAACGTGGAACGGCGGGTGTCTCAACGCGAAGAAGGGCTGGACAGAAAAGTCAGTCTGCTCGAGAAGCGCGATCAGGAAGTACTCAAGCGGGAACAAGAGCTGCTCAAGCGGGAAGATGTTCTAACTCAGAAGGATGCGGCCTGCGCACTGGCGCTCAAGCAGCATCGTGAGGCACTGGAGCGCGTGGCCGGTCTCACGGCCGAGGAAGCCAAGCGGCAGTTGATTCAGGAAATGGATAGTCAGGCCCGCTTGGAAGCGGCGGGGCTGGCGAAGCGCCTGCTCGAAGAGGCGAAAGAAAACGCCGACCGGGAAGCACGGGAAATCATTGCCTGTTCCATTCAGCGCGTCACCCGTGATTATGTGAACGAGGCCACGATTTCGGTGGTGCCGATTGCCAATGATGCCATGAAGGGTCGGATTATCGGCCGCGAAGGCCGAAATATCCGCGCCATCGAGGCGGCCACGGGTATCGACCTTATTATCGATGAAACGCCTGAGGCGGTCATTATCTCAGGCTTCGACCCGCTTCGCCGCGAGATTGCCAAGGTGTCGCTTGAACGGCTCATGCACGATGGCCGGATCCATCCGACCCGCATTGAAGAAATCGTCGAAAAAGTGAAGGTCGACATCGAGAAGTTGATGATCGAAGAAGCGGAAAAGGTCATCTTCGAGGTCGGGTTGTCGGATTTTCATCCCGAGTTGGTCAAGGTGCTGGGACGGCTCAAGTATCGGACCAGCTACGGACAGAACAATCTGTACCACGCGCGCGAGGCAGCCTATATTTGCGGCATCATGGCTTCCGAGTTGAAGCTCGATGTGAAACTTGCCAAGCGGGGCGCGCTTTTACATGACATCGGAAAGGCCGTCAGCCACGAGGAAGAGGGGCCGCATGCCATGCTAGGCGCAGAGATCGCCAAGAAGTACGGCGAAAGCGTGAAGGTCGTCAACGCCATTGCGGCCCATCACGAGCAGGTTGAGCCTATCTGCCCGGAGACGGTGCTGGTAGCCGCGGCGGAAGCGCTGTCGGCCGCGCGGCCCGGCGCTCGTCGGGAAGCGTTGGAGTCGTATGTGAAGCGGCTGGAGAAATTGGAGTCGCTGGCGACCGTCCATAAAGGCGTGCAGAAAGCATATGCCATTCAAGCCGGACGCGAAATTCGTGTGATCGTGAAGCAGGAAGATCTCACGGATCCGGAATGTTTTCAGCTTTCTCGGGAGTTGGCCAAAAAGATCGAGCAGGAGCTGACGTATCCGGGGCAAATCAAGGTCACGGTGATCCGGGAAAGCCGGTTTGTCGATTTTGCGAAGTGAGTGACTGGGCATGAAAGTTCTGATGATCGGAGACATCATGGGCGAGCCTGGACGACGGTCCGTGGCTCGCCTCCTGCCGAAGCTTATTGCCAACCATTCGATCGACGTCGTGGTCGGCAACGGCGAGAATGTGGCCGGCGGATTCGGTATTACGCCGGATTTGGTGGACGATCTGTTTGACCTCGGAGTGTCGGTCATCACCACGGGGAATCATGCGTGGGATAAGAAGGAAATTCTGGATGTGTTTCCCCGCGAACCGCGTCTGTTGCGTCCCGCGAATTATCCCGCCGGAGTGCCGGGACGAGGCAGTTATGTGTTTACCACGCCCGGTGGGGAATCGTTGGGTGTGCTGCATTTGATGGGACGAGCGTTCATGCCCGTCATCGATTGCCCGTTCCAGGTCGCAAAGCGCGAGGTTGAGCGGCTCAAGACGCAGGTTTCCGCCATCGTGGTCGATATGCATGCCGAGGCATCCTCGGAAAAGATGGCGATGGGGCATTATCTGGATGGATTGGTCACGGTCGTGGCGGGCACTCACACCCACGTGCAAACGGCGGATGAGCAAATTCTCCCCAAGGGAACGGCCTACATCACCGACATTGGCATGACCGGTCCCTTGCATTCGGTGATCGGAATCAAAAAAGAGCTGGCCATTGAGAAGTTTCTCACGGGGATGCCGCGCCGGTTTGAGGTGGCCTCGGGACCGACGGTGTTCTGTGCGGTCCTCATTGACCTGGATGCCACGCTTGGTAAAGCGGTGTCGATCGAGCGTATCCGAGTGATGGATTGACCTGTTTCCGGACTCATTCCCTTCCGCTCGGTGAGACATGACCGGGCACAACCTTGCGCTGCCGTTGCTGCTTTCCGTGTCCGATGTGACGCGGCTCATCCGGAATTCTCTGGAAGATCAATTTCAGGATATCTGGATCGAGGGAGAAATCTCGAATCTTCGCGCCCCGTCTTCCGGCCATCTCTATTTCACGCTCAAGGATTCCCAGAGCCAGCTTCGAGGGGTCTTGTTTCGGTCCGGAGCCTTACGGCTGCGGTTTGCCCTGCAGGAAGGCCTGACCGTGATTGCGCGTGGACGCATCTCAGTATACGAACCACGCGGCGAGTATCAGTTGATCGTCGACTCACTCGAGCCCAAAGGCGTGGGTGCATTTCAGCTGGCATTCGAGCAGCTCAGGGAGCGGTTGTCCAGGGAGGGGTACTTCGACGAAGCGCGAAAGCGGAAATTGCCGTGGTTTCCCGAGACAGTAGGCGTGGTCACCTCGCTGACCGGGGCGGCGATCCGCGATATCGTGGCGGTGCTTCGCCGCCGTTGCCCCGTCGTCAATATCCTCATCGCCCCTGTTCCGGTTCAGGGCGAGGGTGCCGGCGAGCGTATCGCGGAGGCGATTGGCGCGTTGAGTGAACTGCCCCAGGTGGAGGTGCTGATTGTCGGACGTGGCGGTGGCGCCTCGGAAGATTTGTGGGCGTTTAATGAAGAAGTGGTGGTTCGTGCCATTGCTCGCTCCAGGGTACCGGTTGTCTCCGCCGTGGGGCATGAAATCGATGTGACCCTCTCTGATTTTGCAGCAGACCATCGTGCCCCCACCCCCTCTGCGGCAGCGGAGGCGGTAGTGCCCGTGCTGGATGAGATCATGGAACGTATGGATGAACTGGACCGTCGTCTGCGACGTATCGTGGACACCCTGCTGCAAATGCAGCGGCACCGGTTTGAACGATCGCTTAGCATCTTGGGCGAAACGCGCTTTCGGATTCAGACTCAGGCCCAACGGCTTGATGAACTCTGGGATGGATTAACACGCGCCTTTACCGAACAGCTCACGGCGCTGCATCGTGAAATGGTGGAACGCCGGCACGTGCTGCTCGCGCAGGGGCCGCGCAGTTTGATCCAGCGGTCACTGGTGGTCATCCCCCAGTTATGCAAGCGTCTCGAGCAGGAAGCGCGCCGAGGGCTCGTTTCCCGACGGCAGTCGGTTGCGATGCAGATGGCCGCGCTCGATGCTCTCAGCCCATTGGCCATTTTACAGCGCGGGTTCAGCATCGTTCATACCATGTCGGACGGGAAGATCGTGCGGCGAGCGTCTGATGTGGCGGTGGGGGCAGCAGTTCAGGTCACACTTGGTGAAGGACAATTGGTCTGTCAGGTCGACAAGGTCGTGCCCAAGTCGATATCTTGACCCGACCAGGAACGCAGGCAATAATGTTTCGGTCGCTGGATAAGCAAAGGGAGTGGTTGTGGCTGCCGTGAAATTCGAATACGCGATGGCGAGATTGGAGACGATCGTCGCCGAACTAGAAAAGGGAGATCTTCCGCTCGACGATTCGCTGAAGATTTTCGAGGAAGGGATTCGGTTGTCCAAAACCTGCCTCAAGATGCTGGAGGACGCCGAACGGAAGGTGGAGATTTTGGTGCAGGAGAAAGACGGGAAAAAGCGCATTCAAGCGTTTTCTCCCGGTGAGGATGAGCCGGAGACCTCACCCTAGGCGTCTGAGACATCGCGGGCCACCGTGCGGCCTGCAGCCTTCATCGTCATCAACCTCCTTTCACATTATGACCCAGAAAATTCGCCCAGAACGGGAACGGCTTGATCTTGCGCTCGTCCGCCGAGGTCTCGTCGCCAGTCGGGAGGACGCGGCCCGACTGATCCTGGCCGGACTTGTCCGTGTGGATGGAATCGTTACCGACAAGGCGGCAAAACCCACCATGCCGGGTGCGCTGGTGGAAGTGACAGGGACGGGCTCTCCCTATGTGGGACGAGGAGGAGAAAAGCTGGCCGGCGCGCTGGATCAATTTCAGGTCGATCCGAGCGGGATGGTCTGTTTCGATGTCGGATGTTCGACGGGAGGTTTTACAGATTGTCTGCTGCAGCGAGGGGCGACCCGCGTGTATGCGGTGGATGTGGGGTACGGTCAGTTTGAGTGGCGGCTTCGACAGGACCCGCGGGTGGTCCTGATGGAGCGGACCAACGTCCGATATCTTGATCCCGCCAAGATCGCTGAGTCGATCGATTTGATCGTAATCGACGTCTCGTTCATTTCTCTCACGCTCGTGCTGCCCGCGGTCGTCTCGTTTCTCGCCGCGGCCGGTTCCATCATCACGCTGATCAAGCCGCAGTTTGAGGTGGGCAAGGGGCTCGTCGGGCGGGGAGGGATCGTACGGGACGACGGGTTGCGGGAGGCGACGGTTGAAAAAGTGGTGGCTTGTGCCGTGCATCTCGGGTTGGAGTTAGCCGGTCGTATGGATTCTCCGATCGAAGGCCGCAAAGGGAACCGCGAATTCCTCGCATGGTTTCGGCGGAAGGGGTGATCCTGGCTTCGGTGGCGCCCATCGCATGGCTGCCGGGGTCATAGGCGTTGTCCGCCACTGGATCAGGACGAAAACGCTTTGAGGAAGCAGGCGGAAGGTGTAGGCTGAGTTTTGACGAGGGAACTGAGCGGCTGGGAGGACGGCTGATGAATGAGAGGCGAGGACGCGTATGAAAGTCTTGGTTACCGGAGGGGCTGGATTTATCGGATCACATGTTGTGGATCGACTGCTCCAAGAGGGGCATGAGGTCGTGGTGGTCGATAATCTCGTAACGGGTAAGCGAAAAAACGTTCCCAAGGCGGCGCAATTCTACAAATTGGACATCGAGAATCCGAAACTGGAGCGGGTGTTCCGCAATGAGCGCCCGTCGGTGGTGTTTCACCTGGCGGCACAGATGAACGTTCGACGTTCAGTCGAAGATCCTTTGTTCGACGCCCAGGTCAATGTGCTGGGGACGTTGAACGTCTTGGAGCAGGCATCCAAGCATGGTGCGCGAAAGGTCATTTTTTCATCATCCGGGGGGGCGATTTACGGGGAACAACTGGCCTTTCCTGCACCGGAAACGCATGTCACTCAGCCACTTTCTCCCTATGGGATCAGCAAATTATGCGGCGAACATTACCTTTCGTATTACCATCGGATGAGCGGCATTCAGGTGGTGAGTTTGCGCTATGCCAATGTCTATGGGCCTCGCCAGGATCCTGAAGGAGAAGCAGGTGTTGTGGCCATTTTCATTCAGAAAATGTTGCGCGGGGAGCAAGCCGTGGTGAATGGGAATGGTCGCCAAACCCGCGACTTTGTCTTCGTCGAGGACGTCGTCGAAGCAAATCTGATGGCGATGGGTCCTCAGGTTGAGGGTGTGTACAATGTGGGAACCGGCATTGAGACGTCGGTAAATGACCTATTCCGAATCGTCGTGGATCTGACCAAGGTTGACTTCAAGGAAGTGCATGGGCCGGCAAAACGAGGCGAGCAAGCGAGGAGCGTCATTGACTGCACAAAGCTTCAGCGCACGCTTGGCTGGGAGCCGAGGGTCGACTTGCGGGAGGGATTGCGGCGAACGGTAGAATATTTTCGAGACGGACTTGGCTAGTCTCCTCAGCTAATAGCGGGGGACGGACGAGTCTACCTGGGTAGACCAGGCGTCGATGCCCCCGATGAGGTTTTTCACGTTTCCAAACCCTTGCTGTAACAGAAATCCCGTCGCATCCGCGCTTCTCATCCCATGGTGGCATACGGCGATAATTTCAGCGTTACGGTCCAATTTCCCCAGGGATTGCTGAAGCGTTGCCAGCGGCACCAGGACTGAACCTTCCAGCTTGGCAATGGCGTATTCCCACGGCTCGCGAACGTCTACGAGCACAAGTTTGTCACCTTTGTCCAACCTCGACTTGAGTTCTGTGGGCGTAATTGTAAAGCTCATCAACGTACCTCCATCTGTACTAAGATGATCGGATCATAAGGAGCCAGAAAAGGGGTGTCAACCCTGGCCGCTTGGGCTGGGTGGAAAGCTCTCAAGTTCGGCAGGCTTCAGTCCGAAGGAGTGCAGTGGCGCAAGCGGAACAGGAGCGTTGGTTCCGAGCGTGAGAAGCGTGAGGGTGGGGAAAATCCTGCATCGTCAGCACGGCCGTTTTTTGTTCATTTGTGCAAATCCTGCCTAGACTAGTTGGGAACTTGTTTGGCAAAATCGGGCGAAACAGCATGTAAGGCATTGATTTTTCTGCTCTTTGAGGTTGCTTGGGGCAGGTGCTGGCATGCAATTTGCTTAAGCACGGGGGGATGTGAACGCGCAAGATTCGGAGGTCGTGGTGTTAGTCACCACCGCTACCTATGAAGAAGCCGAGAGGATTGGACGGATAATCGTCGAATCCAGACTTGCGGCTTGCGCCAATGTGCTGAATGGAATGCGTTCGATTTTTCGATGGGACAACAAGATCAACGTCGAGAATGAATCCCTGATGATCATCAAAACAACTCTGCAGCGCTATTCGGAGCTTGAAGCGGTCATTCGACAAAACCACAGTTATTCAGTCCCGGAAATTATCGCGTTGCCGATCGTGGCGGGCTCGGTCTCCTACCTAGACTGGATTAGAAGTGAGACTGATAAGTAGTTGATTCTAATATTAAAGTTTTTGAAAACAAAGGGTTGACCATCGAGCTTGAGATGGGTACACTGCAAAAGTCAGTGGTTGCAATTCGGAAGCTGAATCCGTGAAGGGGAGCGCCCTATGAGCCAACAAACGGCCGAAACAAGTGATGCCTATACAGTTGTGGTTTTCCGAGGATCGTCCTCCAAGCCACTTCGGTTTAGTTTCCCACGGAAATTCGTACGCAAGCTTTTGATCCTGGCTGCCATTTTGATTGTGGCCGATCTGCTCGTTGTCTCCCATTATGTGATTCGAACCGGAGAAGTGTGGCAATTATCGGCTTTCCGGGCTGAGGCCATGGGCGCACGAGAGCAAACTGCCGCATTTTCTGCCGCAATCGATGATTTAAAGAAGAGAATTTCGGCAATGGGAGAGGTCAATCAGCGGCTTCGGGTGATGCTCGGTATCGATACAGCGAAGCCGGCCGGGGATCTTGCGAATGGACGAGGCGGTGAGGATGGTCCGTTGCCTGATGGGAAGAGCACGGTTCAAGGAAACGGATCGGCTGCTGCAGGATCAGAGGCCAGGCAGCAGGTTTCGGAATTGCGGGACAACCATCAATCCGACCTGGATTTCTCGACCGAGAGTATTGAAGAGGTGACCCAGCAGGTTCGCGAAAGTTTAGACTCCCTCGTGCGGGAAGCCACGCAGCAAGAAGAAGCCTTGCAAAGTTTGACCCAGATTGCCGAGCAGCGCTCGGCCCAGTGGGCTTCCACTCCTTCAATTTGGCCGGTACGCGGCTGGGTCACTTCAGGTTTTGGACCTCGTGTCTCTCCATTTACGGAGAAGCCGGCCTGGCACGACGGGCTCGATATCGGTGCTCAGGCGAACTCGCCAGTTCAAGCCCCCGCCCTTGGGCGTGTGGTCACCGTGGCATTCGATTCCAAAATGGGTAACATGGTGAAGCTGGATCACGGCTATGGCATTGAAACCGTATACGGGCATCTTGCCAAGTCCCTGGTGAAGGAAGGTCAGCGCGTGAAGCGTGGAGATGTTGTCGCCCTTGTAGGGAGCACCGGTCTTTCGACAGGCCCACATCTTCACTATATGATCAAGAAGAACGGTCAGGCGCTAGATCCTACCAAATTCATTCTTGATTAGGTCTTCAACGTGCCTCAGTGTTGTTCCTGAGCGCTTCTATTCGTAGCTTCAAGAATTCCGGATTCAATTCTCCCATAGCAGCTCCACCCTTCTTTGCCTCACCCTGACTGATTCGGTTTGTTCTTCATCAATTCGGAGAGGTGCGTGCTATACTTCGCGCCCTTTGACGATGTCCTATTGAGGAGACATGATATGACCGACTTGGAAATAGCCCGTTCTGTCTCTCACAATCATATTTTCGAAGTCGCACAAGCGTTAGGGATCCCGTCTGAAGATCTCATCCCGTTCGGCCGGTACAAGGCCAAGATTGCGCCCCATTTTGCTACGCGGGTGAAGAATCGGCCGGCCGGGCGGTATATACTCGTCACGGCCATTAATCCCACGCCCCTTGGCGAGGGTAAGACGACGACCTCGGTTGGATTGAGCATGGGCCTCTGTCGATTGGGCCACAACGCTGCTGTCACATTGCGGCAGCCCTCCCTGGGGCCGGTCTTTGGTATCAAAGGGGGAGGGACAGGCGGGGGGCGAGCTCAGGTCTGGCCGATGGAGGATATCAATCTGCATTTCACCGGCGATGCGCATGCCGTCTCAGCAAGCCATAATCTGCTGTCTGCGTTTGTAGATAATCACCTCTTTCACGGTAATGCGCTCAAGCTGGATCCACAAACAATCAGATGGCCACGCACGCTGGGTGTGAGCGATCGGGCGCTCCGCGACATCGTTCTGAGCGCGGAGGCGGGATCGCGATCAGGGCAGTTTGTCATCACCGAGGCATCGGAGATTATGGCGATCTTGGCGCTCGCCACTGATCATGTCGATCTACGTCAGCGCCTCGGCAGAATTCTTGTTGGTCTGACCGATAGCGGCGCCATGACCACAGCCGAGGCGTTCGGCTGTGCCGGTTCGATGGCCGTCTTGCTGAAGGATGCATTGCTCCCGAATTTGGTCCAGACTCTGGAAGGCACACCAGCGTTCGTTCATGCCGGACCGTTCGGCAACATCGCTCACGGGAATTGCTCTGTGGTTTCGGATCAGTTGGCGCTACGTTGCGCCGACTATGTGATTACGGAAGCCGGATTCGGCAGTGATTTAGGCGCGGAGAAGTTCTTCAACATCAAGTGCCGCACATCCGGCCTACGCCCCGATGTCGGAGTGGTTGTGGCGACGTTGCGTGCCCTGAAGCTTCATGGGGGAGGCGGGAAAGTGAAATCAGGGACACCACTTCCTCCAGAGTTGACGGAAGCGAATCCAGAGGCATTGGAAAAAGGCTTTGCCAACCTCGAACAGCACATTGCGAATGTGCGATCCCACGGTGTGCCCGTGGTGGTGGCCGTCAATGCGTTCAAGGATGATTCGGCTAAGGAATTGGAGTGGGTCTGTGAGCGCGCGTTAACTGCCGGTGCCTCGGCTGCCGCCGTGTCGACTCATTGGGCCGATGGGGGTAAAGGCGCGGAAGAACTGGCTCGGGCGGTGGTCAAGGTGGCGGCGCAAGGGTCACAGTTCACACCCCTCTATGAGGCGACCTGGCCCATCAAGAGGAAGATCGAGACCATTGCCACGACTATATACGGCGCAGCCGGTGTGTCGTACTCGTCTCAGGCGGAAAAGGACATGGAATTGGCGGCGCGATTGGGCTTCGAGCAGTTGCCCATCTGCATGGCGAAGACGCCGTTGTCACTTTCCCACGACCCGGCTCTCAAGGGGCGACCATCCGGCTTCACCGTACCTATCCAGGAATTGCGGATTCTGTCCGGCGCGGGTTTTCTCACAGCCGTCTGTTCGGGCATTCAACTCATGCCGGGCCTGCCGAAAAAGCCGGCAGGCGAACGCATCGATATCGATCCCCGGTCCGGCGAGATTGTTGGGTTGGCGTGACTCGTCTTAGCGTTGCTTGAGAAACCGGAAGTACTCGGAGTCGGGACTGACGAGGATCGTGGTCTTGTCTTTGAGGGTTTTGCGATACGCTTCCATCGTGCGCGTGAACTCAAAGAAATGTGGGTCCTGACGGTATGCATCCGCGTAGATTTTGAAGGCTTTGGCATCGCCCCCGCCACGAAGCTCTTCTGATTCACGATAGGCTTCGGCGAGAATAATTTCCCGGTCCTTTTCGGCTTCCGACTTGATCTTCTGCGCCTCTTCAGCGCCTTCCGCGCGATATTGCTTGGCTTGCCGTTCCCGTTCCGCTTGCATGCGTGAAAAGACGGCCTTCTCGTTCTGTTCGGGAAGGTCTGCCCGCTTGATCCGCACATCCTGAATCTCAATGCCGTACGCCGAGGCTTTCTCATTGGCGCGTTGGGTCACCACGGCCATGAGTTGTGCGCGTGCCGACGACACAATTTCCGCCAATTCGTGTCGGCCCAGCTCGACTCGCAATTCCGAATAGATGATGTCATGTAAGCGCTGCAGCGCGCCACGCTGGCTTTGGAACGCTTGGTAGACCTTGAGAGGGTCCGTGATCCGCCATTTGGCAAAGTTGTCGAGGAGAAGCGTTTTCTTGTCCTGCGTGATGACGTCTTGGGCGTTGGAGTCATAGTCCAGCAGCCGTTTATCGAAATAGGTGACTTCTTCAATGAAGGGCACTTTCAGGTACAGGCCGCCTTCGGTGACATTCCGGACCGGCTTGCCGAGCTGAACCACAATGGCATTTTGGGTCACGTCGACAATATAGAAAGGCGACGCGCCTAAAATTAGCAAGCCGATGACGATGCCGACAAAGGCAATCGTAAATCCCTGCTTGCTCATGGCGTGCGCTCCTGCGCCGCGCTGGGGGCTGGTTTGCTGAAGCGATCCAACGGGAGATACGGCAGCGTCCGCTCTCCGCCTTTGCCGTCCAGTACGAATTTATCGATGTGGGGAAGCACGTCCTCAAGCGTCTCGATGTAAATCCGCTTGCTGATAATGTCTTTCGCCTGGTTGTACTCCTTGAGGGTGGCCAGGAAGCGATTGGCTTCTCCTTGGGCGCGATTCAATCGGGCTTGCGCATAACCCTTGGCTTGATTCACCAATTGCGCCGCCTCTCCCTTGGCTTTGGGGGTAATGTCGTTTCGATAGCCCTGGGCCTGGTTGATCAGCTTTTCACGATCTTCTTTGGCGTTGGTCACGTCCTTAAAGGCCGCGGCCACCGCTTCCGGGGGATCGACGTCCTGCAATTGGACGGCGGCCACCTGCACCCCGGTTTTGTATTCATCCAGAATATGTTGGAGCAGTTCCTGGGTGTCATGCTGGATCTGGGCTTTTCCGGTGGTGAGGGCTTCGTCGATTTTGCTCTTGCCGATAACCTCCCGCATGGAAGCCTCAGCCGCCTTGCCGATCGTATCGTCGATATCCGCGACATTGAACAGATACTCGCGTGAACTTTTGATCTTGTATTGAACGATGAATTCGATCGCCAGGATGTTCATATCACCGGTCAGCATCAAGGCTTCCTGGGGCACCATCTGCTGACGGCCCTGCCGGTCGGTACGGAATCCGATTTCCACCCGATGCAACTTCGCCACCTTGGGCTGCAGGACGCTTTCGACCACCGGAATCTTCATGTGCGGGCCCGGATCCACCACTCGAACCGGGATGCCGAATCGTTTGACGACGCCCTCTTCATCGGGAGCCACTATGAACGCGCTTTGCCAAATGAGAAAAACGGTGAAGGCAACGAGCAGTAGATTGCGAAAGCCGCCGGTGGGAAGCAAATTGCGGAGTTGGCCTTGGGCCTGCTTGAAGGCCTGATCCAAATCGTCGCCCTTCTTGCTCCAAGGGTCTTTGGGGTCCCAGACCATCGTGTGTCTTAACTGTTCAGGATTGGTGCAGATGCCGCCGAGTCACCTTAACAAAGTGGGGACCTGCGAGCAATACTTAAGATGCGCCAAGGGAAAGAAATGCAGAGAGGGTACGTGTCCCGCGTGGAGAAGGAGCCTGTCGCTGACGTTCCAGTGTTGAAATCCGCGGTTCCAATTTTTTGATCAGGTCCAGCAGTCGTTGTTGTGTCTCACCATCCAGCTCGGAACTCCTATCGATTGCCGGTTTGGGAGGTTCGGCCGTTGCGGCGGGAGTAGATTCATCGAGTGATGGCTCAGCAAGGGTCTGGTTCGCCTGTCCAAGCTCCGTGATTCTGCGTGTCAGGTCCTCAATGGTCTGGCGTCCCCAGGCTTCTCGTGCAGAGCGGGAAACACGGTGATCGCTGTCGGCCTTCTGTGATGGTTGGGAATGGCCCAAGAGAAACGGCGAATAGGTAATCGACAGGGCTCGTTCCGGGTATCGGACCAGGCTGCCCGAACGAGTCTGGGTTAGATATATGGGCTCTTCGAAGAACAGGTCGAAGTAAGGCCAGGAGCGTCCAGATGTGTTCACCGCTCATTCGAACGGGATGGGAAAACGGCGGTCCTCCCGTGCCGCGCTTACATGTCTGCGCTGGTTCCACACGAACGAGCAGCTCCTGTGTCTTGGATAACTCTTGGCACCGGACCTGTCGAGGCGCAGCCGGTGATGAAGGCGGCGAGCATGATGACACGCGCAACGTTCACAGCACGACCGCTCCACCTGTAGACATGAAATCCTGAAGGCGAGACTTCAAGCTTGGCTCGTCGGTACAAAGGTCAACCCGTCGGTCAGACCGGGCATGGTTCCGACCGACGGGCAAGAAGCACGAAAAGGCTTCGAAGGTGGATGGCCGACGACGATGCATGAGCAGGCATGGCTCCTTTTGGTGAGGTGTCACGATCTCACCGCAGCGGTACTGCTACATCAATACATTGAGATGTGCAGAAACGAGGTATCCAGGCGGGCTTCTGTGCAGAAGGCTCACACCGCATGGCCGCGGGGAGGGGGGCCGCACAGGCGTATTGGATAAGTGCGGTGAGGCGGGCATACGACTCAGAACGAAGCTGGGGGCGGTTTCCGCATTCTGATCAGGTCACGGCCCCGCCACAAGATGAGCCCGCTCCCGCCGTGCACCCGTAACAATGATTGCGAGTGGTGATCTGCCGGTGATGAAGTCGTGCGGCATCAAAGTCCCGGATGTGCGCGGGGGCATCCGGTTGCACCGGAAGGTCCAGCATTTGGTTGAAATCGCAATCGTACAGCGTCCCGTCCCAGCCGATCGAAAGGGTATAGCGACACATGACGCTGGTGGCGGCAGCGGGATTGTACGCATTCGCAAGCCGCTCCATGTACCCCTGGTAGTTGCCGCTTTCCAGCAAGAATTCGAGAAATCGGCTCACCGGCAGGTTCGTGATCGTATAGAGATGGTTGAATTCCACATCATGTTTGGTGCGGAGCTCTTTCCGGAATTGCGCCTCGAGCGCCTCCTGTTTGGGAGGCAGAAAGGCGCCGACGGGATTGTGCACGAGATTCAGGAGCAACCCACTGCCCTCACGGCCGTAACCGAGCTTGTTCAGCAGATGCAGCGCTTGGATGGATTTATCGAAGATGCCCTCGCCCCGTTGCGCATCGGTCTGCGCGGCGCGGTAATACGGAAGGGAGGCGACGATCTCTACCCGGTGCGTCGCGAGAAATGTTGCCAGGTCCGCCTGCGAAGGCAACAGCAGCACCGAGAGGTTGCATCGATCCATCACGTGCCGGTTCAGAGCACGAGCCTGCTCGACCAGCCAGCGGAAATTGGGATTGAGTTCCGGCGCCCCGCCCGTGATGTCGACCGTCGGAATGTCGGTCTGTGCCAAGGCCGCGATGCACTGCTCGGCGGTCTCGCGAGACATGCGTTCGGTGCGATCAGGCCCCGCGTCCACATGGCAGTGGCGGCAGGTTTGGTTGCAGAGCTTGCCTACATTGATTTGGAACACCCTGATGCCGGTCGCACGCAGCGGGGACAGGCCACTTTGCCGCAGTTGTTCCTCAAACGGCAGGCAGGTGCCCATTTCCGCGAGCACCTTCAATTGCTCGGCAGAGGACGCCAGCGGCTTGTGTTGGCCCAAAAGCGTCAGTGCCATCGCGGACCATCCCAAGTCGTGCTGAGCGCGTTCATCGGCTGCGTTCTGGCTTCAGTGTTTCTGCGGCACAGTGAGTAAGGTCGAAGTGGGAAATCGCAATTCGCAACACCCGAAGTTCAGCATCCGCTCGCTCCGATTCTTCAGCGCGCGCTGTACGGTCGGAACCACTCGATAACACACCTGTTTGCCGTGCCGATGTCCCTCCACCAATCCGGCCTCCCGAAGAATTCGGAGGTGATGGGACACATGTGGCTGTGAGCAACGGAGGACTTGCGTGAGATCGGTCACACACTTTTCGCCCAGCAACAGTGATTCCAGAATGCGAAGACGTGTTTCATCGCCCATGGCCCTCAATACCGCAGCGCACTCACGCGGGCTGGTAAGGTTGGTGATGGCGTGGCGTGGCATCAGCAACAATTCCCTTCGGGCGCACAACTGACCGCTTCCCCTTCCACCACGCTCGAGCTTCGGTGGTAGATGGTGAAGTGGGGGCGGTAGGTGTCCTGCGTCAGGACGTGAAGAGTCTTCGAACAGATCTCCACCGGCACTCCGCGATAGTACTGATGATGATCGTCGTCTTCGGCGCTGATGATCGGTCCGGTGAGAATCGCGTAGGCGCCCTGCCAGACGCAGGGCGTTTGCTCCGGAAGGATGGCGCACCAGCGTGGATCGGCCGCATCGAGAGTGATCGGGGCCGGACCGATGAGGAAGAGCGAGCGCAACGGCGCACTTCGCAGGAGTTGTGCGCACTGCGCATCGATGGGCTGTGGGACGCCGCGTGTGTACTGTTGCCCCAGTTCGTCGGTCACGGTGGAGAACGGCCCGCACAGGGTAGCAAAGAGCGGAGCTGCTTTCCCGACTGCGGCCGGGAGCTTGTACCCGGTCAGTGTGACGGACAAAAAATGCACGCCATCGATCGATTGCCAGGCGCTTGACTTGATTTGGTGCACGGCGCGAAATCCGGCATCCACCATTCCGCCGATGTAGTCCTGGACCTGCAGGGCGCCGGAAAGGCAGTCGCCCCACTTGGCCGCATCATGCACCAGGTATTGCGGAACCACTTGGTCCGAGACGATGTCGGAGATCGTGAATCGACCGCCGGGCTTTAGCACGCGGTACATTTCGCGGAAGACTTTGCGTTTGTCAGGGGCCAGATTGATGACGCAGTTGGAGATGATCAAGTCGATGCTGGCGTCCTCGACCGGCATGGCATCGGCCATACCCTTGCGGAATTCCGTGTTCGGTTGGGGATATCCAAGATTGGCGGCGACGATCGGGGCATTGCTGCGGGCGATCTCCAGCATGGTGTCGGTCATATCGATCCCGATGACCCGGCCGGCGGAACCCACGCGGCGCGCGGCTTCGAAACAATCGATTCCTCCGCCTGACCCGATGTCCAATACGGTCTCACCGGTCTGCACCGTGTCCAACCCTGCGGGCGTGCCGCATCCGTAGGAAATTTTCAGCACCGCATCCGGAATGAACGAGCGGAGATCGTCAAAGTTGTATCCCGTCGGGCAGCACATCTGCTCGCCCGTCGAGGCGGCGCGTGCATAGCGGTCGCTGACTTTTTGGGTAATATCGTCCATCGCCATGGGTTCCCTCTGAGTGTGGCGTAATTATAGAGATGTCTCTATCTATCAACCAGTCCCATCCGAGGTCAATCCGGTTGGATAGTCGCTGTGCCGGATGCCTTGCGGTAGGAATTAAGGGGGGAGTGTGGCGACGAGCGCGAATCGAGATGACCCGAGGCTTGGTCATCACGCCGGGGCAGGGGCAGTCGAGCGGCTGCCCCTGCCGGCATGATACGCGCAGGTCGTAGCGGCTACTGCATGGAGGCCATCGGCTTCTCGACGATATCCCCCTTCATCGGGCCAAGCGCGCCCAGCAGTTCGTTTTTCTCCTTCTTCGGCACCTTGAACTTGTTCAGCGTGGTGACCAGGTCGCCGACCAGCGCATCAAAGTCGCTGCTGCTGACGCCCATACCCGCGTGGGTGCTCTTCATATCGCGGCCGGTGTAGGTGCATGGACCCCCGGAAGCCTGACAAATCTGATCGATCAGCATCGACTTGAGCCGGGGAATATTGGCGTTGGCAAACTTCCCGCTGATCCGGGTGTCGGCCGCCACGCGACCGACAAAATCATCGACCACGGCGGTAATCGCGGTTTTGCCGCCCAAGCGGTCGTAGAGGGATTTCTCCATAGGAGTGTCACCGGCTGGTGACGAACCCAGGCTGTTGCAGGCCGAGACGGTCAACGCAAGACCAAGGACCATGACGAGGGATGCAATGCGGTGAGACATGATGTTTCCTCCTGGTTAAGAATCCGTGTGGCGGGCCGCCTTCTCGGCCTCTCTGTCTGTGATTACGAAAGCTGGACGCAATTGGATCTACGGCAGGTAAAAAAAGTGCCGTTGCGCCCCATTGGCCTCGGTGCTACAGTTCCGTTTGATCTGCAGGGATCGGAGATCCAACGGAACGGGTGCACTCGTAAAACCTCACGAGGACACCATGTGTGATACCCAGACCGTGGCCAACGCACGATCGATTCACGAGCAGGAATGGGCAGGACTCCTCGCGCGTATTGCCGTTGGAGATCCATCCGCGCTGGCGGAGTTCTATGATGCCAGCAGCGCGAAGGTCTTCGGCCTGGCGATGAAGATCCTCGGAGATCGCGCGGCTGCCGAGGAGGCGACCCTGGATGTGTACACCCAGATCTGGCGCCGCATCTCGACCTATGACGCGGAGCGGGGGACGCCGGGCAGTTGGCTCATGACGCTCGCAAAGCATCGCGCCATCGACCGCTTTCGGAGCAGCTATCTGGAGCGGGGCAGGCACGTGCCGCTCGAACAAGCGGCCGAATTGTCCGGTCACGAGGACACGCCGGAGCAGTACAGTGTGGGGCTGGAACGGCAACGGCTGGTGCAGAAGGCTCTGGCGCACCTCTCTGCTGAACAGCGTCAGGCCATTGCCCTGGCCTACTATTGGGGCTTGAGTCAGAGTGAAATTGCCGATCAGCTGAAGTTGCCGGTGGGCACGGTGAAGACGCGGATGAGATTGGGGATGATCAGGCTGCGCGAAGTACTCGCGCCCCACGGGGAGGGGTTCTTGTCATGACCGATCCTCGTCCCGAACAGGAATTGACCGAACTTGCGGCACTCTATGCCCTGGACGCCCTCGGCGACGAGGCGCAGCGCCAGTTCACGCGGTCGTTGGAGACGGCGTCGGCGTCCACACGGGAGGAGGTGGCGGCGTTTCAAGACGTGGTGGAGGAGCTTGCGTTTAGCGGCCCCGCGATCGCACCGCCGGCTTCTCTCAAAGAGCGGCTCATGGCACGAATCGCGCAGGAATCGCAGGATGCGGTTGCAGCAACAGGCTTCACCTTCGTCCGCAGCAGAGGGGTGGCTTGGCAGGAATTGGCGCCGGGCTTGTCGATGAAGGTGTTGTTTCACGATGCCGCGTCGGCGCGCACGACCATGTTGCTCAGATTGGCTCCGGGCGGTACGCTGATCGGCCATCGTCATCCGCAGGTCGAGGAGTTGTATGTGCTGGAGGGGAGCTGTCTCTGCGCCGGAGAGTTTCTGCAGGTCGGGGATTACCATCGTGCGGAGGCGGGCACCGTCCATCCCGTCACGTCCAGCGAACAGGGCTGCCTGGCGCTGATCATGACTTCGTCAAAGAATGAACCCATCCGATAATAAGTTGTTCGCTACGATTCCTTGCCTGCAGGTCTGAAGAACATCCACCAGTACAGGGCCAGGTTCACCAAGAGCACAAGCATACCCAGTAGGATTTGAATCTCGCGCGTCAGTGATGCGGGATAGAGCAGGGGTGGAAGGTAGCGGCCGATGAAGTCGGCCTCCGTGCCGGACTCGCCAGCCAGGGCGCGTAATCGACTTTCGAACGGCGTCAGCGGGCAGATCCAGCCAGCCAATTCGACCAGGGCTCCCCAGGCTACGGCCGGCAGGTGGACCCACACCATCCCTCGCCATTTCAGGAGTAGCAGCCCGCCACCGATCACGAATACGACAAAACCCAGGTGCAGCAATAAGACCAGGTCGGCGCCGATTCGATACCACATTGCTGAGAGTCTGCAGCAACGTCACAATGAACACAATGCGTAGCGAACGATCTAAAACAGCTTGAGAGTGGAGCTCTGATCAGGCGGGGCGGGATAGGAAAGACGACCGGACTCGAATGTCGCGAAGGCGGTGAGTTGGTGCTGCTTCACTTGGCCGGGTCCCATGATATGGATGATCTCCCACCCGCGCACGATGAGAGCATCGGCAACCAAGGAGCGATGGCAACGCCACGGGACGGCTTCTGCGCACATGATGGCCGTCCGCTCATTCGCCCCACGGGTCATCAGCTCATCGAGCGCCCTGTCAAATTCTTCCGTCTGCATGTAATCGGCGTATCCTCGAAAACCGGCGTTCTTCCAGCCGCCGTTCGGCGAGTCGGGTCGTGCCGTTCGACGGCCGCCCAATGTCGGCTTTTCTTCGTAGCAGAGCCCCGCCAGGGAGACACTCTTCGCCAACGCATCCGCAGCAAAATGAGGATAGCGGCGCGAACCAGGGTAACGACGAATATCAATCAACCGTTGGATGCCGTGGCTTTGGAGGAGGGCCAGAAACTCTTCGCTTGAACGGGTCGAGTGGCCGATAGTCCAGAGCCGTAGCGGACGAGTGGTAGCGTGCTGGCCCATCACACTGGTGGGAGCACGTCCAGGGACGGAGGACTGTCATGAAACGGGAGACGCAATTGCGCGCTCGGTGGCACCACCGCCCACCGTGCCCAGGCCCTCAATTGCTCGGCATCTTCAAGCACATCGACCGGCACTTCGTAATAGTGTCTGAGGGTCTGCTTGCCGTTCGGGCGGAACGGCTGCATGCCGCGTGAGGCGTAAGCAGGTTGTGTCATTTCGTTGGTCTTCAGGTAGAGCCGGCCTTTGTGAATGATTCCAAAGAACGTGTCGCGCTGATAGAGACCATGCCCGCCGAACATGGCTTTACACATGAGCGGCGAGGTCTGGCCGAGCTGGTCCAAGACAAAATCTTTGAAACTGTCGGCACGCATGCGCCGGAGACCTTTTCGCTCTTCCCCCACGTGGGCCTGCGCCGATGCTTCCTGTCGGCTCGACAGGAAGCAAGCGGTCCACCACAGCCCACCGGGAGCGTCGTGAATTGTGGCATCGGCGGGGAGTCATCGAATCAGACTCCTCCGCCGGGGCGCACTGTGCAACATTCCAGCGTTCATTTCAATGCCTGGAGCGATTCCCGAAGTTCCCGGACTTCCGTGGCGAAGAGCTCCAGATGCTGACTACGTTGGGGTTGATCATCCTTGAACTTCCAGGCCCGCTTAAAGATCGCCCAGAGTTCCTTGTTATGGGTGACCGTCAGGTCATAGACCGGCAGCTCGCGCTTGTTCTTGTCGACGCAGCAAAGCGTGTTGTCAAAGGCATGGAGCTGATTGTGGAGATCATCGAGCGCCTGGTCCTTCCCTTTGCCTTGCTGGCCGGCTTTCGCGGATGCCTCCATCATATTGGTCAGATTGATCAAGGTTTCGACCGTGTTTCCGCCCTTGGCTTTTTCGGTGAAATCCTTGGCGTGAGGGTAGAACAAATAGCTGCATCCGCCGGTCGTGAGGAGCACGAAACCCAGGAGCCCGCTAAGAATGAGCTGTCGCATGAGCACTCTCCTTTCTAGTATGGGCGCACAAGCTGTCGTACGAGTGTGGCGCGCCACTAACCGTGGTTCAACTGGAGGTATCCCTAGTAATCCTCTGAGTAGACCGGATCTGTCAGAACTAGGGGATTCTCTAGTGGGGCGAGTAATTACAAGCGCGCAAATTAGTGACAGCGGTTCACCTACACTCGGAGGACGGGTATGCGTACATTTATGACAGCTGTGGTAATCGGTGTGTTCTTGTCGGCGGGAATGATGCTCTCTGCGGACGCCAGTGAGACCAAGGCCAAGATGGAGAAGGCCAAGGGTGAAATGAAGGGCGATGTCGAAGAGATGAAGGGCGAGACGAGGGCGATGAAAGAGGAAATGAAGGGCAATGACACGAAAGCTGAGATGGAACGGGCGAAGGGGAAAATGAAAGGCACGGGGGAGCGGGCGAAGGGAAAAATGAAACAATTAAAGGAAAAAGCCACGGACTAACGTTCAGTGAATCCGTCACCTGCCCGCGACGATGTACGTTGCGGGCAGGTGACTCCGCTCTCGTGCTACCAGGGTTTCCGTGCGCTCACGATCCGCACCGCAATCGGCAACGACACGCCCTCGGGGCGGCGAAATTCATTCACGGCCTTGATGATACCGCGCTCCGCCTCGCGTTGCTGGACCGGGGTGAGTTTCGCAAACAGGTTTTGGATCGGGGCGGCGATATCCATCAGTCCGCGAAAAAATTCTTCTGCCGTGGCGTAAGTCACTTCCGCCGTGAACTCCTCATCGTTCAGCGGTTTCAGACCGGCGCGTTCGAACATGCCGGCCAGATCGCCTGGGCGGGCAAGACGAAAGATCCCAGGCGCCTCCGGATCGGGTGGTGGCAGCGGCGTGATGCCTTTGATCACATCCATCGGAATGCGAATAAACGGATTCTTGTCCGGCGTCGACCAGACGGCAGCAGCGATATAACCACCCGGCTTCAGCACGCGGGCGATCTCTGCCGCAGCCTTGGGAATCTCCGGCAGGAACATTAAACAGAATCGGCTGATGACTGAGTCAATAGAACCGGACTCAAATGGCAACGACGTCACATCGCCGGTCCGGAAGCTGACCTGTTGCAGGCCGAGAGACTTCGCTTTGCGCGTCGCCACGGCGAGCATGGATTCGGCGAGGTCGATTCCAATCACCGTGCCATCAGCCCCCACCACTTCACCGGCCAAGAGCGCCGGATACCCGGTTCCAGACCCTAGATCCAAGACCTGAAGTCCCGGACGGATGCGCGCGTCAGCCACCAGCCGGTGGTTAATGTAGGCCATGGTGCGATTGAAAAACTGATCCCACTTGTCCCAGCCGGCGGCGACGCGGTTCCAGTCGTCTCGCTGGGCTTCGATCACGGCTGCTGGTGTTGGTGATGGCATCGGCGGGCTCCTTGTGAATCGACGCGGGTGACAGCTATTTCGCGCTCACGCGCTCGAAAGTAAAGACCTTCGGCACGTCTTTTCCAGCCTTGCTCAACGTCCAGGTTTGGGTGAAGTGATCGTGGTCTTTCACCTCGATCGAGAGCTGATGCATGTGCACATCGGTCGGATTCTTCAGATTCGTGGCATCCATGAAAGAAAACGTGATGGTTTTATCTCCGTTCTTGACGGACGCGGCGCGCATGCGCGGCTGATTGTCAAGCGAGCAATAGTGGGTCAACATCAGCTGGTCGCCGTCGCTATAGTACATGGTCGTCATCGGGGGGCTATCGGAAGGGGTGAGGATCTCGGTGAGCGTCGTACCGCCTGAACTAAGGGTATAGGCGATCTTGTGGGCCTTTCCATCCGCGTCCGACCCCTTCCATTCTCCGACAAGGAATTTTAAGGGCGTCAGGCTCGTATCAGGTATGTCGGCGGCGTGGGTGACAAGGGGGAAGAGGAGCAGGAAAAGGCTACAGAGAGTGCGAAGAATTCCACGCGGCATGCAAACCCTCCATTAAACAGGACGATGCGGAACAGGGTCCAGTCAAGCATGTCTCCAAGGTCCATATCAAGACTTTTTCCGCCGCTGTCGCAACGCCGGACAGCAGGAACGGGCCGGGTGACCCAGATATACACGTATTCCGAATGTTGAATACATCGCAAGATAGAAGCGTGTTCGGTGATCTCTGCCAGTTGGTTTCTCCGCCTGCCACTGTAATGATTTCCGCCTCCTTCCGTCTGTACTGGTGAACGGCACAGGTCACCATTCACAGGGAGGACGCTCATGAATAATCATCACTCGGCGGCTGCAACCGTCCTACGCCACGCAGAAGCAGAAGGACACGATCATCATCGAGAGGGCCATGAAACCCAGCAGGCTCAGCGCGATCATCTGGGCCATCGGGACCAGCATGAGTACGGTGTGGAAAGTCACGGAACGCCTTCGCTGGATCGAACAGCGCTCATGGCGACCCTGCACTGCTTGAGCGGCTGCACGATCGGTGAAATACTCGGTCTGGCGATCGGTACGGCATTGGGGTGGAGCAATTGGTCCACCGTCGGACTGGCCGTTGCGCTGGCCTTTCTCTTCGGGTATGCCATGACCTTGTATCCGTTGCGGCGGGCGGGGATGGCTTGGGGAACGGCGTTGGGGCTGGCCTTTGCATCGGATACCCTTTCGATGACGACCATGGAGTTCGTGGACAACGCCATCATGGTGATCATTCCCGGTGCCATGGATGCGGGTGTGCGTGATCCACTGTTCTGGGGCAGTTTGGTCCTGTCCTTGATAGTGGCCGGACTCGCGGCATTCCCCGTGAACCGGTGGTTGATCGCGCGAGGGAAGGGGCATGCGCTGGTGCATGGACACCACTGCCACTGAAACGGTCGGCCGCCATCGTCGACCTGCAGCTGCGACATGCCTGGCTGTTGATGAGGGGGCAGCCAGGCGAGCGGACCCTTCTCGCGAGGCGGCGTGACGATTTCGCAATGAGTTGAGGCGAATATGTCGATCAATGTGATTCAAGGGCGATTCGGCATGACCAGTGGGAAATCTGTGCGCATGCTGGCGATTGCGACCCTGGCTACGGTCGTCATCGCGCTGGCGGGGTGCAGCCAGTTCGAACCGCGCGACAAGCGGTTTTATTACCGCGCCTTGTGGAATTTTTCGTTGCGGGAAGATCTGGCCGAACTCGACAGCGAGTTCAACGGCGTCGATTTCGGCCATTCCAATTTATACGAAAATCTCCTGCTGACCGGCGGGCAGGACGTCCCGGCCATTGAAGAGCGAGCCCGCAGAGAAACGCTTGCGTTCATCGCGACCAAACCGCGACTGAATCCTAACGAAGAAGCGATCGCCCCCACCTACATGAAGCTGGCCTGGCGCGCGCAGAACACGTTCGACGAAGCGCATGCGCTGCACCGCGCCACCTATGACATTGTCGTGTCGGATGAGCCGGACAAGGATCGCGCGATCCACAACGTGTTGACCTATTACAAGGACAGCGCGTACGCCATTACCTCCAAACAATTGGACCACCACCGCCTGGATAACTTGCCCTATTCCAAGACGTTCCGGAAGCGGTTCCCGCTTTTCAACGCCACCATCTGGGCGTACCACTATCTGCAGGTGGCGGTGTACGATCCATTGCAGGCGGCCCCTGATCTGGCCGCGAAAACACAGGCCGTCCGTCCGATTCTCACGGCCTACCGCCGGTATCTCGACCAGCCGCCCGTGCACTGGACATTCATGCCGTTGACGGCGGAACTGAGCCCTCAGTTTGCCGCGCGGTATCCGGAACTCGCGCATATCTTCGACAACCTGCATATGCTGCACGACAATATCAGCGACATTCTGACAAGTGAACGGCTCCCCACCTGGGAGGCGAAGCGGGCTGAAATCTATCGGGTGGTGAATACCTATTATTTGGCGACGGAGGATGCGACGAACCCCATGATCGTCAAGGCGGAACAGGAGCATTCTCATTGAGCACAGCATGGATACGAAGCCTGCGGTGGCTACTCTGGGCATGGTTGGCCGGTCTGTCCGTGCCGGCATTGGCCTTGGACCACGACAACCTCGACCCGAATCGCCCGATCGGGATGGAGGATGCCTATGCCATTCCCAAAGGGGAGATCGGTCTGGAGGGCGGCGTGCGGTTCAACGACCGCCGAGAAGGCCGCACGCAGGTCACGTTTCAACCGCAGATCATTTATGGTGCATTCGACAATACGCAGATCGAAATTCAGGGAGACCTGTTTACCGATCCTCGTACCAACGTGGGGGCGAATAAGTCGGGTGACCTGCATCTGGGGGTTCTCTACAACTTCAACACGGAAACGTTGAACCTGCCCGCCCTGGCCGTGCGCGTGGAAGCGGATCTGCCGACCGGCGTGAACTCGAAAGGAGTGGATACGCAACTCACCGGGATTCTAACCCGCTCGTTCGGGCGGCTGCGCGTGCATCTCAATGCAGGGTATACGGTGCTTGGCTCTCCACAAGGACAAGAGCGGCCCGGCGCCTACCGTGCTGTTGCAGCGGTGAGTTATCCCCTGGGGTATCCCGGTAGTTTTCGTGACACGTTGATCGCCAGCATCTACACCCGACAATCAGACCTGCATGGCCAGCGAAACCACACCGGCGTGGAGGTCGGCCTGCGCCACCAACTTACTTCGCGGGTGGTGCTGGATGGCGGGCTCGGCACCGAATTCCTGGGGCCTTCCGAGCGGGCGGCCTTGCTGGGAACTGTCGGCGTCTCACTGGGATTTTAGGTTGTTCCGGAGAGCAGACTGCAGGGCTAGTTGTTCCGATGACAATCTTGACGTGGTTTGTTCTACAAGGGGATAATGCGCCCGTCTCCGGAGGCGGGCATGGGGCAAGCCGGTCGTTGTGCGGGCAGTATCGTCGCGCTGTGCAGTCTCCTCCTGGCGGTTGCCTGCGGCGATGGTTCCGTTGACGCCTACTGCGAAGCCAACGGCAAGGGCAATCAGGAAACTCTCGAACTCCTTACCCACGTCCTCGAACAAAAACGCAATCAGACCGGCATCTATCTCGCGCGCGCCCGCTGCTTTTATTTTCTGGGGTCCTACGCGCAGGCGTTGCAGGACGCGTCGGAAGTCATTCGCCGTCTACCCAACAAGGCCGATGCCTATCTCATCCGCGCCAAGGCGGGCAAGATGCTTGGTCAGATTCCGCAGGCGTTGGAAGACTACTCGACCTCGATCCGTCTCCGTCCCAGTGCCGAGGCGCACTATGGCCGCGGGTTGACCTACGTCCGAGAGTATCAAGGCAAGGACCGTGAAGCTCTCGACGATTTCACTGCCGCGATCCGTTTCGACCCCAAACATGTCGGCGCCTATAAAGCGCGCGCTGAAATCTACAGCCGGCACGAACGGTTCCAGCTGGCCTTGCAGGATTCCGAAATGGTCCTGAAGCTCGATCCGGGTACGCCGAATGCCTACTGCAACGTGGGATTCGCCCATTACGTATTGGGGCATGACGCCGAAGGCCGCAAGCACCTCAACACCTGCTACCAGAAAGATCCCGATCCCCAAACACGCGGCTATTATGAGACCGAGGTGCGCAAGGTACTTGTCGCGCGGCAGCCCAGGCGGAATTCCGGCGGAGGGTATCAATCGGAAGGGCGGGAGAGAACTTCCTACGATCGCGAAATGGAGCGGCAGCAGAACGTCTATGAGAGTCTGCGCAATTCAGGGTTCAATGATCGGGCAGAGGCTTGTCGGACGGATGGGTCAAAGTGTTAAGAGGGGTGACCTGACGGGTCTCCTGTGCTCGCGCAACGCGCGGCCTCGGAAAGCCCTCGTTGGACGACGCGCACTGGGAGACCCGCCAGGCCACACCTTGAGGGGAGTGAGGTAAGTGGAAGGAACAGTAGATTTTGACGCGCGCCCTCAGAAGGGCCTCGTTCGACGTGCGCAGTTGGGAACGGCGTCACGCCACCCCTTAAGGGTAAGGAGGTACGTGGAAGGAGTACAGACATGACCGGCTGAGCGTCTCGCCGGCCTGCGTGAATCTGACGCTCCTTATTCGTCGCGTCCCGCACCTCGCAGAGCGCGCACGAGCAGAATGTGCCCGACCTCGCGAGAAGATATTCTTAGGGATCAGTGCTTTTCAGCGTACCCGAGTCAAACGACCATTGAGATCATGCCGGCTGTGAAGCTCCAATTGACAGTCGCCAGCCGTCATCGGTAGGCTAAGAAAAAAACGGGAGGGTTCGTGATGGCACTTCTTCTCGCGTTCTACCTTATTTTTTCCGCAGTTATTCCCGTATCAGCCGCTGACAGTACTCAGGCCACCGCTGCCACGGTGATTAAGGCCGATGTTCTGTATTGGGAAGAGGGCGAACTGATCGTCAAGGAATTCTCCGGTCACCAGGAGCGGCTGAAGGTGACGCCTGAGACCAAAATCGAAGGCGTGATCGGCGGGCGATTAAAAACCGGAGACAAGATCGTGGCGCAGATTACCGATGACCGCACGGCGCTTTCGATCAAGTTGCAGCTCCCGGACGACAAGTAGGGCCTCGCCAAGGATGCTCAACCTAGCCGTCGAGCAAGGCCGCGGCCAATGAAGGCCCGAGGCGTACCCGTGGGGTACGGTGAGGGCCTGAATGATGCGAGAACAAAACCGGCGGCCATTCGCAACATCCATTAGTCGAGGATTGAGAAGGCTCCGATAAAGTACGGCCCTTTCGCGGCCTGCGCCCCACGAATCCGCACTTCGACCACATCCTGCACCCATCCGCCGACCAACCAGGGATTAGGCGCGAGGTTCGACCAGTACCACCACCTGCCGTTGGATTTCTTGAACCAGAACTGAATCGGCTCCGTGCCGGTCACCCGGATGATCGGCATGTCGAAGACGCGCGGCTGATGGGTCACCCGATCTTCCATCCAGATTTTGATCCAGTGGTCTTTGCCATGCGTGCCGAGCGTGCGCGGTTCATGAATCCAATCGGCGGCCACGCAGTTGTCACCTACTGTCCGTCCAAATCCCGCGCCGGGACCATCTCCCGGATCAACGAAACATGGCGTGAGCAGACTCGGACTGTCGAACGTCAGGTGAATATGTCCGTAGGTCATGTCTTCGACGTTGATGTAGTTGCCGAAGCAGCGATGGCGATAGGTCCAGCACGCCTGATGGGTGGCGTTGCACGGCTGCAATTCGCCTGAATTGTCGATGCCGGTGGGGTAACCGAAGTTGCCCCGCGCTTGCCCGTAGATGTAGGTCAGCGCAAAGGTATTGTCGAAATCGACGACGCAATCGCCGAGCCAGTTGTGGGCTTCGGCCGGCTCGATCGTCAGGCCGAGCCCAGCGCAAACAATCGTCAGGCCGAGCATCAGCAGAGCGCCGATTCGTGTGGGTTTCATCGCGAACTCCTTTCCATTTTCAACAGGATCTCCGTTCATATGCACGCGGTTACTTTTTGAGCGTGCTTGATCCCACAGTGTCTCGTAACCGCTGAAAGGCCTGATCTCGCTCGGCTTCCGGCAGAAGAAGCGCTGCATGGTGGTATTGATCCACCAAATGCTGCTTCTGCCGGAAGGTTGTGGCTTGGGGGATCTGTGTGAGAAGCCTGTCCAGATCGACTCGCTCGGAAGGGTGTGATTGGTGCCGCGACGACTCGGCCAGCATGGCGCGCACTTCATTGTCGCTGGCTTGTCGCGGACCTTGCACTGTTTGTCCCGATTCGCCGACCGGGCCTCCTGGCACGAATTGATGGGGCGGCGGCGGGACACATCCGTAGAGAAGCAGCATCAGTAGGGTGATCCGGCGCATCGTTCTCTCCTTGTCTCCTGCTGTCGATCCTGCAAGCGTTGCCAGAAAGCTCGCTCCGTAAGAAATCTGGTCACGGCGTCACATGACGCAAACTCTGCGCCATCGAACTCAAGCAGAGTCCCTGCGCGTAATAACAATCGCTTGGAAACGGTGTCTGGAACTGCTGGTATTTGTGGGGGTCTGAGGAGGTATCGCATCGGATACGATCCGTATCCCATCCGATACGACTACGTAGGGTTGTTCGTGCCGCAGGGAAACAAGGTACGCAGCCGTCCGACGTGTGAAGGTGCCGGTGGTGACTTTCTGCCCGGGCCGGACGGCACGGATTGACAGGATGCGCGGCAACACGTAGCCTAGAAATCATTTTCTCTGCCCTCCGAATCACGGTAGTCGCTGCTCGTCAGGAGGCCTTCATGTTCAGACTGCCACTTCGTGTTCTGGTCTCGATGGCGATTCCGGTTTTCGCCGGCCTCCTGGCTTCCTGCGTGTCTTTGGAATTCGACCGCATGACGGGAACCACATTCCCACCGCAGCATATGGTCAATGGCCAGCCCGTGACTGTGAGTTCGATCTTCGACGATGCCGGCATCAAGTTGACGGTCGAGCAGGATGACACGGGGATTCAGCCGCTCAACATCGCCCAAGACGAGTGCATCAGCGATGCCGAATTATCGACGTTGGAGAACGGCCATCGCCACTTGTCGCTCTTTCCCACGGCCGCTTGTCCCTTTGACTTCTGCAATACGTATCATCTCTATGGTGCGGTGGTGAATCACTACGGCGAGGTGCTCGATGTCTGTATTCCTGAATTCATCCTGGGCAAGATGTGGCAGGGGCACACGAGGTCGGCCTTCGCCATTTTTTATCGCATGAACACCATCCAGACCGACGGGGCTGCCTACTTGCGCACGACGGCCCATGAGATCGGCCATGCCTTCAATCTCCACCACAGTGACGGTGACGGCACCTCGATCATGACGCAATCAGACGACCTGACGGGCGATCCGGTGTACCGATTTTCCGAGCAAAGCCGGGAGCATTTGGCCAACCATCCGGAGCAGTGCAAATTCCCCGGCGCCATCGGGGCTGCGCCATTCACGTGGGTCGCCAATGACCATGCTGCCTGGGCGCATCCTCTGGAAGAATTAACGATCACCGATTGTCAGTGAGGCCGAAGGGCGGCTTATGCACCTCGATCCTATCGCGCCCTGGTCCAGGAAGGTGTTCCTCGTCTGCGTGATCGCGCTCCTGTTCCCGGGGGTGTGGGCACACGACGGCATGGCCCAGGAAGGTCCCGGCTCCGCCACGCTCGAGCTCATGCTCGACATTGGGCAGTCCACCACGAGTCTCGGAGAGCCGGTCTATGCCACCGTCCGCCTCGTCAATGTGGGGACGATGCCGGTGGAGGTGTTTAAACTGCTCGACCCGCAAACCGGCGCGATCCAGATTGAAGTGTCGAGTTCGAATAGGCCACGGTTCGTGTTCCTGCCGTTGTTTTACGCGGACGCCTTGCACACCAGGACCGCCCTGGCCCCGGGGGAGGCAGTCGTGGCGATCTTTCCGGTCTTCTATGGCGCGCTGGGATGGACGTTCGATCGACCTGGGACCTATCGCATGACGGCCGAATACCGTCCTCAGGGCGCGCCTCAACACGACCAGATACGGTCACACGCGGTAGGCGTGACGGTGGCCGACGAGCATGGAGTCGGCGCCTCCTTACTGACCGGCTCGTCCGCGAGTGACGAAGCGGCGAAATTTCTCCTATGGCAGCGGGGCGACCAATTGCAGGCGGGACAGGCGCTGTTGACCGGGCTGCTGACCCAACATCCCGAGTCGCCGCTGGCCGATTACGCGCTCATGGCATTCGGGAGAAATCTGAGCCGGAGTTTTCGCAATTATGCCTTAGGGAAGATCCGTGAGGCGGACTGCGAGCCGGCGTTGAACTTTTTTCAGAGAGTCCGATCGGAGCGGTTGCCGGTCTTCTTGCAGATTCAGCAACGCCTGGATGAAGCCCGATGCCTGATCAAGCTGTCCCGACCGGCCGAGGCACGAGCGTCGATGGAGTGGGCCGAACGGTTACGCGCCGGTCGTCCTGAATTCAATCTTTTATTCCAACAAGCGATACGGTTGGAACCGGCGCTAGGCCGTAGCTCTACCATCACTACACCGCACCGGTAAACCAGCTCTGCGAACCTCGCCCACTGTTTTTCTGCCGACATCTATGCGGTCGCGCCGGTTCGCGTTGCTTTAACGAATGGTTCGGCGTAATCATCCAAGGCTCGGCCTTTACGGCCCGGGGCAAGATGGATGTACCACAGCTCTGGGCCCGATGCCTTGGAACTAGCCACGCGCCGGAGTATTCTCTCCAGGACATGTTTTCCCAACGCGCCAATAGCATACCGTTCCGATCCATGAGCGGCTGGCTGGTGATCTCGGGTCTCTTCATGGCCCTGTGCGGCCTGCCCGTTTCCGCAGGGGCAGCCGTCACGACCTTCACGGCCGAAGACTATGCCTTCATCGGTCCAGAGCAACTCGAATCAGGCTGGCAAACGGTGCGGTTGATCAATCGCGGGCGGGATGTGCATCAGGTTCAATTTTTGGCGCTGCCACCGGGAAAAACCGTGGCCCATGTCGAACGGGCATTGGCTTCCCGGTCGCCAAGCTTGCCGAATTGGCTGCGGCGTCATGGGGGAGTGAATAGTGTCGCTCCCGGCGATGAGGCGTCCGTCGGCATTCAGCTCGATCCCGGAGACTATCTGTTACTCTGCGGCATTCCGGATGCAGCGGGCCGTCCCCACGCCATGCGTGGCATGGTGCGGGCGCTTCGGGTGGTGGAGGCCACGCCTTCCGGCGAACCAGCGCCGCGCGCCGATGCGACGCTGCGCTTGAACGATTTTGTATTTGCCATCAGTGGCACACTGCATGCGGGAACTCGAACCGTGCATCTCGTGAATGATGGCCGGCAGGCCCATGAGGTGGTGCTGATTCGTCTCGCAGAGGGAGCGTCGGCGAAGGAGTTCATCGCGCGTTACAGGCCTGGAGGACTGCCCAATTCCGCTGGGCGGGAAGCCGGCGGCCTCACCGGTCTCGATCCGGGACGAGAGGGCTATGTTCATCTCGAGCTGGAGCCGGGGCGATACGGCCTGCTCTGTTTTCTTGCTGACCCGGTGACCGGAGCCCCTCACTTTTCCCGGGGCATGTGGATGGACATTGAGGTGAACCCGGCGCTACCCCCCGCGGAGGGTCGGTGACGTATCGGGACTTGATGCGGCTGGCGAACGGCTATGCGGAGTCGAAAGTGCTGCTCGTCGCCAATGAACTCGGCCTGTTCACGGCAATCGGCCAGGGCGGCAAGTGCGCCGACTCACTGGCCACCACCTGCGGCGCTTCGCGCGAGGGCATGGACCTCCTGCTGCAGGCGCTCGCAGGGCTTGGACTGGTGCGTCTGAAAGCGGGGCGTTATTGGAATACGACGTTTGGGCTGAACTATCTGGATGGCCGAAGCCCGACGGCGGTGACCAATCTGCTCTGGCTGCTGAACCACCATTGGTCGGATTGGACCGGGATGGCGCGCGCCGTTCGTCTGGGGCGGTCCGGGTGGGCATCGGTCACGAAGACTGCGGCGTTCCGGCAACGATTTGCCCTGGCGATGCACGAGCGTAGTTATGTGCTGGCGCCGCGCACGCTCGACAGGATCCGGCTGCCGCGTGGAGCTAGGCGCCTGTTAGATATAGGCGGCGGGTCCGGGGCCTACAGCATTGCTCTGGCGCAACGTCATTCCGATGTTCATGTGCTGCTGGTCGATCAGGCCGTGTCGGTGGCGCGGCGTCACATCAAAGAGGCCAGGCTGGCGGAACGTATCGTGGTGCGGCAGGGGAACGTGTTGACTGCCCCGCTCGACTCCGGATTCGACCTGGTATTGATCTCCAATCTTCTGCATGATTTCAGCGAGGCGGAAAATCGAGGTCTGTTGAGACGGGCGCATGGCGCGCTACGACCCGGGGGAAAGATTGTGATCGTGGAATATTTTCTCAACGCTGCCGGCACCCTGCCTGCCGAGGCGGCGGTATTTTCGTTGCTGATGTACGCGTTTACGCCGACCGGCCGGAGTTATGCCTGGAACGACGTCGAGGCCTGGCTGAGCGTGACCGGATTCGGACGGTTTCGTCGGCGGTTGGTGACCGACAGTATCGGCACGCTGGAGGCCGTCAGGCTGTGACTTCCGTTGGTGCCGGGGCGACGGCACTCAGCCCTGCATGATACCTCTGCAGGTGCCGCCGGACCGGGATGAGCAATCGTGGCGGGATGTGAGGGCAGACTTCGCGATCGAATGACACTGCCCGCTGATATCGCTTCACTCCCAGTGCCGCTTCAGCCAGTGCCCAGTAGAGATTCTCAACCCACCCTGACCGGATCGCGGTGTCCAGATATTTGTACAGGACTTGAGGCGATCGTATGGCGCCTCGATAGGCATCTTTGATTTCGTTCAACAGCCGCTCTTCCTTCGCAGTCCGCTGATACAGGCCTTCCACCACATGGTTGAGCGAGAGGAAGTCTTGCAGGTCGAAGCGGGCATCGACAGGTTGTGTCTGCTCACGGTAAAGGCCCCAATCGGTCGTGTAGTGGAGCCGCTCCAGCAGGGGCAGCAGGTCCTGCAACGTGATTTCCTCCACCGTTTCACAGGAGCGGGAGAGCCGGACCTTGATGAAGGTGCGCCGGTCGTACGTGTGCTCGGGCAAATAGTGCGTGCCGGAAAGTTCCGTCAATCGACCCGCCTGGTCGCGTTTCGGGAATTGCCATTGCCATTGCTCCGGGAAGTGAACCCCGGCCGCCAGTAATTCCGCCCTGTAGCAGGGAAGCAGGTAGTCGAAGAAGGGGCCGCCTGCGTCGTCCAGCGGCGTTCCCGGCAGACTGCCCACTGCC
>CAZKVY010000031.1:0-42535 GCA_964556305.1 uncultured Nitrospira sp. | reverse complement strand
TGACGGTGCTGTATAACCAGCCCGGCATCATTCTGGCCATGCTGTTTGTCACCATGCCGTTTACGATTCGATCCCTGCAGCCGGTGTTGATGGGCCTCGAGCGCGATCAGGAGGAAGCGGCGTTCACCCTCGGGGCCAGTCCCTGGACCACCTTTTGGAAGGTGACGGTTCCGTCGGTGCTCCCAGGTCTCTTGACCGGGGTGTTTCTGACCTTCGTTCGGGCACTCGGCGAATTTGGGTCCATCGTCATCGTGGCGGGAAATATCCCGATGAAGACGCAGGTGGCATCGGTCTACGTCTACGGAGAAATCGAGAGCTACAACCCCCAGGCGGCCACATCCGTCTCGGTGTTGATTCTGCTCATTTCGTTTGTGGTGCTATTGCTGCTGGAACGGCTGACCCGGCGTCCGGGTGAACGGTTCCCCAAATTATTTCACTGGTCGAATCGGGCAGATCGGCCCGTTCATGATGCGGCGATGCCGACCTTGGCGCAGTGAAGGGTGAACAGGGTCTGAGATCGTAGGGACTGTTACGGGAGTGCGGGCATGCATTGGCTATTGATCGGGATCGTCTGGGTCTATTTTCTGGTTCTCCTGGTGGGCCCGATCCTGTACATGGCAAGCCAGAGCTTCAGCGAGGGACTGGCGGCATTCTGGACCGAGATCTCACGCCCGGAAGCGCTGCACGGATTTACCCTGACGGCTGAGATCACGCTGATCGTGCTCGTGCTCAATCTGCTCTTTGGCACACTGACGGCACTGGTGCTGGCGCGCCAACAGTTCTGGGGCCGCAGCTTGGTCAGCGGCGTGATCGATTTGCCCTTTGCCGTCTCGCCGGTCATCGCAGGATTCATGCTCATTTTGCTGTTCGGACCCGACACCATGCTGGGCGCATTGTTCGGCCAGGCTCACATCAAGGTCCTGTTCGCGTTGCCAGCCATGATTCTCGCGACCCTCTTCGTCACGTTTCCATTTATGGTGCGGGAACTCACGCCCCTCCTGCAGACACTCGGAACTGAAGAGGAAGAGGCCGCACGTACGTTAGGCGCCGGCGAGTGGCAGGTGTTTCTCAAGGTGACACTCCCGGCGTTGCGTTGGGGTCTGGTCTATGGCGCCACCCTTACGGTCGCACGCGCGATCGGCGAATTCGGGGCGGTGCTGGTGGTCTCCGGCAATATCCTGTTGCTGACGCAGACCGCTACCTTGCATATTTATCAGAGCTATGTCGATTTCAATTATGTGGCGGCCAATGCCGTGGCCTTGACCCTGCTCGCGGTATCCTTCGCAATCCTGACGGTCCTGGAAATTGCCAAGGCTCGGGGGGAAACGACCGTCGCGGAAGCGGGAGCGAAGTAAGCCGGTGAAAATAGAAGTACGCGGACTCACCAAAACATTCGGCTCCTCCAACGCGGTGGGTGGCGTCTCCTTCGTGGTGAATGAGGGCGAACTACTCGGACTGTTAGGACCCAGCGGCAGCGGCAAGACCACGGTATTACGGTTGATCGCCGGCCTGGAGGTGCCGACCTCGGGCGATATCTTCATCGACGGCAAACGGGTCAATGATCTCACCGTGCAGGAACGCAATATCGGCTTCGTGTTCCAGCATTACGCTCTCTTCAAACACCTGACGGTCTTCGACAACATCGCTTTCGGCCTCAAGATCAAGAAGTGGAACCGGCGGGATATCGAACAGCGTGTCGCGGAACTGCTCGCCTTGATGAGCCTGGACGGACTCGGCGGCCGCTATCCGCATCAACTGTCCGGGGGGCAGCGGCAACGTGTCGCCATCGCCCGCGCGCTAGCGCCGCGTCCTTCAGTCTTGTTGATGGATGAACCGTTCGGCGCGGTCGATGCGAAGGTACGGCAGGAGTTGCGCGAGTGGCTCATTCGCCTGCATACGGATTTGAACGTGACTAGTCTCTTCGTGACGCACGATCAGGAAGAAGCCATGGAAGTATCGGGGCGTATTATTGTGTTCTCCAAGGGCAAGCTGGAGCAGGCCGGCTCTCCCGCAGATGTCTACGAAGAACCCGCCACCGAGTTCGTGGCCCGATTTATCGGCTCGATGAATATCGTAGAAGGGATCGTGCGTGGCTATCAGGTGCAGGTCGGTTCGCTGGAGTTTCCCGCTCCGGGGTTTTCCGACGGTCAAAAGTTACAGGTGGGATTCCGACCCTACTACGTCAAGGTTGCGGAAGATCCCCGCCGATACCGTCAGCAGGCCAAGCTCCGGCATATCTATTTTCTCGGCGTGGCCTACCGGCTCGAGATCGAGACTCCTGACGGACTGATTCTTCGCTCGCGCATGAACAAAGAGGAATTCCGCCGCTGCCACTTTACCGTGGGGCAGGCCGTCTCCTTCGCAGTCACGCACTTTCGCATCCTGCCCCAGGAAGGCACGATCCCCTCGCTCGGGACAGAATCAGGCAGCCCCATTGCTGGGCCCCTGACTCCATAGAGAACGGACATCCCGTTCTCCGCAGCACCTATCCTGTCAACAGGCCTCTGCAGACACCGGCAATGGAGACGTCCGCTGTTGTGGCAACCTGAGGAAATAGCTGTCCCCGTTCACACGGGCCAAACAGAGCTGACCCCGCCGATGCAAACGAGCAACCTCGCAGTACAGCTGATTCCAGGTTAAGCCCGAGCAATCCGCCACGAGCTCGTCCATGCCACAGGATGGATTGCGCCGGAGCGATTCCAACATCTGAACCACCATGCTTTTCTGATTCGCCACGATGGCCTCCAGTTCCTCAGACGCCTTCTGCCACCCGTACCTCATCAAAGATCGAACCGCCCCACGAACGCGGAAATCTGCCCCCTGCTGTCTCCCTCGCGTGACGCCGCCCATCCTCGCAACTCAGACGTGGTTCTTGAAGAAGGGCTACGTATCCTGCGTGGACTCGTACCCGACACCAGCACGAGCGGATTACGCTCACTGCTTGGCTGCCCGGCAGGCATGACGCCGTTCCGAGTCGCTCTCGCGCGCCATATTAGCAGCAAGAAACCACACCAATGCGCTCATGGTGAGAATCCCAATGATCATGACCATCTGACACCTCCTACCACGCAGGTCTGCGCCCGGCGCACCCCCGCGAAGCTATGCTCTCCTGGTATATGCCATTCCGGCCCATCTGAACGTCACACGCTCCGGATCGTCGCGAACAGGCCAAGAGAGCGCGAGAGCTTTTTATACGGCCGCTTTCTTGTGAACCATCTTTTTCAGGTCATGATCACCGAACCGGATTCTGCATCGACATCGACCTTCATGATGCCTTGCTGGATCGTCACCTTCGAGTTCATTGCCATGGCGATGCCTTCTTGCGCGGCGTCTCCCCTGTGCCGATCCTTTTCTCCGCTCCATACCATCCCCCCGACAATGAGTCCGATCCCGATCACGACGGGAGCGACCAACCCCATTTTGTTGTCCATCACGCCATCCTCCTTCTCCATCCACGATCATGAATGCGACATACGAATTGGGCACCGGCAGGCGTCCGCCCCGGAGCCCAGGGGAACGAAGGACATCCCTGCTCCCCCTGTTCCGCGAGCACAATGGCCTATTTCGCCGGCATCCGCGTGCCTTCCTTGACCGGCGGGTCGATCTTGATATTTGGCCCTTCCACAGTCGGCAATCGGCCGGCCCCCTGATGCTCCGAGAGCCGGGCATCGTTGGGGTCCATCGGTGTCGGGCTCATGTTCGTATCTCCGGACCTCGCGGCCTCGAGAAGAGATTGACTGTGGGTAAAGTTCTGTCGACCTGCATCATTCGCAAATTCTCCGCCTGACGGGTACCCGGGATGTTTTGGCAATAATGCAGGATTTGCCACGGCCAGCGCGGCCATTCCGACGCATACAAGCCCTGTCATCCCCATCGTATAGAATTTCATGATGATCACGCCTTTCAATACGCACCCACTATCGACCTGCCCGTAGACGATCCCGATCCATGATCGAGAGGTCGTCGCGGACAGTCCTGCGACAGATGAAGGGAGCCTCACGATGTCACAGGCCGTCGGCCCACGACTGAGACCCTTACAAATAATTCTGGCGTCGAAGCGACGGAGACTGGGGAATCGATCACACTAGGAAGACACAGGGAAGCGCAAGGGATAGGACAGTCCGCGTTGCCAAACGTCACGACAGCACACCGATCTACTGCGACGCGCTCTCCACCGGTATAGGAGGGTCGTATCCACACTCACTCGATAGACCACACCCGGAATACTTCACCGGCGATGGCGACACTCAATTTCTTCTCGCACTCTTCACCATAGATAGGTTAACCAGATTTAGTCAAGTATAATCTTGCCACTTCCGCCAAATCCAGATAACCTTAACCATCTTAGGTTAACCAATTTCACAAGGCACTCGTGAACATCGCCCTTGTGCTCAAACATCGCCTCAAAGAGCTTGGACTGGATCAGCGGGCACTCGCTCGGGCTGCCCATGTGACCGAATCGTACATCTCTCAGCTCTTGACCCAAAAAAAGCTCCCGCCCGCGTCGAATCGGACCGACATGTATGACAAGATCGGCCGCGTACTCAAACTACCCTCCGGACAGCTTGCCACACTTGCGGACCAGCAACGCCGCGAACAGCTCAAAAAAAGGTGGGATGACTTGCCCTCTCCGTTACTGCACGAAGTGCGCGAGTTGATTCTCCGCAAATGCCATCCCGACAAGGCGTTGCATATTCGTACAATTTTTGAGAAGCAACCCTTCGGCGAACTTGAACGATTCGTCACACAAAAACTTCTCGGTGTCGCCAAGGGAGTCGCCCGACAGGAATTGGACAATCATGGGTGGCTACGACGAGTGGCCAAACTCAACAAGAAGAGCTACCCCCAGATGCGGGTCACCGTCTTGAACTTCTTGGACACAACCGTCTTTGACCTCTCCAATGAAAACTGTATCGCTTTCCTCGATCCGTTAATCGAATCGTGGGATATCGATCTCGTGACGTTCTGCATTGAAATTGTCCTGAATCGCAGGGTGGCCCCCGGGCATCAGAAACGATTTGAGTTTGTGGAGAAAGGCCCAGACACCGTTCTGGAGCGAGAACCGGGATTCGAAGAGTTTCTTCAGAATACGGCCCTGAGCGGAAATGCTACCGAGGAGGAACTCACCTTTCTACGCAAACTCGTATTCGGAACCAAACGGCCCACCGCGCTCTACTACTATCGAGAACTCCAAAACCTTAGAGATCCGCTACATTTCCGAGCAGCCGACAAATGAACCCTGGCCGAAGCTGACACTACTCCGTGACTTATGCCTCACTTTCAAATACGTCGTGCAAAGATCGGCTCGCTGATCATTTTAAGAGCCAGCCAATTGCCGTGCAGACAATCCCGCTGCTTGTCAATACCTATTACTAGCACGTGCTTCCAGAGCCCTCTGGTCGACAACGTTGACAGCTACGTATTTAAGCGTCACCGGTAAAACATCTCCCTGAACTTAATACCGACCAATAGTGCCTGGCACTATCACGAATAGGCTCATGGTCCAGATGGGGATAGCTACTTCACTCGGTGGAGATGGAGCAGCACTGGCCCAGGAAGCGGCACGGCAAACAATCGTTCTCCACCTCCCTCTAGTTGTTCCGACGGCAAGACTGTTTGTGCCTCCAGGTCGATCCATTCCCCTACGAATCCACCCGCCGCCCCGGTAAGATTGACGGTCAGGGGCCTGCTGAAATCCGTCGTTAAAGACGACGACACGGCGGCAGGCACATACACCAGATATGCCTTCCCGGGATCTGCCAGACAATACCCAGTCGATGCCAATTCCTCATGCGGCAACGTCCGCCGGAGGTCCAGACGATTGGCCCACCGGCGCGCCTGTCCCATCGCAACCCGCGCACGCTCATGCTGCGGCTCATTCAAGACCGGTTCACCGATCGTGAGCCCGTGCAGCGCTTCGAGCGGGTCCATGTAAATGGGATTATATCCCCGGAAGAAGCTTTCCCAGACATAGTCCCGATCGCCGCCGATCCCGTGGATGTGGTCGGTGTCGAGGATCATGACTTTCCTTCCGTCAGCGGCTGGAGGATGACGGGCATATTTTGTGTAGCCACCAGGAGAAATCCAATCGGCCGGACTGTCGAACAGGGTCGCATTGTCCCCGCCGCCGAACTCCCCGAGTTGAAAAAACGTCATACCCACCGGATGGGCCATGAACTGCCGCTCCGCTTCGTACCGTTTGATGACGCGAATGACGTGATATTGCCAGGTGACCGACTCGGGGGTCGCCTCATTCACCACTTCGTACAAAACATTGTCCAGGTCGTGCAGCGTGTCGAGCACTTGCCGCACATAGGCTTCCTGAATCTGTAGCACGTGAGGGCCTGGCGACTGGTGCACCTCCAGCCCAAGCCCGTCGCCGTCGGCATCGCCGTCGATCCCGTTCACATTATTCCCGCCGTTCAACGGGTGTGCCTTCCACGCGCCCGGCGTCACCACACTGAAGCCTTGAAAGAACATGATGGAGACGTAAATGCCGCGCTGTCCTGCTTGCATGACCCTGGTGCGAAGGCGTTCGAAGTAGGCAGGGTTGAACCGGGACAGGTCCAGCCGTGGTCGCCCATCCAAAGCAAGGCCTGGTCCAGTCCGCAGATACGGCAGCGGCGCGATATCCTTCTCATTGGCTGGTGGATTCATGAGCCATCCGCCGTCCGAATGGATCGATTCAGTGACCCACATGCGAATGAAATTGTGATGCAGAGCAGTCAGACGATCGAGATAGGCCGGATAGTCGAACACTTGCGTGACATCCTGAAAGTTTTCCCAGGAATGGGAACCGGTCAGGTAGACGATCCGGTTGTCAGTATCGGCAAAATACCGTGGATTGTCATGGGACTGTCGCAGGGGGCCGCGGGTTTGCAGCGGCCCTGAATCATCCCCGGCGAGAACTTCCGCTTGGCCGGCCACGCACAGCAACAGCACACCCGCGACACATCTCAACAGATTCGAATGGTGCACCATCTTACCTCGCCTGAGACGTCAGGTTTTGCACAGAGTTTCATACGAGGCCTGATATCGCCCGAGAACGCTGGGCGAACGGCTTAGTAGTAAGTGATCCGACGCTCGCGGACGTGGGATTGCTTGAGGCGGACCTCACCCTTCTGTACTTCCCACCACTCAAAGATCTCTGTGATCCAGTTCCCTACCGTATCGTAGCCATACCGGTACGTCTTCCGGTCGGTGAGCCGTCCACTGGCATCATAACTGCGTTCCTCGATTTGACTACCACGCTCATCGTAACGGAACTCCGAATGGCCTTGTTTCCGCCCTCGGAGATCCGACACCACTTTCTCCTGGACGTGCCCACGATCGTCGTAGGTGATCGCCACGTCATGCCCCACATCAAACCGATTGGTCGTCACCACCTGATGTCCGGCCGCGTCATATCGATAATTGCGTTCGAGACGTTCGCGTGCCAGGCGTCCCGCGGCATCATAGGAATACAGGTTTCGGTTGACGACCTGCACCGCGTTGTAATGAAGGCCCCTCCGGAGCCGACGGGACTCGTCGTATTCATACAGCGACACATTTTCAAACGTCCCATCGCCCCATGCCGACAGTTCGGCGGAACGATTGCCTTGTGCATCGTAGACCGAGCGAGTCTCCTTCACGAGTTCGCCTCGTGCATCGCGTACGACTTCGGCCAGACGTTTTCCTTCCTGATCGTAGACATAGGTAAACCGCAGGGGCCACAAGCCTTGAGATGCATCCTTCCCGCCTTGTATCCGTTCGAGAATACGACCCTGCGGATCATACCGGTCGGTTTGCGCCAAAAGGCTGTCAATTGTTTCAACGGAATGAACGGCTCCCACCAACCCGTCTTCTTCTCTAGCCGAGAGTTGGGCAGAGAGGACAGGCACCGGTAGACCTACCGTCACAACTGAGAACAGGCAGAGGAACAGCATGAGCGGATAAAGCAGCGCCCGATTCCGTCGTGGCCGCACCTTGAATGAGCCAGGGACGACGCACAGCAAAAATCGGGCGGACCAGGCTTTCCGGTTCTTAATCGACAGACGCCAGGGAGCCGAGAATATGGTATCCCCCATCGACGTAGATCACCTCTCCGGTGATGCCGCGACCTAATGGACTCACGAGGAACAGCGCCGTATCGCCGACTTCGCCCTGTTCGGTCGCCCGGCGAAGCGGCGCGAATGCGCGATGGTGATCGACCATCTTGCTGATCCCGGACACGCCGCGAGCCGCCAGCGTTTTAATCGGGCCGGCGGAAACGGCATTCACCCGAATGTTCTTGGGTCCGAGGTCGTGTGCAAGATACCGCACCGTTGCTTCGAGCGCGGCTTTGGCGACGCCCATGACATTATAGTGCGGGACGACTCGCTCGCTGCCGAGATAGGTCAGCGTGATGACTGAACCGCCTTCCGTCATCAATGGTATCGCCGCCCGCGTGACGGCCACGAGGGAATAGGCACTCACGTCGAGGGCCGTGGCGAATCCCTGGCGGGTGGTGTTCACAAATTCTCCGGTCAGTTCCTCACGTGGAGCAAACGCCAGGGAATGCACCAGAAAATCCAACCGTCCCAGTTTCTCCGCGGCCTGTTTCATCATCGCATCGATCTGACTGTCATCGCCGACATCGCAGACGCAGGCGGATGCGCCGGGCAGGGTCTGGACCAATTCTTCGACGTTTTCGCGCAACCGTTCGTTCTGATAGCTGAATAGCATCTGCGCGCCTTCCCGCGCCGCAGCTTGCGCGATGGCCCAGGCGATACTATGCTTATTGGCCACACCGATGATCAGACCCTTTTTACCTTCTAGCAACATACCGGCTCCTGCTCCTTCAATGAGATGACGCACGATTGGGCGCTGAACATACCATGATTCGCGCGCGGAGTGAATTGCCCCTTCTTTCTTCGAGGTGACCAGGATGGAGTATCTCTTTCACCTGCGCGCGTCCAACAAGGGCTTTCTGAAGTCGCGCGTTGCGTGAGCAGGAAAGGGAGCTTCATCGTGTTCACAACTTCTTTCGCACCTCTTTCCAATCCTTCGCGCCCTTGGCTTTGCGAGGGAGCTCGCCTTTGGGCAATTCCGGCACCACCACCACTTCCATGCGGTGTTGCAGCAATATGTCCGCAAACGCCCTCGTGCGGCCGATGCCGGATTTCATCGTCGTCCACCCATCATTCTTCAAGCTGTCGAGCGTCGCGCTCAGCCCTCCTGGCACCGACGCCGCCACGAACCCGGCCGGAAATTTATGCGCCTCCAACCAGCGACGCACCTGCCCGCTGAATGCCTGTCCCATCGATCCCTGCTCGTCGCCCGACACATACACCACGTTGTAATAGTACTGGGTCAACCGGGACAATTCCTCGGCGGCCTCGACAACCGGGGCCGGCGCTGGGTCACCCGTTGATCCGGTTCCCGAAGAGCCGAGCGGTGGCGCCGGAGCGAGAGTCGATTGGACGAGCGCGGCCAGTTCGACCACCACAATCGGCCGCCGGCGTTCCCAGACGCACAACGTCGCGTCGACCTTCTCCGCCCCAATGCGAGCTTCCGAATCGATCGACACACTGATCACGTTCGTACCCCGCATCTTCGGCAGATAGTCGAACGAAACCTTCCCAACCTCATTGGTTTGGCCGAGGGCGACGTCCTTCCCGTCGATCTGAAGGTGGAGCACAATACCGCTCAACGGCGGAGCCGCAGCAGCAGTTTTGACGGCTACCTGAGCCTCTATTCGAACCGAATGATTCGGCAAAGTCAGTGCATCTTGCACCGACAACGTACCGGGCACCTTTTCGGCAGCTCCGCCCGTTGCCACGATCGCCACAACGGCCAACAGAACCACGCCGATGCTGCGGCACCCCAGACGAAAAACTTCTGCCATGGCACCTGAGGCTTTCTCTGCTGAACTACTCATGCGTAATCAGGGGAAGAGTCCGCGGTCGCGGCTGACAATCAGATAGGTATCGCCCATGCAGAACAGCACGAGGCCAAGCAAGGGTACGAGGGCAAACGAGAACCAGTTCATCCAAAGGGTGATCAAGAGCAGCCCCGCCGCGAGGAGCGGCCCGCCTCGCTTTTCCCCAATATAGAGATGACCGAGCCCGGGCACGAGGGACAAGGCAGCGGCACGGAGGGCATGGGATGGTTTTTCAAGGGGATCCATTGGAGCCAAAGAGAAGTCAACGACACGAGCGCCCCGTAACCCTGCAGCGGCTACGCGTTCAGCGCCGCCAGCACCTCTTCCACGTGACCAGGCACCTTCACCTTCCGGAAGCAAGCCTTGATCCGGCCCGTCGCGTCGATCACAAACGTACTGCGCTCAATCCCCAAGTATTTGCGGCCGTACATACTTTTTTCTTTGTAGACCTCATAGGCCGTGCTCACCGCCGCGTCTTCGTCGCTCAACAGTGCAAACGGCAACCCGTACTTGGCGATAAACTTCTGGTGAGAAGCCTTGCTGTCCTTGCTGACTCCGATCACCACCGCCCCGGCCTTCTTGATCGAGGCCAGGGAATCGCGGAAATCGCACGCCTCTTTCGTACACCCGGAGGTATCGTCTTTGGGATAAAAATAGAGCACCACCTGCTTGCCCTTCAAGCTCTTGAGGGTCAGGACATTGCCGTCTTGGTCCGGCAGGGAAAACTCTGGCGCCTTTGCCCCGACGTCTAATCCGGTTGCCATGCTGCGTGCATCTCCTTCTCTGCCATCCTTCAGCGCCGTTACCGCGGGCCGCTGCCGATCGTAGGCCGGCTCGTTCCATAGGGATGCTCCCTCCCGGGACCCTTTGGTGTTTCCGGATTTCCAAAAGGACGCAAGGCCGGAGAGTCCCAAATTACCTTATCACCGGGAGCCAAGTTGGCCGCTTCGATGAATTCCTGACGCGCCTGATCCGTTTGCCCCAAGGCATTCAACGCTAACCCGTAGTTGTAATGAGCCTGCCCGGAGTCCGGTGCGGCCTTGATGGCCTGCCCAAAAAAGTCTTTGGCTTCCGCCATTTGGCCCGCTAGAAATGCCTGCCGTCCCTGGTTGTTCAGCGCGTTCGCATCGGCCTTGGCTCCGTAAGCGAGTTCGAGAGGCACAAGCGGTTTCGGCTTCTCATGAGTACAAGCCGTACACGACAGCACGACCACAGATAAGGCTAACCAGAGACTCACTCTCATCGCGCTACCTCGTTATATCGTTCGCCAGCGTGATCAGGGCTTGGCGCGTTTTTTCTGTTCTTCCTCGGACGTTTTTCGATACATGACGTCCCATTCCGGACTGCCTTCCACAATCTGCCTCGTGTAAGAGGCCAATTTCGCCCGTACTTTCTTGTCAATGTCCGCTTCCAGGGCAAGCTCCGATGCGACTACGCGTTTGATCTCGCGCAACACCTTCCCGTCATCCTCGGTCAGCCTGCATTGAGCGCTTCTTTTCAACGCGCCAAGTATCAGGTGGGCAAGGTGGCTGGCTTTGTCGTCACTGATCACGGATAGAGCTCCCGTCCGGACTGGTGAGGTGGCTCACAATATGATACCGCGCTCACGCACCAGCTTCTGTTTGATCATCGTGAACATCTTCTGATAGTCCACCTGCCCTTGCTCGATTTGCCGTTCGTAAGGCTGCATCATCCGGCGCACCTCGGCGTTGAGCCGGTCTTCCACCATGAGCTCCTCCGTCATCGCCTGTTCCAATGACTCGCGGAGCGCCTTTCGATCTCCGGTGACCTCGAGGTAGCTCAACTCGTGCAATCGAGCGATCACCGAATCCGCCATATGATGAACCCGCTCCTTCGCCAGTCTCATGGCAATCGCTCCCCGCTCGAATTCGTTCTGGAAGACCTTACGCAACCGGCTGCGCCGGCTCGATGCGTTCCACCCGGATCGTGCTCGCGTTCATGGCCTGCCGCAACTTCTCCGCATCACCTAAGACCCGTCCCACGACGTTCACACGGTCGGCAGGCACAGGGTCAGCGCCCATGCTCATCGGCGTGCGTCCGAAGAAAATCGCCAGGACCTGGCCAGCTCCCCAGAATGCCACGTCGCCGATTTTGACTTGCGTGGTCGCTGTTTCGCGATGATCTTTCACGCCGGGAATTTTAAAATAGAACTCTTCGCCCCACACATTCAACGGCCCTTCCGCGGGCAAGGCCCGATACAGCTCTTCGGCCGTTCTGGTCCCCTTCAACTCGGCCTCCAGTTGGACGCCGCCGACTGTGATTCGAATTCGTTTCATCGTGCCGTTCGTAGTCATGACCCCTCATCCGCGCCGTAATACGCTGCGCAACACCATAATGACGAAACTCCGCACCAGTCGCGGACTCTAACTTGTTTATCCCTTGAAATCAAGGTTACAATCCCGCCCGGAAGTTTCGCGACGGCTCTTATGCTGACATCCACCTTCGTCCATCTGAAAGGTATCGGCCCCTCCACTGAGCGGCGTCTGTGGGAAGACGGCATTGCCGATTGGGCGACATTCCGGCGGGAGGCTCAACTGATCGGCATTGCGCCCGCGCGCAAAGCCGCCTACGATGAAGAGCTGGCCCTTGCGCAGGACCATCTCGACCTCCATAACCCCCGCTATTTTGCAGACTGCCTGCACACCCGCGATCATTGGCGTCTATTTCAGACCTTCGGTGCCCGGGCTTTGTACCTCGACATTGAAACCACAGGACTCTCAGCTCGAGAGGGACACGTGACCATTGTCGGACTGCAACGCCAGGGGCGCATGCGCACCTTGATCCAAGGCCACTCTCTCACACAAGCAGCTATTCAAGACGAACTTGACCAGGCCGACCTGCTCATCACATTTTTCGGGACGGTGTTTGATATGCCCTATCTGCAAACCTGCTTTCCAGGCTTGCGGGTGCCGATTCCTCATTTCGATCTCTGCTTTGCCGCCAGACGCGTCGGCCTGCAAGGCGGGTTGAAGTCCATCGAACGGGAGTTGGACATCGCACGGGAATCAGATCTGCTCCAACTCGACGGGTTGGAAGCTGTTCGATTGTGGCAGCGCTACCGCGCAGGCAACCCCGCGGCCCTGGATCAACTCATTCGATACAACGCAGCCGACACCCAAAACCTTGAGCCCCTCGCGGCCTGCTTGTACGAGCGGCTGACGTTACGATACGGGCCGCAGTCGCTCGGTCTGGTTGGATAACGTGGAGACTCCTCGCGGCAGGTGGGAGTGGACAGGATACGGACAGACGGACCGTGGACTGGTCCGCTCAAGCAATCAGGATGCATTCCTCGTCGACAACCGTCGCCGACTGTGGGCTGTCGCCGACGGCATGGGAGGCCATCCCGGGGGAGACGTGGCCAGCCGGATTGTCATGGACACCCTTGCCGACTTTTCACCGAGCCTCATTCGCAGCGCCGTGAACCCGGCTGACGACCAAGCCGAACAGCAATCTTTTCTCCTCACGACCATGGCGGAGCAGGCCCATGCCGCTGTCCGCTCCTATGCCGATCGTCACCCGCCCTTCTACGGCATGGGAACCACATTAGTGATGGCCCACCTGCTCCCTGAGCCCACCCCCCGCCTCCTGGTTCTCAATGTCGGCGACAGCAGGGCCTATCTCGTCAGAGCGGGACGCATCACGCAATTGACTCGAGACCATACCCTCATTGACGACTATGTGCGCGACGGCTGCCTCACTCCTGAACAGGCCGCACGCCATCCGGACCGGCACGTCCTGACCCGGGCGATAGGGCTTGGCCTTATCCTGGACTGCGATCTTTTTACGTTCGAAGTCCTCACCGGTGACCTGCTGGTGCTCTGTTCCGACGGCCTCACCAAAATGTTGCCCGACGAGCGCATATTGGAGATCGCTCACTTGCACCAAGACCATCCCCCACTCGCGACCCGCGCCCTGATCCAAGCTGCGCTCGATACCGGCGGCATCGACAACATTACGGTCGTGGCCTGTGCCATGACTGGTACCCTGGATCAGGCAAATAGCCATTGACACTGCCTCAAGGCACCAGGTAGCCTGAAGTAGTGGCACCCGCAGAGTGAGGCCTCCGGCCTCAATATGTTCACGTCTATGAACGCACAACCGACTCACTATCGTCCCTTGCATATGATGATCCGAACGTGGCTCCTAGTGGGGACGCTCCTGGGGATATTGTGCGTTCCTGAGGCGCGAGCCGAGGAACCTCGTGATCCGGAGGCAACCCTACGCACACTGGTTCAGGCGAATGCCGAACGGGATCTGGCCACCATGTCGAAATATATGTCACACGACGTGGACGCCATCGGGTATACGATCGATGGACGCAAATACATCGGATGGCCGGATCTGGCGGCCGATATGCGTAGCGAGTTTGACTCGGTGGTCAAATTGGAAATTCCTATTACCAGTCTTCAGATGTGGACCAAAGGCGATATTGCCTGGTTTGCTATGGAGTCAAACTATATTCGTTACAGCAATCCGAAAGACCTCACCCAGCGGATGGTGCTCCCCCTACGCGAAACAGGCGTCCTAGAGCGACGGAACGGCAGATGGATCCTCGTGGCCTGGCACGAATCTACACGCTCGCATGATGGGGAAGCGACACAGACGGCCACAGACAACGCGACGCTGCTTCATCGCGCATCGGATACGCAGCCGGCCGTTCCGAATGGCGTCGACCTCAGCGGCCAATGGGAAGTGACGGAAATCGAAGACAATAAGAAATACGTCGCCACGCTGGATGCCCAGGGTACCGGTCCTTACACGTGGCAAGGTGGACAGTTTTCCACCACAAGCTTCAACGATCGACGCTGGCAGGGCACGTGGAAACAAACGGGAAACGATCGCGAAGGCGCGTTTGAAGTCATTCTCTCTGAGGATGGCACCGAAGCAAAAGGCATCTGGTGGTATGTGCGTGTCGGCACCAGAGACAATATCCCGCCCCGACAACATGGCGGCAGCTACCTGTGGAAACGACTCACCCCGGCTCCGACGGCTCCTTAACGGACGGGCGGTACTTCCCTACAGCGCTTCACACACACTCACGGACGGCCGGTCTGTTACAACGAGGAGGGGCCTATGAATCGTGCGCTTCTATTTCTAGTCATGTTATTGGGCGTCACGTGTATGGTGTATGCTGGCGGCGGACATGATCACCACACCATTCCAACCATGCCGAGTCTCGGCGAAACGAAGCTGACCATCGAAGACGAGGTCGTTACGCTCACGTTCGGCCCAGTGGACCTCCCGACCGCCCACGACGGCGATCTGGCCTCGAGTATGCCGAAGAAGGTGTTCCAACTGCCGGAAGACACCTACATGATCGGCTACAAGTCCGAAGTATTCACGAAGGATGGTAAGCCGCTCCCCAAGAATTACCTGCATCACATCCTCATGCTGAATAATGACAAACCAAGCGTCTCGTGCGATGGAGAGCCCTTGTTTTTTGCCGGGGCCGGACTGGAAATGACGGAAGCCCGTTTCCCGGAGGGCTACGGTGTGAAACTGGGCAAAGGCCAGAATCTCATGTCCGTTGTGGCGTTTTACCACAAGGCCCCACCGACGAAAGACGTGATGGCCCGCTTCACGATGTACGTGGCTCCAAAGGGCGCGAAGGTCCAGGAGATGGATGTCTACCAGGTGGGCGTGAACATCGTATGCTACAGCAAATTTGCCCAGCGGGGCGCGGACCAGACAGACGAAGGCATCGAGATCAAGCCGGGAGTCTCAGTGTTATCCGCGCCTCTGAAATTCAATATGGATGGCTGCGTCAAATTCGCCTACCCTCACGGGCATGACGAACTCCTCATGGTGGCACTTGAGAATAAGACCTCCAAGGAGACGCTCCTACGCACCGTCCCCGAGGTCGATGCCGACGGCACATTCCGGGATTTTCGGCCCCATCAGGTCTACCGGGATGGCAAAGGATTTTCGGTGACGAAACAGGATGACTACGAGATGGTGATGGTTCACCATCACCTTCTCCAAAACCCCAATACTCACCATGGTATGGGGAACTATCTGCTCTACATGACGCCTGGCGCTTGCCAGCAAACGTCAACCACTGCCTCGGCGCACTAGCCGGACCCTCCGGGCTCCCACCACAGCGCAAGTGCTGTGGTGGGCTACCCCCGTCCAGACGTCAGCACGAACACCCCAGCCCGTCTCCAGACTCCGGTTCCCACTCCGAATACTTCTCAGGACCTTACTGACGACGAATCTGATCCCTTTTTCCGCTTCGAATCGTATCTCCCCTACAGAAGGGGAACCGCCCCCTCAGGCGGCGGACTGGGATTATTAAGAAGGTGTATGATATTGAACCAGTCATGGAGCTCAAGCAGTGGGGGAAGGACAGATTTGTTCGCCTAAGAGGGAGAGCATGTTCATCACTGTATGGTGGTGCATTCCCCGGGGTACACACGGCCACCGGGCATATTGAACGCGCCCCTGCATGAAGGCCATGAGATCTTCGATGTCCTTGCCCGAACCCTCGCTTCATATCCTGCTCATCAATGAGAATCCCGACGAAATCAAGTTGGTGACGACCAGCTTGAGGAGCTTCTTCGTCGGCTGCCGCATTGAAGCCGGTTACTCGTCTGAAGATGCTCTTGCGTTCAGCCGCCAGGGCGACTGGAATATCATCCTCGTTGATCAAGATCTCAGTCCGGAACGGGGCCTAGAGCTGCTCGCACGCCTTCGTCGCAATGCGCCCTACGCCGCGATTCTGCTTCAGACCAACGAGAGCGACTCGCAAACCGCCGTTCAAGCGCTGCAACGCGGAGCCGACTTTTTGCTGTTCAAACGATCTCCCGGCTTTATCACTGAACTGCTCTTTTCGGTACAGGAGGCTCTCGAAAAGCGCGACCTGCAAATGAAGCTGGACCACACGTTTCAGCGACATTTGCGCGTCATCGAAACATTAAGCGACCTATTATACGAACTCGATGCGGAAGGTCGCTTTGTCTATGTGAGTCCAACCGTCACCGTTATGCTTGGATATACCGCAGAGGAGCTGGCCGGCCGACACTACTCCCTCTTGCTTCCGCCTCAACAGGAGCCAGCCGCCCGTTTCCGATTGAACGAGCGCCGGGCAGGCAGCCGTTCGATACGCCGAGTCGAATACACTCTGTACCGGAAGCCCCTCCCTGACAGTCCGCCGGTACCCATCGTCGTAGAAGTGACGGCGAAGGGACTGTTTGATTCCACCAATCGTTACCTCGGAACCGTCGGGTTGCTACGTGATCTTTCTCAACAGAAGGCCCAACAGATCCGCTTGGCTGAACTGGAGTCGCGCCTCCAAGAGACCGACCGCCAACTGACCCTCTCTCGTGAAGCAGCCCGGGTCTCTCGCCAATTACAGCAGCCCCTGACGTCGTTGCTTCAGGACTCACAACGATTGCTGACGTCCATCCAACACAGCCGGATTGAGCAACATGTTGAAACGATGATCGCACAGGCTTCGCAAGCGAGCCAACTCGGGCATCAACTGGCAGAAGCGATTCGCGCTTACCCCATGGAATTTGTGCCTCTCGACCTGAACGACGTTCTTCAGACGGTTGTCCAGACTGCACAAGGTCAGGCAGGCGAATCTGGGTTGCTACTAGCCACTCATTTTGCGGGCAACCTTCCAATCATCCTCGGTTCGCGTTCGGCTCTGGAAAATCTGGCGCACATCCTACTCACCTATGCTCGTCACTACAGCGTCCACAACTTGCCTCACCAGCTCATCCTCCAAACAGCATCACTGGCCATGGAAACCCGCGGGGTCATCCCGCAAGAAGTCTCGCCACCTTCACAGCATGTTCAGACGTATGCGAGCTTTACGATTCGAGGAAGGGCTGGCGATATTCGTCTGGCTCCGGACAGTCCACTGGTCCACGACCATCCTGTGGAGAGTATGGTTCAAGCACATCAAATTGTTCAGATGCATCGAGGCGCCATCGAAGTCGAACATACACCCGACCGTGGTTTGGCCATCACGGTTCGCATTCCTGCTTCAGATGACCTCTCGCTCACACCTCAGCATCGTGAGTCACCGACACCACCAGCCTCGCCTGCCCAGTTCGATGCACATAATCCCTCTCGGTACGTCCCGGGGCAACGACCTGAACGGCGCCGCTCAGAACGCAAGCCATTCTCCCTACCTGTACAGTTGTCGGTCGGCGGTACGACCCTTCGGGGCCTGTTGCGCAATATGAGTACCGAAGGGGCGCTTCTAACCATCCGGGGGATAGAGGCGTCCATTCACCTTCACCCGGCCTATGTCGTCATCAAGACACCGGTGAGTTTCTTGGAACTGCAGGGTGTGGTGCATGAACGGCCATCTGCGGGTTTGCCTCTACCAGCCATAAAAGACTTCGTTATTGCTTTTGCCCTCGCTGTCGATCATGAACGCAATGTGCTCCGATCGCTGCTCGAGGGATTACAGGATGGTTCGCCACAGATCACCTTCGAAGGTTTGATTCTCCCTCCCTCCCTCGGAACGGTGAGCCCCACCACCGATTTCATTTCATCTCTGCCTATACCAGAAGACCGGCGGGAAGCCGTTCGACTCAGCATGTCTTGTCCCGTTCAGGTGGATGAATCTCACGTCTCCCCGACGCGTTCGTTCGGCCTGATCGTAAATTTGAGTCTGGACGGGGCATGTATCGAACTGCCTCCAGATATCGTCCTGGCCGGACTGCCGCAAGTCATCCAGCTGACCCTTGTGGAATCGGTCGAAGTACTACCTCATACCTCCCAATCGCAGGGCTCTGACCAACCCTTGACGGCGCATATCGTCTGGAGACGTGCTGCGGAGAGGACTCCGGCACCCCCCCTCGCCGCAACAGGAGAAAAGATTGGTATACGATTTGAGTGTCTGTCCCTTTCGCAGGAACAGAAACTGCGTGGCCTCATGGAACCTGCGTTCCGCGCGGGTCAGGATCCCGCTGACCAGCAGTCTGACGCTCCCGTTCTTACCATGCAACACACCCTGCAAAATCGTGATGGGTATACCATTGCGTTGCGACATGACTTCCCCGCACTAGGCGGCGGAAGGCATGATCCCCTGGTGCTCCTCTGCCCGGGATACGGCACCACGCAGCACGCCTACGTGGCCTTGGCATATACACTGGCCGGCCGCGGGTTTCATGTGCTGCGCTATGATCACAGCCGCCACATAGGGCTCAGTGACGGCGACCCTTCGCAGACCACCTTCACCTCTCTCGAAGACGACCTGGATGCGGTGCTGACCTTCGCCCAAGACAATTGGCCGGAAAGGCCCCTCACGCTCTTGGCTCCGGACCTCCTCGGTCGAATCGCACTGCGAAGACGGGATTGGCACAGACGGCTTCGTCGCCTCCTTCTGCTCAATCCGACACTCGACCTCGGCCAGTGCCTCATCACCCTCCATCACCGAGATCTGCTGCGCGAACATCTCAGCGGCACCCGTCTCGGACTGGGCAATCTGTTCGGCATTCCACTCGACATTGACCATTTCCTGGCCGATGCCGTTGCAACACAATATACGGATGTCACGGCCCTAGAGGATGAGCTCATACACTGCGGAACGATGGTGGTAGTCCTCACCGCCGGACAAGATAGCCCTGACTGGTCGATTCCCTCTCCTCCATTGACGCTTTTGAATGAACTGATCGCTCGTCTGGGATCCAAAGGCAGGAAAGTCATCCTACCGTCGTTCATACTAACCGCCGGCCAGGTTGCACCGCCGACTCTACGCGCAAGTTGGCAACAGCTTGCGCACCTCTGCCAAGCAGGCCAGGCTATTCACGAGCCTGGTGCCGTCATGCTTCCGGCGCTTGCACGCGCAATGTCCACCCGTGCTCGATTCGAGCGCGATCAACTCCGCCACAAACAGGCCGGTACCACGAGTTATCGACGGCTGTGGGCGGCGCAAACCGATCTCACTGGTGCACTGGATGAGTTGCCGGGGCATTGGCACTCTATCGATCAGCTCTATCAACTGTTGCAACCGCTTGACGGCAATCTTGCACTCCTGGACGTCGGATGCGGGATGCATTCCTTTGCCCGATTGCTCCTGCTGAATCTTTCGTACCGCCTACGCGCCCAAACATGGCACCATAATAAACCCCTCCGTTACGTCGGCATGGACTTCTCCGCTACCGCACTGCATGCTGCACGAGCCTCCACAAAAGAGGCGCTGCAACACCTTGACAAACTGTTCTCCGGACGCATCTCTGCGCCAACTCCCGTCACCCAACAATGGGTGCTCGGCCCATCTGTAGAAGCGCTACCCTTTGCGGACCGGTCATTCGACCGTGTGGTGGCAAACCTCTCTCTCAGTTTTACACGTTCACCTATACGCACACTGCGAGAACTCTTCCGTGTTCTGCGCCCGGGCGGAAAACTTATCTTGAGCACATTCACCCCTACCGCAGACATAGCTCGCCTTTACCGACCTGCCTTACATGAACTCGGCATCGACGCCTTTTCCGGAGCACCACGTTTGACCTTACACCGCATGGCGCAATGCTCTGTGGCATTACGTACAGGACAAATACACACGTTTGAAGAAGAGACTCTGAGCACCCAGTTCTCCCGCTTCACACCTGTTCCCCCACGACTCGTTCGTACGCTCTCCGGACAGATTATGCTCGCCGCCGCTGAAAAACCGGATTCCTCTAGCTGAAACAAAAGGGCGCATATATACTTCACTCACTAGCATAAATCGTGCGGTGAGTCAGGCGACACCACGGCAAACCTGGTGTCTGGGTTGATATTCCTCCCACGGACTATGACGCTCCACCCGAACAGCCGGCACATGCCCGTGCTTTCAGCATCCATGGAAATCATCCGACTGATCGCGGACGTTGCTCACGCTCTGGGATCTGCGAGGGATCTGGCAGAGCTCGGAGGTCCAATTGTGGCGACGCTTTCGCAGTGCACCAGGCTACCGGAAGCGGCATTGTGGATACGCGAGTCGGAGGAGGGCCAATATCGACTCCTGGCGTCTCACGGCCACGGCAATCCCTCTCCATTACCGTCGACTTTGCCCAGTGATCACCCTTTCGTCACAGCTCTTTCGCGGAAGCCATACGTGGTTCAGGCCGGCCAAGAGCCTTCCTCACCGACGTATTTGGCCATGACGACGGTCCGAGCAACCTTCTGTCTCGCACTACGGAACAAGGGACGACTCCTCGGGCTCTGCACCCTGGGTCCGCTCAGCATGGAAAAGCAGCTCAATGAAGAGACCATGGCCATCGTTGAGACGATCGCGCACATCACAGCCAACAGTCTCGATCATCACTTGACGCAAGATGACCTCCGCCGTTCGACCACGTTGATGCGACGGACAGATCGCCTTCGTTCTTTGGAAATCATGGCCGGCGGGTTCGCCCATGAAATTCGCAACCCCCTCACATCCATCAAGACGTTTGTCCAGCTGGCTCCGCAACGGCAGCAGGATCCGGTCTTCATCAAAGAGTTCAGCAAACTGGCCATAGAAGATATTCACCGCATCGAACGCCTGCTCCATGAGATTCTCGACTATGCCAGCTACATGACCCCTCGACCCACCGAGGTCGACGTGAACGAACTCGTCGTCTCCTGCATCGGATTCGTCTCGTCGAGCGCGGCGCACCGCGGCATTCAATTCCAGACTGATTTGTCACCTCAGCTCCCTCCACTCTCGCTTGATCGTCAACAAATCAAACAAGTCCTGTTGAATCTGCTGCTGAACGCGCTGGATGCGATGCCGAACGGCAATGGCATCATTCGGATCCATACGCGACTCCTGTCGCAAGCCGGCCGCCCGTCGTGTGTGCAATTGCAGGTCGAGGACGAAGGATGCGGAATCGCACCCGATCACCTCGAACATATTTTTGATCCCTTTTTCAGCACCAAACATTCAAATAGCGCCAGTGACGGAGCCGGACTCGGACTGACGACCGCGCATCAGATTGTCCGGGAACATAGCGGCACCCTCACGGTTGAAAGCCGCGTGGGAGCGGGCTCTACATTTTCCGTGAATCTTCCAGTTCCGGATACAGGCCTCACAGTGTCAGCAGCACGGGAGTAACATGAAAAAACGAGTACTACTTGTCGATGATGAGCCGCGTGTCCGGGCCTCGCTGAAAACGGTGCTGGAACCGACGTATGAAATTCTCGAAGCGACGGATGCTGCCGAGGGCCTCCGGAGTTTCAAGCACGATGCTCCCGATCTGGTCCTTCTGGACGTAATTCTTCCGGGAGCTGACGGTCTGTCCGCGCTTCAGACGATGCGAAGCGAGAACCGAGCCGTTCCGGTGATTATGCTGACCGGCACCAAAGCAGTGAAAACAGCCGTCGATGCCATGAAGCTTGGGGCCGCCGACTATTTGTCCAAACCATTCGACGTCGATGAACTTCAGATTGTTATCGAGCGAACGCTGGGCAAGCAGGAACTGGAGCAGGAAGTCCGTCAATTGCGCGCCCAGGTTGTGCAGCGCTACGCCTTCCACAACCTCATCGGCAAAAGCCCCTCCATGCAGGAAATCTATACCAAAATCGAACAAGTGGCCGATAGCCGCACGACCGTGCTGGTCACCGGTGAGAGCGGAACCGGAAAAGAACTGGTCGCTAAGGCGATTCACTACAACAGCGCCAGGCGCGAACGCCCATTCATCGCACTGAATTGCGCGGCCTTACCCGAAACGCTCATCGAAAGCGAGTTGTTCGGCCATGAAAAAGGTTCGTTTACTGACGCCACGGCACGACGCGTGGGACAGTTCGAACTGGCGCACACGGGCACGCTGTTTCTGGATGAAATCGGCGACCTCAGTCCGGCAACACAGGCGAAGCTGTTGCGGGTATTGCAGGAACGAGAATTCACGAGAGTGGGCGGGGTGCAGTCTATCAAGGTCGATGTCAGGATCGTAGCCGCGACGAACAAAAACCTCGATGAGATGGTCAGAAAAAACCAGTTCCGCGAAGACCTGTACTACCGCATCAACGTGATCGCCCTCTACCTCCCGCCGTTGCGAGAACGGGGCGAGGATATTGCCCTGCTGGCCAAGCACTTTCTTTCCAAACGCATTGAAGAAGAAAAACGACCGCCCCAGGAATTCACCAAAGACGCACTCGAGTTGATTTCACATTATCCATGGCCGGGAAACGTGCGCGAGATGGAGAACATCATCGAACAGGCGTTCATCTGGTCGAAAGGTTCCACGGTGATTACACCGGAGCATTTGCCGAATATCTTGCGGACCGATACCCGCTCATCGTCCCTTCGGGATGACACCCTCGCCGGACGATTGTCGTTGGAAAAGGCCGTGATGGAATTCGAACGCGAAATCATTCTGGATGCGCTCAAGCGAACGACATACGTACAAACTCATGCGGCCACCATGTTGGGAATCAGCCGTCGCATGCTGAAGTATCGCATGGACACCTTGGGAATCAGCAGGCCCGATAGCGGTGGGCAGGCCGAAGCTCCATTGCATCAGGAATGACACACGTTGGCACAGCAGGAGCGGCATCTGTCTCATAGCTTTTACCATGAGCGGTCTACGCCTCAAATATCTTGTGGCCTGAAGCAGAGAGACCTGCTATATATTGGCCGTTTCATATACACATGAGCGGTACAGGATTTGCGTTTGCTCTTTCCTGAAATTGCAATGTACCCGGGAGCGCTATGGATGGGAACTCAGGCAACACCAGAACAGATTAGCCTAAAGCCGTCGGTCCTGGTCGTCGATGATGAAACCGGCCCGCGGGACGCGCTGAAAGTTATTCTTCGCCCCTTCTTCACCATCCACTCCGCCGACAACGCCAAATCCGCGCTTCGGGTTCTGAAAGACCAGCACATTGATCTCATCACTCTGGATCAAAAGTTACCAGACCGCCAAGGCATCGACCTGCTACAGGACATCAAGCAGGATTACGCAGACATTGAAGTCATCATCATTACCGGCTATGGCAGCCTGAAGTCAGCCATGGAAGGCATCCGGCACGGCGCGGCCGGCTATCTCCTCAAGCCGTTCAACGTGACCGAACTCATCACGCTGATCAACCAGACCCTAGAGAAAAAGCAGCGGTTGGACTACTTGCGATCGTTTCTAAAAACTTCGACCGCCTTGTGGGGCAACGAACAGGAAGTGGCGCAAGCGTGGAAGGATCTGCAATCGCATTACTTCGCGATCGGCAATACCTCAACTGAATCACATGGAAGTGCGGCGGACGTCACGGCGCTCATTCCATTGTTATCTGATTTACTCGAAGCTAAGGACCGGCAGCTCCTCAATCATTGCAGCCGTGTGAGTTTCTATGCCTCGCTTCTCGCCAACCAGCTGACTCTCCCGCTGCCCGACCAGAAGGCCCTAGCCCTGGGAGCCTTTCTCCACGATATCGGCAAGATCAGCCTCTCCAATTATAAGTATTCCGCGGATGATGATGAGAGCCTGAAAACCAACGCCCCTTTGAGAGAGTGTTTCGAAGCGGGAGCCCGGATGCTGTTACCGCTCGGATTTCAGGCCGAAGTCGGACAAATCGTGGCCTATCATCAAGAACGCTTTGATGGTGTCGGCAACCCACATGGGCTGGAGGGCGAGGGTATCCCAATTTTGGCACGTATCGTCGCCATTGCCCAGGCATTCGACAATCTGACGGTAGATATGCCCGGACACCAGCCGACCTCCATCGATGAGGCCATTCGACAAATCCTCCTGCAGGCCGATACTCACTTCGATCCCAAGCTGACGGAGCTTTTCGCTCAAGTGGTGCGGGAATGTAAGTCTTCTCTGCCGGCGCTCGCGATTGCCAAAACCTCTCCGACGAACTGATCCTCTCGTTACCGCCGATCCTTTGCGCTCGCAATCATGTCAGCCGCAGCCGCCCGCGCATTTTTGGTCACCGTCACGCCGGCCAACATCCGCGCTACTTCTGCTTCCTGTTCGTCCGGGCTCAGTAACCGGACCTGCGTCACGGTTCGATTGTGCCGAACCTGCTTTTCCACGAGGTAATGCGCATGTGCTTGAGAGGCCACCTGGGGAAGATGTGTGACGCACAAGACCTGATGGTGCTGACTGAGATTCCTGAGCCGCGCGCCCATCACCTCTGCGACCGCTCCTCCGACACCGGCGTCCACTTCATCAAAAATCAGGACAGGCACTCGATCGCTTTCAGCCAAAATCGTTTTCAACGCCAGCATGACCCGCGACAATTCTCCTCCCGAAGCCACCTTGGCCATCGGCTTGAGCGGTTCTCCCGGATTCGCTGAGAACACGAACTCTATCGTATCCTGACCTGTCTGACTAAAGGGTGCATCACCCGACAGGCGCGAAACCTCCACCCCAAAACGGGTCCGCTCCATACGGAGTGCGCCCAATTCCTTCATCACCTGAGCGGTTAATTTCTTGGCGGCTTCAAGCCGTTTGCGAGACAGCCGCTCTGCAACCTCGCGTAGGCCGAGCGCCCCCCTCTCGACCGCACGCGTCAGCTCCTGCAGGTGGGTGCCGGCGTCATCCAATTGGTCCAGTTGAGCCCGTAGGGAATCCTGTAAAGCCAGGACGGCATCGAGCGAACCACCATACTTTTTTATGAGTCGATGCAACCGGTCCAGCCGCTGCTCAATCTCCAGCAATCGGCCAGGATTGGCCTCCACTTGATCACGGTACCGGCGAACTTGTTCAGCCAGGTCCCTCAATGGAACGACCGCCTCATCCACGGTCTTGGTCCATTCAATCGTCGTGGCATCGATCGACTCCATTTTGGATGCCAATTTGCGGGCGCCAGCGAGCAGACTCAAGACTCCCTGATCGTCTGCGTAGAGCATCTCATGGAGTTGGTCAGACAATTCCCCGAGGTGCTGGCTGTGCATCAACCGGGGACGCTCCTGATCAAGCCGCACATCTTCGCCTGCCTCGATGCCCGCATCTGCAATCTCCTGGAATTGAAACCGCAGCAGATCCTCCCGTTCCCGACGCTGCGCGATTTGTGCAGTCATGGATTCCAGTTCGGCCACCCGGTCCTGCCAATGTTTATGCGCGATGTGATAGTCCTGCCGGAGCGCGTGAAGCCTGCCGAATGCGTCCAGCGCGTCCATTTGGGCCGAAGGCGACAACAGCGATTGCTGTTCGTGTTGTCCGTGCACGTCGACCAATGCGCCGCCTAGTTCTTCCAGAAGGTGGACCGGGCAGAGGTTACCGTTCAGATAGGTGCGGTTGCGACCCGTGCGTGAGATGACTCGTCGAATGAGGATATCCGTCTCGCCGGCGCGCGCAAAGCCCTTGCTCTGCAGCAACTCAAGAAGGGGATGGTCAGGAGTCAGCGCACAGGCGGCTTCAAGCTCGGCTTCTTCGGCCTGGGCACGAATGTGATCGGCAGAAGCACGGCCTCCTACCAGAAGGGTGACGGCATCGATGAGGAGGGATTTTCCGGCGCCGGTTTCACCGGTAAGCACAATGAAACCGGCGCCAAAGGTGACGGCCAGCTGCTCGATCACACCAAAATTCGAGATGCGCAGCTCGGTCAGCATGCCGCTGAGAGTCTGGCGCTAGGCAGCGCCGGAGTGTTGAGCAAGAAGCGTATCGATGATCTCTTTAAATTGCCGTTTGGGACGCGCACCGACCAGCCGTTCTACGGCCTGACCGTTCTTGAAAAACAGAATGGTCGGAATACTCATTACTTGATAACGGCCCGCGATTTCTGGGTTTTCATCGGTATTGAGCTTACGGACTTTTACTTTGCCCGCATACTCCGTTGCAAGTTCATCGACGATCGGAGCGACCATCTGACAAGGGCCACACCACACCGCCCAAAAATCCACCATGACCAATTCGGAGGCCTTCATCACATCCTCATCCCACGTTGCATCAGTCGCTTTCAACGCATCGCCTGCCACAATCCCCTCCTTCTCTACCCACATACGGCTGTCTGGTCCACGTCCTGAAGCGGCTTCAGGCACTGTTCGTCATCCTATAACATGGTTTTGCGGAGAGTCAAATCACGGCCTCACCCATTGCCACTGAGGAGGCGCGGCAGACCACCACTCACCCGGTCTTGCTTGCCGCCATGCCGTCTGCTCCTGCCAAAGCTGGTTGACCAGAGGCTCATCCAAGCGCGCCGCCATCGCCGCGGTGACATCAGCCTGCCGCTGCACGGCCTGCTGGATCAACTCCTTAGCAATCCGCGCCAGGACATCCGGCGGATCGAGCAGATCCTCGACTCGTCCCGTAGACAAATTCAGATAGACCTGCTCGACGCGAACCCATTGATCGGTATTCGCCAAGTGCTGGAGATAGCCGTCGAGAGCATGGTACGCATAGGTCAGATACACATAGCTACGAGCGGAGGGCGCATCCCGTACTTCTGCCTGACAGGCCTCCAGCGCCTGACGGTAATCACCAGCCCGCAGGAACACGGCTGCTCGTTCCAAGTGCCCACGGTGTTCTGTCGCGGAAAGAACGGGGGGATCTATCTGCTGCCCGGTGATCGTCAACAACAGCAGGCCGGTTGCGAGGAGGCTGCGCAGACTGCGCCGGGCTACTATTGCATGGTTCCTTGCGGTCATGCTGGAGAACCTCGTCACAGGGCCCGGTAAGAATCTACACCTGAGATTACCTAATAACGACTGAACGGCATTGATTGCACAGGAAGCGCATTTTGTACGCGACCATAGGGACCACCCGGCGCGGCCCATGGCAAACCACGATCACCCACCAGCAACGGACCCAGGATCGTCCTCGCCACGATCGTGCCGAAGTTTTCCGTCCAGCCGATCCCGGTCATGCTGAACATGAAGGAATAGCTCTGCCGGTCCGGGAACTGCAGGTAGTACAACCCAAGCGACCAGCACTTACAGGGGTTTTGATACAGCGCCACCACATCGAATTCCGGACTGCGGCCGCCTTTGACATCGTAATACCCCTTCGCACCGATGGTCCATCCCCAGGGTGTCCGAAATCCGCCGCCGGCCGTGGCGAACTGAATTTCCTTGGTGGGCGCATACACCTCGTTGAAGGAAATCGGATTCCAGATATCGCCGCGTCTCACTCGGTTGCCGTCATGACTGAACCGTTGCCCTACCTCAACGTACCAATAATTCGATTGCTGCACCCTGAGGTCCGTATTCCATTGGCTGAACGTGCCGCGGTAGGGATCCAGGAAGGCATCCACCTGCAGATACGAATTCGTCGGCGGCAACATCTGTCCGCTCGTGACGTTCCTTCCAAGCGCCTCGTTGATCCCGGGAGGACGAAAAAACTCCGGCGCCGTATTGCCGATCACCGCGCGCATCCATACATCAGACATTTTCCGGCCCTGCACGTCCACCGTGGCCGGCTGCAGGGGCTGCGTCAAAGATCCCAGGAACGGCAACACGCCGGGGGTAAATTCCCGCGCGCGGGTCTGCACCGCTCCCACGTGATAACTCTGCGCCACGGTCAGATCCAACCAGTTGAAGCTTTGCCCGTTGAGCTGTTGCTCCAATAACTTCGTGCGCAGCGCATAGGTCAGCAAATTTTTCTTCGGAATATCGTCGATCTGATCGATCTGGGCGATCTTGCTCTGATCACTGCCGGGCACGTATTCATACATCACACTCGGTTCGAGGGTATGGAGAAAACTCCCGCCCTCCCCGCCTGTGTAGCGGCGGCTCAATTTTGAGGTCGCATCCAGCGCGGCCCAAAACGTTTCGCGATGCAGCGGACTGGCCTCTTGAATCCCGCGCGTGTAATAGAGTTCCTTGAATTTGAAATGCGGCGTCAAGCCGATCACATGCCCGACATCTATCACATCGGTGGTCACTCCGGGCATGAAATCCATGCGGTTCACCGCAAAACCCTGCTCACGATAAAAATTCACGAAGTTCGTGTCGAGGTTTAGGAGCAACGGCATCCCGAACGGCGACGTGTTCGGCAGAACGTATCCCACCTCGGGAAGGCGTTGGAAGGTGTCGGGGCCTCCGGAATTCAACGGCTGGAGATATTGCCCCAGAAAATAGGCGCTTCCATACGGCAGCCGCTGCGTGGCCAGCAACGCGGACTCACCGCTGGGCGAGGCCCGCTGTGCGCCTGAGTTGCTCAATTGCTGGAGATACTGGCGGTCCGATACGAATGAAGCCTGTCCGCGCACCAGTAGCGTATCCGTCACCTGTTGAACATGCTGACCGCTGATCAACCCGCGCAGACGCCGCTCATCCGAGCTGACCTGATCCACGCCCGATACATTCGGCAGCTTGGTCTGCTGCAGAAAACTCGCAAACCACTGCCCGCTCGACCGCCGGTCGAGATAATAGCGGTAGGTGAAATCGCTGCCGTAACCAAGGTTGTTGTAGTAAGAAGGCGCGATGGTCAGATCCTGGCTGGGGTTGATCGCCCAGAAGTAGCCTTGCTGGTAGTGCAGCCCGAACCGGTTATCATAGCCGGGGGTGGGAATGAGAAATCCGCTATGCCGGTTACTCAGCGGATACGTCAGGGTCGGCACAGGAATGATCGGCGTATCGTTCGCGCAGAGCCACGCCTTCTTCATGCCGATGCTTTCCCCCGCGTTCACATCGAGATCCTCGAAGGTAAACCGCCAGGCCGGTACTTCGCCCTCTTGCGCATCGCAATTGGTAAAGGTGCCTTCCTTGATCCGGTAATGATCTTCCGACAGCCTCCGGATACTCCGGCCGGTAAAAAACGAATTGCTCGGCCGGAGGAACATCTTCCCGTTGGCGACGACGCCGCCTTCGGTGTTCACATTCAATTCCAGCCGTTCCGATTTCAGATCGGAGCTCGCATCCCAGAAATGCACGTGCCCCGTGGCCGTCAGGGTGCCGGGTAACGAATTGATCGTCACATGGTCGGCGGTCAGTCGCAGATTTCCCTGTGTCACCACCACGGAACCGTCGGCCTCATAGACCTCCCGTTCCTGAAGATGATCGATGCGCTCAGCGGTGACCGTCAGGGGCTGGTTTGTTGGTGAAGCCGTGGTGACCGTCGATTGCCCTCGCGCCAAGGGCGTGAGGAGTGGAAGCAGCATGAGAAGAGTGGAAAGGCAGAGGACGGACGGAAACCGGCTGATCAGACGCCGACAAGTTGAAACCGGATAACCGTCTGGCCCCATCTCAACCACGAACAGGTGAGAGGGAATCCCCTCGCAGAAGGGCCTTGATCTCGCCGACCAGCATCAATGAGCCCGTCACACAAATGAGATCCGACGCTGCGGCTGACTGCTTCGCCGCGGCCAAGGCATCCGACGGGGTCGGCGCGACCTGCGCGGAAGGCGCGTCGTCTCCAAGCAACAGCCGGAGTTCCGACCCGGTGGCCGCACGCGGAAGATCCGCCTGCGTCAGTATCAGTCGATCGGCCAGCGGCAGCAGCGGCGCAAGAAATTCGCGCGGATGCTTATCGCGCATCATCCCCACAATCAGGCTGACACGCGCGGCAGGCCTGCGATGCTTCCATTCGGCTAGATATTCAGCGAGTACCGTCGCAGCGGCGGGATTATGCGCCCCATCCACCATCACCGTCGGCTCTTCGCCGACAATTTCCAAGCGGCCTTCCCACGCGACCTGCTGCAGGCCGGCGCGTATCGCCGTCTCGGGCACCGTCATACCGCTCTTTCGAGCCAATTCGATCAGCGCCAGTGAGCAGGCCAGGTTGTCGATTTGAAATCGCCCCTGCAGAGGACAGCCGAGTTGCTCCACTTCTAGTCCGAGGCCTGTGTACCGGCAGTCGGCCGGGGAGGATCCTTCACAACGGAAGTCACGCTCCAGACGAAAGACCGGAGCGCCCACCGCCGACGCACGATCCTCGATCACTCGACGAGCAAGTTCGCCGATGCGGCCCAGCACCACCGGCACTCCCGTCTTGATGATTCCCGCCTTTTCCATCGCAATGGCTTCAATCGTCGACCCCAGATAGGCTTCATGATCGAGTCCGATCGTCGTGATGGCGACTGCAAGCGGTTCTACGACGTTCGTGGCGTCGAAACGGCCCCCCAAGCCGACTTCGAGCACGACGACATCCACCTGACATTCTGCAAAATAGTGGAAGGCAAGCGCCGTGGTGAACTCAAAAAATGTCGGGGCCAGATCGGGTGCGGAGGCCGCGCGCAACATGTCGACCCCGTGGATCACGCCCGACTCGGGAATCATCACGCCATTGACGCGAATCCGCTCGCGGAAATCAATCAGGTGCGGCGAGGTATAGAGACCCACCCGGTGACCGGAGGCTTGCAGGATCGACGCAGCCATGGCTGCCGTGGAGCCCTTCCCGTTCGTGCCGCCGATGTGCAAGACCGGGTATCGACGATGCGGGTCGCCTACCCGCCCGAGCAGGGCGCGAATCGTTTCGAGACCTAACTTTATCCCGTGCTGTTGCAGGCCATAGAGAAATTGGACGGTAGCGGAATACGTCATCGTGGGCATGGGCGACATATGAACCGGCTAGAAGTGTCCGACCAGCGTGCTGACCGCTTCCTTCAACTGCTTCCGTTCGACGATCATATCGATCATCCCATGATCGAGCAAAAACTCGGCGCGTTGAAACTGGTCCGGCAATTGTTGCTTGATCGTCTGCTCGATGACCCGGGGGCCGGCAAATCCGATCAGCGCCTTCGGCTCGGCAATAATGACGTCTCCCAGCATGGCAATACTGGCCGTTACCCCGCCGAACGTCGGATCGGCCAGTATCGAGATGAAGGGCAGCTTGGCCTCGCCTAATTTCGCGACCGCCGCGGACGTCTTCGCCATTTGCATGAGGGACAGGATGCCCTCCTGCATACGAGCCCCGCCGGAAGCTGTCACGAGAATCAACGGCATCCGCGATTCCAAGGCGCGGTCGACCGCGCGACAGATTTTTTCTCCCACCACGGAGCCCATGCTACCGCCCATAAACCCGAAATCGAATACACAGAGGGCCACCTTGCGCCCATTGATCACGCCCTGGCCGATGACCATCGCGTCTTTCCGTCCCGTCTTCTCCTGCTGCGCCTTGATCCGATCTTTGTAGGAGCGGGTGTCCTGAAACTGCAGCGGGTCCTGCGGCTCCAGTTCGGGATCCCACTCTTTAAACGTGCCGAGATCGACGAGCAGGTTGATACGTTCAATGACCGAGATGGGAAAATGATAATCGCACTTCGGGCAGACCTTGTTGTTGCGGTCGACTTCCTTGCGATAGACGATCTCTCGGCAATGGTTACACTTCAGCCACATCCCCTCCGCCGTCTTTGAGCGTTTGGGGGGCTCCGCTTCCTCGGTTTTTCCTTTTTTAAACCAAGCCATTTGTGCTCACCTATAGTACAAGGGTTTGGCCTTCATCAAGCGCGGTCAAATGACGAATACCGAGTCGTCCGAGCTCCTGTCGGATCTGTTCTCGAAACCGCGGCTTCAAATGGTAGGCAAAGACCGGCAACTCCGGTCTCGCGATCTTGGCGAATTCCTCAGCCAGCAGCGCCGGAGTGAGATGTTTCGCCACTCGGGCCAGGTCGGCCATCTCGTCGGGAAACGAACTTTCAATAAACGCCGCCTGTAATCCGTCCACGTCCCCGGCCGCCTGCCATAGCGCGTCAGTATGATAGGTGTCGCCGCTAAAGAGAACCGTCCGGGCCCCTTCGCGGAGGAGAAAGCCCACCGTCGGCACCACATGGTTCACCGGGATCGGCGTGACCCCCAGTCCGCACAAGAGTGTCTCCTGTCCGGGGGTCAGTTCGCGTGACACGAACACGGGCCTGGCAGGATCGGGCAGCCGGAAAAAGTCTGGATAGACCGTGCCGTTAAAAATGTGCCTGCGCAACCCGTCAAGGACTTCGGGAATAGCCGCGATGACGACCGGCACCTCGATCTCGCCGACCAGGTTATCGGCCAGAGTCGGCAACTCACGAATATGATCAAAGTGCAAGTGGGTCAGCAGGACCACCCGGATCCGCCGTTGCTCGTCCAGATACAGCCTGGATCCGACCGTTCCGGCATCCACCATCAGCTCATCGTTGAGCAGAAAACCGCAGGTCCCGCACTGGACCGGACCCTTCTCGCCTGGAACAAGCTGCCCCGAACCATGACAACCCAACACACGGACATTCATGGCCGTGGCTTTCCGGACTTCCACCGGCGTTTCGGCATACCTTCAGGGTATTGTGAACGAGTTCTCGGCACTGGGCGGCAGAATAGCATACCTCCGAGAAAGGCGCACACAGATTTGCACAGGTCGTTCTTCAACCACGGCATGCCAGGAAGAGTAGGCGAAGACCCATTCGATGGCGGCAGAACTGTTCACGAATCCTGTGGCTAGGACCAGCCGCCGCCCAGTCCGATTCGCACCATCATCAGCACACCCAAACCGATACTGGCGAGGCAGGCGAGACCTTGCACCATCCAATAGGCTCGCGGTCCGACTGTCAGGGAATACATCACGGGCAAACTGAGCACCACCCCGACTCCCACCATTCCCAGAATGGACCCGATACCGAACACGACAATATACCCGATCCCCTGACCGATGCCCGTCACCGTGGACAGCACCACCAGCATCAGCGCCGCCGATCCGGCCAGTCCATGTGCCATTCCAATCCCCAGGGGCCGCAACGATCCCTGATACCAATGCGCATGCCGGTGATCAGCCTGCACGTGATGGCTGTGCAAGTGCACGTGCGGCTGCCCATCGTGCACATGTGTGTGGAGATGCCACTGCTCACGATACATCCGGCGGGCCAATGAGAGACCAAGCGCCACGAGCATCCCCCCGACGGCAAACTCGAAGATGTTCGCCACGGATTCGGGAATCGTCAGGTTCAAGGCCAGCAAGAGGGTCCCGACGCACAATAACATCAAGGTGTGCCCGAGACCCCAGAAAAAGCCGATCGCCGTGGACGCCTGGACGGTGGGGCGCTCGGCCAACACGGTGGACAGCGCGGCGAGATGATCCGCGTCCAGGGCGTGACGAAGCCCCAGTACGAATCCAAGGCTCAAAATGGTCAGGGTATGGGGATCAAACATTCACTGCTCCAGGGGAGGTGCGTCGGCCGATCCGGCACGGGAGCAGCACACACTGACGGTCATCCCCCTCGCGCATGCATCTCAAGGTGGGGATCTTCACGGAGGCGATTGATCTCAATGAGGCGCTGTTCGCGCAGTCCTACCACTTCCAGCGCCTTGCGCTCTTCAGCCCCCCGATCTGCCCGCCCCTCCCAGGCGGTGACGATCAGCGCTTTCAATTCGTCGCGGGTACGGCCCTGCCGGAGCGGCGCACGGAGATCCAGACCGTCTTTCGCATAGAGGCAGAGGTACCACATACCATCAGCCGTCAACCGGCTGCGATCGCATGAACGACAAAATGGCGTGGTGGTCGAGGGAATGATGCCGAAGGAGGTCCCATCCGGCAGCACAAAACGCTCGGCGGGAGCGACGCTGTTTTCCTGAACCGGTTGTACGTCGCCGTAGTGACGGCCGATTAATTCAAGCATCTCTACCCTCGACAGCACTTGTTTCATGGACCAATCCGTGGCACCGCCGACATCCATGTATTCGATGAACCGCACCTCGCCGCCGACCGTTTTGCCGTACTCGATAAGATCGATGAGTTCGTCGTCGTTGTAGCCCTTCATGACGACCGTGTCGAACTTCAGCGACGGAAACCCGGCTTGCACCACCGCCTTGATGCCGTCGAACACCTGGTGATGGAGATCCCGTTTGGTCAGGGTACGAAAGCGGTCCGCACGGAGAGTGTCCAGGCTGATGGTCACACGATTCAATCCGGCGAAGGAGAGATCGGCGGCCTGATCTGCCATGAGTACGCCGTTGCTGGTCAGGGCAATCTCGGTAATCCGACGATTCTCCGACAGCTGCCTGACAAATCGCGGCAGGTCCCTCCGCAACAGCGGCTCCCCGCCCGTCAGACGAACCTTATCCACGCCCAACTCGGTAAAGACTGCCGTGAGTTCGGCCATCTCTTCGAAGGTCAGTATGGTATCGCGCGGCAACCAGGCGTAGTCATCTTCCGGCATACAATACTTGCACCGGAGATTACAGCGGTCGGTCACGGAGAGGCGCAGGCTGCGGAGCGGACGCCCCAACCGGTCGTATATGGTGGGAGCGGGTGTATCGAGTGTGCTGTGGTCCATAATTACTCGAGGGCGATGCCCCTCCCTTACTGCCGCCCGGAGGGGCTAAGGATGCTCCTCGACCCACACCTCTCCTTCCGGGGTGTGCTCGAGTTTCCAAATCGGTGTGATTTGCTTCAATTCGTCAATGGCCCATTTACAAGCCTGAAAGGCCTCCGCGCGATGTTCAGCGCCGGCAATGATTAACACAATGTTGTCGCCGATACCGATCTCGCCGTAGCGGTGCAGGATCAACAGTTCAATGATGCCAAAATCTTTCAGCCCTCGTTCGCGAATCTCACGCAATTTTTTCTGCGCCATTCCCTCGTAATGCTCGAAGGTGATGCCATCTACGTCCTTGCCCTTCGACCGGTCCCTGGCTGTCCCCAGAAAGATCGCAATGCCGCCGATGCGTTTGGAACGCGCGCGTACCCGACGGAGTTCTTCGTCGATCGAAAAATCTTCTCGCTGCACCCGAACCAGCATCGCCTCATCGCCGGTGACTGGCTGGTCGGGTTTCGTGACCTGTTCAAGACTCATCGATTATTTCCCTCCGGTTTCGCCACTGGTTCTCTCAGGAAGGATGCTCAACAAGCCTGTCTGGCAAGGCCGTTGGCAGATTTGTTCAGCATCCGTCACTCCCACCGGCAAACGGCGGCAGCAAGGCGATCTCATCCCCATCCTTCACTTCAAGATCCTCATGCGCGATGTCCTGATTGACCGACACGAGCACTTTCTTCTTCTGCAGCAATTCGCCGATCTTCGGGTAGGCGGCTTCGATCACCGCGACCAGGTCCCTCACACGCCGGCCATCGGGCAAGGCCAGGGAAAGGGCGCCTTGGTTCCCCGCCAACATTTTCGTCATGCCGAAAAGTCGAACCGTGACCATTTCACGCTCCATCCGCCTGGGCAATTACACGGGAACCGGACGTTGATACGTGCCCGATTTCCCGCCGGACTTGGTCAACAGGCAGATGTCGCCGAAGCTCATGCCTCGATCCACCGCCTTGCACATATCATAAATCGTCAAGGCGGCCACCGAGGCGGCCGTCATGGCTTCCATCTCAACGCCCGTCGGCCCCGTCGTCTTGGCCGTGGCAGTAATCAAGATCGAGCACCGTCCTTCACGATCCGGCTGATCGATTTCTTGAAAAGAAATGTCGACACTCGTCAGCAAAATGGGATGGCACATGGGAATCAGATCTGGAGTTTTCTTCGCCCCCATCACTCCCGCCACCTGGGCAACAGACAACACATCGCCCTTGGCGATCTTTCCGTGCTGAATCTTTTCAAGGGTTTCCGGTTGAAGAAAGACCATGGCTTGCGCCGTTGCCAGTCGCTCAGTCGAGGCCTTTGCCCCGACATCGACCATCCGCGCCCGCCCGGATTCGTTGAAATGCGTAAACTCGGCCATTCTTTATGCCAAATCAGCTGGTTGTCGCATCAAAACCGCCGAATTATAGGAGCCGGTGAAAATGGGAGTCAAGCGACATCCGGCCGATGCCCGCGCCTCGTGGACGAAATCGAGAGCGTTGAACGGCAGGCGCGTATACGGTCCGAGCCGAAGCAAGGAGGAAGGAACAGAATTCAATCAAACAGGAGCGCGGGAGGGAAAACCACCGCTGACAGACACGAAACCGGGAGGTTGCCAGCAAACCTATTTCCGGGAAGCCCAGGACCGACCGACGAGAGCCGAGAGAAACATGGCGAAGGCGGTGAAATAGCAACGCATTCCGAGAGACTGGCGCATGCTTCACTCCTCTGGCCGTCATCGCTGACAGCCTTGGCCGAATGAATGTCACCTCGCATTACAATAACGGTAATTACGCAACAGTCGTGCCTATAATTTACAGAAGGAGAAATGAGCGACTTGCTGATGCTCTGCTCAGAGGCGATGCGATTTCCCTGAATGCTTCCGTACGATTGGAGCGGTGCGCTCGCTTTCCCCAGACCATTTGTCCGACTCGAAATGGCACCTCACCCGTCATCCCTGTGACGACCCGTCAATCGCAGCCATGACACGGTTGCGATTTCAGATAATTAGTGTGACAAGCCGTGGGTCGTTTGACGGATTCAGGCTCACCTCTTCATCGAGACAAGAATGATTTCGGCCATGCAAACGCGCGGCAGAATCGAGTAGAGTGGGCGTTCCTTGGTAGCCATTTTGGAGGATGCATGTTGAGACCGGAATTGGAGAAAGATAACCCCATGGCCCCGCAAATCTATGTCGGGCCGAGGAGAAAGCGGGCAATGGCTCGCAAGGCTTCGTCCGAGCCAATGGCGGCCTCGGACGGAATCGCGACCAGATTGCAACGGTTGGTAGACGCGGCGGAGCAGTTCGTACACAGCATGCCGCCGGTGCAGGAGACGAACAAAGAACGGACCGCACTGCTGGAGGCGATTTCACACGCGCAAGGATGTTTGTCCATTGAGGACGGCCCCGCCGCGCGTCCACGGCGGGTATCGAAAAAACGCTAGCCTCAGAACGGCGGGGGCAGCCACCGATGTGACTGCCCCCGCATCACGGACTCTGAGACCGGTTCTTCGCAGAGATGGTTATGCCGCCTGCTGAATTGCCGACAGGAGCCACTTCCCGGACCCGAATCGCATGAAGGTCCAGACTTCTGTGGTGTCGGCCGCAACCTCCGCGTTGCCCTCAACGATATACCCCTGTTCGCCAGGCTGTTTCGCTAGAGAGACCCTGTAGTCCTTGGCGCTCCAGGATAGGCTGACCGTGGCATATTGAGTCGCGCCTTCGCTCCAGGACTCACGAACTTCCGCCCGTCCCAGGACCACCTCTTCCACATGATTGGCGACACCCTCACTGGCCTGCTCGGCCAGACCGGCGCTGAAATATTCCAGCATCTCCGGCGTCACCAGGCGGCGCAAGCCGGCGAGATCCTGATGCGTCCAAGCGGCTTGAACATCGATCAGCGCTTGCTGAAACGCTGCCTTGTCTGCCGGAGTGACCTCATCTTCAATTGCCGCTGTAGCGATTCCTGCACGCGACGATTCGGCCAGTAGCGAGCCGTTTGCGGCGCTGGTTCGAGAAAGTCCGGAAAAATTCGGCGCCGGCGTACGGCGTGATCGCATATACCACCACAGGCCACCCGCGCCCATCACCATGAGCAGGAGCAACATCCCGTTCGAGCCGGACCCGCCAGCTGACTGCTCGCCCTCGCCACCTTCAGTCGTACGCGCGCTGCTGTCCGTCGCGCCGAAAATCATGTGGCCGAGCCATGACCCGGCAAGACCACCGGCGATCCCGGCCAACAGCGGATTGCGTTGAATCCAGGAAGGTTGCGCCGCAGGCGACGCCGGTCTCGATTGGGCCGAGGGGTTGCCGACCGCGGAAGGCGGCGGAGCCGTGGAAGGCCTGGCCGTCGTGGATTGCTCGATCGGCTTGGCGCCATTGTCCTGATAGGTCCGCGATCCGCGACTGCCCATGCTTCCGGATGAACTGCTGCTGCGGGATCCACTGGAGAACCCTCCCCCGGATCCTCCTCGCGCCTTCGCGAAAGAAATCGTCGGCACGCCGACCAGGATCAGCACAAGACATGCGGCTATAAGTTTGGTTGTTTTCAAGCTGGATATCCTTTCTCTTGACGTTCGAGACAGTCAGACACTTCCGTCATCCTATCAGTAATGATCGCGGAAAACCTAACAATCGTCCGGCGCGCCGATCCAGTCGGCAGCCGACTTGCTTCCTGGATACGAGCCTGACAGCATGATGTCCTGACTGCCGTATCGTAACGTGCTGCGGACCTTCGCAAAAAGGAGCTGCCGTGAAACAGGGATATCGATTGATCGTGGTGGATAAAGATGGGGTGCTGGTCTCTGAATTTCAACTGACCGAGGAGGCCCTGGCTGCCCCGGAGGCATTCGTGGCCGCGTTGAAGGACTCGATCGAGGATGTCGAAGAGGAAGAGACTTAACCTTTTACGTCTCAGTTCATATCTCCGTGTCACACCTAGTTGCTAGCTATGGGTGCCTCCAGATGGGCGAATATACCAGTATTTTCACTGCCTGCTCCGTTGACAGACTTCTTCGTAACGATTACCGTACCGCCATCATTTGCTCGTCATGGCACGTATCCATACCATCGAGCCAGCCGACCAAGGAGGTACGTATGGCAAAAACCACTGCATCAACTGCAGCAGGCAAGCCCAAAGCCCTGTCCCTGCACATCGGTCTCAATGCCGTGAGTCCAGCCGCCTATGGCGGCTGGAGCGGGGAGTTGGCGGCCTGTGAGTTCGACGCCAAGGACATGGCGGCCATCGCCAAATTACAGGGCATGAAGCCCACGGTACTGTTGACCAAGAAGGGCACGCGGGCCCAGATGCTGGCGGCCATGCGCAAGGCCGCCAAGCAATTGCGCAAAGGTGACTTCTTCTTCCTGACCTACTCAGGCCATGGAGGCCAAGTGCCCGATGTGACGGGTGAGGAAACCGACAAGCAGGATGAGACCTGGTGCCTCTACGACGGCCAGCTTATCGACGATGAGTTGTACTTCGAATTGAGTCGGTTTGCGGCGGGCGTGCGGATCCTCGTGTTATCGGACAGCTGCCATAGCGGCACGGTCACCCGCGCTGTTCCGCCCCCGCTCGATCGGACAAAAGTATCGGGACGCTCAAAGATGATGCCCCCTGCCGTCGCCATCCGCACCTATCGCGAACACCAGGGGTTCTACGACAAATTGCAGCATGACGTGGCCAAGGCCGCCGGCAAGGCTTCCACCGCAGACCCCGACAGTGTGCTGGCCCAACTGGCCGTAAGCCCCCGCCTCACCGCGATCGCAAAACAATTTAACCCAATGGTGATTCTCATCTCAGGCTGCCAGGATAACCAGACCTCCATGGACGGCGACAACAACGGCGCCTTTACCGAACAGGTGCTCAAGGCGTGGAACCATGGGAACTACCGCGGGAACTATGCCAAGTTCCACGCGGCTGTTAAAGCGGGACTTCCGGCAAGCCAGACACCAAATCTATTTACGCTCGGGGCGGCGGCCCGTTTTCTCCGGCAGCAACCATTCAGCGTATAGGGAGAGCCCGGCACGCGACCCGCCATCCTCCAGGAGGTCAGGCCCATGACCATGAAGCATCTCGCGAGCATCGCAATCGTTGTCTGTGTGCTTGCCGTCTCGGGCTCCGCGGAAGCGGCGGAATTGACCGGCGCATGGAAAGGTGTGCTGACCAGTGCGGACGGCAGTCGGGCTGAAATCCGGATTGATTTCAGCCCGCAGGGTTTGCCCCTTTACTCCTATACAAACAACAAAGGGGTCACCAGGCAGGTTGAATTGTCGCACGTCGGACAAACAGTGGAATATGTGCCCCAGGGGGGCGGCGTGCAGCGGATGGTGGTCAAACGCTTCGAGCAGGGACAGGGCCGGCTCTCAGTCAGCATTATCGGTTCATTCGAACGGGCGAGCCAAGGGTATATGGATCAACGGCAGGAAGCCGCTCTATTTGAGTACAGTCTGGTTCCGGAAGGTTTGAATATGCGGGTGACGACGCGAACGGCGTCCCACTTCGGGGACAAGGATTTAATCGTGGGGGGAGATCCAAGTTCGGTGGTCGCCGAAGGGGTTTTGCAACGGATGCGTTGAGCAGAGAAGCGCTGAGCGCACCGGGCCAGCTGCGCTCACGTCAAAGCAGTGTTTTTTTCATCCCGGCAAGCCCGTTGGTCTGTCCCACTCCCCTCAGCAAAAACCAAAAGTAATCCGGCTCAGCGTCCCTTCTTCGCGTTTTTCTCCGCCCGTTTCTCCATCATGGTCTTCGCCGGTTTCTTCTTCGTCGTCTTTTTCTGTTGCATGCCCTTCGCCATAACCAACCTCCTGTGATAAATGAAGAGGACCTACAGCACCCGCAAACGTGCCCCGTTCATACACGTAATCCGCATGAATTGGAATAGGCGCAGCGCCGAATGACCGAAAAGCCCACCATGTCCTGGTCCGAATCACTGACCCCCGCGCGACGCATGGCCTTCTATGAGGCCCATAAGCCCGTCGCCGTCATGATGATCCTTATCGTCTTCCTGCTGCCCTTCGCCGGACTGTTCGTCTACGGCCTGATCGGCGCAGTCGCTAGCGTGATGATTTCCATATTGGGTTATTACTTCACCCCCTACCTGATGGAGCGCCTAGGCTTACGCGCCGGCCGTTAGACGCACAGGGCGCATACGGGTAAAACTACCGAGCCCGTGCCCGCACAAATTCCGTCTTTTCTATTCTGTTTCAGTAACCTGTCCTACAATGCCTCCTGCATGAGATGTGGTCATGACTGGAGGTATCAGAATGTTTCTCCCCGCGCGAGTCTTCACATCGAAAAACCGTCGCACGCCTCTGCAGATGATTCCCCGTCGGTCGACGGGTCTGTCGTTAGACGAACAGATCCGCGCATTACAATCGGCATGGGCTGATGTCTTGTCGCTGCCCCTGTGTCTGACGGTCCTTGCGTTCTATGAATGGTGGCGGTGGTTGTTCTCCATTCCCTCGAATCCCTTGCTGCTGACCGTTGTCGCGGCCATCGCCATCCACGCTACCTGCCGCCGCCGCAAGGCCTACAAGACGGAGCTGAAGCAGCTTCACCTGAACCGTCCCCCTCAACCGACCCTGCGTGAAGTGATCGAGATGTTCAGCGTTGGCGGGAGACGGGTTCTGCAGGACCTCACACGTGCGGTTGCTCCTGCGACGATCATCACCACTGCCCGCCGGTTCGCATCGCCCGCCAATGGGCTCGCGAAGCGTCTCTTCGCTCGCTCATAGGACGTTTGCGCTGCCACCGTGCTTGACAGTCTGAAAGTCCATCTACGACAATGCCGCCATGGCAGAGCGGATCGTCATCGAGCGCCTGGAGTTCTACGGCCGTTGCGGAGTGACCGAAGAAGAACGCCGAAAACCCCAGCTCATCGTCGTCGATCTCGAATTGGACGGGGCGGTGGAATCCGCGGCGGTTTCGGATCGCTTGAATGAAACGATCGATTACGCCCGAGTGGCGGAGCGGATCGTTGAACTCAGCACGAGCCTCACCTGCCATCTGCTGGAAACCCTGGCGGAGCAACTGATCGGGATGCTGTTTGCCGAATTTCCGGCCGATCGCGTCCGCATCTGGATTCGAAAACTCCATGCCCCGCTGGCCATGGTCGCCGGATCAGTCGGCATCCGGTTTGAACGTACGCGCGCCGCGCACCAGGTAAAGGCCCAGCACCCGAGCCCCGCACCGTTTCTCGTACAGCAACTCGCACGTCTGCCCAAGGGCAACATTCTGGATGTGGCCGCAGGTCGCGGGCGCAATGCCTTGTACCTCCTTGCCCAAGGGTCACAGGTTGAGGCCATCGATCGAGACCCCGACGCCCTGACCGCATTGGAAACCGCTGCGGGATCGCGACGGCTCTCCGGTCTGACGACACGCGTCCTCGACCTGGAGGCCTCTGCCGACCACCCGCCCAGCTTGGGCCAGCGATGTTATGATGCCATCGTCGTCTTTTTTTACCTGCATCGACCTCTATTCCCGGTCATGCTCGACGCCTTGAAACCGAATGGCATTCTCCTGTACGAAACCTTTACCATCGACAATTACTTTCGCCATCAGCATC
>CAZKVY010000030.1:0-42759 GCA_964556305.1 uncultured Nitrospira sp. | reverse complement strand
TCGGGCAAGCTGCAAAACTGCGATGCGGCGGTTCGAACCCGCCCGGCGCCTCCAATCTTAGCTTGCCCTGACGCCACCTCGCTATTCGCCGTTTCCATTCAAAGGCGGGCGGATATACCCCAACGAGTCTTTTTGATTCCCTGATTCATGGCAGTTGTTATTGGCGGCGGAATATCTGCTCCAGAGCAGTCTGGGTAGTTCCTCCTGAACAATCCCCATCGTCAGTCTTCTTGCATCCCAGTGCTTCCGATTTTACTTTCGGTTCCGTTCGTTGTTGCTACGATTACTATACAACTGGCGCGATTGCGCCAGTTCGCTCAGCGGCAGTGAGGTGATTGATCTATATTGCGGAGTAACCTAAGGAGAAGCTGGTCGTGCGGCTTGCGGCGTGCACAAATAACTTTACCGACTGGCCGCACTCGTCATCACATGCGACTCTTCACTGTTGTTGCCGGTTCCTCCTCCCTGTTCGTGCTGATCGCGGGCCTCGACATCGAGCCCTGATCGGGGGTGTGGGCTGACCATTCCATCTCATTCAGACTCATAGTTGTCACTCTAATTATCCCTGTCTTTCCCCAGTAGGGCATTACGCATGGCGTAACCGGTATCTGAACGGTCACATCGTCTGGATGCTGTGCCACTCGATCGAAACCAGGGCTCTGCCGAGTACATGATGGTTCTTGAGCGGCCTATAGTCCACTATGGTTTCGGAGGTGTTCGCTTTATAGCGCCCGAGATCATGAGCGCCGACAGTGACTCAACAGAAGGCCGACATCTTTCCGCAGGGGCCGGCAGTGAACATTCCTCATGCGGAAGCCCGCAGAGTTCCATACGTCCTCACGACAAAAAGGCTGCATATCCGGCCGCCGAAGGATGCTCGAAGGTGTTCATGCTGAATCGCGGTGACTCCTCCAGGCCAAGTTTCCGCCGTCGCCTCGGGATGAGGCTCATCGGCGCATCAATCGCATTGATCCTGCTGGTGGTGATTGTGGTGTCATTCCTGGATGAGCCGTTACGAGCTTATGCCGAACGTGATCTGAATCAGCGGCTACCGGCGTATATTGTGCACATTGGGCGTCTCGACCTGCATCCCCTGACTCTGTCCCTGGATCTTGAAGACGTGGTTGTCCGACAAAAGGACCACCAGGACCCGCCCATCGCTTCGGTCTCCAAGCTGCACGGAAGTTTCCAATGGACCGCCTTACTGTCCGGCCATCTCGTGACTGATCTATCGATCGAGCAGCCGGTGGTTCATGTTACCCGTCCGCAAGCGGCCAAGGAACTAGAAGCTTCGCCGGAGCGGAAGCAGAGCTGGCAAGAAGCTCTCTTCGCGGTGCAGGAGGTCAAGGCCAACGAGATCCGTATCACGGCCGGAAATGTCACATACCGCGAAAACTCGACCTCGAAGCCCCTCCATATCACAGACCTCAACGTCAGGGCAGAGAACATTCGGAATGTCCGTTCGAAACCGCATCAATATCCGTCAAACATTCATGTCGACGCGGTGATCTTTGAGAAGGGCCGCATGACGCTTGATGGTCATGCCGATTTTTTTGCCGATCCCACGATGGCAGTGAATGCCGATCTCACCCTCACCGATATCACACTTTTGGACATCCTTCCGCTCACGGCTCAGCATCAGCTCCATCTGTCGCAAGGAATTTTGGCAGCTGGGGGGCATATCGAATATGCCCCGACGGTCCAAGAAGTGCGCCTCCGTACCTTGGTACTGCAAGATGTGAAGGGAGACATCATCCACTCGACTCGGACGGAAAAGAAGGTCAAGGAGACCGGAAAGAAGGTTGCGCAGGCGGCAGAGCGCGCTGCCAATCATCCCACACTCCTTCTGCGCATTGATCATGGCACGGTCGAGAACAGTGAGTTCGGGGTGGTCAATCAAGCGACGCTGCCGTCCTATCGCCTGTTCATCAGTGGAACAAATATTGACCTCGAGAACTGGAGCAACCAGCTCGCGGAGGGCATCGCGAAAGTCCAGTTGAAGGGGCTCTTCATGGGTAGCGGAACCACCCAGATCAGTGGGTCGTTCCGGCCGGAGACCAAATCTCCTGACTTCGACCTGAGCGTTAAAATTCTTAAAACGCCCGCGAAGTCCCTGAACCAAGTATTGCGAGCGCATAGCGGGACCGATGTGGCTGCGGGGGTCTTTTCAATATTTGGTGAGATGACCGTGAAAGATGGCCAGGTCAAGGGCTATCTCAAACCGCTTTTTAAGGACGTGACCGCCTATGATCCTGAACAAGACAAGGATAAGGGGGTACTCACCAAGATTTTTGAGAAGACGATCAATGTGGTGGCCAGCGTGCTCAAGAATACACCGCGAGGGGAAGTGGCCACCAAGGCCGATCTATCCGGACCGGTTGAAAACCCCCAAGCCAGCACGTGGGAAATGGTCGCGACCCTGTTCAGCAATGCTTTTTTTGACGCCGTGCTGCCGGGTCTGGAAGGCAACCCCTTCAAGGGGAAGTCAGCCGCCGCATCGGACTAACGGTGAACGTGGGCCCCTTTTGTGGAGTAGATCGGCGCCGATCCTCACAAGGAGTGACCATGTCGAAGTCCCTGACAACCCTGCCGCAACCTACCCAGATGTGGCAGGCAAAGACACCTTCGCAGGCTGGAGTGAAGACAAGGTCCCTCGTCATGGCGCGGCCTTGGTCTATTACACCGTGCTCTCACTCGGGCCCCTTCTCGTGGTGATCATTGCGATGATCGGGGTGATCTTTGGGCGGGATGCCGCGCAAGGCTAGATCCTGGGTCAGATCGGGAGCTTGGTGGGACCACACAGTGCGGAGGCGATCAAAGAGATGATCCAGCGGGCGAGTCAGCCCTCGACCGGTGTCATGGCGACGCTCGTCGCGACGGTCACGTTGCTCGCGGGCGCGTCCGGGGTTTTTGCTCAACTGCAACCCGCCGGTCGGCGAAGTAGACCTGATCTCCCGAAGTGAAGTGTCAATGACCGGTTCACTCCGGGGATTCCCTAGCTACAATCCCGCGTTTGACATGATGTAATCGTGTGGTGGGTGTAAGGGGGCGAGAATGAAAATTCTGTTAGGGAGTTTGTTGTGCATGGCCTTCATTGGGTGCAGTTATTCAGACGGAGATCGCGTGGGGTACTTACAGAAATTATCCCGGAAGGGGTGGCTGTGTAAGACCTTTGAAGGTGAACTCGCCATGACGACCGTCCCTGGCGTGGCACCGACACTATGGGATTTTACGGTCTGGGATGACGACGTCGCAAAGAAACTGGACGGCAGATGGGAAAACGAGTCGTCCTGCATTACAAGGAGGTACGCTATCTACCCACAACCTGTTTCGGCGAAACGACCTACTTCGTGGATCGCGCCGACATCGTGGACTGATATAGAGGGGAGAAACCATGGCCCTTATCGAAAAGTCAGTTGAAGTACAGGTCCCGGTCCGAACGGCCTACAACCAGTGGACGCAGTTCGAGGAATTTCCCAAATTCATGGAAGGCGTGATGCAGGTTCAACAACTCGACAACACATGTGCACTGGAAGGCGAAGATTGCCGGTAAAGAAAAACAATGGGATGCGGTCATCACTGAGCAACATCCCGACGAACGTATTGCCTGGAAGAGCACCCAGGGGGCAAAAAACGCTGGTGTCGTGACGTTTCACCGTCTTTCGGATCATAAAAAGTAAGATCATGCTGCAGATGGATTATGAACCAGAAGGCGTCGTCGAGAACTTGGGGGACGCGATTGGTGCCGTATCCCTCCGTGTCGAAGGCGATCTAACGCGGTTTAAGGAGTTTATTGAAACGCGCGGGCGAGAAAACGGGGGCTGGAGAGGGGACGTTAAAGGTAAGTGAGGTCCCACACCTGCGTAACGGAGGCTGGAATGAACAAGGAGATGTATGTGAAAAAGCTTCCACAAGCGGTTCTTTGCCTGGTGCTTTTGGGAGGGTGCTCGACCACCTATGAACCGCACCTGGTGCTTCCGGCCACGGAACTCACTCGCTCCATCGACGCGACTGTAGAAGTGCAGCCCTTCGTCGCGTCGGAGGAACTGGTTTCGGGACACTCCCCCTACGGCCTGCGTGCGGAAGACTATGACAATCATCCGCCGACTGAATTGACTCAGGCCATCACCAGGGAGGTCATCGACGAGCTGTCTGCGCGTCGCGTATTTCGTAAAGTGAGTACACATGACGCGGCATCGGACCTCATTCTTACGGGACGGATCGAGCGATTCTTCGAGCAGGACCGGCGCAAAGCCTGGACGTTCATTCCCGGTGTGACCGACAAAGCCGCGAATTTATTCGGCGTCAACCCGTACACATCCGATGGAGAAGTTCAGGTCACGATGACCCTGCGCAAGCCGAGCGGGGACGTGGTGGGCTCGTATGTGGGGCATTCTCAATTCAATGAAGACTACACTCCGAACGACGAATGGCGCCCCGGCGATCGCCTGAATCGAGGGTTGGCTCAAGCCATTGGACAGATACGCGACGAGATGTTGGCCGACCCACAGTTACCTAAAACGCGAATTGTGCCACCTGCTGCGGCGCGATCTTCTCCATAGGGCTCTCTCCCGTCAGCGAGTCTCAGTGCTGGCGGCCTTGCTACGTGATCTAGTAGACCGCAACTCAGGTTCGATAAAAATGAGCGGCGATGGGTTTCGTGACGCTTTTACGGCGGGATCATGCCCAGGTGTCATCGCTATTCGACCAGATACTGCGTAGGCTCCACCAGCCTGACTCGCGAGAACGCCATCAACTGTTCGGAGCGTTGAACGGAGCTCGATCTCCACGCGGCAGTGGAAGACTTGCACTTAAGCCTCGGCTCTTCGAAGACTTTCTCTTTGTCGTGCCTTTGGCCAGGAGTGCTTCTTTCCGTTTCATCACCGTGATCTGTAGCCTTTCCCAATCGATGTCGCTATTTTCTACCTTGGGCAGCATGTCGCCCTCTTCTTCGATGTGGGGCTTCACCAACTCGCCGAGTACCTTGAATTTCGTCTGGAGCGTCTCATCCTGAGAAGATGTAGGAGGTGGTGTTCTTGGATCGCTTCGTTCATCATCTCGTCCTCATCAATCCGCTCCCGAACGGCGGGGGCAGATTGACTTTTCCTCTACCTCCGCATGGATTTCGAGTTCCATGATAGCTGTGGAAGCTATCTCCGCACGCGCAGGCTCCTCCGCAGATTGGAACTCCTCGAATAAGTCTTTTACTTTTTGGTGATCCTCTTTCAGCCGCTCGATCACTTCAGGCGCGGATCCGACCTTGCCAGCCAAATCTGCCTCCAGTGTATTGAAACGGTGAGTATTGGATGTGATGATACGGGCTCTGAGTGAACGACCTTCCCACGTACCCGGGTATCCGACCTGGGCAAACCCCTTGATACAATGCGAACCGGCGTTCGATTGCTAGAGGAGTCACCCCACCAAGGCAGACGTAGAACCGTCCGAGCTAATGGTCATGCCGTGAGGCTAGGGCGAATTCCTACACGAGTCTATAGTCGCGCCAGATCGGACCTTCTTGATCCGGTCCGATGGCGGGAGGGGATGGGCCAGCGCCTCTCGAGTTTTTTTGAGGCTGACGCCTACAGCCCTATACGTCATCCGGCATTCGTTCATGGTATGCTCCGCCATGGGAAACCATTTCTACATTCGAAAAGATTCATGACCCCTGATCCTATTTTCTTTCGAGATCTCGCCTATGTCTTCATCGCCGCCGTCGTCGGCGGGACCTCCGCGTATCTGCTCCGTCAGCCGTTGATTCTCGGGTATGTCTTCGGCGGCATTCTGATCAGCCCTTTGACGCCGGGCCCCTCCATTTCGGATGTTCATAGTTTCGAAATGTTCGCCGAGATCGGTGTGATCCTGCTGATGTTTTGCATCGGCATTGAATTTTCGCTGAACGACTTGTTGCGAGTGCGGTGGGTCGCCTTACTAGGAGGGCCGATCGGCATTGTTCTTTCCATCGTACTCGGGGTCGGTGTGGGCGAGGTGGTGGGGTGGAATTTCATCCAAAGCGTGGTGATCGGCGCCGTCGTGTCCGTAGCCAGCACGATGGTGCTGGCCCGCTTGCTGCTGGACAGCGGGGACTTGCGTGCCAAGCACGGCAGGGTGATGATCGGGATTACACTGGTCGAGGATCTGGCGGTAGTCGTGCTCACCGTGCTGCTTCCGGCGCTCGGGGCTCTGGAACCGGGCCGCTTCGCAGCCATTGGAAAAGCATTATGGCTGGCGGTCCTGATTCTGGTTCCCTTTTCGTATCTCGCCTCGAAGGCGATTCCTCCGCTGTTGACACGCATTGCGAAGACACAAAATGCCGAACTGTTTCTGCTGGTATCGTTGTCCCTGGGGATCGGTACGGCGGCTGTGACACAGATGGCAGGATTGTCCCTTGCTCTAGGCGCCTTCCTAGCGGGACTGATCATCAGCGGTTCGGAATATGGTCACGAAATGCTCGCCCGGCTTCTGTCGTTACGAGATGCGTTCGTCGCCCTCTTTTTTGTGACTATCGGTATCCTGATCGATCCGCGTGTCGTGTGGTCCAATCTGCCCTTGCTCGGCCTCATGCTCGGTTTGATTATCATCGGAAAATTTGTCATTTGGACGCTGGTCGTGAAGCTATTTCGGTATGCCTGGGGCACAGCCCTGCTCGTGGGCGTCGGCCTCACGCAGATCGGCGAATTTTCCTTTGTGTTGGTACAGGTCGCCAAGACGGCAGGCCATGTGGGCGAGGATGTGTACAATGCTACCCTTGCCGCGTCCCTCCTGAGTATTCTTCTCAACGCCCCACTGGTTCGGTATGCGCCGAGGTGGATCGCGGCGTTGCATTTTCGAATGGGACGGGTTTCCGCGCCAATCCAAGGGGGGGTGCAGGACGAGCAAGCAGGGCATGTGGTGGTCTGCGGATTCGGTCGCATGGGCAGCACGGTCGGGCTGGCTCTCGACCATTTCGAGATTCCTTACACCGTGATTGAGCGCGACCCAGACCTCGTGCGACAGTTACGTCGTCGCGGCATTTCTTGCGTGTACGGAGACGCCTCGCAAACCGAGTTGTTGAACGCGGCCGGTGCTGAGCGAGCTGCGCTGGCGATCGTTGCCCTTCCGGTGCTCAGCGAGGCATCGCTGACCCTGCGACGACTGCGTACCCTGAATGAAAAGCTACCCGTTCTTGTCCGGGCACATGGCTTTAGGGAGGCAGAAGACCTGAAAGACGTCGGCGCGACGGAAATCATCCTGCCAGAGGTCGAAGGGGCGCACACCTTGATCCGACATGCCTTTCAAGCCTTGAGGGTCCCGAAGTCGAACATTCTTGCCTACCTCAAATCCTGTCAGGATGTCAGATCGTCCGACGAAGGAACGGACGGCCAGGATATGGAGGTTGGGACAGCCGGTACTGGGCAAAGTCTGTGATCATCTGACTCGGCTGCGGCGGTTCGACCCCGCTCGGCGTCTCTACCCAACGTGCTTGATCCTGGCCCGTGCCGTGTTCCCCGCGACGGCATACTCCTGCAACCATTCTGTTTCAAACCGCCTGCAAGACAGCGCGGATTTCAGCGACTCACCTCGGCAATTCGCCGTTCCTGTTCTTGTAGTCTTCGATTCGCAGCAAGAGTGTCCGTATCCAGTAGGCCATGGAGAGTCTCCTCTCTCAGCTGGAGGAATAGCGGTTCTTGCCTCACGGAGGCCGGTTGACCGTCTTGCAGCAGGATGAGCCAGCGAGCGCTGGACGCGGCATAGCGGCCGTTTGGCACAGTCGTGCGCAATTCTTGAAAGGCGTGGATCGCATCTTCGCGATTCTCGAACAACGCGACCAGTCCCCTCGTGTACGTCACCTCCTCACAGCTGGTGTTTCGCTGGCAGTTCGCCCGTCGCGCTTCCTGGGTACGGCTCGCAACCTGCAATGCCTGCCGCTCTTTTGCATCGGTTTCAAAAAAGCGCTGCTCGGGAGCGTGACAAACGGCCCGCGCCGGCACAACCAATCAAGCTGCTGATGAACAGTACTCAGAGTGAACTGCATGCTTCCATTCATACGGCACCTCCTCGTAACTGCCGGGTCAAACACCTGTCTGTGTGTCATGTATTTAGCCGGGTGATCGCCGGCCAGACACTCCGCGCAGCCAGGGGAGGCTGAACGTTCAATGTGAAAGACTTGAGAGATGAGTCTCGTTTGCCCGGTGGCAGGCCGCTGATTCCCCTGAGGTTGCTAAGCCAAAGCTCGATGCAACGGTGGGCCAATTCGCACGGTGTCGACAACACAACCACCGTCCGTAGGCATTTTCTGATGTCCTGAGAGAGGGGCAGCACTGATAGCCGCCTTTCGAGCGTTGTCGGCGGTGGCAGGCCGCAAGCTAATGACAGGAGTAAGACACGGAGGGCAAGTCGTACCGTAAGCCTTCCCTCCAAGAAAAGCACAGGGTGGTCGGTCCTCTGTTAGCGGGGCCGTCAGAGGTCACGGTTTCGTCGGCTGGAGGATTCATGCCGGGAGCAAGGCGCGAGGGATAAAGTAGTTCCCGATCACCAGGGCATCCACGCCGCTGCGCACAAAGGTCTCCAGTGCCTGTTCGGGCGTGCAGACGATCGGCTCCTGGATATTGAAGGATGTATTCAAGAGAACCGGAATGCCAGTTTCTTTTTCGAAGCGGTCGAGGAGATTCCAGTAGCGCGGATTGTTTGCCCGATTCACGGTCTGAACTCTGGCCGACCCGTCGATGTGGGTGACGGCCGGAATGCGGGCACGCTGATGATCTTTGGCTGGCACAGTGAGGGTCATGAACGGGCTTGCCTGCGACAGCGCAAAATACTCTGAGACTGCTTCTTCTTTGACCGAAGGAGCAAAGGGGCGAAACAGTTCGCGCTTCTTAATCTTCCCGTTGATGGTGTCGCGAATAGAGTCATGGCGCGGATCGGCGAGGAACGATCGGGATCCTAGTGCGCGCGGGCCAAACTCCATCGGTCCCTGAAACCAACCCACCACGCCACTGTTCCTCAGCACCTCCACCGTTTTTGTGAGCAGTGTGTCTTCATCGGTAGTGGGTAGCGCCTCGATCCCTTGTGCCCGAAGTGCTTGGCCGATCTCGGAGTCTCCGTACTCAGGGCCGTAGTAAGCGTGGGTCATCTCAAACTTTCTTGGATGCCCCAGTACCTCATGATACACCAGGAGCGCGGCCCCCACCGTGCAGCCCGCGTCATGCGGAGCTGGCGGGACATAGATCCGCTCGAACGGTCCCTCTCGGAGTAACCGGCCGGTCGCAGCGCAGTTGAGGCCGCACCCTCCGGCAATAGTCACGTTTCTCTGTTGTCCGCCTTGCTGAAAAGCCCAACGTGCCAAGTCTTGCACGACTTCTTCAAACGCCGCTTGGGTACTGGCCGCAATGTGTTGGTGTCGGTCGGTGAATGGCGCGGCTTCGTTCTGTCGCGGTTCGCCGAAGTGCTCTCGCATCGCCTGTGGGAATTGCCCTTGGAGGGCGGCATGGTAATCAACCAATGCATGGTTGAGCCGGTAGGCGCCGGGCTTGTCTGTGATCAGCATGTTCCGACGAATGAACGAAAGGTGTTCCGGAGTGCCGTAGGGCGCCAGCCCCATGAGCTTGTATTCGCCATCCAGCATGGTGAAGCCCAAAAAGCCGGTCATAGTCGAATAAAAATGGCCGAGCGAGTGGGGCCATAGGATTGATCGCAATACCTTCAGACTGGTGCCGCTTCCGACAGCCAATGTGGTCGACACCTCTTCCCCTGCGCCATCAAAGACGAGGATCGTCGCCTGGTCAAAGGGAGAGGCGAAGAAAGCGCTTGCCATATGACATCGATGGTGATCGAGATAGTGGAGGCGGCCACGAAAAGCTCCGAAGTGCTTCTGCAGGAGAGACCGCACAAAAAACAATTCCATCCAACTGCCCTGGCTGGCGGTAGCGTCCCCGCCGCCTGCCGGACTGAGTTCTTTGAGGGCGGTCCCGGCCTGCTTGAGAAAGGAGGCGGGGTTCCGGAGGGCGGTCTTGAGCATGCTTCTCGCGCGGCCTCCCATTCGGAACGGCTGCCAGTAGACAGCGACATGCTCAACTTCTGCCAACGAGATGCCGGCCTTGGCCAGGCAGAAGGCAATGGCTCTGATGGGAAAACAGCCCTCATGCTTGATGCGGGTGAACCGTTCTTCTTCAGCGGCGGCGATCAGGATGCCGTCTTTGAGAAGGGCTGCGGCGCTTTCGCCCATGGTCGCTAAGCCGAGGATATACATCGTGGTCAGGATGGAAAGCCTTTGTAGAAGGCGTGCTTCATCGCGCTGTTGTGTGAACCGGGAGAGCCCTGTGCATGGGGCCCTGGTGGCTGAAAAGAGTGAGAACTGCGCGAAGCTTCTCGGCCACGCTGTGTGCCCCCAGCAGCCACTGTTGCTGGCGCACACTCCAGGCGCACCGCGACAGGTAGGGGAGGCGACGCATTTCGTTCCATCGCACCGGATCCGATTGGTCATCGGCATCGGCCGCGTGCAGGTAAATCAAGGGGACGTAACCGAGGGCGGCCGATTTCTTCATGAGCGTCACGATCAGACTGAGTGGCAGCAGTCGGAAATACGTCCCGCCGATCACCCGGATACCGTGGTGTCCCGTGAGTATGTGGCGGTAAATGGGGAACTCGAACAGGGCTCCACCGGATAGAGGCATGATGTCGTAGGCTTCTGCCTTGGTGCGGGGACGGTTCGTGGCCACACTGGAGTCGTAGCTGAACCCGGCTTCGGACAGCACAGGGAAGGCCCATGAGGTCCGGTCGTCGATGGAAAAATTTGGGGCCCTGAAGCCGATCACCGGTTGCCCACCGGCCTTCTCCAGCGCATCCTTGGCTCGACGAAGGTTGTGCAGGAAACCGGCCCGGTTCAACGTGTAGACATTCTCATGCTGGTCACTGTGGCAGGCGATTTCGTGACCTTGTGCTGCCATCTCCCGCACGAGGTCGGGCTGATCTCTTGCCACCTGGCCGGTGGTGAAGAACGTGAGGGCGGGGTGGCTCTTGGTCTCGCGCAACACAGAGAGGATACGGCTGACCCCCCTCCAGGTTTGGTCCGGATTCGTTCGCGGCTCAATCCCCATGTCGAGCATGGTGGCATGCTTGTAGTCTTCCAGGTCAATTGATAGATAACAAGTCTGCCCGGGAGTCATCATGGCGCTCAAAGCAACAGCGTATGGGGAATTGAATGCAAGCGCGCAAGGACGCAGCGAGCCGACGATCCGGTTCGACAACCGCTTGCGGTTGAATAAGAGTACTCTACCGGGGAAGAGGGATTCCAGGCCTGTCCACTTGTCCTAGCGGCCGAAGTGGTAGGCTACACCGAACATGAAAAGATTGGCGCGGTAGTCGGCAGTGACGTTGGAGCGGTCAAAGGTGAAGTGAGCGAAGTTGTATTTATATTCGATAAACGGGGCGATTTTTGGCGTGAAATAATATTTTACCCCCGCCAACACGTTGAAACTCGGGGCAAACGACGCTTCCGGCCTGAAATTTCCGTCCGAAATATTTCCCATATTCAGGCCGATTCCGAGGCCCGCATAGGGTTCGACTTTGTATTGATAGCCGGTCACGCGAACCAACGCGTTGAAGGCTAGAGAGTGGACGAGGAAGTCGCTGCCGGGAATAGGACCTGACAGCAAAAGATTCGTGCCTTGGCGCGCGAGGTTCTGTGCTTTGACATTCGATTGTGATCGATACATGTCCACTTCGAGGCCGAACCAGTTGAATCCGCGATCATCGAAGTAATGTCCGAACTTGGCGCCATAGGCGATATTGCTCTTCAGGTCGAGTTTGCCGACGTCGGTGGTATCAAGAGTGGCGATATTCGGCCCCACCGCAAAGGAAGCATAGGTTTCGGCACGGACAAGCGCGGGCGCGCATACGATGAGGATTCCCAGCACAGCACCGATCCATCTGCCGACCATAGCCCCTCCAACCTGGACAAACGACCCCTGAATTTCGCTGAGTCCTACTCTAACGGGCTTGCCGCGAGGTGGCAAGAGAGAAGTGCGTCTTAAAACCCGTTGCAGGAAGACTCGTTACGATGCAGCAGCGTCGGACGCAGGCAGAAGCCCCTCCAAGGCGACTGGTCCCAGGACCAGTTCAGCAGCGCGTATTCAGTATGCGTGAGGCGACCGTCGATGATACGTCCGAATCCGCCAATGCGTAGCGAGAATCCGGCGGGCAGCGCCACATCTTTCAACAGTCCGAATTCCGTAAAGTTGCCGGCATAGTAGGCCGGGTCGCCCTGGTCGTTCAGGAACCGCTCGCCGCGCCAGAAAGTGAGGTAGGGCCGCCACCCGTCCAGGTTGACTCCGGCAGTCAGCTGATACCCGCGACCACGTTCAATCGGCAGCCCGTTCTGCGTCGGTTCATGCTGGCTCGTGAGGTAGAGCGCCATCACGTCCACTTCCTTGAACCATGACAGGGCCGACCAATAGCGGTTGGGCTGAAACGTCAGTTGCGGACCGAAGGCCGTTAAGAAATTGTTCGACGCAGGCCGGTCACGTGGCAGACCGGCGCCGAAGAACGTGCGTGATTCCGAATATTGCGCGCCGCCGCTATGCGTCCAATAGACCTGGCCATTGAAGGAGAGCACTCCGGCGCTGACGCGTCCCGAGTATCCCACGTCAAACCGCTCAGCCTTTTGGAAGGTCTCGATCTGATTCCAATTGATGAACAGGTCCTGCTGATAATGCTCGCGATTCACGAGTAGCTGGAAGCCTTGCTCGATCGGCCGCGAAAACAGCCGGGCATCGTCGAACAGCGCATCGGCGAACGGGTGGTTCCGCTTGATCGTCCCCGCGATGATCGACACGGCGGGCCAGATTTCATACTCGGCCGAGAGGATCGGTTGCACCGTGTGGAACCGCTGTGAGTCTCCGACCGGCAAACCGACAAACAGGCCGACATCGAAGTTTAGCCTGGGAGACGGGCTATAACGAAGCACCGGAGCCAGGTACTGTCCGGCGAAGGTGGCATTGGCCACGGGGCGTCCGCCGATCTGTCCGAGGCCGGAATAGTTGATGTTGTAGACATAGGTAAGCGCATCGACTTTGGCGGTAAAATGCCGTTCCGTTTCGGTCGCCGGCTCTCCTCCCGGAGAGTTGTCTTTCGCCGGGAACAGATCCTGAAACAGCCGTCCATCACGGGTGTCCCAATTCCAATTGAACACGAGGTATTGCTGATTGACCCACTTGAACGTGTCGCGATTCTGATAGGTGATACCGTCTTCCGTGAAGAAGGCCCGGATGCGGCGCGCCTGGACACCGAACTCGATGGAGGCCGATTCCCCGAGTGGAATGATTTTCGCGAGGCCGAACTCAGGGAAATTGGTCGCGGCATATTCGGGATCACCCTGCTGACTTAGGAAGTGTCGTCCCTTCCAGAAGGAGACCGACGGCCTCCATCCGGAAAAGTCCATCCAGACGCTGAGTTCATATCCGCGTCCTCGAATGGCAGGGCCACCGGCGAGTGGGTCGTTCAGCGACGTCAGGTAGGTGGCGCGAATGCCCGCTTGACGCCACCAGGTCAGGGCCGGGAAGTAGGTGGAGGGTTCCACGACCAGTTCAGGGCCCAGGGCAGTCACGAAATTGTCGGCCGTATTGAAGGATCGATCTAGCTTCAAGAGCGCCTGGCCGTTGTGGACCCAATGGGCTTGGGCCTTGAAGCGGAAAGGACCTGCCAGGAGTTGCCCTGCGTACCCGACATCGTAGCGATTGATGGCAGACCCACGAAACGCCTGTTCCCAGTTGATGAACAGGTCCTGCTTGTAATGCCGGGAGTTCACCAGGACCTGAGCACCCTGTTCGAGCGGACGGACAAATCGGTTGGCGTTGTCCAAGACGGCATCGTGAAAGTCGCGATGCGGACCTGTGAGGGTGCCGAGCACGGTTGTGATCTCGTCCGTCGGTCGATATTGGAAGCGAATGATCGGCCGAACCTGCGACACCTCCGTGTCATGGCCAAACGGGATGTTCGCAAAGACACCCAGATCCAGATCAACCGACGACAACAGCCGCTTTCGCGCATAGACATTCACGAGATTGCCGATCAGGGTGGTATCCCGGCCGAGGCCGTTCGTGAAGGTATTATCCTCCAGCCCCTGCTTTTCGAGATTGAGAAGGAAGGTGGTGGTTTCCAACCGCAGTTTCAGGTCGCCGGGAGGGGAATCCGACACGTGGGATGGCTCAGCGGCGGCCGCGATTGCATGTAGTGACGCGAGCCACGTGAGTCCGACGAAGATCAGGCACAAGCGCCATGTGGAGGGAGTTGAGTGCATCACAACCGGGGGGCGATCATAAAAGGACCGGGGGAATACGTCAACGCAGAAGCGCCCTCGCACATTTCGGCCTGCCTTGACTTGCGCCCTTCAAAGGAGCCATCGTGAGCCGGCGAGGAGGCGAACAGGGCCGGGCACGCGTCAGGAGCAGGCAATGGCAGGAAGTATGAACTGGATCGGCGTGCGCCTGGGAGTGAGTCTCTCCCTGCTGACCGCCGGGCAGTTGCTTACGTCCTTCGGCATTCAGTGGTATACCATCGCCCACCTGGGTGCGGGGAGTCACACAGACGCACTCTATGCCGGCTCGACCTTGCTGCAACTCTGTTCGGCGGTGGTGCTGGACCAGGTCTCCTTCGTGCTGGTCCCGCTGTTGGCGGCCCGTGAAGAGCGAGAACGCCGTGCGCTGGCCTGGCCGCTGTTTGTCGGAATCGGCTCGTTGTTCGTGCTTGTGACCATGCTGCTCTACGGTGTCGCGCCGTATCTCGTCCCGCTGATGGCTCCTGGATTTTCCGAACCAACGGCTTTGCTGGCGGTGGAACTGGCGAGAATTCAACTGCTGGCACTGCTTGGAGCCGCCTGCTTTACGGTGCTGTCGGCACTCTATCAGGCCAGGAATCGGTTCCTCTGGCCAAGTGGTGCGGTGTTGATCTGTTCTCTGCTTGGATGGGGGGCATTGGTTGCAGGGTTGTCGACTCTGGGGGTGCGACTAGCGGCCTGGGTGCAGGTGCTGCTCTGGTGCGGTCCGGCGTTGCTGCTCTTGCCGGGCCTGGGGCACTGGTCGCCTTGGACGGTCGCCCATCATGTTGTGTTGTATGACCTGTGGCTGCGTGTGCGTCCGCTCTTGTTGAGCGCGGCCTTCGTACGAACCGGGTTTGTGGTGGACCGGCTCTTGACGTCTTTCCTTGCGGCCGGCAGCCTTGTGCTGCTGGATGTGACCTGGCGGGTGATGGCGGCGCTGGTGCGTATCTTCAACCAGGGCCTGCTGACACCGGCGGTTCCCACCTTGGCGACTCTGGCGAATGGCGCCAGGTGGCACGAGTTTATCGAGCTATGCCGCGCCCGGTTGTGGTGGATGGGCGGTGCCGGCGCCACGGCCAGTGCGCTACTCATCGCTCTGGCGATGCTGGGCCGAAGCTTCGGTGACGATTTGTCTTCCCTGGGAGTGACCGTGGAGACCCTCTCCACCATCCACACGATCCTGGTAGCCGGTGCGGGCCTGTTGTTGTTCGGAGGCCTGAATCAGGTGCTGGTCAATGCATTTTATGCCGAAGGTGAGACCAGAGTTCCGGCGAAGGTGGAAATCGGGACGAGCGTGGCTGGTCTCGCGCTGAAGGGGATCGGCTTCATGATGGGGGGCTTGATAGGTATCGCGGTGGCGACCAGTATTCAATATGCCCTCTCCAGCGTGGTGCTCGGCCTACTGTTCCATCGTCGTATGGCGATCCGGCTGCGTGACAACGCACCAGGCTCCGTGCACTCCACATTGATCGTCGGGACGGCGGGACATTCATCGTAGGGGGATGGGCTACTCCGCAGCGACTCTGCGTGCGACGCCCTACTGCATGTATGGATCATCGTGAGCGACAACGCGGCGACGGCTTCTTTGGGGTGCATCAGCGCGACACGGGTTCCGGGAGGAAGGTCTGGCTGGGAACCACCGCGATGTTGCTGTCGCTCTGCCTGCTCGCGTTGTTGTTGGAGAGCTTGTTCCGCCTGCTGCCCGTCAACGAGGGGATGAGGGGGCTTTCGGTAGACGAACAGAACCCTGTGTTTCGATTTACGCCCCATCGCGAGTGGGTGTATTCGCGTGGCTGGAATTTCTCGATCGTCAACCGTGTTCGCACCAACAACTATGGGTTCATCAATGATCACGACTACGATCCCGCGCTCACCACGCCGTTGTTGGCCGTGATCGGAGACAGTTTCGTAGAAGCCGTGATGGTGCCTTTCGCGCACACGGGTGTGGCGCGACTTGCCGATTCTGTCGGTGCCGCCGGCCGGGTGTACGGATTTGGGACCTCCGGTTCGTCGCTCAGCCAATATCTGGCCTATGCCCGCTATGTGCGGGACACGTTTCATCCGACCGGGCTGACCATAGTGATCGTCGGCAACGATTTCGATGAAAGCCTGCGCAAGTATAAGAATGAGCCCGGGTTGCATTACTTTGCCGAGTCGCCCGGCGGCGACCTGACGCTTACCCGCCTCGACCGACCGGTGCCTTGGTGGCGCGATCTGTTGGGTAGCTCGTCGCTGGGCATGTATCTGTACGTGAACCTGGAGATTCGAGAAGTGTGGAAACGCTACGCCTATCGGCCCGGACAGTCGACAATGAGCCGCCCCCGCTTTGTCGGGAACACGGCTGCAGAGGCCACCCCGGAGCGTGTAGCCGATTCCGACCGGGTGATCGAGGCGTTTCTCCGACAGTTGCCGGAATTGGCCGGGCTTCCTTCTTCACGCATTGCGCTGGTCATTGACGGACCCCGGCCAGAATTGTACGACGATCGTGCCTTGAACAATGTGGCAGAGAGTTATTTCGCCATGATGCGCTCCCATCTGATGGATCGTGCCCACAACGAAGGGTTTGAAGTGATCGATATGCAACCCGCGTTCATTGCCGATTACAGGCAGCGTCATCTTGCCTTCGAATTTGCTGATGATAATCATTGGAATGCCGCCGGGCATGAGGTCTTCGCTCAGGCCGTACAGCGGTCGAAGGTGTATCGCAAAACGTTTGGTTCCGTTCTGCAGTGACGTGAAGGGGTTCGGGGATATGATCGAGTCCGATACCGTTGTTGAGTCACGCAGCGAAGTCGTGAGTGGTGCGCGGCCTCGCGCGATCCGGGTGCTGTATCTGTTTCCCGGCGTGGCTGAGGACTCGGCAATGATCTTTGCAAAAAAGCAGGTGGAGGCCATACAACATTGTGGTGTGGTGACCGAGATTTTCGCGCTGACCTCTCGGACGGATATGTCCTGCCTGCGCCGGGAATCGAAACGTTTGAGGCAGCAGATCGCTGCATTTCACCCCGACCTAATTCATGCCCAGTACGGCACTATGACTGCCTTCCTTGGCAGCTTGGCCGCGTCGGTTCCACTGGTGATCACGTTCCGTGGCAGCGATTTGAATCCCGCTCCGAGTGATCCCTGGATTCGGTCAGTTCTACGGAGGGGGTTGTCGCACTATGCCGCGCGCAAGGCGGCACGGATGATCTGCGTGAGTGAAGGTTTGAAGCGGCGTCTGTGGTGGGGACGCGATCGGGCCGTAGTGCTGCCGTCTGGCGTCGATGCCGACCTGTTTGTTCCACAGCCACGCCCTGAAGCTAGGGCCGCGCTGGGGTGGGGAGCCTCTGAACGGATTGTGCTCTTCAATGCGGGGCTGTCTCCGGCGGTGAAACGGCTCGATCTGGCCCAGGCGGCAGTGGCGGAGGCCCAGCAGTCATGTGGTCCGATCCGCCTGGTGTCGCTTGGTGGGAGGGTCCCGCATGCGATGGTGGCGACCATGATGAATGGGGCGGATTGTTTGCTCCTGACCAGCGATTGGGAGGGCTCTCCGACGATTGTCCAGGAAGCGATGGCCTGCAACCTGCCTGTGCTGTCGGTTGATGTCGGGGATGTGCGTGAACGGTTGGCGCAAGTGACGCCGTCTCGAATCGTCGGACGCGATCCGGTGGACATGGCCCATGCGCTTGTGGAGTTGCTCGTCGCGCCGCGCCGTTCCAATGGACGTGATTTCATTGCGGCTGTGGCTCAGCTCCACATCGCCAGGCAGACGTTGGCGGTCTACGGTGATGCGCTCGGGAGGTGCGGCGAATGCTGATCCTTGGCATCAACGAGGGCATCGACGCCTCGGTGGTTCTCTGCCGGGATGGCAGGCCGGTCTTTGCCGTTCAAGAAGAGCGGCTGAGCCGTGAAAAGGGCATGATCGGGTTTCCGTCGCAAGCGGTCATGCAGTGCATCAAGCGATACGGATTAGATGCCCGGACTGTGACGCATGTGTGTTTGAGCAATCTCCACAGTCCGAAGAGCGAACGTCGTGAAGATCTTCTGGACGAATATGTGCGGCGCGCCAAGTCAGGAAGAGAATATTTGCGACTCGGAGACCTGTCCGGCGCGGCAGCCCGATTCGCGGGCATGCTGCCCCGTCCCCTTGAAGAAAGGGCGAGAGGCTGGCAGGCCGCGCGGAGAAGTGCGACGAACAATCTCACGGTGAGGGAACAACTGGCGCGTTGCGGACTCGATGGTATTCCTGTCAGCCGGTTTCACCACCACTCCAATCATGCGGCGTCCGCCTATTATGGGCTGCGGAAAAATTGGCAGGAGCCTCATCTGGTGTTCACGCTGGACGGCGGAGGCGATGACGCCTGCGCACATGTGTATTTGGCGCAGGACGGGGTGCTGCGACTATTGGCCGCCACGCCCACGGGACATTCTCTCGGCAACATCTATGCGTCGGTGACTTACATGCTCGGCATGCGGCCGCATGAGCACGAGTACAAGGTAATGGGGTTGGCACCATACGCGGATGCGGAACAGGCGCGGCCGTTCGCGCAGAAATTTGCGCGCTACCTAGACCTCGATCCTGACAACCCGCTCCGTTTCCGACGAACGATCGCCGAGCGAACCAGTTCGATTCTGCCCCGGTTGCTGCAGGATTTCCGGATGGTCCGATTCGACCTGGTAGCAGCAGCCGTGCAACATTTCACGGAGGATCTGGTCCGTCGATGGATCGCCGGCGCTGTCGCACAGACGGGAGTGCGGAATGTGTTGGCGGCGGGCGGCGTATTCATGAATGTGAAAATGAATCAGCGGATCGCGGAGCTGCCCGATGTGGAATTTTTCGATGTGTTCCCTTCTTGCGGCGACGAGACGCTGCCGTTCGGAGCCGTGTGGCAATGTCATGTCGAGCAGGGCGGGGCGCTGCCCGAGATTCACTTTGATGACCTGTACCTGGGGCCGGAGGCGGGCACGGACATGGCTGAGGCCCGGGCCAGATTTGGGGAACGGGTGGACTTTCACGAACTGCCGGATCCAGAAGGCCGCACGGCGGAGTTGCTCGCGCAGGGCCATGTGGTGGCCCGGTGCGCGGGGCGCATGGAATTCGGGGCCAGGGCGTTGGGAAACCGGTCCATACTTGCGGATCCAAGCCATCCGTCCGTCGTCAACAGAATCAACCGGCTCATCAAGCAACGTGATTTCTGGATGCCCTTTGCACCGGCCATTCTGGCGGAACAGGCGGGGCGATACGTCCGTCTTCCTGACGCCTTGCCGAGGCCTCGTGTGAGTCCGTACATGATGCATGCCTTCGACACCACGGAACAAAGGGCCGACTTCGCTGCGGCCGTCCATCCTGCCGATGGCACGGCGAGGGCGCAGATGGTGTGGCGGGAATTGAATCCGTCTTTCCATGCACTGATTGAAGCGTTCGGACGGTTGACGGGCCGCTGGGTGCTGCTTAACACGTCGTTCAACCTGCATGGGTATCCCATCGTCAGCGGAGCCTGCGATGCGGTTGACGTGTTGCTGAAGTCCGGATTGGACTACCTCGTCGTCGATCGATGGTTGGTGACTAAGCGCCGGGGTTCGGAGCCCGAGGCTCCTCGATCGGCCTAGCCGCCGGAGGTATCTAAGCCCATTTTTTGACCGATAGGAAGTCGGCAGATGGAATTCTATGTCGTGTTGACGGTCGCAACCGCCTGTATCGCAGCCCTCGCAGCGCTGCTGTACCTGCGATCGGGCAGCCTGTCGTTTCCCCTGGGGCTGGTGTTTTTGTATTTCTGGTCGCTTCACGGCGGATGGACGATCGTAGCTGATGGCCTCGGCTCGGATAGCCAGATGCAGCACCACTATTTGTATCGCAAAGTATTTCCAGTGGAGCTCGACGAGGCGTATCTCACGACCCTTCTATATTATGCCTTGTTCGTCATCGTAATCGAGTTGACGGCGCTGGCCGGAATTCAGGACGGTCGTTTCCGTGCAGATCCGCCCCGCACAGCCTTGCGCATATCTCACGTCAACCTGCTCGTGATCTCCGCGCTGGCCGCCCTGGCGAGCTTTGTCATTGTGAAGGACCAGCTGGCGACCGCCGTGCTCCTGGGCAAGTCAGGATACACTGCGACGCGTGGGGGACTGGGCGAGATGGTGCCGCTCTTCACGCTGCATCAGGTGCTCAATCGCGTCGCGCTGTTTTCCCTCGCCCTCGGGGGCGCGGTCTGGTTCACCGGCCGGCAGGGCCGCTGGCTAGCGGGCGAGCCCACCTTCGCAGTGGGGATCGGGTATCTGTTGTCGTTGGCCGCGGTCTTTGGCTATGTCACGGTGCTGGGGAACAAGAATGAGCTCTTTTCCGGGCTGATTTTGGGGGGACTGTTTTATCTGGCCAATGCGCAGACTGTGCGGTGGGGGCTTGTAGCGGGTGGGGCTGGGGGAATGTTTTTCGGCATCGCGCTCGTGGATTTCTTGCGGGCGATTCCTCTCATTGAGCTCTGGGAGGGAATCGACTGGTGGGAAGCGGCCCAGTGGGTTCCTGAAATTCGCGCGAGCAATGAGGCATTCGGGGCTCATCTCTCGTTGTACGGCGTGTTATCTTTCCATTCGTCCCTGACCTACGGTTCAAGCTTGGTGTCCCTCCTTGCCTCGATCGTTCCCCGCATTTTCTGGGCAGACCGACCGAACGACATTTATTCGCATTATGCTACTTCGGTCGGAATCAGTGAGGGAGTGGGAGAACAGGGATTCAGTATTCATCACGCGGCGGGATGGTATTTAAATTTCGGGCTACCCGGTCTGTTGCTGGGCGCGATGGTCTGGGGCTGGATCTGGAGTCGATGCTTTAACGCGTATCTCTCGGCCGGCGAGAAGCGAGACAGAGGGCCGCGCTGGCAGTATGTGCTTGCGGTCCTGGCGCCCTGGGCGTTCGTCGCCTACATTCCTCCGCTTATACGCGCCGGCCTGGAAGGGTACAAGGGGTTGCTCATCGATGCGCTGCTGGTGCCGACGCTCGTCATCACCCTGGCCTCCTATGGAAGCGGCTTGATCACCCGATTTCCGGTCAGGGCGCCGCAGGCTGCCGATAGTTTGCCGGTTCGCGTGGAGTAGATCGAGATGGAAACATCGCATCCGTGGCCGTTCATCACGGTTCTGGTTCCCTGTCGCAATGAGCAGGAATTCATCGAGCGTTGCCTGAATTCGATCGTGGACAACGGCTACCCGGCGGATCGCTTGACCGTACTGGTCGTCGATGGCAGGAGTGATGACGGCACCCGCGCGGTTCTCGAAGCGTATGTCCGCGAACATCGTTGCGTTCGTGTGATCGACAATCCGGACCGGACCACCCCCAGGGCGCTCAATATCGGATTGCGCGAGGCGAAGGGAGAATATGTGCTCCGGGTGGATGCCCATGCCAGATTGGAGCCAGGGTATATCCGGGCTTGCGTGAATGCGTCGACGGAGTATGGGGCCGATGTGGTGTGCGGTGTGATGAAAACCGTGCCTTCGTCGGCCAGTCTCGTGGGGAAGGCCATCGCCACCGCGTTGAGCCATCCCTTTGGTGTAGGAAATTCCTATTTTCGCATCCATGTGTCGGCCCCGACCTGGGTGGATACCGTGTTTTGCGGTTGTTATCGGCGGGATGCATTCGACCGGGTGTTGGCGTCGGAGCGGATCGTGGACTGCGAGACGGACGAGACTGGCGGCAAGCCGATGGAATGTCGGGGGCCGTTCAACGCGGCATTGATTCGCGGGCAGGACATGGATTTCAGTCTCCGGCTGCGCAAGATCGGCGGCCGCATGCTGCTCCTTCCCCACATCAGGAGCGATTATTTTGCCCGTTCGACGCTTCGTTCTTTTTGGAAGCAGAATTGGAACAATGGCGTCTGGGCGGTTCTGCCGTTTGCGTATAGTGAGGGCTCGCCGGTGTTGCTGCGGCATGTGATCCCGTTGGGTTTTGTGGGGTCGGTGCTCTTGACTGCAGCTGGGGGATTCACTGTCTCGCCGCTGTTGTTGGGGATGAGTGGCGGAATACTTGGTGCATATGGCATGGTGAACCTAATGGCGTCGCTTCATGCCGCCTGGATTGAGAGATCTCTGTCTCGGATGATGTTGATGCCCTGTACGTTTGCGGCACTGCATCTAGGGTATGGACTAGGATCACTCTGGGGATTGGTCAGGCTGGTGGGTTTGCCGCAATTCTGGCGTAAATTAGGTGTGCTCCGAACCCCACGCACCTCCCCCGTCGCGTCGTAATGATGTAGGTTGGAGTGAGAACGCCTCTCATGAAGCGTTTGTTCGATGTGCTGGTTGCCTCTGCCCTTTTGATCATCTTGGGTCCGCTCCTGCTGGTGCTCGGCCTGGTCATCAAGGCAGGAGATGGCGGAACGGTCTTGTACTGCGGGCCTCGCGTGGGATTGGGAGGGCGACCGTTTCGCATGTTCAAATTCCGCACGATGATTCAGCACGCAGATATCTTAGGTGGGCCTTCGACCGCGGACGGAGATCCCCGCGTTACGCCAATCGGACGTTGGCTCAGGAAATACAAGCTGGATGAGTTGCCTCAATTGCTGAACGTCTGTTGCGGTGACATGAGCCTGGTCGGTCCCAGGCCGGAGGTCCAGCAGTATGTTGATTTGTATTCCGAGGAAGAGCGCGTCATTCTGACAGTTCGGCCCGGGTTGACGGACTGGGCGAGCTTATGGAATATCGATGAGGGGGCGGTGCTCAAGGGAAGTTCCGATCCCGAGAAAGTCTACCTGGAAACCATTCGGCCGGTGAAGGTTCGGCTTCAGTTGGCCTATGTGCGCCGGCGGAATTTTATGACCGATCTGCAGATTCTCTTTCGCACGGTGATCGCGCTGGTACGAGGCAAAGGAGCCGCTCCGGCATTTCTCGTCACGGAGAAGGGCTGACGGCGTGGAAGGAACGATGGAATCACGACAGGCGATGAGTGTCGTGCAGCCCTTATGGCGGATGATGGTGTTGATCCGCGCGGTCGAAGAGCGAATCGGCGAATTGGTGGCGGCGGGAGAGATCAAGACGCCCTGTCATCTTTCGATCGGGCAGGAGGCGATTGCTGCCGGTGTCTGTGCTGCGCTGCAGCCGGATGATAGCCTGTGGGGCGGACATCGCTCGCATGGGCACTACCTGGCGAAGGGTGGAGATCTGCGCGCCATGATGGCGGAGATTTTCGGAAAGGTCACGGGCTGCGCGCGCGGGCGTGGAGGCTCGATGCATCTGGTCGATCCAGCACAGGGGATTTTCGGGACCGTTCCGTTGGTGGCGGCCACCATTCCATTGGCCGTGGGTGCCGCCCTCTCGGCCAGGTTGCGAGGGACGACCCAGGTGGCTGTGGCCTTTTTCGGAGATGGCGCGACCGACGAGGGGCACTTCCATGAATCGTTGAATCTGGCGGCTTTGTACCATCTTCCCGTCCTGTTCGTGTGTGAGAATAATCTGTACTCCACGCATTTGACGCTGAAAGAGCGCCGGGTGAACGACAATATCGCTGATAGTGCGGCCCTTCATGGACTGACCGGAATGGTGGTAGACGGGAACGATGTAACCGCTGTCTATCAGGCAGCGCATCAAGCCGTGCATCGAGCCCGGACCGGCGAGGGCCCCACGCTGCTGGAGTGTCGTACATATCGGTGGCGTGGACATGTCGGTCCTGCGGCCGATCTCCAGGTCGGCACGGATCGTCGACGGGAGCTCGATGAATGGCAGCGCCGCGACCCCATCGCGCATTGCCGGGGCCTGATGAGTGCAAGTGGGCTCCCGCCCGAAGTCTTCGATCGGCTCGAGGCTGAGGTAAGAGAAGAAGTCGACGAGGCTGTACGATTCGCACGCCAGTCGCCGGCCCCGGATGAGAGTGAATTGCTGCAGCATGTCTATGTGCGAAAAGGAGGCTAAGCGTATGCGTACCATGACTTACGCGCAGGCCATCCGGGAAGCCCATGCGCAACTCCTTGCAGAGGATCCGCGGGTGTTCTTGATCGGACAGGGTGTTCGGAATCCTTGGTATGCGGGAACTAGCCTGCAGGATCTTGATAAGGAGTTCGGGATGCATCGCGTGATCGATTCTCCAGTGTCGGAGAATGCCACCACCGGTGCGGCCATCGGCGCCGCCATTACCGGCATGCGCCCCATTGTGTTCCATCCGCGGATGGATTTTATGCTGCTGGCGGCGGATCCCATCATGAACCAGGCCGCCAATTGGTCGTATCTTTTTGCCGGCCGGGCATCCGTGCCGGTGGTGATACGAGCGGTGATTAATCGGGGGGGCGAGCAGGGCGCGCAACATTCCCAGGCACTGCAAGCGTTGTTTGCGCATGTGCCAGGGCTGAAGGTCGTCATGCCTGCAACTCCTTATGACGCGAAGGGGTTGCTGATCGCCGCCGTTCGGGACGGGAATCCCGTGCTGTACATCGACGACCGATGGCTTTACGATCTGGAGGGAGAGGTACCTGAAGAGCTCTATGAAGTCCCGATCGGATCCGCCGCACTTCGACGAAGCGGGAGGGATGTGACGCTTCTTGCCACCTCCTTCATGGCGAGTGAAGCAACCAAGGCGGTCGAGGTATTGACCAGACGGGACATCGATGTGGAGTTGATCGATCTGCGTTCGATCAAACCCTGGGATCGCAATCTCGTGTATTCGTCGGTCGGAAAAACCGGCCGCTTGGTCATTGCGGATGCCGCCTGGATGAGCGGCGGCATCGCAGCCGAAATAGCCGCATCGGTGGCAGGGGAGATGTTTCACGCATTGAAGGCGCCGATCGGCCGCATCTGTTTACCGGATGTGCCCGCGCCGACCTCAGCCCTGCTCGAGCAGGCCTACTACATCGGCGCGGAGGATATTGTGTCCGCCGTGGAGAAAGTGCTTGTGTCGAGTACCTGATCGTAGTTATGGCCTATCACGTTCCCTTCATCGACCCGCGCAGCCACTACGCGAAACTCAAGCCTGAGATCGATCGGGCGATCATCGATTGCCTGGCCAACGGGGATCTCGTCAATCGGCACCAGCTCAAGGATTTTGAGCAGCACCTCGCTGAATTCGTCGGGGTGAAGTACGCGGTGGGGGTCAACAGCGGCTATCACGCACTGCTGTTCGCACTGCTCGGCGCCGGAGTCGGGCCAGGCCATGAAGTCATTACGGTAGCCCATACGTTCGTCGCGACGATATCCGCCATCGTCCATTGCGGGGCGCGTCCGGTCCTGATCGATGTCGGCCCGGACTTCAATATGGATGTCGATCTGATTCAGGGCGCCATCACCCCGAAGACAAAAGCGCTGCTCCCCGTGCATCTGAATGGACGAGTCTGCGAGATGGACCGTATTCTGGCATTGGCCGACGAACATGGTTTGGCTGTAATCGAGGATGCGGCTCAGGCGCTCGGGGCGACGTTTGACGGTAGGTGTGCCGGTAGCCAGGGGCGCGCCGGCTGTTTCAGTTTTTATCCCTTCAAAGTGCTCGGCGGGTTCGGAGACGGGGGTGCCATCACCACGAACGATGGGGCGCTTGCCCGCATGGCGACTCTCCTCCGGTATAACGGCGAAGATCGCGCTACCGGCGAATATCACTACCATGGACAGACTGCCTTATTGGACAACGTGCAGGCTGCTGTGCTGGGCGTGAAGCTGCGTCATCTGCCGGACTGGATTGCTCACCGGAGGCGGATTGCCGCTGCCTACCATCGGGGGCTGTCCGGAATCACACAGCTGCGAATTCCTCAATTCGACGAAGCGCGGCACAAGGACATCTTCCAGAACTATGTCATCCGCACCACGGTCCGTGATCAACTGCGCGCGTATCTGAAGGAGCAGGGGATCGAGACACTCGTCCATTGGCAGAAACCCATGTGGGAACACCATGGGTTGGGCCTGGCGGTTCCAGACGTTCCAGAAACTCGCTCGATCTGTAGGGAAGTGGTGTCTCTGCCGATGAGCGCTGAAACCACAGAGGCGCAGGTCGAGCTCATCATTGCCGCGCTCCGGGCGTTTTTCTCAACCCAGCCGTGACCCTCTCCGATTACAGCCCTGTGACAGAAAAGGCGGGCGATTGGGTGACGCCTGAGGCGCTGTCTATGGTGTATACGCGTTACCGCTTTGCGGCGGACTTGTGTCGAGGCCGCCGGGTGTTGGAAGTTGGCTGCGGCCCCGGCGTCGGGCTTGGCTATCTAGGACAGCATGCCGCCGCGATCGTCGGGGGGGACCTGACGGAGCCTTTGCTTCGTCAGGCTCAGGGTCATCTGCAGGGCACGATTCCGTTGGTGCGACTCCAGGCCGAAGTCTTGCCGCTGGGTACTGCATCCCGCGATGTCATCATCTGCTACGAGGCCCTCTACTTTTTTGAAGACGTCGGAAAATTTTTGAAGGAGTGCCGGCGAGTGCTGGCTTCTCCAGGGGTCTTGCTACTTTGTACGGTCAACCCCGAATGGCCGGAGTTTAATCCGAACGCTCGCAGTTGCCGCTACTATTCCGCCCGGGAACTTTCGGTCTTACTGCGGGAAGCCGGGTTTCAACCGGACATCTTCGGCGCCTTTCCCGTTGCACCGCCCTCGATCCCTGCAACCTGTTTGTCGTGGATCAGGCGTGTCGCGGTCCGGTTGCGTCTGATCCCGTCGAGCATGGCGGGAAAGCGTGTACTGAAACGGCTGTTTCTCGGGAAACTTGTCCCCTTTCCCGCGGCAGTTGATGAAGGCATGGCAGTCTACGCTCCTCCTGTTTCAATTCCCCCGGAACAACCGGCAACCGGCTACAAAACCTTCTTTGCCGTCGGCCGACAAGTCTGAACTCCTACCCTTGTCTTCGCCGGGGCAGATCAGAGGCCCTGAGGTATCGCCTAGGGCTGGATTCGGTCGTTCGAGACGGGGTATCTTCATGGGTAGCCCCTGAGGGGGAGTTTGTGAACGATCTCTCGCTGGATTTGGTATGCCCACGCCTGTTGCTACAACCATGACGGCTCCCCAGCGGCGGCTCCTGCTCTTTGTCGCCTACCTGGGGCTGGCGGCGTTGTCCAACTGGATGGCCTTTTTCCTTCGCTTCGATGAGGTGATTCCTGCGTCGCAGTGGGAATTATTTGCCTCCCTGCTCCCGTTGTTATTGGCCATCCGGGCGTTGACCTTCTATCCGTTCCGGCTCTATGACGGCCTCTGGCGGTATACGAGCTTGTGGGATATCCGTGATCTCGCGCTCAGCATTGCCCTGAGTTCCCTGGTCTTTGCCGGCATGGTGAGGCTAGGGTTTGGCATACGGGCCTATCCCTCCTCGATTTTTGTCATCGATGCGGTGCTGCTGCTATGTCTCCAAGCCGGGCTACGCGCGTTCCCCCGACTGCTGCGGGAACGTGGATGGAAGGGGACGGGCCGAAAGCGGGTCCTGATCGTCGGCGCGGGAGATGCCGGGGCCTTGATTGTGCGGGAGATGCGGAATAACCCGTCTTATGGGTATCGTCCGATCGGCTTCATCGACGACAACCCGGCCAAGGTCGGACACCGGATTCACGGTGTGAAGGTGCTGGGGAATCGAGCTCGTCTGCTGCAAGTCATTGCCGAGCAAAGTCCCGATGTGGTGCTCGTCGCGATGCCCAGCGCCCAGCCCGCGACGATCCGGGCAGTGGTGAAGGCGCTGGAGCCGTATCATCTGCCCATTCAAACCCTGCCGAATTTGCGGGATCTGCTGCAATGCCGGGTAGAAGTCAGCCAGATTCGCAATCTGTCCATCGAGGACCTGCTGGACCGGGTTCCGGTCGATCTGGATCCCGAACCGCTGAGTGCACTGGTGCGGGGGGCACGCGTATTGGTGACCGGCGCGGGCGGGTCGATCGGTTCGGAGTTGTGCCGGCAAGTGGCTCGATTATCGCCGGCGACATTGGTGCTGCTCGATCGATATGAGAACGGCTTATTTGCCGTCGCGAATGAACTCATCGCTGCCGGGCATTCTTCGATCGCTCCCGTCATCGGAGACGTCACCGAGGTTGGTCAGATGAATCGGTTGTTTGCGGAATACCGGCCCACACTGGTGTTTCATGCGGCCGCGCATAAACATGTCCCGCTCATGGAAGGCAACCCTTGCGAAGCCGTCTTGAACAATGTCGGCGGGACGCGGATCGTGGCGGAGGCTGCGCATCGCCATGAAGTGGCGCGGTTCATTCTGATCTCGACCGACAAGGCCGTGAATCCGGTGAGCGTGATGGGGGCAAGCAAAGGGGTCGCGGAACTGTTGATCCAGAAACTGGCCCGTTCGTCGCGGACGATATTTACCACGGTGCGATTCGGCAACGTGCTGGGCAGCAACGGTAGCGTGGTGCCATTGTTTCTTGAACAGATTAAAGCGGGTGGTCCGGTTACGATTACCGATCCGAATATGCGTCGATATTTCATGCTGGTGGCGGAGGCTGTCCACCTCGTACTCCATGCAGCACGCCTGGCCAAGGGTGGTGAACTGTTTGTGTTGGACATGGGGGAGCAGATCAGTGTGGAGGACATGGCACGTAATCTGATTCGTCTCTCGGGATTGGTACCCGACAAGGACATGGCCCTGACCTATGTGGGATGCAGGCCAGGTGAAAAACTGGTCGAGGAGTTGGTCGCGGGCCATGAACGGGTGGAGGCGACTCCCGTGTCCAAAGTGCTCTGTGTGAGGCCGGATCCAGCGCGCGATGTTTCGCGCCTCACCGCGCTCGTGGTCAGGTTGGAGGAGGCGGCCGCCGAGGGGAGTGTGTCAGGCGTTCTCAGCCTGCTCGGTTCCATCCTCCCTACCTATCGCCCGGCGACCCTGCCAAGCGTGTTGGACGGCGCTCATGATGTCGAAGGGGGGGCGGCAGAAGACGTGCCCGCTTCTTCGTCGGACCACGTAACGGCGTCAGGGCCGTCGCCCATCGGGCCTCACAGGCGGACATGATGCATCTTCGATGTAAGGCTCGAATGTTCGGCCATCCGACTGCGCGTTCTCGTTGCGCACGACCTACGCTGCTGGTCCGGCCTGCCTTGTGAACGCCCGTCGCTCCTCCCTTGGTCTTCTTCTGAGTCTGGCCCTGTGGGTGGTCTGGAGCGGGCCGGCCTTCGCCTCCAGCAATCTGCCGCTGCATCACTGGGGATACGACGCGATTGAACGTTTGATTGCCCTGGGCGTGATCGACCGGGCCTTGGTGGGCGCAAAGCCGTTCACCCGCATGCAGGCGGCCCAGTACGTAGCGCGGGCAATCGAACGGGTGCGCGCCGACGAGATCGACATTGACGGTCGGGAGGCCATTGCCGAGCCGCTGTTGGAACGGTTGCTCGGAGAGTTTCGCCCGGAACTCATTCGCCTCGGTACCATCCGTGCACGTCCTGAAGACAAGACCGGTTCGCTAAGGTTCGGCGCCCGCGTCACCTCTGAGGTCGATGCGTCATCTATCGGCGGCGGACAGACGATCCGATTTCGTGAGAATCGTGGCGGTGAATATTTCGTCAATGGTATCCAGAATCAAACCGATGTGCGGGCCTGGGCGGAGTTGAACGAATGGGCCGCCGTGATGGTCCAGCCGAAATTCATCAGCAATCGTCATCTCCTGGGGTTGGGGGCGACCAATAACAGCGACAATTTTTACCTGCGCGAGTTCAGCCTCAAGCTGAGTTATGCCAACATCGCCTTGGAGGTGGGGCGAGGGACGCAGTGGTGGGGGCCCGGGTACCACGGGTCTCTGCTGCTCACCGATCATGCCTTTCCGATGGACATGATTAAGCTCGGCACGGAGCGGCCGTTCCAATTGCCGGGATTTCTCGGTGGCCTGGGCGATTGGAAGGTCAATGCCTTTCTGGCTCAGTTGGAACGCAATCGTGATTTTTCGCGTGCCCGGGTCTTCGGATTGCGTATCAGCTACCTGCCCGTTTCCTGGTTGGAGTTCGGACTGACGCGTTTGACGCAGTTCGGTGGGCGCGGGCGCGATCAATCGTTTCCGGAAACGGTTGTCGATACCTACATCCATCCGGCCAATCAGGGGGCCGACAAGGATGTGAACGAACAGGGGATGGCCGATTTCCGGCTCAGGCTGCCGTCGGTTCCGTACCTGATTCCCTTTCCTGGGGGCCTGCAGCTGTATGGGGAAATCGGGACGGAGGACAAGTGGTCGCAACTGCCGATCCCGAGCCGGGCGGCGTTTTTAGGCGGCATCTATATCCCCCAGCTATTTCAAGGTGACACCGTGGACCTGCGGATTGAATATGCGGATACGGACTACGGACGGCGACGCCATCCTGAACTGGGAGGCGTGTGGTACAACAACGGGACTTACACCAGCGGCATGCGTTACCGAGGGTTCCCGCTGGGCCATCATATGGGAACCGACGGGACTGACTTTTTTGTGCGCAGCACCCGATATCTGACCGACACCCTACAGTTGGGTGCGAACTTCAACCTTCAGGAGCGGGAGCGAGGCCAACCGGTGCATGAGAAGAAGCGGGAAGCTGCCGTCGATCTGACCTGGTGGTATTCCAAAGATGTCCAGGTCATGGGCGGATACACGTTTCAGCGTCTGACCAACCCCGGCCAGGTGTCGGCCATTACGCCTTTTGCTGAAACCTTTGCCGCCGGAGTGACCGCCTACAACCATTTGTTCTGGACTTCTCTGGCCGTGCAGTTTTAGGCTACCCGACTGATTGTTGTGACCTTCCTGACGGGCCGACTAGTTGACCACAGGCTTGGGAAAGATGTTGTCATAGTCCGTGCGAAGGTCGCCCTGGAGGCTCGAGTCGCCAATGGTTGTGAATGGAACATCCTCTCACTCTGCAAGCTCAAGCATCGGCTCGACGACCTGGTCCCACGCCGTGATCTGGATCCTGATCTTCTCCTTCATCCTGCCACCCTCGCTCTTGGCCCAGAACCTTCCGGCGCAGTCCGGGGTGCCAGGCATGATGCAACAAGCGGGGCCCGGCGCGGCAGGCGGGCCATTCACCCCCGGCGGGTTTAACCTCCCCGGCCAGGTCGGCGGTCTGGGCCAGGCGATTGTAACGAATCCTACCGCGTTGCAGCCGATTGTGCCGACTCAAACACCTTGTCCCACCCCCCTTGCGTCCGACCTCAGTTCGAAGGGAACGGTGCCCAATCTAAATGATTATTGGCCTGTCGAGCCGAGCAGTCTCTTGCCCAGTTCCATCGAACAACGGATGAAGCAGGAACAGGAAGAGCGCGATCGCCGGCAGGAGAAGCTTCAAGCCGACAAGGAAAAGCTGGGTATTGAATATCAGGTCCAGGCGGAGCGTGAGAAAAGAGGCGTGTCGCAGTTGCCGTTCGGGCAGGGTGCCGTTCAGGGTCTCCAATCCCCCGCCGGTCAAACGCCGGCCCAGCCTGGAACGCAGACTGGTACTCAGCCGGGAGGCCCGCGCCCGTTGCCGGAAAAAAAGGCGTTCACGGCCGAACTGCTGCGGCAACAGGACTTTAATGTCGAAGAGGCGTTCTCAGAATTTTCCGTGCTGCATGGGGTGAAGAGCCGCCTGCGACAATTCGGGTACGATTTCTTCGATGCCCAAGCCAGTACGTTTTCGCCGATTCAGGATATTCCGGTCGGCCCGGATTTCATTGTGGGACCGCAAGACTCCCTCGCCGTGCATATTTGGAATGTGCCCGATCCCAATTTCAATCGGAGCTTCATTGTGCCGGTCGAACGCGACGGCGTGATCGTGATCCCGCAGGTGGGAGCGATTCCCGTGGGCGGGCAGTCGTTTGCTCAGGTGGAGCAAACGGTGCGGGCCAGATTGAGCAATCTTCTGAAGCGATTTGAACTGCACGTGTCGATGGCACGGATCCGGACGATCAAAGTGTTTGTCGTGGGCGAAGTGAATCGCCCGGGAGCTTACGAAATCAGCGCGTTGGCGACGACGTCAAATGCGCTCTATGCCGCCTGCGGGCCGGCGCGCTCCGGATCTTTGCGCCAGGTTAAAGTGATGCGCGAAGGGAAGACCGTGGCCGAACTGGATTTGTATGATTTCTTATTGCGAGGGGATCGGCGGTTCGACCAGCGGTTGCAATCGGGAGATGTCGTATTGGTTCCGCCGCTCGGTCCGGTAGTGGCGGTCAGCGGATCGATCAAGCGACCGGGGATCTATGAAGTGAAGTCGGGCGTGCGTTTGACAGAACTCCTGACGCTCGCCGGGGGACTCACGCCATTATCCGACCGGCAGCGCTGCCATCTTTTCCGACTCGACCCCGAGCGCGGGCGCATTATGGTCGATGTGGATCTGGTCGGCGCACTGGCCTCCCAGGGGCAAGAAAAAAGTCGACCTGGCGTGGCAGGGGGGGATCCCCTCCTGTTGGACGGTGACTATGTCCGTATCGGCATTCTTCCCACGCAAATCACCAATGTCGTGAGTCTCGTCGGCGCGGTCAAGAGCCCCGGCCCTTACGAGTACCGCCCCGGCATGAGAGTGAAAGACCTCCTGATCCACGACCAGCTCACGATCGATGCCTATGCCGACCGTGCGGAAATCGTGAGGACCGATCCGGTGACCTATCAAACCCGGGTGATTCAATTCAGTCCCAAGGCTCTGCTTGAAGGAAATGACGCCGAGAACCACATGCTCCAGCGGCTGGATCAAGTGGTCGTCGCGACACAACATCGGCCGCCTAATCTGGTATTGGTGGAGGGCGAACTGAAGAGGCCGGGGTACTTCACCATTGAAATGGGCGAGCGTTTGAGCTCGGTGCTAAGAAGGGCCGGCGGAGTGACGCCTAATGCATTCCCTGCCGGGCTGGTCCTCACAAGAGAGTCTGTCAAACTTCGGCAACAGGCCGAGCTTGAACGGTTTGTGGCATCGGAGCGCCAGCGGTTGACGGCCCAAGCGGCGGGAGGAGCGGCAGGGGCGACCGGATTGAGTACGGCCGCAGTATTATCCGCCGGAGGCGGCCTTGCCGAGCAGCAGGTGTTGTCTCTGCGTCTGCAGCAATTGGAAGCCATTACGTCGCGATTGGAATTGGGTCGGGTCGTGATTCGGATGGAGTCGGTTGAGCAACTTGAGGGTACCGAAGACGATATCATTCTCGAGGCCCGCGATCGGATTCTGATGCCGACGCCGTCACAGACGGTGAGTATCATCGGGTCGGTCAAGAGTCCCAGTACGGTGGTTTATCGACCGAGCCTGGGATTGGATGACTATCTCCGCCAAGCCGGCGGTCTGACGGAGGATGCCAATAAGAAGGAGATGTACGTCATGCGAGCCAATGGCACGACTGACTCCGCCTATCTGGCCGTCAAGGATTTGCGCTCCGGCGACACGATCGTGGTTCCGCAGAAAATCGAGGCCCGGACGCCGCAGCTTGCCCTGTGGCAAACGGTGGCCAGTATCATTGGCAGCGTGGCTCTCACGGCGGCGGGTATTGCCGTGGTGGGTCGATAAGCCGGATAGGATCTTCGTGATGGGTCCAGTTCTGGAGTCAGGCCACGTCATCATGACATCCACTCGCGGGAATGGGTCCAGTGCCTTATCTCCTGGACAGACTGGGCCGCTAGACCTCTGGGTGGTGCTGGTGCGCCGGCGCGGCTTGGTGGCCGCGATCGTCCTCATCTCCCTCTTAGGAACCTTCGGCGTCAGCACCCTGCTGCTTCCGAAAATGTATGAATCGACCGCGACGCTGTTGCCGCAGCTGGATTCCAAGGAAAGCGGAGGACTTGCCGCACTGCTGACGGCCACTGGTGCCGGGGGCATGGCGCAGAATTTTGGCGCCACTATGCCAAATATGCCGACGACTCCCACCGACGTGTTTGTGGCGATTTTGAAGTCCCGTGTCATGGCGGATGAAGTGATCACCAAGTTTGGTCTCATGGCGTTATACGAGGAGCGGACGATGCATGACACCCGCGCGGAGTTGGCGGAGCGGGTGCGTATTGCCGTGTCGAAAGAGAAAGTCATCAAGGTAACGGTGGAAGATGAGAGTCCGCAGCGGGCCGCCGACATCGCGGCCCATTTTGTGGCCGGTCTCGACCGGTTGAATCGCACCTTGAACGTGAGCAAGGCTGGACAGAATCGTGCGTTTCTGGAACGCCGGCTCAACGAGACGATGGAGACGATGGCGAAGGCTGAGGAGGCGCTGCGGGACTTTCAGTCGAAGAACAAGGCGGTGGCCGTGGAGGCGCAGTCGAAGGCCATGATCGAGGCCGCCGCGATGATCCAGGGGCAAATTACGGCCCAGGAAGTTCAGTTACAGGTGATGGAAGGCTATTTGTCGCCTGACAATCCCGATCTTTCCCGTGTCCGTTCAAGTATCGATGAATTCCGGAAGCAACTGAGATTGATGGAGTCCGGCAAGGGATCAAAGGGGGCACCGGCGGGAGGCCGACTTCACCCCGCCATGGTGACGGTGCCGGATCTGGCTCTGCAGTACGGGCGACTACTCCGGGAGTTGAAGGTGCAAGAGACGTTGTATGCGTTGCTCACCTCGCAGTATGAGCAGGCTAAAATTACAGAAGCCCGTGATACGCCCACCGTTCAGGTGCTGGATCCTCCGGTCCCGGCGGATAAACAAATCAAGCCGCGTCCAGTTTTCAATGCAGCCGTTGCCGCCTTGGCAGGACTCTGTCTCTCGATAGTGCTTGCCTATGGAATGGAGTTGCGCACCAGGAAGGTCAGTGGCCTGCCTGGCTGATCTCGTCTAAATTGACGATTTTTCAATCGCAATGGTAGAATCCGCGCGATTTCTCTGCTAGAAGGCCGGAAATCTCAGTCGTTACTCACATTCACATTTACCGAATAGGAGAACGGGATGGCTGTTCCAGTCTCCCAGATGTATACAGTGAGCAAATACGTGTTGACCCAGAAGCTTCGGGGGGTCAAGCGGTATCCGCTCGTGCTCATGCTCGAGCCATTGTTTCGCTGCAATCTCGCGTGCGCGGGCTGCGGGAAAATTCAATATCCGGATCATGTATTGGATAAGCGGTTGACCCCGGCGCAGTGTTGGGCGGCAGCAGACGAGTGCGCGGCGCCTATCATCAGTATTCCCGGCGGTGAACCGCTGATTCATCCCGAGATGGCGGAAATCGTGCGCGGTCTGGTCGAACGGAAAAAATACGTCTATCTCTGCACGAATGCCATTTTGATGGAACGGAAGCTCGATGAGTATCCGGCGTCGAAGTTTCTGACGTTCAGCGTACATATGGACGGTCTACGGGATGAGCACGATCTGGCGGTCTGTCGCGACGGGGTCTACGACGTGGCCGTGAAGGCCATCAAGGCAGCGCTGAAGCGGGGCCATCGGGTGACGACCAATACGACATTGTTCGACGACGCGAATCCGGAACGTGTCCGGAAATTTTTCGATGAGATGATGGGGCTGGGCGTCGAAGGCATGATGATCTCGCCTGGGTACAGCTATCAGAAAGCCCCGGATCAACAGCATTTTCTGAAGCGCAGCCGCACCACCGAACTGTTTTCGAAGATCCTTGGCAATCGGAAGCGCGGATGGCAGTTCAACCAGTCCCCTTTGTTCCTGGAGTTCCTCATGGGTAAGCGCGAGTACCAGTGTACGCCCTGGGGGAATCCCACGTATAACGTGTTTGGATGGCAACGCCCCTGTTATTTGTTGCAAGAGGGGTATGCTTCAAGTTTTCGAGAGCTCATGGAGAAGACCGACTGGGACGCCTACGGCACGGGGCGCAATGAAAAGTGCGCGGATTGCATGGTGCATTGCGGGTATGAGGCTTCGGCGGTGGAGGATACCTTCGGGTCCTTGTCCGGATTTACGAAGACCGTCAAGATCACTCTCATGCCGAACGCGCGATAGTCGGTATTCATCGGTATGGTGGTCACCAGGATGAAGCGTTCGGTCGCAAGCCGGCCGAATGCTTCACCGTCACCCTTTCGTAATATGAGAGCACTATGACTGACGCGAAGTACCACGCGCCGGAGACCGGCAGCCTTGAAGGCCGGGTCTTTCGGCCGACATCCCCCACTGAACTGAGCGAAGCGATTGAGCTGGCCTTTGATTACCGGGGCGATATCACGGTTGAGCTGAAATCCGGAGGCCAGGTCACCGGTTACCTCTTCAACCGAACCGCGACAGGGGATCAGCCCAGTATCGAGGTATTCCCTTCAACCGGCAGCGGAACCATGACCATCCCTTATTCTGAGGTGATCACGATTGCCTTCACGGGGGAAGACACGGCCACAGGAAAATCCTGGGAGGCCTGGATTGCCAAGAAGGAATCGGAACGTCAGAAGGACATCGATCGCGTGGCTGCGGAAGCCAAATCGCGTGGCCATCTTTGAGCGTGGGTGTGGCTGATCCGCTACTCATTTCTCGGCGTGCTCTCGGTGTTCTCCCCTTCGTCCATCCTGCAAATTCCTCCTCGCACGGCCGCAATTTCCAATGCGTATTTCCTCGTTGATCCCTCCGTTTGACTCCAGCCATTTGTTGACAAAGAGGGGGGGCTATGCTAGAAGAGTCGGCCTCAAATTTGGGTCGAGTCCGTGTCGAGGAAGCCTCTCATAATCAGGCTCTGGGCGGGATGTTTGTGAGGCTGAAAACCAGTCCGGCACGGGTCAAATGTATGCAAGGGCGGAGAGCGATTAGTAGGAAGGCCGCCTGGCATGTCGTACGTGTTTGGAGCGTGATCGCGACGCTGTTGGTGCCGTCGATCTTGTTCGCGAGTCATGCCGCCGACCATCGATTTACTGTCGAAGGGTTTGTGTGCGGCAAAGACGGTCGGCCTGCCGTCAATGTTGAGGTGTTGGTCAAGGATACGCGAATCACAGTTGGCCAGACTGTGACGACTGATGGTGACGGGTATTACAAAGTCACCCTGCATCTTCATAATGACAACGTAGGCGACCCGCTGTTGGTCGAGGCCGGCGGGGAGCAAAAGAATTTTAAGATCCAGTTCGACCCGAACGATCTGGAGACGGAACGTAAGCTTCGAGTCGATTTCGGAAGTGGGTGCGAGCGCGATCTTGGTCCTCCGCAGTGGTTGTTGTACGGGCTGGGGATCGCGGCTGTTGCTATTGTGGGATGGATTGGGCTAAAGATCTCCCGCAAGCGGATGCGAGAAGAGCAACGGCGAAAGAAGGGACAGGGGAAGCGGCAGAAATAGGGCACGGTCCGTGGGGCATTGTTCCTCGCCGGATCGATTAGCAAGAAGTAGGCGGGGAAGTCCAAACGTGACCTCGTTGTATTGTGAGTCTTGACGCTTTTGCTGTGGCTGCTCGTTGCGCCGCGGGGAAGCGTCTTTTTTTTCTGTCGATGGTAATGGGTGCTCGCGCGTGAAATGGCGCGGGCATGAAGAAAGGAGCGGGGACATTTTTATGAAACACGCAGGCATGAAGAGATTGGCTCTGATGGTCGGCATTCTTGGCTTTGGTTTTGGTGTCGTCGGGTGCGGTGGCGGTGAAGGCGGGGGCGAAGGCCCGGTTGTTCCGCCGCCCCCTGCTCCCGCGGAATATGCCGATAAGCATATGCCTGCCGGTTGGTGGACGGATCCGAAGATTGTGGAAGAGGGTAAGGAGTTGTACATCGGCGGCAAGAATCCTGACGTCAACTGTGCCAGCTGCCACGGCAAGGATGGCAAGCCGGTCAAGGCGGGGGCGCGTGATTTCCGCAATGGCGATCGTATGAAGATGTATTCCGACTCCGTCTGGTTCTGGCGCATCTCCGAGGGCGTGCCGAACACGAAAATGAAGCCGTGGAAGAGCAAGTTGTCGGAAGAGGATCGCTGGAAGATCTTGGCGTTCGAGCGCTCGTTCGGGTTGTCCGGAAAGGGCTGGGATGTCAATAAGAAGGATTGGGTTCCTGCTGACCAGGTGAAGTAGTTCGCGTCTGGTTTGATTCGAGTCATGGGTCAATCGGTTGGAATGAGGAGGAGCGGCGAGACATCATGAAAATCTGGCAGCGCTGTTTGTTGGTTATGTTCGCGCTAGTGGCGATATTGGGAGGAGTGGCCTATGCCCAGGCTCCCAGTGCGCCCCCCGTGGAGTTCCCTTATACCGGGAATCGCACGGCGGTATGGATCGTCGCTCAACTCCACATTCTCTTTGCGGGATTTATTTTGGGCGCTCCGATTTTCGTCGTCATTTCGGAGTGGCTGGGATATCGCAAGCAGGATCCTCGTTATGACCGGCTGGCCAAAGAGGTGACGAAGGTTACGGTCATCCTCTACAGCATGACCGCATTGACGGGCGGCCTGTTCATCTTTGTCTTGCTTGCTACCTACCCGCAATTTACGACCTGGTTGATCAATCACTTTTTCTTGATTTTCGCCGTCGTCTATCCGCTCTTGTTCATCGGCGAAACGATTGTCCTCTACATGTACTTTTATACATGGGATGCCTGGAAGGGTGAAAAGAAGGGGCGCCACATTGCGTTGGGCGTGCTGCTCAACCTCATCGGCTCTATTACGCTGTTTGTGATCGACGCGCCGACCTCGTTCATGAACACTCCGGTTCGAGCGGAGGGTATTTCGCCCGCTGAGTTTTTGGCGACCGCCTCACTGTGGGACAAGGTATTCAATTACAGCTGGATGCCGCTCAATTTGCATCGCCTGGTGGGGAATGTCACTTTCGGTGGTTTTGTGGCGGGGCTCATCGCCGCCTATATGTTCATGGGTTCGAAGAAGGAAGAAGATCGCGCCTATTACGATTGGATGGGTTTTGTCGGCAATATGATCGGCGTGGGAGCGTTGTTGTTCCTGCCGTTCATGGGATATCTGTTGGCGTATGAACTCTGCGACTACGACGCCTCAATCTGTCCCTACATGATGGCCGACCAGTTGTCGATGTTCTTCGAAATGCAAGGGGCCATGATCGGCCTTATCTTCCTGGCCAGTAACTATTATATCTGGCTAAGCATGAAGCGTATTGAGGGCGTTGAGCGGGTTCGTATGACTGTAATTGCGCCGATCGTCATGGTCTTGTTGCCGATCGTCATGACCAAGGTCTTGACGGATTATCCTGTGCCGGATCCCACCTCGCTTGCCTTCCTGTTGCCTCTCCTGTTGGCGCCGGTCATCCTGGGACGTTTCATCCCGATCACGGTCTCGTCCAGTACGGTCATTAAGATCGGCTTCTTGATGGTCGTCGTGGGCAATGCGATCTGGATGACGCCGCACGGATTTGTGCCGACCGGCGCAAAGTTGGTGGCGGAATTGGAATTGCCATCCGATTGGAACTTCTTGGCGCTTATGCCGGCGAAAAACTCCGCGGCGTTCACCTTGGTATTCGTGACCGTCGTAAATTATGTCATTTATAATCGGGCGGTTTCGCAAGGAACCATTGTGTGGGGCAAAATCGACTTTGCGTCGCAATTCGTCCTGGTATTCCTCGCCTTCAGCGCAATTTGGACCATGGGCCTGATGGGTGCCGTGCGGTCCCTCTTGCGGAAGTACTTCCATACATACAACCTGTTGCCTGATTTTACGGCGGAATCATTCACCCCGACGCTGTCCTATTCAGCGTGGTGGATCACAGGCATCACAATTATTTTTTATGCAGTCGTCAGCTTCGCTATCATCGTGACGTTGCGCCCGAACGATTCCAAGGGCCATGCGCATGAGGGGAGCCCGGTTCCGGCAGGGGCCAAATAGGGCCGTCACCATACTGGAAGGGCGATAAACGAGGGCATTCATGGGAAACGTCATTAAAAAATTGGTCGTGGGAATTGTCGTCGGCGGAATTCTATTCGGCGCTACCAATGCGCTGGGCTTTCCTTTTGTCTTTCAGGCGCTGTTTTTCGGGTATGCCATGCTTGGTGCCATTGTGTTCATGATTCTCGATTTTCCGGCGCTCAAGCCCTTCGGCGGGGTAAAAGCGGTTGGGGCATTGCTCGTGTTCTACGTCATTCTTTCGGCTAGTTATATAGCGGTAGGAGCGATGTGGCCGCAGTATGATCCGGAAGATGAAAAAGGGAAGATTGAGAAGATTTTGAAGCCTAAGCGCGAGCACTACGAAGCCGGCAAGGTGGAAGTGTTGATGCAACGGGCCAAAGCTCTTGATGAAAAGGCCAAGGAATTGACCGCTCGGTTGCAGGCATTAGGTGCGGCTCAGGCTCCGGCCGATCAAAAGGCCGGCGGGGAGAGCGCCCCTACCGCTACCACGGCTGCCGCGAGTGGCGATATCGCCAAGTTGGGTGAAGAGCAATGGCAGCTGCAAGAATGTTACAACTGCCACAAATTGAACGGCGAGGGTGGAAAGAAGCGCGGCCCTGAACTGGATAACATCGGCAACCTGCTGTCGGCCGCAGAAATCGCCAGAAAGATTCTCGATCCGAAGAGTTACAAGGCGGAGGGGTTCGAGCAGGAGTACGAGAAGGGCAAAATGCCTGACAAGTATAAGGACCTGATGGAGCCCAAGGATGTGGATGCGTTGGCGGTCTGGTTGGCGGGATACAAAAACGCTTCGGTGAATACTCCGAAGCCGATCAAGATGAAGTGAGTATGATGCAGCCGAAACTCAAATCAAAAGTTCGATGTACGGACGGTGAAGTCGGGGAAGTGCGTCGAGTCATTATGGACCCGCTCTCCCACGAAATCAGCCATATCGTCGTGGGTGGTGGTTCTGCCAATTTAGTTGAGCGCCAGGTCCCGATGGGGCAGGTCCAGAGCGTCAGCGATGAACTGGTGACGCTCCGCGGCAGCTCAGCTGAGTTTGCCGTATTACCTGCCTTCAAGCGCGACGAATACGTCACGACTCACGAAGTCGAAATCGCGCACCTCGAAGACCGGATTCATGTCACGCCGGGTGAAGTCTTGGTGCCGTTCCCTGAACTTGAACGGAGCGTGAAGCGCAGAACGTTCTTCGCCAACTTTACTCATGCCATCGGCTTTCTGATCGGTTTCCCGCTTGCGTTTCCGGTGCTGCGCTACCTGATGAAGCCGATGTATTCGCCCTTTGACAACGAATGGCTCAAGATCGGCAACTCCGGCAAGATCAAGCAGGACGATGTCGGAGTTCAATTCAAGTACAAGCGCAAAATCAAAGAAGCCTACATGCCCGAGCAGGAGATCGATAAGAATGTGTGGGTCTTGAAAGCGACGCCCAAGGTGCTCGAGACGATCTATCAAGGGAAGGATATGGAATTCCGCGACTCGGCGGGAAAGCATATCTGGACAAACAAGAAAGACGTCCCGTTTATTGCCTATTCAGGCAAATGCCCGCACCTGGGCTGTGGGTTCAAATGGCGGACGCATAAGACGCTCGGTCAGGTCTTTTTGTGTCCCTGCCACCTGAGCATTTATGACGCCGCGGGCAAGGTCCTCGATGGACCGGCTCCGCGACCGTTGGATCCCCTCCCGATCAAGGTTACGGCCACGGGTGACATCACCATTATCGATATGGAATTCAAAGCGGGCACCAAGGCCCAGGTTCGGATTGTCTAATGGATACGACTACGCAGCCGACGACCACGCAGCCATCAGCGATTGAAAAAGTCTTTGACTTTGTCGACGAACGCGTCGGCCTGAAGACTTTGCAAGCCAAAATGCTCAACGAGCCGGTCCCCGGAGGGTCGCGTTGGGCCTATGTCTTTGGCTCGGTCCTGCTCTTTATCTTCATCATGCAGGCGGTAACCGGCATCCTGTTGATGTTCTACTACGTACCGACCGCCGACCATGCCTATGCGAGCACGCAGTACATCATCCATGCGGTGGATTACGGCTGGTTCCTGTTGAGTTACCATTTCTGGGGCTCGACGGCGATGGTTGTCTGCGTTTTTGCCCACATGTCTCAGGTCTTTCTCTGGGGTGCTTACAAGAAACCTCGCGAACTCATCTGGTTGGTCGGGCTTGCCTTATTCGGCATCGTCATGGGATTCGGCTTCACCGGATATCTGCTTCCCTGGGACCAGCGAGCCTATTGGGCCACGACGGTCGGCGTCGAAATCATGGACAAAACGCCGCTACTGGGCGACTTCATGGCCAGGTTCCTGAAGGGCGGCGCCACGCCGGGCCAGATGACGCTCAGCCGCTTTTTCGTCATTCACGTCATGGTCTTGCCGGCCGCACTCATGGGATTGGCCGGGTTGCACCTCTTCTTGTTCAGGAAGGCCGGTCCTGCCGGTCCATTCCGCGGTAGTGTCGAAGAGATCAAGGCCAAGACCGATTATTTCTTTCCACGCCAAATCTGGAAAGACATTGTCGGCATGGTCGCGGTCTTCCTCTGTATTTGCAGCTTGGCCTTCTGGGAGCCGATCGTGCTTCTAGAGGAGGCGACTCCGGACCCGGGCGATTATCACCCTGAACCGGAATGGTATTTCCTCTTCCTGTTTCAGCTGTTGCGACTGAAAGTATTCGCGGGCGAATTCGGACAGTTCTTGGGCGCGATTGCGTTACCCGGAGCCTTCATGGCCTTGCTAGCGGCATTGCCCTTCATTGATCGTGACCCGGAACGCAATATCTTTAAACGGCCCATCGCCTTAATCAGTTGGATTGTGGTCATGGCGAGCATTCTTATTTTCACCGTGGCGGCAATCATCAACCGCGAATTTTTGGAATAGGCGGAGGGTCTTGGGCACATGACTGGTCGAGAGACGATGTCGTCATTCAAATTGGG
>CAZKVY010000029.1:0-43195 GCA_964556305.1 uncultured Nitrospira sp. | reverse complement strand
TGGGCCCGATCGACATATGCTTCATCATGCTCCCCATAACTCCTCCTCCTACCTCTCCATTCGTAAACGGTTGAATTTATGATTCCTCTCACACCATATTCATGATTTCGCCGATGACTTTTGACAGCGATACCACTTTCTCTGCACAGCCTGCCTCGGCGACGGCCTTCGGCATGCCATATACGACACTCGATGCTTCGTCCTGCGCCACGGTGCGACCTCCTGCTTCCTTGATGGCCTTCATACCCTCCAGTCCGTCATGCCCCATTCCGGTCAAAATCACTCCAATGCTCCGTTCACCGAACAACGAGGCGACGGATTGCAGCATGATATCGACGGAGGGTGCATGAGGGTGCTTTTCGTAATTGGGAGACAATTTAACCACTGATGTCGTGATGGTTTTCTTCACGATCCGGAACTGCATACCGCCAGGAGCCACTAACACCCGCCCCGCTCGTACTTCATCTCCGTCGACTGCTTCCCGGACCTCCAATGCGCAAAGATTGTTCAAGCGTTCGGCGAACGGTTTGGTGAACGAACTCGGCATGTGTTGCACGATGACGATTCCGGCCGGGCAGTCGGCGGGAATCATGGGGATAATCTCGAAGAGGGCTTGAGGCCCACCTGTGGAGCATCCAATGGCAATCAGTTTCGTGCCGCGCGTCACGGATACCGATCGACTACTCAATGCCTTGGCCACAGGGACCATGACCTTCGCCGCTCCGGTGACGCTAAGTTTTTTTAGTTTGCCCGCCGCATATCTGGCGGCAAGAACTTTGGGCACCAGCAGCTTCTGAATGTCTGCGATGCGCGAGGCCACGCCGTCCAATTGTTTGGGGATGAAATCGACCGCTCCCCATTCCAAGGCCTGCAAGGTTTCCTGCGCTCCTTCAACGGTTATCGAGCTCACCATGATGACCGGAACGGGATTCTTGGTCATGATCTGCTGAAGTGCTTGCAGCCCCGTCATACCCGGCATTTCCACGTCCATCGTGACCACGTCGGGCCTCAACTGTTGCACCTGCTGGACGGCTTCCTCGCCGTTGCGCGCTACCCCAACCACCTGAATCTGCTTCCCCTCTTCCAACATCGTGGTCAGGCTTTTCCGCATGAAGGCGGAATCGTCGACGACCAAGACGCGAACCAGGTTCGCGGCGCTCTGCGGCTGTGTGAGTGGTAGTGCCATAGGGTCTTTCCCGATACATCGGCCGTCCGGGACAAAAGCTTGAATCGGCCGTCACCATGACGACGGTGTCTGCGGCTCATACTCAGGCCGCTTTTTTCACCTGCAGATTGGGATTTTGGATATAGAGCGCCAGTTTCTCGCCCAGCATTTTTGCGTCGAACTTCGTGATATAGTCCGTTGCGCCGACGGTCCGCCCTTTTTCCATGTTGCAGGCTCCCGTCAGAGAGGAATGGAGCATGACCGGCAGATGCGCCAGCCTCGGATCGGCCCGAATGTGCTTGGTCAGTGTGAAACCGTCCATCTCGGGCATTTCGATGTCACTGAGAATGCACTGGATCTGGTCCACTCGTTCCTTTCCCTCAGCCGTGGCTTGATCGGCCAAGGCCTGCAGCTTTTGCCAGGCCTCCCCGCCGGTCGTGGCAATCACGTACGACATGGAGAGGCGATCCAATGCCTTGCGGATCTGCATCCGCGCCACGGACGAATCGTCCGCGAACAAGACGCATTTCGATCTCAACTCGGGGGCGATGGTCATACCGGCAAAGACATCGTCGTCTGTGCGGGGGCAAATATCGTTCAGGACTTTTTCCACATCGAGAATCAGGACCATTCGACCATCTTCAAGCATGGTCACGGCGGTCACGGCGCCTTTATTGTTTTCCCGGACGATCGCAGGAGGCGTCTTAATGGCAGACCAGGAAAACCGAATGATGCGATCCACGCCTGCCACGAGAAAGCCTTGCAAGCTACCGTTGTATTCGGAGACGATCAGATACGGGTTTCCCCCAGGCACCCCATTCACCTGTCCCTCATTTTCCATTCCCAGGCCCAAACTACGTTTGAGGCCTACGACGGGGACCATGATGCCCCGGATGTTCGCCATGCCGACGATGCGGCTGTCGGCTTCGGGGATCTGGGTCAGTTCCGGCAACTTCATCACCTCACGGACTTTAAAAACATTGATGCCGAAGATTTCATTCGTGCCAAGCTTGAACAGTAGCAATTCCATCTGGTTTGCGCCGGCCAACCTGGTCCTGGCATCGATTTCATTGATCAGTGTGGACATACTTCCTCCGATCTCGCGGGCCCGTGTTCATCGACTATGTGTGAAATTTCATCTCGTGCTTCCATATCGTAGTGCGCGCGCCTTGTGTCAGGCGGCAATACCCGGGTTATGCCAAGCCTGGGCATTTTGCACCAACTCTGAGGTATCCAGAATGAGCACCACCTTGCCTTCGCCGGTGATCGTCGCGCCGGATACGCCTTTGACGGTTTCCAGATAATCCCAGATCGACTTAATCACCACTTCTTCCTGGGACCGAAGCTCATCGACGACCACTCCCACGCGACGATCTCCCAATGCCGCGACGACCACGTAGAACCGTTCGCGATTGGCATCCGTCGGAATATCAAACTCCTGTGCCAACCGAATGAGCGGCAGCACGCGATCACGCAGGTGCAATACTTCGCGCCCATTGATCGTCTTGATCTCGGAGCGCGAGATTCGAACGGCTTCGATGACGGTGCTCAAGGGGATGGCAAAAATCGAACGTTCCACTTCCACCATCAAGGCTTGAATAATGGCGATCGTCAGCGGCAGCTTGATGATAATCTGACTGCCCTTGCCAGGCTCGGACTCCAGATCGACGCTGCCATTGATTTTTCGAATATTCGTGCGAACCACGTCCATGCCGACACCACGGCCGGACACATCCGTCACTTTTTCAGCCGTGCTGAACCCCGGCAGGAAAATCAGGTTGAGAATTTCACGGTGCTCCATCGTCGCGAGTTCTGCCTCGCTGATCAGGCCTTTGGCCAGGGCTTTTTCTTTGACCTTTTCAACCTGGATCCCGCGCCCGTCGTCGTTGATCCGGATGACGATGCTGTTGCCTTCCTGACTTGCAGCAATGGTCAGTTGCCCTTCCCCCGCTTTTCCTTTTGCCTGTCGTTCGGCCGGGGTTTCGATGCCATGGTCGATCGCATTGCGTACGAGGTGCACGAGTGGGTCGCCGATCTCGTCGGCCACGGACTTATCGAGCTCCGTTTCCTCGCCGCGCATCTCCAGGTGGACCTGCTTGTTGAGTTTTTGCGAAAGGTCCCGCACCATGCGAGGCAATTTGGCAAACACTTTTTTGATCGGCAGCATGCGGGTCTTCATGACGGCCAACTGAAGATCAGTCGTCACCAGATTGAGCTGGGCGAGTGTTTCGCTCAGTACACGGACCTGGGGATCCGATTCGTGCTGCTGCTCCAATTGCGTGCCGATCTTGATCAGACGGTTACGCCCGAGAACCAGCTCTCCGACTAAGTTCATCACGCTGTCGAGACGTTTGGTCTCCACGCGGATCGTGGCATCTTCTTCCGCCGGTTTCGGTTGTTTTTCCTGTTTGTGCAGCGCCTGATCGAGGGCGCGCTCGGTAATGGCTTTGGCTTGGAGGAGAATCTCTCCCAGCGGCGTCTTGGGATCCGGCTGATGTTGTTGCGTGGTCAACGCATCGAGGACCTGTTCTTTGGAGGCCAGGCCGTCGTTTACCAGAATTTCTCCTAGCGTCGGGGGTGAGACACTCGGGGCCGCTGGAGCGGGTATAGGTGCCACGGATTCGACCTTGGGAGGGGCAGCGGATCCCGCGTGTGCGGCTGCCGGCGCCTCGGCGGCCGTGTTTCCGTTCAGAATATCGTCGAGTTTTTCAGCAATCATCACCGTCGGGACATGATTGTCGGTGCCTGATTCCCGAATGTCGGCCATGATCGCCTTGATGACGTCGATGGTCTCGAGAATGATGCTGATGATCGCCGGATTGACAGCCATTTCACCCTGACGCAGCTTGTTGAGAATATTTTCGCCGCGATGAGCCACGTCCACGAGATGGTTGAAGCCGAGGAAGCCGGCTGATCCCTTCATACTGTGCATCGCGCGGAAGATCTCATTGAGGAGATCAGTGTTGTTGGGATCAGACTCCAACGTCACGAACCGCTGATCGAGCACTTCCAACATCTCGTTGGATTCGGTCAGAAAGTCGCTGAGTATCTCCTGCATTTCATCGCTCATCTCACACCTCAGTTAAAACCGAATTGCTTCAGAATTTCGTCCGCGAGATCCTGATCCATCGACGTATTCTTCGTGGCTTCCAGCTGCTTCAGCATTTCGCTAGCTTTTCCCTGATCGGTCTTCGCCGCCTGCTTTTGATAGGGGCCGAAGACCACCACGAGTTGAAGCAGCTTATGCTCGACTTCATCCAGAATGGTGACGAGTTTATTGACGCTCTGCGCCACCAGATCTTGAAACGATAGGGCGGTCATGATGTCGAGCAGGCGTTTGTCATCCTGCCCGAGAGCCTGCCCCAGGGCGTGCATCTGTTGCATGAGAGCGGGAGACGCCTTTGCTTGCTGAAGCGCCTGTTCCATCTGCTTCAGCAGCTTACTGAGATGGGCGTGGTTGTCCTGAATGGCCTCCACCTCGAGCATCACTCGATGCGTCCCCTGTTCGGTCTGTGTTTTCAAATTCAACAGATGGGTTTGCGCTTGCGGCAGTTGTTCCGTGGAAGTGCTGACCGGAGTGCTGAACTCTGAGAGGGTTTTCATCGTGGTATCGATGAACCGAGCTAGTTCTCCGAGTTCCTCGTAGAGTTTCGTGTCGGGCGTCTTTTCCGTCGGTTCTTCCTGATCGACCACTTCCTGCGATTTTGCCGCCGCGCGTGGTTGTGCCATCATGCCCTCACCGGTTAAAAGACGATTACTTGAAAATCTTGTTGATCTTCTCTTGCATCGTCTCAGCGGTGAACGGCTTGACGACGTAATTGCTGACTCCTGCCTGAACGGCTTCCATGAGGTTTTCTTTCTGGGCTTCCGCCGTGACCATGAGAACCGGGATTTTTTTCAAGCTCTCATCTGCCCGAATCGCGCGCAGCATATCGATGCCCATCATGACGGGCATATTCCAGTCGGATACCACGAATCCATAGGTATCCGCCTTCAGCTTGGTCAACGCTTCCTGGCCGTTTTCAGCTTCTTCCAGATTGTTGAAGCCGAGTTGCTTCAGGATATTTTTCACGATGCGCCGCATCGTAGACATGTCATCGACGACCAGAATTTTCATATTTGGATCAGCTGGCATGGGTCATCCTCCTTACTGTTTCTCATGAATAACTGAACGGCCCGCATGAATCGTTTTAAAATGTCCTACCGTGTCGTGGAGAGTCTCTGAAAACCCGATCATGAGGTATCCCTTCGGGCGCAGGGCATCGCGCAAATCCGAGACAATCTGCGCTTTGGCTTTCTCATCAAAATAGATCAGACAGTTTCGACAGAAAATGATGTCGATCCCACGGATGAGTTTGAGTCTTGGACGGTCGTAGAGGTTCACGTTCATGAAGCGCACCATGTCTTTCACCTGAGGCACCAGCGTTTGGGTTTCTTTTTTTCCGGTGAAGTAGCGCGCGAGCATGGCCGGAGGAACCTTACGCAACGAATGGGATGAATAGGTGGCTGTCCGCGCGATGTTCAGAACGTTTTCGCTGATATCGGTCGCCAGAATATCGATGGTCCAGCCGGTGAGCGGCGGATAGTCGCGGAGCAGCAGTGCCAATGTATAAGGTTCGTCTCCGGTCGAACAGGCGGCACTCCAGATCCGAAGTTGTTTGGTCTGGGCGTTCGTTTTCATCACCTCCGGAATCATGACCTTCATAAAACTGTCAAGCTGAGCCTCGTCACGAAAGAAGTAGGTCTCATTTGTGGTGATGACCGTATACAGTTCTGTGATTTCCCGGTCACGGTAGGCATCGAAGCGCAAAAAGTTGAGATAGTTTTCGAACGTCTGACAACGGCACGCTTTCAAACGAGGAAGCAACCGGCTTTCGAGCAAGTACGTCTTGTTGTCCTGAAAATGAATCCCCGTCTTCTCATAGATGAGATCCCGGAGCTGCTTGAATGTGTCGGGGGACAGCTTGGGGACAGGCAGCTCCACTTTTCTCACCGTGTTGGTATCGGCCATTGCATACCTCGTTCGAACGCTAAAGATGACCTGAGTTGTCGGACACCCCAAGGAGTCCGCGTCGCTCAGGTGTTGTCGGGCCCGGCATGTCCGTCTCTTCGACGAGATCAGTGATGCTGAGTCCGGCTGTGCATCCATTCGTGAATGTCGCGTCGAAGAAACCGCCAGTGCTTTCCGATTTTGGAAGCAGGCAGTTCACCCAGACGCGCGAGTTTATACACCGTGGATTTCGGCACACGCAGAAACTGTGCGACGTCCGACACGGTGAGAATCTCGCCTTCCGAAGGGGATACACTGTCGAGGCTGACGTTGGTTGTGGGCGCAATAGCGTTGTTCATGACGGATATGGTATCGGTGGGCGCCATCTCAAACTTTAGTTGCCGGTTCTTGAACGATGGGGTTTAATAAGACACAGATTGCGAACCAGCTAGAAATGTCTCCAAGAAATCCGTGCGGCTCAGGTTCTTAGGCCGAAGGCCCGAGAACACATTTTCGGCAATCACATACAAAGTTGAGAGATTTGAATGGCCACGATCGTTTCGATAGGATCAGGCAAAGGTGGTGTGGGAAAAAGCGTCATCGCCGCCAACTTGGCCATGTTATTGGCCAAACGAGGCAAGCGCGTGGTTCTGGCTGATCTCGATGTGGGAGGCGCCGACGCGCACATTCTCTTCGGTTTGCTGAATCCTCCCCGCACCCTGACCGATTTCATTGAACGACGGGTGGAACGTTTGGAAGAGGTGCTTCAGTCGATTTCGGCCCACCCCTTCCTGCACCTACTGCCCGGCACCGGGGATACGCTGGCGACCGCTAATCTACCCTATGCCAAGAAAAAGCGGCTGATTCGCCACTTCTCGCAGTTACAAGCTGACGTCATCATCGTCGATATCGGCGCCGGCACCAGTTACCATGCGCTGGATTTCTTTCTCATGGCCGACCGCTATCTGACCGTGGCGACCCCGGATCCAACCTCGGTCCTGGACCTGTACCGATTCATTAAACTCGCCGCCATTCGACGTGTGTTATCGGCGTTTTTGTCCCGGGACGCTGTGAGCGAGGCGCTCTCGGATCGCGATTTTTCCAGTATCGACGACGTCATTCAGGCGGTGGGCGAGACGGATCCGAATGCAAAGGAAACCGCCAGCCGGACACTGCAGGGCTTTCAGCCAAACCTCATCGTGAATCGCGTATCCGGCAAATCCCGAGTGAATGTGCTGCAGTTGAAAAAGCTGCTGAAGGAGTATGTCGGAGGCGATTTGACGATGTTGGGAGAGATTCCCGACGATCCGGCGATGACCCGCGCAGTTCGTAGCTACCTGCCGGTGGTCGAATTCGAGCCTACCGCGCCTGCTTCCATCGCCCTCAACGCAGCGGCTGATGCGCTCGTGGTTGAACTCGCCAGACCTGCGACGATACAGGCAGAATCCGCTGCGTCGCCGGAACGAGCGGCATAGACGATCGCCGCACCTTCTTCTCGGAACCCAGAATTTACAGATGGCTGTGCGCGGCTTTCCTCGTCCGTAGCCGTTCGGCTTGAACCTGAAGAATATGCCGAATAATCAGCTCCTGTTCGTCGCCGCCCAGGTCGACAAACTGGGTGGCGAGATGAAATCCTGCCGAGCCATGTTCGAGCGGCGTCACCCGAATGATTTTTGCCGTGGTTTCGATCATGCTGAAGGGTGGGAGGATCACTTTTAGCACCATGAGGTCATCGGCCTGAAATTCGCGGGGGGTGTCGAATCCTAACCCCCCTGCACTGATATCCACGTCGGTCAATCTCGCGATTGCCACACTGCCGGGGTGACTCTTCACCAGTGACTTGAGAATCGTCTCTAGCATCCAGTCGATTTTCGTAACCCATGGTAGGAGCGGAGAGCCCGCAAACGTCTCCCCTGCCCGCACCAATAAATCAACGGTCGGCTTCGACACCGCAGTGGCAATGGTGTCCTCTGTCGCCGGAGGCAAGTACCGGTTCATGGCTTCTACCGGTTCATCGGCTCGCCGATATTCGAGCAGCAGTCGATCGTCGATGCGAAGCCATTCGCGTCGTTCCTCATTCTTGATGTTTTGGTGTGGGCGTTGGAACAGCCCGTCGGGTGAAGGCGTCATACCAAACCTCTACGGTGGAAGATCAGGGGGAATCAGGCTATCCGGCCGCACGAGCCTCAGGCTTCACGATGTATCGTTACACTGTCAGAGGCCAGTTGTCCGCTACTTTCGCGTAATTGGCGCAGGTGGCGTTTCACTTGGGCGGCCTCCGCCAATAAACCGGAGATTCCCGCTTGAGCGACCAGGATGGCCTTGCGGACTTCTTCGTCCATGCTAAGAAGCTGTTGGGCGAATGCGCGGTCGGGCACGCAGCCAGCCAAACTGATCCCGCGCGCACTATAGCAGGCGTCGACTTGATCCCAGTCGCCGGCCCGAGCGGCGTCGATCGCTTGGATGGTGAGCAGTTCGAGGGAGCGACGATCGTGAAGTGAAGTGGTATTGGAGGGACTAGCTGCCGACATGGGCCACCGCTTCTTGCCGTGCCACCACCTGCCAGCCTTCCCGAAGAGTCGTCAGACAGCGAATCGGTCCGTCCAGGTGCTTGCCGTTATGCCGAAGATTGGCTTGAATACACTGCTGAACCATGTAGTCGTACAACCGGTGCAGAGACACGGCGATCTCCCCGCCTCGTTCGAAATCGAGGACGCTGGACAGTTCGCCGACAATGGCCATACTGCGATCGAGGAAGCGGGCCTTATCTTTGTAGTTGTTTGTGAGAATGGCTTCCCGGGCGAGCTCCATCGATTGAATGGCGGAATCGTAGAGCAGCACGATCAGTTGCACGCGGCTGGCTGTCATTACTTGCGTCTGTTGATAGGCGTTAGCTGCCGTAGCAATCATGGTGACCTTATGGGGTTATTGTAACGCCTTGAGAGCGCTGGTTTGGCTTTGGAGCTTTTGCAATAATGAATCCAGTGATGCGAATTGCAGTCGCAACCGTTCTTCATATTGCGACGCAATATCTTCCTTGCGGCCGATTTCATCGGTGAGTTTGCTGATCTGGCTGGTGATCGAGGTCTTTCTGATCGTAAACGAACCGGTATCGATAGCATCGAGAAAATCGACGGCCTTGACCACACGGTCCGCAATCCCGCTTGAAGTGGTTTGTGTGACAAACAGCGCTTTCGTTGCGCTGTAGTTGCTCGCTAGTGCCGCGTCCAATTTGGCGTCGTCTATGGTGACGGTCCCATCGCGCTCCGTTTTGAACCCGACTGCCCCCAAGCTTTTGTACGTGGACAATCCACCGACCTCTCCGGAGAGCGCTGTGCGTAACTGGCTCAAGACACTTTTCGCCGTACTTTCATTGAAAAATATCCCACCGGTCTTCGTCGAGATATCATAGGTGGTTCGTTCATTGACGAATTTCACAATATCGTTGTAGGCGGTCGCCAGGGTCTGGATATTGGTTTTAACGCTGTCTGGATCGGTCGTGATGTTGACCGTGACCGGCTCCGGTGTCGGTGTGGTGACGGTTTTGGATTTCAGGGTGAGCGTGACATCCGGAATGGCGTCGCTGATGACATTGCTTTCACGTTCGATTGAAATCGTCGTTTGGTCAGGTTCTCCGATCACCACGATGGCGTTCTGACCTGCTTGGAGCGTACTGCTTCCTCCGGTACCGCTCGTGTTGGTCAAGTCTAAACTCGTACTGTCGGCGACGACCGTCACGGCATTCGCGGCGCCTGTTGCGGTAGCGGTCAGGGTCAAGCGATAGGCTGGAGTGGAGACGGTCCCGGTATTGATGACGGACGCGGTCACGCCGGCTCCCAGATCGTTGATGGCGGATCGAAGGTCGTCCAGAGTGGCGCCATCGCTGAGCGTCACGGTTTGATTCGCCCCGCTTCCGACTTTGAAGGTAAAGGTGCCCGAGCCGCCGGAAACGATCGAAGTGGTCGTGGCTGAGACGGCTTTGGCAGCGCTGTTGGTAATCTGATGCGCCTTGGCCAGTTGGGTAACCTGCACCGTATAACTGCCGGTGGCCGCGCCGGCGCCGGCCTGAGCGGTCATCTTGGTCTCATTGCTGACGGTGGTGGTCGTACGGTCGAAACTGTTTGGAAGACGAAGTGCATTGGCTGCGCTCTGGAGCGCCAGGAGTTTGTTGCCCAGTGTCCCGTAGTCGGTCAGCTTGGTCTGCAGGTCTTTCTTCTTCGCGTTTAACGCGTCGATGGGCAAGCGTTGGACTTTGGCCAACTCGGAAACGACTTGGCCAAAGTCCACGCCATTGCCTAACCCGCCGAAACTGATCGCCATGACATCCCTTTCATGTCGTGAAGCAGGTTACACCTTGTGGTGCAGGAGCAGCCCGGTCGGCGTCTCCAACCTCTTCGCAAGATCGATGACTTCCTGCTGCGGAATCTGGCGGATCACGGTTCCGGAATCCCCGTCCATGACCTTGACCACCACCCGATCCAGATCCGGATCGACGCTAAACTCCAATCTGGAGTCTGCCTTCTGGAACACTTCACGTACTCGCGACAGAGCCTGTTCCAGATCCTTTCCTTTGACCTCCCCTTTGACCTCCCCTTTGACCTCAGTCGTGGACGTCTCAGGTTCAGGGCGCTGGGCCTCAGCCTTCTTGTCAACGGCATGTTGAGGTCCGCTCTGGCTCGCATGGGTGGCGGCTGCGGGGAGGTCCTTGTGATTCGAAACCTGGTGGACCATGTTACCCTCCTCGGTTCAATCCGTGGATAGCCCTCCCATACGGGAGGGCTATCCGGCGGCTGATGCCTTATCCTCGCAGCAGCGCCAAGGCTTGCTGTGGCAACGAGTTGGCTTGCGCCAAAATCGCGATGCCGGATTGGGTGAGGATCTGGTTCTTCGTGAACACAGATGTCTCTTGGGCAATGTCCGCGTCTCGAATCCGAGATTCCGCCGCAGTAAAGTTCTCAGCCGTGACCGTCAAGTTCTGGATCGCGACTTCGAACCGGCTCTGAATCGACCCGTAATTCGCGCGGGCGGTTGCGACCGCGCTGATCGCGCTGTCGATCTTGGCCAGCATCGACTGCGCAGCCGTCGCCGTCGACACGCTGGCGCCGGTCAAACCGACTGCCGCCACGTCGAGGTCATCCAAGGCCACATTCAACGAGTTGCCCGATCCACTCTTGAAGCCGATGAAGACTTCAAACGTGTTGCTGCTTCCACTCAGAAGCGGCTGACCGTTATATTCCGTCGTCGTTGCAATTCGGTCGATTTCCGAACGCAACGCCACAAATTCCTGGTCCAGATAGGAACGCTCGGTCGTTCCCAGCGTACCGCTGGCTGACTGAGTCGCCAACTCACGCATACGAGACAGCAAGCTGCCGACCGTGGCCGCCGCACCGTCTGCGACCTGCGTCAAGCTGATGCCGTCTCCGGCGTTTCGATTGGCCTGATTGATACTACGAATCTGCGCCCGCAAAGTTTCGGACACGCCCAAACCGGCCGCGTCATCCGCCGCACGGGTGATTCGCAAACCTGACGACAATCGTTCAACCGAACGACCCAGTTGAGCTTGGTTGACTGCCAGGTTTCGCTGAGCTGCCAGGGACGCAACGTTGGTATTGACTACTAATGCCATGACGTACTTCCTCCTGAAGATTCCGCACTACTTTCGGAGTCGCCAGCGTCCGTGCCGACGAGGTGGTAACCAGGCCTGATGGAGATGTGGCCACATCTCCGCTGTGCCTCGTTACCGTGTTGCTGTGCCCCTTATCGGTAGGCTTTCAGGAAGACTTAAGAGGTTCAAGATGCGCAGGAAATGGCTGCAATGAGGAACAGTATCGGTCGGAGTGCCATATCGTATAACAACGAACACTAAGCAGCCAGACCGGCGTCAACGAGCCGTGGCAATAATTCATATTCCAGAAGATCTGCAACGCGGATCGAGTCGGCCGTGGTTCGTGCGCCCAACAGTTCCTGGATCCAAGGTAATAATGCGGCGGACGACAGGCCGTCGACGCCCTGGGCATGTCCGGCTTCCAACATTTCGGTGTAGTCCGCCAGCCGTCCCAGCCAGGCATCGATGGTGCCGACCTGGGCGGTTCCGGAACGCAACGGAGCAAGCAGCACCTGCCCGTCTGATCGCAGCTCTGCGGCAAATCGGTCGATGGCCTGCTTCGCCTCAATGATGATGGTATATAAGGATTGGGAAACGGCCTGTACCGCCCCTGCATTCAGGATCTGTTGATTGAGAAACGGCGGGGTGAGATCGCGATCGCTGATGGTTTTCCCTCCCACGGTCAACGACGTCACGATGCGATGTTGAGCATGGGCCCTGTCGCTCAGCGCCGCAAGGGCGTTCATCATCGACGTGTCATCCGGCATCTGCAATTGCTCGCCATCAAGGGTGATATGCATGATCAGACTCCTTTGGAAGAGTTCGCACCAGGTCTTCATCTCTCGCTAAGCGGAACGCGCCATGGGAAGCACTCGGGATTTTTTTCGATGCACCAGTCCTTGCGTTGTGTTGAACGAACGAAAACTCGTCGCCACCGCATGCAATCGCTTTTGCCAGCGTTGATAGGTAGCGAGCCGTGATTGCGCCAAGCCGGTCAGCTCGCTGCCATCATCATTATGCGTATCCCGCACCATCGCCACTGCCAGGGAAGCCGTCGCCGGTGAGCGCATGCTGAGCGCAAGGATCTGTTGCCGGTCTGCGTTCTCAACAAGTTGCATCTGCTTTAATGCGCTGACTGGTAACGGGCGTCTGGTGGTGAGACGAACGAGCTCTTCAGCCTTCGACACCAGCTTCGTTGCCAAAGGCGTCAGGTGCTCCATCACCATCAGAGCGTCCGCCGAATCGGGAGACGGTTCTGGATGACAGGGAACCTGGCTGGCCCGGCCGGTGAATTCCTCGAACCAGAACCGGCGCCAAAAACGACCATACCAAGCGACCAGCGGATCTTCCCGTCCGGCATGAAGGTCTGTACTCCCCAGGCCGTCTTCATCGGCACGAGAGCGATAGATTCTCACTCCTGTCGTCGATCGGGGGAATGCGGCTCCAGTGAGCACATGCAAGCAGAGCGCAGCCATCTCATCCGGCACGAGCCGGTCCTTGCAGGCGTGCTGCAAACAGACCTGATCGAATCCGCATGGAGCACAACCGAGATCTGGCTGCACCATCCAATGCCCCGGTCCATAGGGCCCGGTTTCTCGAAAATCGACGTGACCGACTGAGAGGTCGACCACCGGCGTGCCGACACCCACCGCCAGATGCATAGGGCCGGTGTCGTTGGTCAGCAGCAGTCGACATTCCGCCAGCACGGCGGCGAGTTGCGGTAACGAGGTCTTTCCCACTGCATCACAAAAGGGTGCTGTTCCCCCCGCTTGCCGGAATGTGGTTTGAGCGAGGTGAATGGCTTTTCGTTCTTCTTCGGTGCCGACAAACAGGTAGCCCACTTGGGCCTGCCGACTGAGCGCCGCTAATGTCTGCCCGAACAGTTCAGGGCGCCAGGCTTTCATCGGATCGCTGGCTCCCACCTGCACCGCCACCCAGGACATCTGCGGTCCCGCGTGAGGCGTGAGAAAGTCACGCGCCCACTGCGCGGTGTCAGGAGGAATGTTCAGCGAGAGCGGCGCAAACGGCCCGACGCCGCTGCCCCCAAGAGCATAGATGTCGACGAGATTGAAATGGTTGAAGCGACGTTCATGATGCACGTCGGTCAGATAGGCCATCCAGGGATTATGAATGGTCACATCGCCGTCTTTTGGAGCGGCGATGCCGCGTATTTCCTTCCCGCCGACGTAAGACGCCAGGAATCCGCTCCGCCGGTTAAAAGTCAGGTTGACGACCCGGTCATACCGGGCCTCAACCAGAGGGACGGCCCACCGTGTCATGTCTTGGTGGAACGTCACGATATCCTTGGTTTGCGCGCGACTCTCATCCACCAGACGGTGAAAGTCGTAACTGACGATATGGCGCAAATGCGGCAGGAGCTTCGCAACCGGCGCGAACCGTGTATCGACAACGAGATCGACTTCGGCTCCCGGCCATTCGTGCTGGAGGCGTTGGAGCAGCGTGCCCATTTGCACCAGATCGCCCATCCTGGTGATATTGATCAGAAGGACTCGCTTGCTCATAGCAGGTCGCGGGTCTCGCTTCGGTATTCATCCAACATGAGTACCATCAATTCTTCCCGTTTGAGAGTCGTCGACGCTCCTTTGCTCCGGATGTGCGCGGCCACGTCTTTTAATTCAACGCGCCGTCCGGCGGGAAGAGCCTTCAGCAGCGATTCCAGGGGAGCATCCTCGGCGCAACGCTTCAGCAACGCTTCCTGCTGCCGCTCCCCTCGCAATACGGATCCCACGCGATCGGGCTGAGACAACCCGATCTGTCCCAATAAATCTCGCATCCGATGCACGTAGGTATGGGAGTCCAGCACACGCGCCCGAGCGGCATCGGCCATGGCCTGGCGAGCGACGGGATCGTTGAGCCATCGGTGAACCAGTCCAGGAACCTCAGCAAAATCACGGAACGAGACCATCTGCTGCTCTGTGAAAAACTGGGACAGCTGCGAGCGATCATCGACCAACTGAAAAGCGCCGCACGCGGCCAATTCAAACGTGCGTGGATTGACGAAGTCGGCCTGAGGATCCAAGCCTGCGTGCGTGGTGGAATGAAGATTCAAATTGATCGCCGTGGCATTGAACACTTTCATGCAGGTGGCGGTGTCGATTCTGGCTCCGTCCAATTGCAGCACGGAACGGAGATCGTCGGCCCCGTCCCACTCATTACCCCAGAGTTTGAACGACCAGGGCTGATGGAGCAGCGTCGGGAATAGGCGCCGGCGATTGGCATACCCCGCACCGACGAACGATACATCGGAGCCGAATATGTGCCGGTCCTCGTCCGACAGCGTCAGAGGACAATGCAGATCCGGGTCCGCCGCCATCGGGAGGTAACTGACCTGTCGCGCACCGGCCTGGCGAAACGCGTCCAGGCACGCACCCTGCTGAAACACAAACCAAAACTCGTATCCCGGCGCCATCTGCTGCCAGTAGGTCAGGTGACGATAGTTCTCCACGAACCACATCGCGGTAAGAAATTTTTTCTTCCGAAGATGTTCGAGGACCTGCAACGTCAATGGAGCCTGCGCCATGGACAGGACCAGATCGGGTGGCGACTCCGCGAGTGTGGCTAACGTCCATTGGCTCAAGACATCAGCCATTCGCCCTTGCATCAGCTGACGATTACGAACGTCCTTGAGCTTGCCCATGACCTCATAACTCGCCGCATGCACACTGTGATCGATCCACTGCACCTGGTGGCCCAGGATCTCCAATGCCCGTTTCACATAGCCCGCGATCGGAAGTGATCCCCCGTAAATCGGTCCCACCAGAGCAATGGTCAATTGACCGCCGGCCTGCCGAGAAATGCTCTGTCGCAACGCTTCTTCGAGGGTGCGATGAAAATCGGTATCCCAGACGGTTGCCGGCGTATAGGAGAGACAACGTATCGGCCCGGCCATTCTGGTCAGTCGGTCGGCAATCTCGGTGGGCGCCCCTGACATCCAGAGAATCTGGTCACTCCAGGCCTCAAGTGAGCGTGCCGCAAAGGCATCGTGAAATTCGTCAAGGTTTGGAATCAGAACGGCCACAGACACATCAGACGACAGTTTCTTTCTGAGCGCTTCGACATGATAGAGCAGCCCAACTCCTGCCACGACGACCGTTTCTCCCGCTTGGCAGGACGGTACGTGGGTGTCAGCCCAGGTCTGGGCTTCACGAAGGGGGTCGTAGGCACTATGAACCCAGCGACCGGATCGGCGCGCGGAAGGGACACCGCTTCGAGAGAGTTCGATCGTGAGCGCTCCGCCGGCTGAGGACTTGACCGCTGTCGCTAAGTCCTGATCGCGTGAAGCCAGTCGCTTGAGGTTGTCATGGAAGATATTCATGCCGCCATCGATTCGCAAAGGTCCGGTGCACAACCCCGCCAGATATCCGCACGCGAGCTCTCGCTTGCCTCTTTGTCGGAGCCGTTGTCAAAAAATGCACCCCATTGGTCCAGACGACTCCTCCACAGAGCCCAATCGGCCGCGGGTCGACGCTGCTCGTCGCAGATAAGCCCGATACTCTCCATGATCGGCCAGTGTTGAGGCTGTGCATGCGGGGCATGCTGATAGACCCAATGCCCCTCGCCATAGGGACCGGTTTCGTGCACCCGGGCATGCGAAAAGTACAATCCCAGGGCTCGAGTGCCTACCAGCGTGCCAAGATGAAGCGGACCGGTATCGGCTCCGATGACCCAGTGGCATTGCTGAAGAACCTTCATCAACTGCGATACGGTCGTGCGGCCGGTGGCATCCCACACACGCCCGTGGAGTAACGCAGGCAGTGTGTCGAGAATCGCTTTCGCGGTTTCACGCTCCCCTCCACTTCCGATCAGAACGACTTGTCCATCTTCTGTTTGTGCCAGAAACTCCCGAATCCATTGGCTCCATACGACCGGGGCCACACAACGATCCACCTCTCCTGCTCCCGTCGCCAACGCAACCCAGAGCCCCTGACGCTCGCCGATCTTGGCAAGATCTCCCGGGAGTGCTACTGCTGGGGGTACAGACAACGGCGCCTGTCCCCGCGGCCGGACTCCACACATACCGCACCAGGCATCAGCGAGATGGACGCGATTGTCCCCCCGGTCTTTGGCAACCTGGCGGAGATGCTGTGCCCAGGGACGCATGCGCGCCTCGATACGCTCTTGATTGGTTTCTCGGGATGAATTGCGTGAAAACAACTGCGTCATGAGGTGGCTTCGTGCGTGCTGATTCAGTGGATACACCCGTTCATAGGTCGTGTCGCCGAGAGACGTGATATAGGCCTGCATGACCTGCAGGGTATCAGTCGGATTCTCCTGCCACCGATTAGCCCAAGCTCGCCACTGGGCCCCGTCCCATGAAATGACGCGACCGAGCTGACGGGCTCCGGCAAGGACGGCCGTCAAGGGCGCCGCGCAGACGACATCTAACGTCCGTTCCGGATCGCTCTCCTGCAAGGCCTCGATGGCGGGCAACGTTTGAACCAGATCACCCAATCGGGCCAGCTGAATCAACAGATCGCGGTGCTCCGGTGAGGGCTCATGCGGCATGGTTCGGCACCAGGCGTTCGGATTCGGTCAGTTGTTTGGCCAACTCGTCCATGCCCTCGAACGTCGGCACCATGGCGCGCAACCAGTCATATTCCCGCTGCGCGTCCGCTCGACGTCCTGCTCTCAACAGTACCCCGGCCAGGGCAAATCGCATAGCAATATTGCCCGGATTGCGGGCAACAAATGAGGCGAGCCGTGCTGCGAGAGTCTCCCAGCGTTGCAGCATCGTTCCGCATTTCAGCAGCCAGTGCATGCATTCTTCATCATCGGGCTCATCGGCACAGAGAGCGATCAATTGCGACCAGGCCGCTTCGGCCCGGTTTCCGCCCATCGCGGCCATCACCAGGCCGAGCGTAGACTTGTGTCGTTTTGCGCCTGACTGTCTCGCCCGTTCGAACGCCTGCTCCGCATCGTGATAGGCATTGAGTTGCATAGCGAGAATGCCTCGAAGGAGCCATCCTTCCCCATGTGACGGCTCAAGTTGCAGCAACGCGGTCAGGTGACCATCCGCTTCTTTCATCGCACCCGTCTCCAAGGCCTGTTTCGCCAAGGCCAAGCGGGCTTCAGGGTCGTTTTTCAGCGGAAGCACACGTCTCCAAAATGGAAGGGACAATTCCGGATGGCCGATGCTCTCGCTCAGCTGGGCTCCCCATCGAAGTATCCATGCATCGGCCGGCCACTGCTCGACTCGTTTAAGCAGAGAGACGATCTTCTCCTGATCCTTCCCGGCTGTCGCACGCTGCACGTCGGCGACCAGGGCCCGTTCTGCCTTCACGGCCGGATCGGTGATGATGTACAGCGTGTATCCGAGGATGCCGTCCTTGAGATGTGTGTGCACGGAATACCCATCGTCAAAGTGCAGCCGATCCTCGTCCGTAATCCACCACGACTTTTCCCAGCGCTCCCGGAAACGTGTGGTGTTCGCCTCTTCGTGTGTTTTTCGCCCTGGCGTCCGGCTTTCCAGATGAATGACCGTGCTGTGGGGTTGGTAGACGATTTTCCAATTCTTTTCACCGATTTTAAGGCAGAGATCGACGTCTTCGAATCCGTTCTTGTAGCCCTCGTCGAATCCCCCGACTTGCGCGAATACCTGACGTCGGATGAGCATGCAGGCCGCCGTCACGCATTGCAGCTCACGACGGCGCGAGACGAAAGGCGCGTCTGCCGGCACACCCGCGTACATATGATACGGCATCAGGAACTCACGCGAGAACGCAACCCCCGCATGCTGGACCGTCTTGTCTTCGTACAAGAGTTTGCTTCCCACGACCGCCACGTCGGAATGGGTCTTCACCTCGTCGACGAGTGCGCTGAGCCAGCCGGCCTGGGGAATCGTGTCGTTGTTCAAAAACACGAGGTACTCGCCTTTCGCTGCCTGAGCCCCCTGGTTGCAGGCTTTGGCAAACCCGAGGTTCTCGTCATTGGTGATGATCTTCACATCGCCGCCCAGCCCGGCGAGAAACGCCGGGGTTTCGTCCGTCGAGTGATTGTCCACTACGATGACTTCGTAGGAGGCACCTTGTGTGACCTCTGCCAGGGCGGTCATACACTGCATGGTAAGCGGCAGGTTGTTCCACACCGGGATGATGATGGAACAATCAAACGTCTTGACCTTCGCGGCGGATCGCATTCCGTCCAACTGCTTCTGTTGCGCCTCCAGGACACCAGCCACCCGCTCCGCATAGGGCCGGTATTTTCTGTAAATAATGTCGGTCGTGCGCCAGTACGTGTCGTTCGTGCTGCTCGTCATCGACGAGCCATCATGACGCCACGTAAAGGCCGCGGTAGTCCGCTTGATATGGAGAAAGGGATACAGCGTCGCCATTCGAATCCAAAGATCCCAGTCTTCGTGCGCGAACAGCGATTCGTCGAAGTACCCCACTTGATCGAGGAGACATCTTTCGTGCATCACGCAGAGCACAGGAAAATAGTTGCCGAGCAGGAGATCGACGCAGTTAAAATCGCGCGAATACGGGATATCGCGTTTTGTGACGACATATCCCTCACCCTGCCGTAATTCATGGACACGCCAGGCGTCCGTGTAGGCGATTTTGTGCTCCCCACCCTGAAGGGCCTTGACCAAGGTCTCCAAATGATCCGGGAGGTATGTGTCATCGTCATCGAGATAGGCGATATACGTGCCTTTCGCCACCCGGAGTCCTGTATTGCGGGCGGCCGCAAGTCCACGGTTATGATCGTGCCAGATCGTGGTGATACGCCCATCCTTGTTCAGCGGCGCCACCACCTCGTTGACATCGGCCGCGCCGTCGTTGACGACGACAATTTCGAAATCCTGATAGGTCTGGGTCAAGACGCTGTTAAGAGCGACCTGCAGCCGGTCCGGTCGATTGTAGGTGGGCACAATGACGGAAACCATCGGCGGGCGGGTAAACGAAGCCACGGGAGAGGCACCGCGTCGCTGGCACGCCCATATCTGATAGATGGGAACGAGCTTCAGTTTGGTGAAGTCGGCCGGAGTCGGAGCGGGGATATACCGAAGCGAGGGAATTTCGCAGTGTACCCGCTCGAGGCCGAGTTCACAGAATCCTTGCGACGTGAAGATGCCGCGCAGTTGCGCTTCCGTGACCCAATCTTCGACGGGCTGACAGGGTGGCGCGATTGTTTTCCACTGTTCCCACATCTCCCCGCGGGGCGTCGTCAGGATGAGATAGCCATCCGGCTTCAACAGGGTGGCCAATTCCGCGACGAAGCCTTCCTTCCGGCCGTGCGGGATATGTTCGATGACTTCAGAACAGAGGATGACGTCGTAGGGAACAAAATCGGGTCGACTGAGCACGCTTTGGGCAGTGCCTGCTTCGAAGCGCAGATGCGGAAACAACCGGCGTGCGTGTTCGATGACGCCGGCCACCGGTTCGATGCCTTCACATGAGCCATAGGCCGTCGCCAAATTCGTCAGCCAACCCCGTCCGCATCCGACATCCAATATGCGCAGTTGGCGCTCCGGGTCTGCCTGACGTACGCGGCGGAGCAGATATTCCAGAAACGCGGCAATCTTGCTCCAACGGGCGGCTTCGTCCTGATTGGGTGCAGCTGATGACCAGCCTCGACTGTTGACGAACATGTCGACGTAAAACTGATCCTGTTGCTTCTGTTCTTGAGGCGTCGGCGCAGAATTCGGGAAACCCTGACGGCCTGCCGAACCCAACGGTGCGTGATTGACCCCATCCATCGCGACCCCTTTCGTTTCGACCTGTCGCCTCGAATCGGGCGATGATTCGGAAGGACCAGCTTGCGCCATGAGACGACGGAATTGTTCGCGGAGCGCATCCCGCCGCTGGGCGATGGAGGCTGGTGTGGCAAAAGAATGGGAGACCGGCCGCCCTTCGATCAATGATTCCCAGGCCGTCAACACGGTCGTCCAGTCGTGCGACTGTGCCCAATGCTCCCTTCCAAGTCGTCCGAGCTCCGCGCAGAACTCCGGATGATTCTTCAGCACCTGTACTGCCGAGGCGAATAGCGACAGGGGCAGTACTAATCCACCCGCATGCTCAGCCGCCGTTCCACAATCCGGCGTGGCGAGCCAGGGCCGGCCGAGGCTCATGGCTTCCAACAAACACAGAGGAGAGACTTCCGCGTGCGACGCAAGCACCACGAGATCTGCCGCTGCCAGCGCCGGGGCCACGTCGGCGGAATCCAGGCCCGCAAGCAGCCTGACATCGGGTATCGCCGCAAGACGGGCCTTCACATCCTCGACGTACTCGGTTTCATGCGTGTCATTCCCGATCAAGACCAGTTGAACCCCTTCCGGAAGCTGGTTCAACGCATCCAGCAATCCCGGATGATTTTTCACCTTGTAGAGGTTGGCGAGGTGAACCACCAGGAACGTGTCGCGGGCAATCCCGTAGCGCTGCCTGAAATCGTCCTTCGGTGCGAGTGCCGCCGTGCCGTTCGGCATGACGCAGGTTGGGATCCGACGTTCCTGAAAGAACCGCTCGTCATATCCATTGCCGCCGAAGGTGACGACCGCGTGTACCCGTTGCCCCAGTTGCGACAACATGGTGCGGCCCTGCTCGCTCCCCTGCAACGCCTCATCGATTTCTTTGTTGATGGTGGGCTGCAGAATGAATCGAGTTGGACAGTCTTTGGGAATCGCAAGCGCCGCATAAAACATCAGATGCAGCGGAGCACCCAGCAGGATGCAGGCACCGTATTGCCCCGACTCAAGCAACCGTTTCACTTCCAGCATGGAATAGGGGCTGGTGGTTTCAAAGTCGCTGGGAAAGGTGAGCTCGATGATGGGAATGCCACGATGAGATTTCGTCTTGCGCTCAGGGAGCGAATAGGTCGCCACCTCGACCGCATGTCCTCGCGACTGCAGGCCGAGGGCCAAGCTTTCCGCCACCTTCTCCACCCCGCCGACGGAAGGCCAAAAATACGGCGTGACGATGAGGATTCGGGAAGCAATATTTTTCCGCGGCTGCGACGCTTGGGCTGCGCTCTGAACTGTCCGGGGCTCCGGCGTCTTCCCGATCGTTGTTTCCGCTGCCCAACGGACCTCCGAAGGAGGCAGGGGTGTATTCGCCACCGGAGTTGCACGGCGGGTCGAATCATAGGGCTGACTCACCGGTGGATTGTCACGGAACAGCCGGGAGAAGACATCCAGCTCTTTCAGGACATAGGCGCGTGCATCCTTTTCGCGATCGACCGATCGAGGGCCTTCGACGATTCCATGCGCGGCGCCAAGCAACGCAAACAGCGCAAGAAGATCTCCGGTTGTTCGAAACTGCTCGGCCTTGCTGCGGATGTCGGAAGTCAGGGTGTTCCACTCGCGGATGTCTTTTTCATACATCGTCTTATACCGACGATAGATGGTCTCCGGGGTGTACAGCGTCCCATGCCGGCCGAGGACATCCGGATGCAACACCCAACGCACGCCGCGTTCTCCCATCTGTTCGAGCAGGTTCATCTCACTCGCCTTCACATTCTGGAAAGCGAAGGGCTTCATGGCCGCCGTACGATAAATCTTGATGCCCTGAATCGGGCAGGCCCGATCCTCATCGTAGAGATGAAAACAGATCATGCCCACCTCGGCAGGTGCCCGCCGCATCATGCCGACCATTCTGGCCGCCGCGTCGGGATTGAGGATCATGTCTTCATCCACCTGGATAAAGAACTCGGTGCCACAGTCCGTGATCATGCGTTGCGCCGCCGCGCTGAATGGCGCGACATTACGGATGACCTCGACATGGAATGGACCGCCTTGCTGAGCATCCACGGCCGCCCTGCAGGCGGGATACGCCGGATCGTCGACCGTGAGGATAAAGATGGTCGTGTCGATACGGTCCGAGGTTTCTCTCCGTGGCTGCTCGATGGCTGGAACGCTGTGGACGGCCTGTTCCGACGCTGGTTTCGGAGAAGCAAGCGCATAGGCGGTACCGGTCTCCTGTACCCCATATACAGGCTTGGTGCCCAACTCGATCCATGCAAGTGTATCCGCCAGTCGTCGTTCGCTGGTGTGAAAGGCCCGCAATGTATGCTGCGCTTTCTGCGCGACTCGCTGTGACCATGAGTCATCAGTCAGCAGACGGTCCAAAACCTCCGCCAACGACTCCGGCCGACTCGGGGAAAAATAAAGAATCTCCTCCCCTTCGACAAACAGACGGTTATTCATCGGATGTTCTGGCACGGCATAGGAGACTACCGGTCGACCGGCGGCGATCCCTTCAAACACCCGGCCACCAAAGAATTTCGCCAGGCTCGGCAGGTTGACGATCGCCGCCCATTGGGGCAATTGACTCATCCACTCTCGAAATTCCCCTTCGCGCACCTCCTGCAACATCTTCGTATAGTGCGCCAATTCTTCTGCAGGCATGCCCGCAGGTGTGCTCAACCGCTGAATGGCCGACAGCTGCAGCCGATCGAACAGTTGCTGAAACATCGTCGGCGCCAGCGACGGGGCAAAGGTGAGACAAGACTTCAGCGTGGGATGATGGAGCCACTGCTCACGGGGGCCGTAGGGTACACCGTGGAAGACACCGACACGGTGAGCAGCAGGCTTCGATGGGATGCTCAGAAATCGTTCAGGCACCATCGGCGGCCACCACAGGGCAGGCACGCCTGTGTGCGCAGTGGTTGGCTCCACGTCGCATTCGTCCGGTACAAGGACGTGGGTCAATGCACGGACCTGTTGTTCAACCAACCCCTGCCGCGCCCGAAGATGAGGGGCCCAGGCGTAATCGTCTTCGCTGTACTGCAACGATTCCATGATGATGCCGACCCGGATCGGCGCCAACTCACTCAGCCACTGCAAAATCGCCTCATCGAGAGGCGCGTGGACCAGCCACACCCACACTTGGTCGAACCGCTGCCCGCGGACCATTCGCTTCATGTGTGCGAGCCAATTCGCGCTGGAATAGGGCGCGTCGGCGATCAGCGGAAGCGTCACACAGTCCACACCGCTCGCCCGTAAGCCTTCCGCGACGCCGAAACAGGCCGGATACGTCCAGGCGCGAGCTTGCTTCCATGACGGAAACTCCAATTGCAGGAGAAGGATTCTCATGGGTGGGCGTGGTGTCATGATGCGTCGGACGCCTTTCTGCTCCGGCAGCTAGCCGTTGGGGTTCGTCGGGTGACCGAAATGACCGGCGGGAGCTGCAGCTGCTCTCGAGGCGGAGGCGATGGTCAACAGCGGCTCCTCGCTGCGCGAGCCGATCGGACCGACTCCCACCGGCTGCGCGCTCATAGCCGGTTCCTGAATGCGACCGAAGGCTCCGTCTCCCAGACTGACAAGCTGTTCCTGCGATGCCCGCCCTGAACCAGCGAAGAGCTTTTTCGAAAGGAGGCGCGCCACACGCACCAGCATGAGCGAGCCCCCGATGACTCCATGTTTTTGCAGCATGGGAATCCAGCGCCAGGGGGCGGAGTAGATGCTTACAAAGCCTTCGTTCTGGAGGTCGATCAGGTCATTAGGAGTCAGTTCCCCCACTGTCGTCACGGCCGATCCATACCGGCGGTATTCAGAAAAGTCCTGCGTCATTAGCCGCACACCCTTCTCGCCGTTCACCGCTAGTTTGTGAAACTCCGTCCCCGGATAGGGCACGGCGATGGCAAAGTTCGCCTGTTTGACTTCTCTGGCTTGCCGCAGGAATTTCAAGGTCGCCCGGACGGTTTCTCTGGTTTCGCCCGGCAATCCGATCATCACGGAGTTCAAGGCTTCGACTCCGTACTTGTTGCAGATCCCGTTCGCTTTCACGTAATGCTCCAATGGGACCTGTTTCTTCATCGTTCTTCGTATTTCGGGATCGACCGTTTCCAGTCCGAACGACAGGCGGATGAGGCCGCTCTTGACCAATCGGGCAATCACGTCCTCCTCGACGAGATTCGCCCTGGTGCTGCCTTCGAATGTAATCTGCAAACCTTCCTGATCGATGAGGTCGCAGATTTCAAGAATGTGATCTTTCCAGAGCGTCATCACATCGTCGACGATATAAAAGTGGCGGGTACCGAAGATCTCCACCACCTGCTTCATTTCGTTCACGACCGAGCGAGGAGAGCGCACACGCATCTCCGTCGTCTTCAGCGCTTCGGAGGCACAGAAAATACATTTCCAGGGACAGCCGCGCATGGTTTGAATCGACGTGAACGGCAGACGTCCGCGTAACGTCCCGAGCTTGTATCGGGACATCGGCAGGCGATGCCGTGCCGGAATCGGCAGTGCGTCGAGATTCGTGATGTCGGCGGGCTGACCGGTCGAGACGACCTCGCCATTCCGGCGATAGATGATCCCGGCGACCGCAGACAGATCTTTCTGCTGTTCATAGGCGTTCAGGAATTGCGGCCAGGATTCTTCCGCCTCTCCGATGAAGGCATAGTCGAAGCAGCCCAGGAGCGCCTGCTCCTTCATGATGGTGATATGAGGACCACCGACAGCGATAGGGATGTCCGGGGCCAAACGCTTGATGCCCTCCGCCACCCTCTTGCTCAGATGGAAGAAGGGGCTCGTTGCGGTGAATCCGATAAGGTCCGGTTTCATCGCGACCGCTCGCTGGACCATCTCGTCCAACGGAACCTGTTCGGATTCGCCGTCAAGGATGGTGACATTATGTCCGTGGCGTTCGGCAATAGCGGCCAGCAACGCGAGGTTCAGCGGCGGCCAAGTCGAATTCCGCCGAGCGAAATGGCCGAAGAGTCCATAGGCCCCGGTCCATGTGGGATACAGCAACAAGACGTTCATAGATCACCTCATATGAGCGACTACAGACCCTTCCTCGACCAATCCGATGCAGCGCATCGTGACGATCCACCCATTACGGCTGCGACTGATCCGTCCGGCGAACGACATCGGGATATTCCGGGTTCATCCATCCTTCAGCCGGCTCGATCACCATATTGGCGCGGAATTCTTCACGAGGCAGATAGGGATACATATCCTCGATGGGCGTCTTCCACCCGAAAATCCTCGGCTCGTACGTGTGGAATTCATGCATGTCCACATCGCAGACGACCGGCCCGTCAAACCGCAGTACGTCGTCGATCTTCGCATCCATTTCGGCATGATTCGCGATCGCCACGGTCTTGATGCCGTAGGCCTGGACGATCTTCAGAAAGTCCGGCGGGTTGTATCCTTTCGGCCCGCAAGCTTCTGCGCGGCCCTGAAAGTTCGTTTCCTGATAGGCTTTGGTGATGCCGTAAATGTGATTGTTGAGGATGAACGTTTTGACTTTGACACCGTAATTCACGAAGGTCTGCAACTCCTGAGGGTTCATATTGAACCCCCCGTCGCCGATCGTGCAGACCACTCGGCGTGAAGGATCGGCAAACCAGGCTCCCATCGCACCCGCAAACGAGAATCCCATGGGGGAGTTGCCGTTGTTCGTGAGGTTTCTCTGGCCGTATTTGGTTTCAAAGGCATGGTTGCTGACGACGATGTTGCCGCCGCAGTCCCCCACCAAGATGTCCGTGGCTCCCATTTTTTCTGAAAGACGGCGCATGAACGCATACGGATGCACGCGCTCGCGTTGGGCGAAGAACTCCGGGCGAACCGGATCGTACCGGCGTTTCCATTCCATGACTCTTGCCGTCCAGACAGAGAAATCCGGCAACGGCTTGCTGCGGCGATCCAAGGCGATCAGCAGGCGTTGGGTAAACACTTTCGCATCGCAGAGAATGTTCACATCGAACGGCACCTGCTGGAATTTCCGTTGCACCATCGCCGGGTCGATTTCGATCAGATACTTCCTGGCGTGGCGCGCAAAACTCTGCACGTTGCCACCGGTGATGCGTCCGGAAATACGGCTCCCGATGGACAACAGGAGATCACTGTTCTGAATGCCGAAGTTGCGTCCGGCGCCGCCGTAAGTCCCTACCCGGCCGCCATAGTATTCATAGTCGGAACTGATCACATCCAGCGCATTCCAGGTCGGAAAGCATGGGATATTCAATCGCCGTCCCAGTGTCCGCACGTCGTCCTGTGCATCGGCCAGGCGCACGCCCCCTCCGACAAGAATGACGGGACGTTCCGCCTGTTGGAGGTCGCTGATGAATCGGGCGATCTGCTGATCCACGACCGCGAGGTCGAAACTCATGGCGGCGGGTGGCTCGAAGCCGGTCAGTTGCTTCGGATCGATCAGGGTTTTCTGCACATTGAGCGGAATATCCAGCAGCACCGGTCCAGGGCGTCCTTCCTGAGACATCCACAAGGCCTTTTCCACTTCGAACCGGACGTCTTCTGGATTCACGATCATTTTGGCGTATTTGGTCACCGGCGCTGCCATCGCCACGATGTCCGTTTCCTGAAACCCGATTTGCCGGATGGAGGGATCGGGACGGAGGAAACGCGAGTTGATCTGACCGGTGAGGAAGACGCACGGAATCGAATCGTAGAAACAATTGCCCATGGCCGTCAGCAGGTTCATGCCGCCGGGGCCGCTGGTCGCGATGGCCACACCGGGAATCCCCTTCACCTTGGCATAGGCTTCCGCGGCAAACCCCCCTGCCTGTTCGTGCATGACCGCGACATAGTCCGTGGCGGCGGTACGCGTAAACGCATCGATCAAATCGCCATTGGCGGCCCCATACACCACGAACATCCTGTCGATGCCGCGTTCCGCCAATGTATTGATGATGTAGTCCGCAACCTTGATCATGGAGGCTCCTTTCCCTATGCTCATGCTATGCCGCTCGGGTTCCCGCATGATGGCGCCGGCGCACCTGATGCCCGCACATCTCCGCCACGTGAGCGACGACGCGCGGCCCGAACGTTTTCTCTAACAGAGTCAGATAACTGGGATGGCCGAAATACTCCAGGAATGCGCGATCTCGAAAATCGAGGACTTGGGTTGCGGTGAGGCTGTCCGTCGGCAACGGCATGCATTCGTAGGCATGTTGCGAGTATCCGATCCAACCTGGTCCGCCCTGGTCATCCGGCAGAGTCCATTGCTTCTGTCTCGCCAGCCCGTACAACGCGGAACCGGGATAGGCCATGGCGCAGTAGAAATTCGCCCACTCGGTATTGAGCGTCAGCGCCAAGTCCAATGTGGCGCGCATGCTGTCGAGTGTGTCGTCCGGAAGGCCGAAGATATAATTGGCCGCCACATGGATCCCGTAGGAGCGGATGCGGTCCACGGTGGCCACGATCTCACGTTCACCGAACCGGCCCTTTTCGACCCCGTCACGGACATGCTGGCTGCCGGATTCGATGCCGAGTCCTAACCATGTAAATCCGGCGCGCGCCAGTTTCTCCAGCACTTCATCCTGCACCGTATCGACTCGCGCGTAGGCCCAGATGTTCAGGCGATAACCGCGATCGATGATCCGGTCGCAAATGCCAATGACGTGGCGGCGGTTCAAGACGAACATCTCATCCGGGATTTTGATATTCGTGACACCGTACTCACGCACCAGGCGGTCGATCTGCCCGATGACATTGTCGGGGCTCCAGACGCGCAACATGGGCGTGCCGAACGGCGCATTGATGCAGCAAAAAGAGCAGGTAAAGGGACATCCCAAACTCGTTTGAAGAGAAGCGTAGGGCGATCGTGCCTCGGGATTTCCAAAACAATGCCAATTGTGGGCGCGATACCGGCTCATATCGAGCAGATCCCACGCCTGTCCAGGCAGATCGCGATCCAGATTGGTCAACAGCGGCGCGGGCGCATTCCCGACCGGATTCCCCTCTTCCATGTGCCACAGTCCCGGCACGTCTCTCAGCGAATGTTGCGGTGCCCGCAAGGCAACGACCAGGCCGAGAATGGTGGCCGGTCCCTCTCCCTGACACACATACGTGTAGGGCTCCTCCATCAAGGTACGTTTCGGCAACGCTGAGGGGTGGGTCCCCATCACTAACGTGGGAATGTCGACTAACGTGTTGAGGATTTCGCAGACCTTCCGGCCGGCCGGCATACATTGCGTGGACGCCGATGGCTGTTGCCCATAAATGACGAAGACTGCCAGCCGGGGCGCAATCGACGCGATCTGTTCCGCCGTTTGCTGATGATTGAGGCCCTGGGCCTCTGCGTCCAAAATGGCCACGGAGCAACTGTGGTTGCGGAGATAGGTGGCGATCAAACCCGACCAGACTGGAGGTTCAATGGCCGCCAGATCCCGGCTCAGGGCCTGATAGACCTGCACCCGACTGGGCGGGGTGACCAGCAACACGTCAAGCGGCTTGGACACGGCAACCTCCCAGTTTCTGCGCAAAGGCAATGGTGCGCGACACGCCCTTCAGAACGTCCTCTTCCTGGCCGCAAACGGCGAGCCGAATCCGGGAAGCGAATGTGTCGCCGAAGCAGCGCCCCGGCGTCACTGCCGTATGTTCCTCCTCCAGCAGCCGTCGGCAGAACGTCATGTCGTCGAGGCCGGTCCGGGTAATATCCACAAACAGGTAGAACCCCGATTCCGGATGGTGGCACTGCAACAGCCCCGAATGGTTGATCAGGTCATGACAGGTTCCGATGAGACGATGACTGCGCGCGCGCACCTCCTCAGCGTAGGCATCAAGCACAGACAACCCTGCAATGCAGCCCTTTTGAGTGAAGCCAGGAAGGCATGAATAGAGGGTCGAATTGGACAGGGCCAGCTTGGCAATGACCGCGTCGTGCGCCAGGGCATAGCCGGCGCGAAATCCAGGAACGGACAACACCTTGGAAAAGGAAGAGATGGCTACGACATGTCTGACCTGCGGGGCCGCCAGACTGACCTGCGAGCGGTCGAAGGTCAGATCAGCATAGGTTTCGTCGCTGAGCAACCAGATCCCTGCCTCTCCGCAGCGGGCGACCAACTGGTGAAGGATCGCCGGCTCATAGACGGCACCGGTCGGATTATTCGCATTGTTGACGATGATCGCCCGGGGTTTGGCCGCCAGAGCCGCCTCGATCGCAGACCGTGACAGGTGGAAGCCGTCGCGCGCCGGGAGCTGAACGGGTACGACATCAAGCTCGAGGTGGGCGGCCGCCGCCCAATAGGAGGGAAAGGCCGGCGTGAACAGCACCACCCGGTCGCCTGGATTGCAGGTGATATCCAGAAACTGGTGGATGAGCATATTGGCCGGGCTGATGACAATCTGAGAGGCCGTGATTGGTTGTCCGGTGAAAGAGGCATACCGATCGGCCAGTGCCACACGCAACTCTTGCAGACCGGCCATCGGTGCATAACCGACCTGCCCGGCCTGCAGATCCTGTATCGTGGCTTCAAGAATCTGAGATGGAGGCGCCATGCGCGGGTTGCCGAGTTCCAGATGATAGATACGGTGTCCCTGGCGTTCCAGTACTTGGGCCCGGTCCATGACGCGAAACATTTCCTGCCCGATCAAACGTTCACCTCGCGAGGAGAAGTCCGGTCGGTTCACAGTCTGTGGCATCGGCACTCTCTGCTGCGTCATCGTGTCATCGTTCCTTGTGTCCGCTGCAGGACTGACGTCGGGAAATAGGCCGATGTGTCTTTCCAGGTCTCACGGAACTGCTCCAGGCGTTCGGGAGTGCCGATATCGTGCAGCGGGCTAGCGGTCACGAATCCATAACACTGTTGCGTGACGAGGCGCGGAAGCAGCTCCCGCTCTAGAGACCAGACCGGGGTTTCGGGAAACAACGTGGTAATGGCACGATCGAACAGGTACACACCGGCATTGTGATGATTCGTCGTCCGCCTTCCTGGTTTTTCCACCATCGACAGCACGCGATCGTCCTCCCCCAATGTCACCGCACCGGTGTCTTCCCGTGACTCGGCATGGGTAACGGCAATCGTCGCGCCTGCGCGTTTGCGGATATGGAACCGCAACAGCCGTCCCGGATCGATCTCGCAAAATGAATCGCCATTGAGCACGAGAAAAGGGTTGCTGCGCACCAGTGGCATGGCATGAGCCAGCGCCCCTCCGGTACCCAAGGGGATGGGGTCACGAACGAACACCGTCTCGTAGGCACCGCGGTGGCGCAGGAACCAGTCCTCGATCATCTCGCCAAAATGTCCCGTGCTGAAAATGAAGCGGCGCGCGCCATGGCGCAGGAAATGTTCCACCAGCAACGAGACGAACGGACGGCCTTGAATCTCCGCCATCGGTTTCGGACGGTCTGAGACGACGGATTGCAAGCGAGTGCCGAACCCTCCGCAGAGAATGACCACATCGCAGTCGGCGAACTGTCCCATTAGGCGGCCCTTCCGATGAGCGCGGCCTTCAGCCTGGCCGCTGTCTGAGCGGAGCTCTGGGCCCAGACGTCATCCAGCATCAGTTGATCCTCCTGGTAAAACACGATTTGCGTCCCCAGTCCTTCAAACTTAAAAGGAACCTGGAGCAATCCCGGAAGGGCGAGACGAATCCGCTCATGATCTTCCGGCTTTGCGAAGAGCAACATGAATCCGCCGCCCCCGGCACCAAGGAGTTTTCCACCGAGCGCACCCGCCTCACGTGCTGCGGAGTAAATCGCATCGATGGCCGGCGTGGTGATGCGCGACGTCAATCGTCGCTTGAGCATCCAGGCCTCATGCAGCATGGTGCCGAAGTCTGCCAGGTCGCGCTCGCCGGTGAGTATCGATACGCCTTCATCCACCATCTGCAACATGGTGGACAGCTCTGGCCGGCGCTGTTTGGTGCGGTCGATCTGCTCGCGAGCAACTTCCGATGCGATGCGGGAGAATCCGGTGAAGTAGAGTTGGAGATGATTTTGAAACGCTGTCAGACGGTCCGGCCGCATGATGATCGGCGCATGGCCGATATCACCGTTCTGGAAAAACGTCGCCTTGCACAGACCGCCATGCGCGGCCAGCACTTGGTCCTGGCATCCCACGGCCTCCCCGAGCACATCCTGCTCGACATGAATAGCGGCCTGAGCCAACTGGGCTTTGCTAGGCATGATGTGCTGCAAGGCATAGAGGGTATGCAGCAAGCCGACAGTGAAGGAAGAACTGGATCCTAACCCCGTGCGCGCAGGCAGGTCCCCGTCGTGATGAATCTCCAGCCCGTCGTCGATATTGAGGTATTTCAAGACGCCGCGAACCGCGGGATGCTCGATCTCTTGATTGCTGTTTACAAGCTCGATACGCGAATAGGCAATCCTGGTCCGATGCTCGAAAAACGGAGGCAGCTGCCGGCAGCTGATGTAGCAATACTTATCGATAGTCGTGGCAAGCACCGCCCCGCCATGTTCGCGGAACCAGACGGGATAATCGGTGCCGCCACCGAAAAAGGAGATACGGAACGGCGTTCGGCTGATGATCATCAGCGCCCTCCCTGCCGGCTCGCGGTGAAATCAGACATTGGCATACTGACCGGCTTTCACGACCGTGTAGCACTTGATCAGTTCGCGGATCCCTCGCTCCAAGGGCCATTCCGGCTTAAACCCGCTGTCTAGCAGTCGTTGGTTCGAGACGATGTAATCGCGCTTGTCGGGGTCCTCCCCGATCGGCGCCTCGAACGAGACGAAATGCGGGAGCACCCGCTGGATTTCACGGCAGAGTTCGAGCTTCGAAAGGTTGGCGTCGTCCAGCCCGACGTTGTACGGTCGATCCTTCATGTCCTCGAAGTGATCGATCGCATGGAGAAATGTGCGTACGACATCGCGGATATGGATATAGTTCCGCTTGCAGTGGCCTTCGAACACCACCACTGCTCGATCCTGCACCGCACGCCAGACGAAATCGTTCACCAGCAAGTCCATGCGCATCCTCGGCGACACGCCGAACACGGTCGCCAGGCGCAGCGTGATCGCATTGCCTCGGTCCAAGACGACGCGCTCCGCCTTGACCTTGGTTTCACCATAAAGGCTGATGGGGCGAAGCGGAGAATCTTCGGTGCACGGCACACCGGGTTGGCCGATGCCATACCCGCTGTTGGTGACGGGGAAAATAATCTGCTGGCGGGGCGACGACAGTTTGCAAAGCAGTTGGACGGCTTCGAAATTCACCGTGTAGGCCCCTACCCGGTCTCTGTCGCAAAGAGGCGCTCCGACCAAGGCAGCGAGTGGAATAATGATGTCGGCTTTACGCAGCAGGTCTGTCAGCAGCCGTTCATCGCGACAATCGCCCCGCACCACTTGGAACTTTTCTTCGACGCAACAATCCATCAGGCTGTTTTGCCGGTAGAGAAAGTTATCGAGTACGGTCACCGCATACCCGCGATCGAGCAGTCGTCTGGTCAGCACCGACCCGAGGTATCCGGCGCCGCCAGTGATGAGGACATGAGTTGAACCTGTCGTCATGATTGAACGAGCTCCTTTTGGCTGTGCCGATGGCGATGGAGTACGCCCCTGCTCATGCGGCCTCCAGAACGATGCGGGAAATATGGAGGACATCCTGGTCGGTCATAGAGGCATGGTTCGGCAGAAAAAATCCGCAGTGATGCACCCGATCCGCCACGGGAAAACTGGCCTTGCCGTATCGATTCATCCAGAATGGATGCAACCCCAGATTGCCGGCTGAGAAGATTCGTGTTTCCACTCCCTCAGCCACCAACGCCCGGACAATACGTTTCCGTTGTTCAGGCCCATCGGCCAGCAGTCCGAAGGAAATGCTCGCGACCTTGCTGCCTTGGGGCGGCCGCTGCGTGTAAAACCGTCCCCCCAGCTGTTCGAGGTATCGATCGTGATTCGCCTGCCGTCGACCGGTCATCCAATCCAGCCTGCGCAATTGATCGATGCCGATGAAGGCGTTGAGATCGGTTGAGCGCAGGTTGAACCCCGGTTCATAAAAGACGAACGGTGAATGAAAATCATCTACCTGATATTCCTCGACCAGCTCTTGGTGCCGCGTCTGATCCAGATCCTTACTCCACCCGTGGCTGCGCAACATGAGCAGAAGATCAGTGAGCTGCTTGTCGCTGGAGGAGACCATGCCGCCTTCGATCGTAGACATCTGATGACCGAAGTAAAACGAGAAACTGGCCATATCGCCGAACGTGCCCACTTTCCTGCCTTCGTACTCGGCGCCGATGGCCGCACAAGCATCTTCAAGGAGATAAAACCCATAACGATCTTTCAACGTCTGCAGCTCGCGCATTCGATGTGGCACGCCAAGTACTTGGACCAACAGGACCGTATGCGCCTCATGACGCTTTAAGAGATCTTCCAGATGATTGAGATCGAGTCCGAAGGTGTCCGGATCCGCCTCACACATGAAGGGGGTAAAGCCAAACTGAATGGCAGGAGCGATGGAAGTGACCCACCCGACACTCGGGACGATGACGTTCGTGTTGCGCAGCTTGCCCGATCGCAGCAAGGCGTAATACATGAGGAGATTGGCTGATGACCCCGAATTGCAATGCACCGAGTAGGGCCTCCCGAGCCACTCGGACCATTGCCGCTCGAAGTCGAGTGTGACTGCGCCTTTAGTGAGCCGCGGATAGGTACGCAGCCATTCGATCAGATGATCAATGTCCTGCCGGTCGATCGTATCCTGAGCCAGACACCAACGTGGGTTGAGCTTGGCACTGTGAGCGTGAAGCGTCATGGTTGTCGTCCCTCTCGCGCCAAAAAAGGAGGCCTGCGTCTGTCAACAGACCAGGCATGGCACCAGGATACTAATCAAGATGTATGCCAATGTGGATTTTGCGAACGAGAGGTGAAACCGGAGGATTTCTTAGCCGTGCGAGTGATACGTGGCTGCTGACCGGGCAAAAAATTCCCAGTCATCGGCAGCCGCTGTAGTCTAGGCGGACTCGAAGGAATGTTTCTGAAGAACGAACGATTCCAGGGCTTTTCTGACCGATCCTCCCCATCCCCGGTACTCGATGGTTTCCTTGCCATCGAACCGGAACTCCAAGCCGAGATGCGTCCCGTCTGCCTGCATTGACACGTTTCGGACGACCCCTGTCAGATTGTTGACGTGCCCTGTCCCTATGATTTCGAACTCCGCACGCAACACCATACCTGGGAAAAAGTCCTGCATGGGGCGTTGCAAGAGCACGGCGCATCCGGATGCGCTCAGGTCCGTTAGCAGGCCCCCGATGCGAGGAGTATTGCCGGATGGTTGGGTGCACCCATTCTGCTCCACCTGCAACAGGACGATGGGTTCTTGCGACGTGACTCGTCCATGTTTGCGAAGCGGCACCTCCTCCACCGTTGCCGGAAATGCCAGAAGCAGAAATGGAAACGGCTGTAATTGAGCATGGAGCACGTCGGTGCGGTACCCGATCATTTTCCCGTTATAGATGTACCGCAACACACAGGGAGTTCCCGCAGCGCAAGGAACCGGTTGTCCGAAGTGAAACGGCCATTCACACACAATCCAGCTACGCTGTTTCCATCCCAGGACGGACGCGCCGTACTGCGCTCCCGTGCCCTCGTGGGGTAAGCTGAGTTGCAGCGAGAGGCCTACCTCGAGGAATGAAGCAGGGTGGCGATGCACGATGAGATCACTCACGATGTCGTCTCCCGCTGGCAAGGCAAAGCATAGACGCAGCCCCGTCAGCGGTATCGGCAGATCGCTTCCTAATCTGAAGTATCCGCCGATCGACAGTAAAGCCTGGCCTCACATCGACCGATAGATAGGGGACAGGAGCCACACCCTGTCGGCCCGTTCGCCATCAGCACAGGCATCCCCTGAGGACTTGGCATAACTCTGATATGGCTTCGACAAAACCTATCCTCATCGATCAGCTCACCGTCGGCATGTTTATCGCGGGATTGGATCAGCCCTGGTACAGGACGCCGTTTCTGCTCCATAAGTGGTTGGTATCTAACCCCGACGACATCGTTCAGCTCAAACGGCACGGCATTCAGGTCGTCACCATTGATACCGATCGAGGATTGGATGTAGGAGCAGCCCCCGCCGCCCCCGAAGCAGCGCCTCTGCCTGAACCGCCATCCGCTCCTGAAATCGTCGAGGCTGCCACAAACGGCCACTCATCACCTGCCGCGGCAGCAGCGGCGACCTATCGAGAGGCCATGGAGGCGGTGGAACGTGTGTTCACCGATCTTGAAGCGGGCCATCTTCCGAAGATCACCGCACTCAAACCGGTGGTGAGCAAACTGTTGAAGCAGGTCGTCGACCATCCCGAAGCGATGATGATCCAATTCTGTCTGGATAAAATGCGCCGCTTCGATGGAACTCTCGCCAATCATGGCATGGATGTGTGCGTGTTGACGCTCATCCTGGCTGTCGAGAATAGCTGCACGGAAGTCGAAATGGAGGCGCTCGGACTGGGGGCGCTGCTCCACGATATCGGGTTTGTTCGGCTCCCCCGGAACTTGTACCGGAAAACCTCGCCGTTGACCGAGCAGGAACAGGTGCTCATGCGACAACACCCGCAGCTCGCAGCCACGGTGTTGTCAAAAATCGATCTGCTCCCGGAAGCGGTCTCCCACATCATTGCCCAGCACCATGAATTCCAGGACGGGAGCGGATATCCCAAGCTGGTTAAACCGGGCGGACTCTCGCCCCTGGCTCAGCTGATGGCCCTGGCGGATACCTATGACGATCTGGTCACATCCCGGTACGGTCGCGCACCGCTCTTGCCTCACGATGCCATCCGGCAACTGTTTGTGCTAGGCGCCAAGGGCCGATACGACAAAAACTTGGTCGAAGTCGCCATCAAGATGTTAGGCGTCTACCCGCTTGGTAGTCTTATCAAACTGAATACCAATGAATGTGCGGTCGTTATCGGCCTCAATCATGAAGACCGGTTGCGTCCGCGTATCCGGATCATCAGGGGACCTGATGGAGAGATTCAGAATCCTCCCGTCGAGAGCGACCTTCAAAACCAGGCGACCGATCAACCGGCGCGCACGATTTTACGCGCGTTGGATCCGCGGCAGGAACAAATCGATCTTCCCCAATATCTCGATGTCGCCGTAGGTGGTGCGTAAGCATGAACCTTCCATCTCAGTCGCACGCCCATCAGTCTCACCCACCTACCGGTCTCACGCCAACTCCTGACGCGATGGCCCTCCTATGGGATGCCGTACCGGTGGGGATTTGTCTGCTCGCTTCGGATCAAACCGTCGTGTTCGTCAACCGGATGGTCGCCCGCCTGCTCCGCCGGTCAGCGGCCGACTGTGCCGGGAAAATGTTTTCGGATCTCATTGGTCAGTCTCTCGACGTAAAGAACCCCTTGCACTCTACGGGGGTGTTGAAATTCCAAGCCGAGGCCGACGCCGCAGCCACTGAGGCCGCAGATCGCGATGCGGACGAAGTGCCGGCTCTCACGGTGATCGAGTGGGAGCAACTGCGTCTTTCTGGAATTCCATCCGTCTCCACGCTCCTGACGCTCCGGGATATTACCAGGGAATGCGAACTGGAGCAGGATCGTGACCGGCTGGCCACCGTGGCCGAAGAAAGCCCCTACCCCATCGTGGAAATCGATCGGGACGGCAACATTCTCTACGTGAACCCCGCGATGGTGGAGGTCCTGTGCCGCTTCGGGTACGACCCGAACGGCAAACCGGATATCCTCCCAGACAATCTTCCCGAGCTTGTGGCCATCTGTCTCCTGGAAGGGAGGACGCTAAGTTCACAGGAGGTCGTGAGAGGCGAGGCTTGTTACAGCTGGACGCTATGCCCGGTTCCGAGCAATCAACTGGTACGCGCCTATGGTATCGACCTCGGTGAGGTGCATGCGACGCATCGCGCGCTGAACGCCACCGCCGATCATCTTCGCGAGAGCAATCGCCAATTGGACCAGGCGTTGCAACAGGCGCAGGCGGCCGCACGAGCAAAATCGTCGTTTCTTGCCATGATCACGCACGAGTTGCGCACGCCCATGAACGGGGTGATCGGCATGGCCAGCCTGTTGCTGGATACATCGCTGACTGAAGAGCAACGCTCTTTTACACAAACCATTCAGCAATGCGGTGAAGCTCAGCTCTCCTTGATCAACGACGTGCTGGAATGCAGCAAAATCGAAGCCGGCAAACTGGAACTCGAGACGCTTGATTTCCAGCTCCGCACGACGGTGGAAGATGTGCTTTCCCAGTTTGCGGAGCGGGCGCAACGCAAAGGGCTGGAAATTACCGGCCTGGTTCACGCCGCCGTGCCCAACGCGTTACGCGGTGATCCCGGACGGCTGCGTCAGGTGTTAACAAACTTCGTGGGAAATGCGGTCAAATTCACCGAACAGGGGGAGGTCACGCTGCAGGCGTTCCTGGAGAGTGACACGCCGGCAGGAGTGATGATCAAGTTTGAAGTGACGGATTCCGGCATCGGCATCAGCGAAGAAGCACAGGGACGGCTGTTCCATGCCTTTACCCAGGCTGACAGTTCCACGACACGCAAGTATGGCGGGACAGGACTCGGACTCGCCATCTCGAAACAACTCGTCGAGCTGATGGGCGGCACCGTCGGTCTCCGGAGCCGGCCCGGGGAAGGCACCACCTTCTGGTGTACGGCCCTGTTCCAGAAACAAGCCGTGTGTGCACCCGCTATCGTTCCCTCGGCAGAGCTGAGCGGTCGCCGCATCCTCATCGTCGACGACAATGAGTCGAATCGCACGATTCTCCATCATCTGATCTCGGGATGGGGCATGCACGACGGTCAGGCACGTAATGCCGCTGAGGCGATGGACATGCTGGAGCAGGCGGCGGCAAAGGGGGAACCCTATGATGCGGCCGTGCTGGATATGCTGATGCCCGGTAAAGATGGGCTCCAATTGGCGCAGGACATCCGGGCACACCAACAAGGGGCCGGGATTCGACTGGTGGTCCTGACCTCGCTGATTCAGCCCGGTCATGCTGAACGGGCCCGCCGAGCGGGCTTCACAGCCTACCTGACGAAACCGGTGCGCCATGATCAACTGCAAGGGTGTCTCCGCGTGGTGTTCGGGCTACAGCAGAAGTCGCCGGCCGCCGCGATCGGGACAGGTAAGGGACAGCCGATTGCACCGACCCTCATCACGCGTCACACGTTAGCCGAACAATCCCCGCGACCGCGCATCCTGGTGGCCGAGGACAATGTGGTCAATCAGAAGCTGGCCGTTCGTATGCTGGACCGTCTCGGCTATCAACCTGACGTGGTGTCCAATGGGCAGGAAGCCGTGACGGCCTTTGAGCGGGAATCCTATGCCGCGATCGTCATGGATTGCCAGATGCCCACGATGGACGGGTACGAAGCGACCAGGCTCATTCGTGCGCAGGAAGAGCGACCGGACGCGTCCCGGACGCGCGCACACATTCCGATTATCGCCCTGACTGCGAATGCGTTGCCCGAGGATCGTGATCGCTGCAAGGCAGCCGGGATGGACGACTATCTGACCAAGCCAGTGAAGACGGATGACCTCGGGATCATCCTGCAACGATGGGCTCCCGTGAAAGCTGTGGTCGACGTGCCACCCCCTCCCCGCGACATGAGCAAGACGGACTCGCATGTCTTCGACGCCAATGCCATGCTGGCGAATATCGGCGGGGATGTGGAACTGTTCGATCAATTGATCCGTCTGTTCCTGGATCGCCACGGCATCATGATGCAGGAGATTGAATCAGCCATCGGGCAGACTGATGCCGCAGCGCTCGAACGCGCCGCTCATAGTCTGAAAGGCACGGCAGGGAATCTCTGTGCACCCGATGTCGTGTTGCTGGCCAGTCAGCTTGAAGCATCCGGACGGCTCGGAACGCTCACGGAAGCCCCCAGCCTGCTCGTCCGGTTGGATCGGACGGTACAGGAATTGGTGGCCGTCTTAACTCGCCAGATCGCTCCCGCCGACCCACAATAACTCTTTTCGCGTTACCCACCCGAGACTGATAAGCATGTATGCCCCCGGCGGAGATTCCGTGCGTAGCACAAGGCATCATAGTCTGCTGCGAAGGCTCAGGAAGACGTTGACTTGCGTGTTAGCGGGCTGAGGCGTGCAGCGACTGAGAAGACGACTGACTGGGCATTGCAGGAGCAGCGGCAAACAGCGGATAGCGGGTCGGCAGATCCTCCGCCAACACCAATTGCTTGCAGAGTCTGGTGCGGTGGTTCATCACCAGCGGGCCGCGCAGATTGGCCGTCACTCCGCTCGGATCATCGGACGGGATCGTCAGTATCGTGACGACGGATAATTCGTCGTTGTCCTGTTTTTGTATTTCAATTAATGCGTCCGTCGTGATCGTGATCTGGTAATCGGGTTTAAAAATTGCCGGATCGAGAATGACGAAGGCGAGTTGCGGTTCCTCGACGCATTGTAACCACTTAAACGGGGCATCCGTATCATGGTCGAGCATGACGTATTTGGTCCAGTCGGGAAATCCCAGGATACCGGACGGAAACACCAACAGCGTGTCGTCGTTCACCTCGAAGGTCCCGAATCTGGTCGACTGACACTTCATGAATGGTTCTCAGCCCCCTCGGCGCCCGGATTTATTGGATAGTTGCCGAAACGCTTCCAGAGGAATGACTCCGGGCCCTGCGGCAATGCGATTCTCGTCTTGAATCCGCGCATGCACTTCATCGCGATGTACTTGCACATTGGGAGGCGCTTCGATCCCCAGCCTGACCTGCCCGCCTTTGATGCCGAGCACCACGATGCGGACATCGGGACCGATGGTGACGCCCTCTCCCCGGCGTCGTGTTAAGACCAGCATACAAGCCTTCCTTGGCGAGTGAATACGGGTACATTGGGTATATCGGTACAGGAGAGAATGAACTTGAGCGTTGGTTACCGCAGATAGTTGAGTAACGAGGAATCAAAAATCTTGCTGAACGTCTGGCTGGCCGCCTGCACCGCGACTTGCTGAAGGCTCAACTGGCTGATGGCCGTTGCGAGATCGGCGTCCTGATTGTCGGAGATGGCCTTTGAAATAGTCAGGGTCGCCGTATCCAGCGCGTCGTGGGTCACTTGCAGGCGGTTGGCCAGCGCCCCGACCGTCCCCTGCGCGTCGCTGATTTGAGCCGTGGCCAGGTCGAGGTTGCCGAGTCCGGCTTGAATGCCCGAGCGATTGTTGCTTTCGAGCGCCGTGAGCAGGTCCCTGAGCGAATCGAACATGTTCGTAGTCGCGCCGGTAAAAATGCTGCTCCCAGGAACGAGGATTTGGACGGTCTGATTTTCGCCGACGGCGATGGATTGGGTTTCGGTATTACCCTGATAGGCCACCGTATCGCCTGTGGTAATGACGTAGGGCGTGACATTGGTTTTTGTCCCGCCGAAGACCGCCTGTCCCGCCACTTCGGTATTCCCAAGCTGGACCAATTGCCGTTGGAGCTGGCGGACTTCTTTCGCGATAGACTGGCGTCCTTCTGCGGAAGTCGTATCGCTGCTGGCTTGAATGGTCAACTCCCGTACCCGTGTAATAAGGTTCTGGACCTGCCCCAGAGCCTGGTCGGCGGCGTTGACCCGGGAGGTCCCGAAATCGATATTACGAATCCATTGCGTGGTCTGGGAAAGCGCGGATTTGTCGAGCAGGATCTGGCCATACGAACTCGGATCGTCTTCGGGAGTGGAGACCCGCCTCTGGCTGGAGACCTGCTCCTGCGAGGTCAGCATTTGCAGGCGGGAGCGTTGGAGATTGCCAAGCAGGGTGTTGTACATCTGTTGATCGGCGACTCTCATAGTCCCTGCTCCCAGTGAAGTGACAAGACGGTTAACGCTTTAACGACAAGATCGTCTGCAGCATTTCGTCGCTGGTGGTGATCAGCTTCGAAGCGGCCTGGAACGCACGCTGATACTTCAACAAATTGATGAGCTCTTCGTCCATCGAGACGCCGGAGACTTCCGCCCGGTGGGCCAGCAATTGATCGTGAAGAATCTCCTGCCCTTGCAGGTCACGGGTGGCCCCTTGAAGGGTGGCGCCGAAGCTGCCGGACATGGCGCTGTAGTAGCCTTGAAAGGTCGTATTACCCAAGCCCGCGACCGAAGCCGTTTGCAGGTTGGCCAGGGCGAGGGCATTGACGTTGTTACCAGGCACACCGGCGGCTGTCGAGGAGGCGGCGATTTTTTGCCGATCCGTCAACGCCATGCTGATCGTGCCGGCCGTGGTCCCGGTGGCCGTGAAAAAGTCCTGTGTAGTGGATCCATCCAAACCATAACCGGCTCGATGCTGAGTATTCACTTGCGACACGAGTTGCGACGCAAGGGTGTCGAGAGAGGTTTGCAGGCCCGCAGCAGTGGTATCCCGCGCATCGAGCAGACCCTTGAGACGGCCGCCGCTGATCGACGAGGTGAGATCGGTGTTGGGGCCGGTCCCGCCGTCATACTTCACGTCGAGCAATCCGCCATTGGCCGTATCGGGAACGCCGGTCAGTTTGTAGGCCCTCTGTTCTGTCACGAGAGTTTGTCCGACCCCGACAAACACGGTGACCTGCCCAGTTGCATCTTCTATCGAAGAAATATCCACCAGTCCGGCGAGTTCATTCAGAAAGCGGCCACGTTGGTCCCGCAGATCATTGGCCTGCTGTCCACTCACTTCGGTCAGTTTGATCTGGGCATTCAGGTCAGCGATCTTGCTCGCCAGCGCATTGATGTCGTTGATCCCGCTTCCGATTTGTCCATCCAGTGAGATCCGTTGCGCCGAGAGTTGCGATGAGGCCTGGTTTAACTGTTTTGTCAGCCCGTCGGCCTTCGTCAGGAGCACCGTGCGCGCAGTCAGATCGGCCGGATTGGTCGCCACGTCCTGCCAGGCCTTGAAGAATTCGTTGAGCCCCGCCGCAATACCTTGATCATTCGCATCGTTAAAAAGGATTTGTATTTGCGAGAGGGCTTTTTGTGACGCGCCGAACTGCCCGACCCGCTCATTTGAATTCAAGAGTTGTTGCTCAACAAAACTGTCGACGGAGCGACGGATTTCCGATACCTGGACGCCGGTACCGATCTGACCAGGGCGTCCATTTTCCGGAAGAGATTCGGTCAGGATCGCCTCCTGGCGTGAATAGCCGGGGGTACTGACATTGGCGATGTTCTGCCCGGTGACGGACATCGCGCGCTGAAAACTGGCCAGCGCGTTGGAGCCCATTCCGAATAATCCGTTCAATCCTGACATATCACCACTCGTTATCCTTTGGCTCTCACCAGGCCGGCTCCGGCCGCCACCGCTGTGCCGGACGACGAATAGAGGGCAGCAGACTCCGGGGACCGTTGCCAGCGTTTGAGGGCGCCGTGCAAAAATTCAAGCGACTGTCCGATGAGTGCCGCATTGAATCGATTCAATCGATCAGTTTCGCCAATAGCCGCAATCAACTTGTCCTCCATCGTCATACGGCCGGCGGTAGAACGCTCAGACTGTTCTGCTGCAGATCGATCACGCCTTTGTTGCTCCAGATCTCGAATCTCATCGAGAAGTTGAGCTTTCCGCATAGTGACGGAGGTGAACTGACCGAAGGAGAGGGAGCGAATCGCGTCCTGTTCCTCCAGCAGCAAGGACTGGAACGCGAGCATCTTGTCGAGCATGCCTCGAATGAGCAGGTCTGACTCAGTCTGAGTGGATTGCGAGAGGGTCGACACCGTGCTTCCTCCTCGACAGTGAAATGGCGGCCTACGAGGACAGCGAGCGAAGGGTCGGGCCGGTGAAGCGACTCGTTACAGGACCGCGTCCGTCAAGACGTTACGAATGATGGCATC
>CAZKVY010000028.1:0-44333 GCA_964556305.1 uncultured Nitrospira sp. | reverse complement strand
AAAAATCACCGGCAGTTTCCACAGGGCCGCCAGATTAAATGCTTCATGCGCCTGGCCGCTCGGCACGGCGCCTTCCCCAAAGAAACAGACGGTGACCAGATCCTGCTTCTGATATTTCGTCGCAAAGGCCAAACCCGTCGCCAAGGGGATGTGGCCACCGACGATGGCGTACCCGCCCATGAAACGCTTCGAAAGATCTACCAGATGCATCGAACCGCCCTTGCCCTGGCACAACCCGGTCGCTTTGCCGAAGAGCTCAGCCATCACCTTACTCGGATCAGAACCGCGGGCCAGACAATGTCCATGGTCGCGATAGGCGCTGATCGCATAATCATCAGGCCGCAGCGCTGCGATCGCCCCGACGGCAATCGCTTCTTCCCCGATGTACAGGTGGAGAAACCCGGCGATCTTGGCGAGCGCATACATCTCCGCCGACTTTTCTTCAAACCGGCGAATCAACAACATCTGGCGGTAGAGTCCCAGCAGATCGGATTTGTCCATGTCGGTCATTATGCATGCGCACCCCGCGACGACTCAACCGGATGTTTGGAGGTCAGCACAGCGTGGCACGAATGGAAAGAAACGGGTCGAAGGAGGTATGGGATCGCGCAGGCGATATCGGTGCGGGCACAACTGCCCGCACCGATAGGCGAAATTATTTCACCTGCGAAAAATCAGCGTCGAACTGCATGGTCTGACCATCCTGCAAGGTCACAATGATGGTGGTTTTGGCATTGGGATCGAACGATTCGTATCCGAAGCGGGCGGTGAAACGCGACCGGTAAGCGGGGCCTGTGCCATCGTTTTTTCTCCCTCGATCAGCCGGGCTGAGATCCACCGGACGGATATTCTTGCCCTTTTGCTGAAAGACGATATCGGCCTTCTCGGCGAAGTATTCGTCATCGCCGCATAACTGCACCTCGACTTCCATGTTCGGCATATCCACGACTTTCTGGATAAACTCGTCGGGCATGCGGACGTCTTTCTTCTGCTTTTTCGATTCGGCCGCTTCTTGCCTGCCAAACGCCTCCAACCGGTAGCGCTTGGTGCGAAGAATCGCGCTGGGACCGCAGGGATCTTTTTCGGGATCTGCGCCGACTCGCGTGACCAGCGAGGCCTGCTGCAGGATTTTCTTCACCTCTTCCGGGGATCCGGCTTTATCCATAGGCGCTCGCCCGGCTTCCAGGGCTTTCCTGGCTTCTTCGGGAGACAACTTCACATCAATCGCCCACGCCGGCCCGCTGACCGCCAACGCCATTGCTCCAACCACCAACCCCACTACCGCATGCGTAGTTCCACGCCGACCTGCCCTGCCATCATTCGCGCGCATGAGTACCTCCCTGACGCGTCACTGAACAAAGGCGCATTGTAAAAGGATTGGGAAGACCATTTCAATCTCGCGCCAGTCGGAATAAGGATGGCCGATGAGGCTCGGCTAGGAGCGGAAGTGATCCCAGTTCGGATAGGGCCTGCGGGCGTAGAGCTGATCGATGTCGACCGGACAGGACAGGCCGCGCTGCAGCAACATCTCAACCACGAGCCGTAGCGGTAATCCCACGGCCGCGGTATAATCGCCCTCGATCCTTTCGATGAACGCGGCCCCGCCCCCCTGAATGGAATATGCCCCGGCTTTGCCCAGGCTCTCGCCGGTTCTTAGGTAGGCAGCTAACGCGGCGTCGTTGAGAGATTTCATCCTCACCAGCACCGTTGCAACCCGGACATCGCACCGCTCAGGCTCGGGCCCTGCCAGCGCCACGGCTGTCACAATCCGGTGCTCCTGCCCGGCCAGACGGCGAAGCATCACCCCCGCTTCGGCCAAATCGGCCGGCTTTCCCAGCACCACACCGCCGAGATCGATCAATGTGTCGCTTCCAAGAATGAGGGCATCAGGGCAAGATGCGACACAAGACTTGGCCTTGCCTGCGGCGAATTCCGCGGCTTGCTCTTCGGCAATCACCTGCGGCCGTACCTGTTCAATGAACGGCGGAGCGACCACATCGAAGGACAATCCCAAAAGAGTCAGTAACTCGTGCCGACGAGGCGAGGTAGAGGCCAGAATCAATCGCATGGGTCAGGATGCGCAGGGGTGAGGAATGTGAGTTTCCAGCGGGACGTGGTCGGATGCGGCGGCTTCTTCCAGCATGAGGTCCTGGCAAAACTCTGCGACGATACGTTCGACATCCTGGACGGTCGAGACCCCGAACATTTTTCCCCGCATGGCCGCCGCGTGAGGAAATCCTTTGCAGTACCAGCCAAGATGTTTCCGAATGGAGCGGAAGCAGTCCAATCCCGCAATGGCCTCATACTGCCGCGCATGGTCGAGCATGACCTGCATGCGGTGACGCAGGGTCACCGGCGGCTCCCACACGGTAGCTGGAAGCGCCACCAGATCGAGCCGGTCGGTGAACGCGCGGCGGGCTTGCTCTTTTTCACGAAAGAACCACGGGGCGCCGAGTGTTCCGCGCCCGACCAGCACCCCCTGCACCCGGCTCTCGGCGGCGCGGCGAACGGCATCGACCAGGGAATTGAGATCACCGTTCCCTAAAATCAATGTCCCCGTATCCTGGGCGAGCTTGGCCGCCTCGGCAATGGCCGTCCAATCGGCGGCGCCGCGATACATCTGTTGCAACGTCCGGCCGTGCACCGTAATGGCCGCCGGTCGCGCCTCCAACAAATGCTCTACCCAGCGCTCGACCACCACACAATCGAACCCCAGCCGCGTCTTGACGGAGAGCGGGAGCAGCCGGCGCGGCACAACGGGAGAGCCGGAGCGCCGATGATTCAGCTCGTGAATGAATTCGATGCGAGACGGTTTGAACCCCTGCTGGTGGATCGACTGCCCGCCGGCCCAATCCTCCAACCCCTGCCTGGCTGCCCGCAGGATGGCATGGGCCAGATCCGGCGTTTTGATCAGCGCTGCGCCTGAGCCCGATGCTGCCACGCTTTTCGACGGGCAGCCCATGTTGATATCGAGCCCGTCGAACCCCAATTCGCAGACCACCTGCGCGGCCCGATAGAATTGCTCCGGATCCTTACCATACAACTGCGCCACAATCGGCCGCTCGACCTCGCTGTAAATCAATGACGACAACAGATGGTCCGGGCCACGGCAGATCTCATTCACATTGGTGAACTCGGTAAATGTAATGTCGGGCCGTCCCTGCGAAGCCACCACGCGCCGGAAGGCGGCATCGGTCACCCCGTCCATGGGGGCCAACCCTAAAATAGGCTGTGGCAGCGTCGTCCAAAAGCTCATGCGCCCACCTGCGCCGACCCGATCGGTTCATTCGCCGCACGATACGCAGCCCGCAATTCCTCGGCCTCACCCTCCACGATTGCAGAAGCTGACAGGCAGGTCTCCCCTACGAACTCGACAAACCGGTGGATCTTCAGCAGGAAAAAATCATAGTCCTCCTGCTCGGATCTCGGACGGCTAAACCAGAAAGGAACGAATCGCTCGAGGGGAATTTGCGCCTCGCACAGGGAACGGCAGGTCCTTGGAAACATATCCTGTAAGTCACCGCCCCAATGCAGCAGTTCGTGCGGCAGATAGCTATCCCGGTAGCGGGGCAGATTCTCAAGCGATCCGCCCAGCAACGACAGGTCTACCGGCATCGATCCAGGATTTTGTGTCGTGACGAATTGCACATAGGTGCCGTACTGCCGCTGTAAGTCCTCGCGCTCATCCACGGTCAAAATCTGCCCCATCTCAGCCGATCGACCGGTCGCCGGCGACAGAGCCGCCGTACAACTCTGTTGCAGTTCGTTGACCCTTGTCTCAAACCGCGCACGACACTGCTTGAACTCCTCGACGATCATCGCAATCGGCTTGGTATCAACTTCGAGCGCCACGCCCTTGAGTGATGTCAGGCGTGGATGAGCCAGGACGTGGGCCAACAGATCAAACAGAATTTCTGGAATGGGAGCTCCGTGGGCATCGATCCAGTAGGGCAATGAACTGCCGTCTGCCGCAAACCGGCAGTCAGGATCGCTCGCAAATTCAGCCAGTCCGGCCACATGGATCTCGATGACCCGTTCCATCGGAAACGCATCGAGGAAGTCCGCGGCGAACTCTTCTAATCGCTGTCGTCGCCAGCTTCCCGTGTAGCGATAGACGGTCCAGAGATGTCCGATATCCAGCACTACACCACAGGCCGCCCGGTCGGTCACCGTACGGAAAAATTCAGGAATCGCAAGCGTGCCGCAGCCGAAATACGTGAGTGGCGGCATTTCTAAGAGAACCAGCGCGGGATCAATTCCATTCCCGCGCGCGTACTGATCCACTCGGCATTGGAGATAGGCCAGGTTTTCAGCCGTCATCCTTGCCGACAGCTCCGTGTAGAGGGGCGGCAGGTAGGTACCGAAGGCATACCCCGCCATCTGCTTGGTCGCGCATTCATGATTCAACCAGGCGCTATGCAGGGCGGTGATCTGCGCACAGGCTTCCGCCACACCCTGTCGGCCGGAAATACTGTCGGGAAATTCCGGTTGCGTACTCCACAAACCTTCGCCATGGTAGGGGAGCTTGATATCCGGTAACTGCCGCCGTACCCACTGCATCGCGGATGTCGTGGCTTTGAACACTTCCAGATATCCCGGCTCCAGCCCCGCTTCACGAAGCGCTTGGACCAGATGCAGCAGATCCGGAGAATACACGTCGACGGACAGCCCCAGACCATGCGCAGGAAGGCTTTTCGCACGTTGTGTGAATTCACTTTGCATCAGATCACATTTGGCATATTTTTGAAGCAACCATAGTGACTATAGTTTATGTGCAGTCTAAGCGCCTAACCTCTTGGTTGACAAGGGAAGATGGGGAAACGGGTCCGGCAAACCGATCTGATATACTTCCTTTCGACGTGGTGGTCGCCGGGCCGCACCGTTAGCCCCTCTCACGGCGAGAAATAGGCTTACAACATGACACGAACCGGCTTCATGCTCCGCGACAAACCGACTCATTCGACAACCCCTATGGTGGCCCACATGATGACACCCGGCGTGGTACAGATTCCCGGGGATGTCTCTGTCAGCGAGGCCGCCTCGCTCCTCGATCGAGAGCAGATGCCCTGCCTGTTGATCAAAGACGGCGAAGCCGCCTTCGGCATCATGACCTCCGGCGACATCGTCAAAAAAGTCGTCGCCCAGGGGCTGGAACCGCACGATGTCGAGGTGCGGTCCATCATGTCGAAGCCCGTTCATTCCGTCGAATGTGACCAGATTCTTGACGATGCCACCAGCGTCATGGCTTCTACCGGCACCTCTCTCCTGATCGTCACCAAACAAGGTCAACCAGTCGGCATCCTGACGGCACGTGATTTGGCCTTAGCGCCGAAACGTTGCGAGACCTGTCTTCCCGCCACCGTTCGCGTGACCAACGGCGAGGGCGAAGGCGCAAAACACACCGCCACAATCAGGCAACTCAGCCACGTCGGCGCGTCTATCGAAAGTCGCACCTTGCTGCTTCCCGGAACGAGCATCGTGCTGTCGTTCATTCTTCCCGGAGCGGATTTAAGTTTCTCTCTGCAAGGCACCATCCTCAACAGCAGTTACGAGCCGGAATTCCACGAGGACCGGAATGTGCTCGGAACCTACCCGGGAATCGACATTCAATTCACACACATGCCGTCTTCCGACGAATCGAAAATTCGCGCTTGGGTGTTGCAAAACCTGCCGCGTGCCTCGGATCTCTCCTAAGTTTGCTCCGATGAATCTTTTGCTTCGGGCTCCCTGGCTTGTTATGATTTCATTCTCCGGCGATACCCGTCCGGAGTTTACCGTGCTTTAGGTGACCATTCATGAAAAGTCCTGCCTCGCGTTCCAAACCCGTTCCGACCAAAGACGAAATTCTTAGCCAAATCACTACCCTGCTTGACCGCCCGGACGACGACGTCCAGGCCGCGCTCATGAAAGAAATCCTCGCGGGCGTCATCCGACTCTCAGAATCACAATTGGATGTGCTGGACCTGAAAATCGTGAATCGGGCACTCAAAGAACTGCGGCATGCCTTCCGAGTGTTTCAAGGCTATCGAGACCGCCTGAAGATCAGCGTCTTCGGCTCAGCCCGCACCCCCGCCGACGATCCGAACTACCAACTGGCATTTCAGTTCGCCCGGCGAATGGTGGAGGAAGGCTACATGACCATCACCGGCGGTGCCGACGGCATCATGCGGGCTTCGCAGGAAGGCGCGGGCCGCGAACATAGCTTTGGGGTAAACATCATGCTGCCCTTTGAACAGGGGGCCAATGCCGTCATCGCCGATGATCCCAAGCTCGTCACCTTTAAGTATTTTTTCACCCGCAAACTCATGTTCCAAAAAGAATCGCATGCCATTGCGTTATTTCCAGGCGGGTTCGGCACGCATGACGAGGGATTTGAGATCATGACGCTCGTGCAGACCGGCAAAAGCGATCCGAAACCGATCGTGTGCCTTCAGGCTCCGGGCTGCGACTATTGGAACCACTGGAATTCATTTATTACCGAACAGCTGTTGAAGCGACGCCTGATCAATGCCGAAGACCTCGCCCTCTTCACCATCGTCGATAACGTGGAGGATGCGGTCACGGAAATCCGCACCTTCTATCGGCGCTATCACTCCCTCCGATTCGTAGGACGCCAGCTTGCCATCAGATTAAAAACTCCCTTGACCGCAGAGCAAGTCGAAGAGGTGCAGCGTCAATTTCAAGACATGCTGACGGAGGGCACGTTTGAGCAACGGCCGTCACTCCCGGAAGAAATTGATGAGCCGGGATTGAAGGATCTCGCACGATTAACGTTTTCGTTCAATCGCCGAAATGCAGGCCGCCTCCGGCAGTTGATCAATCACCTCAATCACCTTCCAGCCACTACCTAAGCGAATGCAGGCGATGCCGGCGGCCGAGCCGGCTCGCCCCCATCCTGAGATAGCTCTTTAGTCTCCATGAACGGACATGCTAAGGTGGTCAGCCTATGAGCGCAGCCACCATGCGAACCCTGTCTTCCTCTCCTCCCACGCTGATCCTGTATCATGCAGAATGTGCGGATGGTTTCGGCGCCGCCTGGGCCATCTGGCGTCGTTATCCAGGAGCGGAGTATCGCCCCGTGAAACACGGTGAAGCGCCCCCGACCAATCTCGCCGGTCATCACATTGTCATGGTGGATTTCAGCTACAACCGGCCGACGCTTGAAGCCATGGCCAAGGATGCGGCCAGCCTCGTTGTTCTAGACCATCACATCACTGCCGAGCAGGCACTGGCCGACCTGCCTTATGCCTACTTCGATCTCAACAAGTCGGGAGCGGTGCTGGGATGGGAATGGGCCCATGATGAACCGGCCCCCTGGCTGCTGCGCTACATCCAAGATAAGGATTTGTGGCACTGGGTGCTTCCGAACAGTCGTGAAATCAGCGCCGCCCTGGCCTCCTACCCGTTCGACTTTGAGCTTTGGGCCCAATTCGAGCAGCGCGAGTTAGAACGCGAAGGCCGCGCCATTCTCCGCTACGAAAACGAACTCGTCACGAAACTGGCCTCGCAGGCGACGCTGGTGCAGTTCGAAGGTGCCACCGTTCCGTCGGTCCACAGCTCGGTCCTCACCAGTCAAATCGGCGAACGGTTGTCCGCCGACCATCCGTTCTGTTTGATCTGGCATGATCGCAACGGTCGTCGATATTTCAGTATGCGTTCCCGAGAAGATGGAACCGATGTCGGTGCGATCGCGGCATCCTTCGGAGGCGGTGGTCATACCCATGCGGCCGGGTTCTCGGTTCCGCTGCAAGCCGACGGTGTCCCCCCGTCGAATCCTCGGCTTCCGCGTCCGGCAACCTAACAATTCTTTCAGACCAGGTGATGCGATGCTGCCCCTGAGTGATGACAACCCGACCGAACGCACGCCGGTCATCACGGTCGCCTTCATCGTCGCCTGTTCACTTGTCTTCCTGTATCAAAGTTCCCTCGGATCAACCTCCGGCGAAACCTTCGTCTACCAATACGGAGCCATCCCCTCCATCCTGTTCGGCCAGGCAACGCTCCCCTCGGAAATTGCGACGCTCCCCGCGTATGCGACCATCCTCACGAGCATGTTTCTACACGGCAGCTGGATGCATTTGATCGGCAACATGCTCTACCTGTGGGTCTTCGGCAACAACATCGAAGACATCATGGGGCATGGCCGATTTATCGTCTTTTATGTGGGATGCGGAATCCTGGCGGCGCTCAGTCACGCGTTGACCGACCCGACATCCACCGTTCCCATGGTCGGCGCAAGCGGGGCGATTTCAGGCGTCCTGGGCGCCTATCTGCTGCTCTTTCCCCATGCCCGCGTCTTGCTGATTGCCCCGGTGGTGGGCACCACCTATGTGCCGGCCGGCATCGTGCTGGGATTGTGGTTCGTCATGCAGCTGCTGAACGGCAGCGCGAGCCTGGGATCACAAGGAGGAGGCGTGGCGTTCTTTGCGCACATCGGTGGGTTCATTGCGGGAATGACGCTGATCGGCTTCTTCAAGCGCCCGGAAGTACGGTTTTTCAAGCCCGGCCGCACCGAGTCCTTCCGATACTGACGTCGCCAGTCCGGCGGTTACACATCCAACAATTCGCGAACTTTTCCGGCCAGGTCGTGCTGCCGATACGGCTGCTGCAGGAAATACTTCTTATTCACTCGATGACTGGCGATCGTATCGTCGGAAAACCCTGATACGAACAACGCTTTCATTTTTGGATGTTGCAGCACCAGCCGCTTGGCCAACTCCCGGCCGCTGATTTCCGGCAGGGAGAGATGGCTGACCGTGAGGTGAATCGGCCCTTGGTATTGCTGGGCTACGAGCAAGGCCTCCACCGCTGACCCCGCCTCCAGCACATGGTATCGATGGCAATGCAGCGTCGAGAGTGCCAGTTTCCTCGCGATTTCATCTTCCTCCACGAGCAGGACTGTTTCTGCGCCCTTCGACAGCGCCTCGGGGAGCACCCTTGTATCACGCAGTATCCCGTTACGCTCGACCAGCGGGAGGTAGACACGTACCGTGGTGCCTTGGCCGGGTTGGCTTTGCACCTCGACCGTCCCTCCGGATTGACGAACGATCCCATACACCAGCGTGAGCCCTAGACCGGCGTGGGTCTCCTTGGTCGAAAAAAACGGCTCGAACATCTGGGCCTGGACGTCCGAATTCATCCCCCCTCCACTGTCGCTCACCGCAATCCGCGCCATACGCTTGCGGGGATTCTTTTCCAGTTGTTCAGCCGGCAACAACTCCCCGGTGACGACCTCCACCGAGATCTCCACCCGGCCGCTGCTCGGCATGGCATCCCGCGCATTGGCGACCAGGTGTAACAAGAGATACTCCAACCGATCGTGCCCGATCTCTACTAACACCGGCTTGGGCTCGTCAGGCACTCGCACATCAAGCCGTCCGGGAAGCAGTGCTTGAAGCGTCTCGCGCATCGACACCATCACCTCGCCGAGCGCCAACGTGTCGCGAATAGCCGTTTCGTGCACCCCAAGCGCGAGTAGTTGCGCCGTCAGGGTCGCGGCACGCTCCCCGCTCCGGAAGATGTCCTCCACCGGTCCATGCAACGGGTCATCTGGCTTCAACCTGGACACGATGGCGCCTGTCTGAGCACCGATCACCGTCAACACCTGATTGAATTCATGCGCCAACCTGGAGGCCAAGCGACCCATCGCCTCAAACTTTTGAGCCTCGCGCAACTGCCGCTCCAGCCCCGTGCGCTCCACCATGCCCTGACGAATCTCCTGATTGGCGCGGGACAACCCCTGCTTCAACCCTTGCACACGGGTTTCCAGTTGCGTTCGCCGTTCCTCCAAGACCTGCTCGGACTGTTTCAACCCTTGAACGTTTTCCCGTAACACACGGTTCCGCCGCCGCTCGACAGCCACCGTTTCCAGGGTGAGGCCGTAAAACACCGACATGATCAGCAAGACAGGAATACCCAGCAGGTGCCCGACCGCAAGGGAACCGGACTGCATCGCATGCTCATACACCAAGACACCATACCCGGCACAGATAATGACCGAGAGGCCGAGCAGTTGTTTGAGCGAGGGCGCGGATGAGGCAATCAGGAGCAGAAGAAAGTAGGTGAGATATAGTTCCGAACTGGCGTTTCCGGAGAGATAAATGGTTCCCGTGACGAGCAGCGTATTGATGCCGATCAAGGCGCCGGGAAACCAGGCGCTCTCCAGTGCCGTTTTCGGCAACACCATGATTCCGGCACTGATCAGCATCAATCCAAACGCCACCACCCGGCTGACGCTCTGCCCATAGATCGTCTCATTACTGACCAGCAGTTCGTACGACAGGATGCCGGCCACGAGACTTTGCAGAAACATCACGCGGACTCGTGAATGAGAAAGCAAACGGCCCAATCCTCGCATGGTGGGATGCCGCCCGGTTTGATCGAGTTCGGAGGAAAGTGAACCGCTCACCGCTGTGCCTGCCCCTAAGAGAAGAGTGTTGAACCAGTCGGGAGGACAGCAAGTCCCATACCCTCGTTTCATCCTGGCAAGTCATCGCAATTGCAGGGACGGGGAAACTAGGGGTGGCCACGAAGGCACGGGGAGCTCTCAGCGTCTCACAAAAACGGACAAGCTCAGAGCGGCCGGCCGACTTCAACCGAGAGGAATGGGCAACATCGTATCGGCGTACCTAGCAAGATTAAGTCGTAGGCGAGTGTCGGGCTTACGGTCGAGTCGGAACAAGCCGCGAGCGGAATATCGAGGCCGTCGCAAGCGCCTCCGCGCGGGTGGGAGCGAGGAAAGAGATATGGCCCATTTTCCGTTTCGGTCGGATCGCTCGTTTCCCGTACAAGTGAAGAATCGCACCAGGCACACGCAGGAGATCGTGCGCGGCGGGCGAGAGTGTGACGAGTCGAACATCGTCACCGATGAGATTGAGCATCACGGCAGGGCTGAGCAGGCGGACTTCTCCCAGCGGTAACCCGCAGAGGGTCCGCACCTGTTGTTCAAACTGCGAGACGGTACAGGCATCCAAGGTGTAGTGACCGGAATTATGCGGCCTGGGGGCGATTTCGTTGATCACTAGGCGTCCATCGGCCATGAGGAACAATTCCACGCAAAACACCCCCACACCATCCAACGCCTGTACGGCTTCACGAGCCATCGTGGCGGCCAGGCCGGCAACGGCTTCCGGCACATCGGCCGGGACGATCGTCTGACGAAGAATGCCGTCTTCATGCACATTCTCCACCAATGGATAAGTCTGTGCCGCGCCATCGGCGCCTCGCACGACCAGAATCGACAGCTCGCGCTCGAACGGAAGCCATTCTTCCAGAATCCATCGCGAATCCGGCCTCGCGTTCCGGGCCAACTCCTGCTGCACCGCAAGACAATCCTCCGCTCGAAGGATTTTCCACTGCCCCTTGCCGTCATACCCGGCAGTGGCGGTCTTACACACCAGCGGATAAGAGGGTATGGTCTGCCGGCCGAGCTCATCCGGCGAGGACAGGGTGGAAAATGCCGGCACGGCCAGCCCATGAGACCGCAAAAAGGTCTTCTGCTCGATGCGATCCTGAATCACCCGAAGCACACGGCTCGATGGACGAACCGGCACCTCCTGCTCCAATTGTTCGCACAGGTCGGCCGGCACGTTCTCCCATTCATAGGTCACCGCACGGACACGCCGTGGGAACTCCTTGCGCGCATCGGCGTCTGTGAACGGGGTGGTGAACGAATAATCGGCAATCCGGTGGGCAGGCGCTTCGGGGTCGGGATCCCAAACCGCAATCGTGTACCCCATTCGGCGGGCCACGGTGGCGAACATCGTGCCGAGCTGCCCTCCTCCGAGCACACCCAGGGTCGCGCCGTGATCGATCACCATCGCGTTCACGGCCGGCGGCTCGTCCGGCTGCTGCGTGGGCTCGGAAAGGGAGGGGACAATCGGGCATCGTCCTGCGAGTCGAGCACGCGTTGCGTTTGTGCCGTACGGAATCCTTCCACCCGTTGCCTGATGGAAACGGACTGCAATCCCAGAATTTGCGCGGCCAAGATGGCCGCATTTTCAGCGCCCCCGATCGCGACTGTGGCGACCGGAATTCCCCTGGGCATCTGGACGATCGACAGCAGGGAATCGAAACCGCGGAGGTTTTCGGTAGGAATGGGCACCCCGATGACCGGTAACGGAGTCTTCGCCGCCACCATTCCAGGGAGATGAGCGGCTCCCCCGGCGCCCGCAATGATGACTTGAAGCCCCCGCACCACAGCCTGTTCCGCATAGGCGAAGAGGCGATCCGGGGTGCGATGGGCCGAAACCACGAGCAGCTCATTGGGAATCCCGAGCTCCGTCAACATGGCGACGGCCTTTTCAAGAATGGGGAAATCAGATGTGCTCCCGCCCAAAACCCCGACCAACGCCCGTCCCGCTTTCTTATTCTTCGGCATGGACACCACACCTCTGGCTCAAGGAAAGAATGATGCGGCGAACCATAGCCGTTCTCCAGTCGAAGGGTCAAGCTGAGCCACGACGGAACCTCTCATTGAATTGACCAACTCCTTCGTCTTCCACTATGATACATGTGCACATCTTTACAATGGATGGTGCGTGGAGGGGTTACGTGCAGCGTATCCGTGAGGGACTCAAAACCCGCTTCCGCTCCCTCGTCACCCAGCGCACCGGCTTGGATGAAATGGCCGTCGACGATCTGGCGACGTCGACCAAGCTCCAATCCTGGGAAGCCGTTCAAATTCCCGAACGGCTTCGGTTCTCCTCACGGCTGGCCATTCTCCTGGTCGGCTTCTTCATGCTGATCGTGGCCTTCGTGCCCTGGACTCAAACCATCACGGTGACCGGCCAACTCTCCGCCTATACCCCCTTTGAGCGCCCGCAGGACATCGAGGCACAGATTACCGGTCGTATCAGAAAGTGGCACATCTTCGAAGGCGTGCGGGTCAAGGCGGGCGACGTAATTCTCGAACTCGACGACTACGACCCGAATTTCATGGCCCCGGATCTCTTGAACCTTCTCGAACAGCGCAAGCAGGCGCTGGAGGATACGCGGAAGGCTGCCCTCAGTCGCGCCGACCAGCTCGATAAACGCATCAAGGAAATGCAAAACCTCGTGAAGGCCGCCGTGCCGTCGGCGGGCGCCCGCGTGCAGGAGGCGGACAGCAAGGTTCGGGAAGCCTATCAGAAAGTCGAGGTGGCGAAAATTGCCATGGCCACCGCCGAACTGAACGTCAATAGACACAAGCAACTCGTCAGCCAGGGCCTGGTCTCTCAGCGCGAACTGGAAGTCAGCATTCAGCAAGCCATTGCTTCCAAGGCGGACCTCGACGGAGCAAAAGCCAATTTGAAAGCTGCCGAACAGTCGATGAAGGCGTCGAGCTTCGGGCGGGACCAGATCAGCGCGGAAGTGCTTCAACGCCTCCTCGAAGCCGAAGCAGCCCGCGATGCCTCGATCGGGGAAGCGGCGCGTGCCGCCGATCAAGTTGCGGACGTCTCGCTGCGTCTTTCCAACGCCAATCAGCGGCGGGTGGCCGGCCGGATCCTGTCGCCCATTGACGGCACCGTCGTGAAAATGGCGCAGTCGGGTGCCGGCGAAACCGTACGGCCAGGCGAAAAACTCGTCAGAATCTCTCCCAATAGCACGGACAGGGCCATTGAAATGGTGGCCGACGGCATCGACGCCCCGTTGCTCAACGTGGGTCGGAAGGTCAAGATTCTGTTTTACGGTATTCCGGCCATCCCTCTGCCGGCCTGGCCGGAAATGATGGCTGGCACCTACAACGGGGTGATCAAGGTCATCGACCAGGTCGACGACGGCAAGGGCAACTTCCGCTTCTGGGTCGTTCCTGATCTTGAAGAACGTCCCTGGCCTCCGCAAGAACATGTCCGTCAGGGCACCAAAGCCATGGGATGGGTCATTCTCAATCGCGTCCCGCTTTGGTATGAGCTCTGGCGCCGGTTCAATCTCTTTCCGCCCGACTACCAGGAACGGCCTCCGAGTCTGATCGATACACTTCTACCGAAAGCCGGTCGCGGGGCCAAGTAACCGGTCCGCTTCACCGTCGCATGCCGGAGCGCTGACATCCTTCGACGCGTATTGTCTGTCTTGCGATCTCAGAAAGGAGTGCGTTTCATGAAGAATTATGCGTGGGTCCTGCTCATTGCCGCCTGTGCGCTCTGCGGGCTTCCGGAAGGCAGCGCCAGGGCAGAGGACACGGTCAAATCAAAAACTCTTCCGCCTATTCCCCTCTCCCTAAACGAAGTGCTCGCCTGGATCGACCGCTCCCATCCCCTGCTGAAGGGAGCCGGTACCGAGAAGGTGTCGGCACGCGGCAAAATGCTCAAAGCTCTGGGCGCATTCGAGCCGGTCTTAGTGAACGATACCGAGATCGAACGCTTTATCGACAAGGGCACCACCAAAACCCAAAGCGTGGGATTTAACGATACATTGGTCGAAGCGAGGACCCCTTGGGGATTCCGGGGCAGCGCGGGCGTTCGACAGTCCATCGGGGACGCGAAGATTCCGGACCTCGCCTTCGGAAACGGCCAGCAAGTCATACTCGGCGGCTTCCTGCCGCTCCTGAAAGGGCTCATGATCAACCCGGAGAACGCGGAATTGCAGCGCTCGGAACTGGCTGATCCGCGCGCCGAGGTCAAAATTTCTCAAACGAGACAGGATCTCTTCCTCGCCGCTGCGAGCCAATTCTGGGATTGGGTCTCGGCGGCTAAGTTTGTCGACGTGCAACGCCGGGCTCTTGGCGTCGCCGAGGAGCGGTTGCGGCAGGTTGAGGGCAGAGCCAAGGCCGGCGCCGTGGCGCCGCTCGACGTGGTCGAAGCAGGGCAGGAAGTGCAGCGTCGCCGTGAAGTCGCCATCACCGCGCAGCGAGCCGTGGAGCAGGAACAATATAAAATGTCGATGTTCCTTTGGGAAAACCAGACGCCCACAGCCCCGCAGCTCGAGCGTGTTCCGGATTTCCCCCCTCCCGCAGCTCTGCCGACCGCTGACATCGTCAAGGCCGATAAGCTGCAAGCGAAAAGCGATCGCCCTGAGATCCGCGAAGTGGATATCGAAGCCAAGGTCAACAATATCGATTTGGAACTCGCCAAGAACAACCTCTTGCCGAGTCTCGATCTGGAAGCGGCGCCGGCCCGGGCCCCGGAGAAATTTGTGCTTGGATTGGGCTATCGGTTCGGAGCGGAATTACGCATTCCGATCCTTCAACGCAGAAGCCGAGGAGAAGTGCTGGAGGCCCAGGCCCAGGCCGATCGCCTGGTGCTGGTACAGAAATACCGGGAACAGCAAGTGGTCGTGGACGTCGACAATGCCGTGTCAGCTATTGAACGCGCGAAGGAACGGGTTGCAGCGGCGGCAGAATCCCTCCGCATGGCCAAGACGCTGGAGGAAGGCGAACGCTTTCGATTCAGCCTGGGCGCCACGAGCGTGCTGTTTGTGAACCTTCGCGAGCGAAATTCCGTTGATTCGGAGATGCAGTTGGTGCGGGCGAAAGCCGATTACCAGAAGGCCCTCGCCCTTTACCAATGGGCGACCGGTTCCTGGGCTCGGAGCCAGCCGTCGGCCGTGCCGGTCAATTATCGGGTCGGGGCGAGCTTTTCCAAATAGTAGTATTTTGCAGGGCGCTCTGATAGGTTTTAGCAGGTGTAGGCCTACGCCGACAGGTCGCCGCGACCGCTTCATCCGGCCCGTCGCCACAGCACGACCGGCAGCCTGATGAGGTGCGGCAGGGGTAGCAGATGTCCCAGGATCATTCCGACAACCAGAGCCACCTGTTTCAAGCGGTCGTCGGCCATCTGGGCCTCCTGTTTCGTCTGGAACGGCGCATCCTCGGCCTCATTGTCTCCTATTCGATCGCCATCGGGCTCTTTTCGCTGATCGTTCCCCTCACCGTCCAGGAACTCGTCAACACCTTCGCGTTCGCGCTCCAGCCCATCACCATTGTCACCCTGGCCGCGGTCATGGTAGCGGGCCTGCTGTTCGTCGGAGCCTTCCGGGCCCTCCAATACTATGCGGTGGAAGTGCTGGAGCGGCGCATTTTTGCCCGGGTCGCCATTGCCATGGCTCAGCAGCTTCCGCACCTGCGCTATCAGGGGTTCAAGCCTCGCTTCGCGAACTATTTTGTCGAAACCATTCTCATGCAACGGGCCGTTTCGGTTCTGCTGGTCGACCTGATCAACGTGATCGTGGGTGGAGCGGTCGGCATGACCATCCTCGTGTTCTACCACCCCTACTTCCTGTTGTTTAACGCGATCCTGCTGGTCGGATTCAATGTCGTGTTTTTTCTGATGAGCCACGGCGGCCTGAAGGCCGACATGGACATGTCACATGCCAAATACGACACCCTGCACTGGTTTCAAGAAATTGCGTACAACCTGCTCCATTTCAAGTCTACCGATAGCCAGGCGCTTCTAATCAAAAAGACGGATCAGCTTCTGGACACCTATGTCGGCGTGCGTAAAACCCGGTTCGGGATTCTGATCCGTCAGTATCTGGGGTCGCTCGGGTGGCAGGCGATCGTCCATAGCGGTCTCATCGCAACAGCAGGCTGGCTCCTGGGAATCGGGCAGCTCACACTCGGACAGTTTGTCGCTGCTGAAGTCGTGGTGAGCGGGATCCTCTCAAGCTTCGACGGCGTGGTGAAGCGGATGGGGCATATCTATTATTTCCTGACCGCTTTGACCGAATTGAGTTTCCTCTTCTCGCTCCCCAAGGATCAGGATGCCGCGACGCTTTCCATTCCCTTGCCCGATCCCACGGTTCACGGTATTCGCGTCACGTGTAAAGACCTTACCTTTGCACCCGCGGGCGGCCCACCCGTATTTGAGCACTTCAACCTCGAAGTGACGCCGGGGGAAAAAATCGGCATCTATGCGGATTCGACGATGGCAAAAACTGCGCTGGCCCGCGTGCTCGGGGGGCTCGAATCCCCCACCGCCGGCGTCATCCGCTACAACGGCGTCGATCTCCGGCACCTGAACCTGGACTCCGTCAATCGGTTCAGAGGATTCATCCTGGATTCGCAGCTCTCGCTGTTTGAAGGCACGCTGGAAGAAAACATCGTGCTCGGACGAGACTACATTCCCTATAGCGACGTCCGATGGGCCCTGCGCTTCACCGAACTCGAAGAGGAAGTCGATGCCCTCCCCCAAGGCCTGAAAACGCATGTGCGAACCGCCGGCAAAATCTTCGCGCCCACGCACATCGTGCGCATCCTGGTGGCGCGGGCGATCCTGGGACGCCCGCAGCTCCTCATTTTCGAAGGCATCCTCCACAACATGCATCCCGCTATGCGCGAGACGATTCTCCGCCGCCTGTGCAGCAAGGAAGAACCCTGGTCGGTGATCTTCGTCTCGAACGATCCCAATCTGACTCCGCATGTCGACCGCCGGATCATGCTGAACTAACGGGTTGCCGCACAATCATCAGACTCCTCGCATGGGGTGCTCGATTCTTCCCGGCCGACCCCGCTTCTCATCCTTGACAGAGCTGCGGTATTCGACCACACTGCGCCCCACCATCCGCCGCCACGAGCCATCGCGTGAACCACGACGCCACTGAATCGACTATCACCACACCTTCAGCGTGGACCATTCTTTCGCGTGTCAACCTCCTGATCGGACTCGAGCGTCGCATTCTGGCGATCATCGTTTCCTATGCCCTCGTGATCGGCTTGTTTGCGCTGATCGTGCCGCTCACCGTGCAAGAGCTCGTCAACACCTTCGCCTTCGCCATTCAACCCATCATGATCGTGACGCTAGTGGCCATCATGTTGGGCGCCTTGCTGTTGATGGGTGCGTTCCGCGTGCTGCAGGGACGAGCGGTGGAGATCCTCGTGCAGCGGATCTATACGCGGCTTGCGGTCGCCTTTACCGAAGCCCTGCTTCGCTTTCGAGAAAACGTCTTTCTTCCCCAACATACCAATACCTTCATCGAAGCGGAACTGTTGCCGCGTGCGCTGGTCGCGATGCTGGTCGACCTCATCAATGTCTTTGTGTCGGGCATGATCGGCATGGCGATCCTGGTCATGTACCACCCCTATTTCCTCGGCTATAACTTTTTTCTCATCAGCGGATTTGCGTTTCTCCTGACCTTTTTCGGCCGTGGAGGACTCCGCATTACGCAACGAGTCTCGCGGCTCCACTACCAGACCTTTCACTGGTTGCAAGACATCGGCATCAACCGCCTCCATTTCAAAGCCACCGACAGCCTGCCGCTCCTGCTCAAGAAAACCGATGCGCTCGTTCAAGCCTATGTCATGGCCAGGAAGAGACGATCCGATATTTTGACCGGGGCTCAATATAAGAGCGCGGTCATCTTTCAGGCCTTCGCCCACAGCGGCATGATCGGCCTCGGCGGATGGTTGTTATCGCTGGGGGATATCACGCTTGGCCAATTCGTGGCGTCGGAAGTCATTGTGGGTACGCTGCTCCTCAATCTCGACATCGTTGCCCGACGCATGTATGCCGCCATCTATGTCGCCACCTCGCTTCAGGAACTCTCCAGATTGTTCGAGATGCCGAAAGAGGAGGTCTCCGGTCCGATCGCCGCCTGGCTGCCGAGTCCCACGCTGCAGGGAGTGCGGCTCACATGCAAAGACGTGTCCTTCGCGAGCGCGGACGGACCGATGCTGTTCGATCATTTCAACCTAGAAGTGTTGCCGGGGGAAAAGATCAGCGTGCTTACGGGAACGAGCAAAAGCAAAACGTCTCTGGCGCTCCTCCTGGCGGGCCTCTATCATCCGACCAGCGGGGTCATCCGCTACAACGATGTCGACCTGCGCGACGTGTCACTCAACTATGTGAATCGCTGCCGGGGCTTGATGCTCGATTCCCACCCGACCCTGTTCGATGGAACCCTTGAGGAAAACGTGACGCTCCAGCGCCCGTCGATCCAATTCGCCGATCTGAGCTGGGCGCTCCGATTCGTGGAGCTTGAGGAGGAAATCGACGCGCTGCCCCAAGGCCTGGAAACCATCGTGCACGGAAACGGGGCCAATTTGAGCCGCAGCCAGGTCCTGCGCATTCTTCTGGCCCGCATGATCGTCACCCGGCCGGATTTGCTGATTTTTAACGGCAGCCTCCATAATATCGACCCAACCCTGCGACTGACGTTGCTACGAAGGCTCTGCTCCAAAGAAGAGCCCTGGTCGGTGGTGTTCGTCTCCAATGATCCGGAAGTCGGTCACCTGGTCGAGCGACGCATCGTCCTCGACTGACCTGCACGTTTCCAAAAAAGCCTCGACTTCTTTCTTCGGACACGATCTGCTAGACTGCGTGGGCCCAAACACGTGGGCCACATGCTCCGCTTCCGGCCCGACGAAAGGGACACCTGTGTCGCTTGCTTCACGCTTCAAACTGTCCGTTCCCAGCACGAACCAATGGATCATCAGTATCCTGATCGCAGGACTGGGATGGATCAGCGGGCAGGCCCTCAGCCGTATCGATCAGGACCTGCGGATTATGTATACCGAGTACACCCTGGGGGCAGCCGACCTCGCCCATATCTCTGCCGACGTCATCCGCTATCGCAACACGATCATCCGATCGTTGGAAGCGGAAAATGAGACCGTCTTCGAGCGGATCATTGAGTCGCTCCCATCGCAACGAGCGCGCATTCAGCATGCAGTGGATCGTTACGCCGCAGCGGGCCTGCGCGTGTCGCGAAGCGGACGCAGCGAAGAAAAAGACATCCAGGCCGTGCGTGACAGCCTCGATCAATACTTCCATGTGGCCAGCCAGACGATCGATCTTCTGTCGCAGGAATGGAATGCGGGATCGCCCAAAGAGGCAGCGGAGCTCCGGCGTAAAGCTGAAATCCATGCCGCAGACAACGGCGGCCCTAAGGTCATGCAAGTCAGTCTGGCTTTGGATCGGTTGCTGGAGACCGTCGCGGAAGTTGCCAAAGACATGCGCGACGAAGGCACCAAAACCATCCGGTCGACCAGCTACTGGGTGGTGGGAGGGAGTTTTTTCATTGCGCTGCTGAACCTATTCCTCAGTCGAACTGCGAGAGCGCCGCTGTCCCTATCCAGATCTAAAGAATCCGTCCATCCCGATTCATTGAACCTGCCCGGTGACCGGTCCAATACGGCGCTCCACGCCGAATAACGGGCTCCTCGCTCCGTCTCACCTCGACGATTCAGGCGGCCGTCCAAGAGCTTCGAACAATCGGCGACGTTCCTCCTGGCTCAAGTCCCTCCACTGGCCCGCATGAAGCCCTTCTATAGTGATGTGCATAATTCGCACGCGATGCAATGAGACCACCCGATACCCGAGCGCCTGACACATGCGTCGAATTTGCCGATTCCGCCCCTCCGTCAGGATGATCCGAAATCGACGGGGCCCCAAGCGCGCCATGAGACAAGGGCGGGTACGCTCCCCCAGTACGACCACACCCTCTGCCATCCGCGAGAGGAAGGACTCGTCAAACTCACGATCCACGTCCACGCGATATTCCCGCTCATGCCCGTGCTCAACCCGCAAGATCTCGTTGACGATATCTCCGTCATTGGTCAGGAGAATGAGACCGGACGAATCCTTGTCGAGCCGTCCGATCGGGAAGATTCTGGCGGTATGACCAATTTCAGTGATGATGTTTCGCGGCACATGCAATTCGGTCGTGGTCGTCACTCCGACGGGCTTGTGATATTTGATGTAGACCACCTGGTTGCCGCGCTGCAGAACCGTGCCGTCACGCGCCACCAGATCCTGGGGCGAGACCTGATCCCCGAGTTTGGCGACCACGCCGTTGATCGTGATACGACCTTCGGCAATCAGTCGATCAGCCTCCCGTCTGGAACACAGGCCCTGTTCGGTGAAAAATTTATTGATGCGCATGGCGGAGAGAGGACAGGTCGAACATCTACGTGAGGGAAGAGCAGCCGGCGAGCAGGGTCACGCTGATCTAGTGAACAAGACGGCCGGCCCGAATCCGCCCCAGCATTCGGTAGATCAAGCGGGCAATGCTGAACTGAGGCGCGACGAACCCTTCAATGGGAGCGATCTCGCTGATGTCCATGCCCACGATGCCGGGCCCATTTGCCAGCGCCGTCACCAGCGCCAGGGTATCGTACCACCCCAATCCGCCCGGTTCCGGTGTCCCCAAAGCCGGAACGAGCGAGGCATCCAGCCCGTCACAATCGAAGGTCAGATATACCGGCCCGGTGCACGCAGCCAGAACCTCAGGAATCCAGCGAGCGGCCCGCCCCTCGTAGGGGCCGGAGGGATCAAGAATCGAAGCGGCAAAAAAGGTCTTGATGCGGGGAGTCTTGTCGATGAGATCGATTTCTTCCGGGCTGATCGACCGGATGCCGATTTGCACGAGCGGCAACCCGTCTTGCACCACCCGGGCCATGACACTGGCGTGACTGTAAGGATTGTCCTGGTAGGCCTGACGAAGATCGCCATGCGCATCGATTTGTACGACGTTCATGCCCGGATAGGCCCGCGCATGCGCGCGAATTGCGCCTAAGGCACCGGTATGTTCACCGGTCAGAGTCACCAGAAACTTCCCTCGACCCACATGCGGTGCTACAAACTCCTGAATGGCCTGCACGGCCTGGCCATCCACGCGCCCGGCAAGGTTCAATGTCGCGGCCGTGGCGACGCCGCCCCACTCGCGATACGGCTCGTACCGCAACTGCTCATCGTAGAGTTCGACCTGTTGAGAGGCTTCGATGATGGCGGAAGGGCCTCGATCGGAGCCGAGGATATAACTCGAGGTGTGCTCGTAAGGAGCCGGCAGTACATAGACTCCGGCTTGATCAGGATGACACCAGGGTTCGTCGATCCCGAGGAAATTATCGGCTTGCCCAAGCCATCCTGACGGGAGCGCCATACCCGCCGCTAGGCCTTGTTCAGAAGGCTCTTGGGGATGTTTTCCGTCGGGATAAACACCGCCAACGCGATGACGCAGGTCCAGCGGTTCGGCCGGCCGACCGCGGATTGCGTGATGTTGAGGGTCCGGACGATTTTTCCACCCATCTTGAAGACCTGCTCGCGCTCTTTCCAGGCCACATCCGGATCGAACTCGATGCCTTGGGTGGTGGCGAGCATCTGGGCCGCTAAGTCTTCCGTGTATTCGCCGGATTCTTCGTCCGTTTCACCGTAGGCATGGTGCTCGGAAAGATAGCCGTACGTATCACGATCGGTCGGAATCGCTAAGCCGATGGACGCGGAGATCAATCGGTTGCGTTCGTTGGTCTCCGACCGGGCCATGACACAAAAGGTAATTTCCCCGGGATTCAACAATTTCTCGCCCCGCTTGCGAGGAAGAATTTTGCAGTTGGGAGGGAGAATGGACGAGACGCTGACGAGGTTACAGTATGCCACGCCGGCACTACGCAAGGCCTGCTCGAACGCAGCCAGCTTTTCCTTGTGCACTCCGACGCCCCTCGTCAAAAACATGTGTGTTGGTACCATGTAGGTCTCCCTCTTCATCCCGCGTCGAAAGCACTCCGACTGAGTGTTCGATGAATTGTCACAAAGCCTGTGCCGCGCATGTGATCATGCGGCGACACGCGCGAAAGTTGTATCAAGTTTGTTGCGTATCCGCAATACGGCGGGAGGGTTTTTTTGTCCCGCCACCGCTTTCCTTCACGGGCGGCGGAGATTCACAACCAGCAGCTTGGGCTCGGTCATATCCTCGATCGCATACCGCAAACCCTCGCGTCCGATGCCGGAATCTTTGATGCCGCCGTACGGCATGTGGTCTGCGCGGAAGGTCGGAATTTCGTTCGCCAGCACTCCGCCGACCTCCAACTGTTCGAACGCCTGAAAAATACGCCCGATATTGTTGGTGAAGATTCCCGCTTGCAGCCCATAGTCCGACGCATTGACCGCACTCAATGCCGCCTCAAACTCGCGATAGGGCGTGATGGTCACCAACGGCCCGAAGACTTCCCGGCAGGAGACGTTCATCGTGGCGGTCACCTGTGACAACACGGTCGGACGTACGACCGATCCCTCACGCGGCCCACCCGATAGCAGGCGCGCGCCTTGTGCAACCGCTTCGCCGATCCAGCCCTCGATGCGCTGCGCGGCGCCGGCGTCAATCAACGGCCCAACCACGGTGCGCTCGTCGCCCGGGTCCCCGGTCGCCAACCCTGTCACACGGGCCACGATATTTTCGGTGAACGACTCGGCGATGGACTCGTGCACAAAGATCCGTTGCACGGAAATACACGTCTGCCCGGCATAGGTGAACCCGCCGGTGACGCAACGCTGGGCCGCGTAATCCAAATCCGCATCAGGCTCGACGATCACCGCGGCATTGCCACCCAGTTCAAGCACGACTTTTTTCTTGCCGCACTTGGCCTTCAGCATCCAGCCGACGGGGGCGCTGCCGGTAAAACTCAACAGCTTGAAGCGGGGATCGACTACCAATTGTTCCGCTACGGTATTGTCGCAAGGCAACACGTTGAGCCCCCCCGGCGGCACACCGGCCTTGAGGAGCAGATCGCCCAGCAACAGTGCCGTCAACGGTGTTTGAGGAGCCGGCTTGATCACTATCGAATTGCCCGACGCTAACGCCGGCGCCACCTTGTGCACGACGAGATTAAGCGGAAAGTTGAAGGGGGTGATGCCGAGGATCGGCCCAATGGGGAACCGCCGCGTCACACCCCAGTAGGACTCCATGCCGGGGGACCAATCCAGCGGCACCACCTCGCCGCCTATCCGTTTGGCTTCTTCCCCGGCAATCGACAGGGTTTGGATAGCGCGCCCCACTTCACGACGGGCATCCGTCAGCGGTTTGCCGGACTCTGCGGTCATCGTGCGCGCGAATTCCTCCTGCCGCGCCTGCAGAGCCTGAGCCGCGTTGACAAGCAGCATCGATCGCGCATAGCCCGACAAGCGACGCATCGCCGCCGCACCATCGACCGAAGATTGCATCGCAGATTCCGCATCCGCCGGACTAGCCTGGCAGACATGGGCAATCGTCTCGCCTGTGTAGGGATTTCGTACGGGGGCGACCGTCGTGGATTGAGACCAGCGGCCGCCGACTAGAAATGGACGTCCATCTTCCAACGGACAACTCCCGGAGAGGAACACTCGCTATTGGACAGACTCCACAGGAGGCGTCATGGGCGCCGCGCTGAGCGCCGCGCCTTCCTGTTGAGCGGCCACCGCTTTGGCGATCAACTCGTCGGTTCCCCAATCCTGCACCGCCGCCAGCGTAAACGCTTCATATGTCGAGACCCCATGACAGGTAGGACAAGCGGGCATGGGTACCTTCCGGCAAAATGCCTCGCTCAAACAGGACATGCACACCCACAGATCCGGCTCTCCATCCTTTGCAGGCACAGTCCAAAAGGCTTGTTTCGACCCCATAGTGCAATTCCTCTTTCCTGGCTATACGATGATTCTCGTCACGATATTCACCACGCTGGATCTTTCGCGCATCGGAGGCCTTACTTCGCCTTCTCTCCCGACGCCGCGAGGAGCTTCTCGATTTCTTCCTCGAAAGCGGCAAAGGGGAAGGCTCCGGGAATCGCGAGCGCCGGATTTTGGGCCGTGGGCTGCTGCGTCGTCCGCATCAGGATGAAGCCGGGCGTGCCATGAAATCCCCAGGAGTTGGCCTCGTCGCGATCTTGGAAAATCGCCTTCATGTGCGGGGCATCACGCAGACATTGCCGGAATTTCGACTGGTCGAGATTGATGGCTTTGGCATGCTGGGAATAAGTATCCACATCCAACCGGCCGTCGGCGGCAAACAGGCGGTCATGCATCGGCCAGTAGGTGCCCTGGTCTCCCGCACATCGCGCGGCAAGGGCGGCCGTCACTCCGGGGCCCTGGTCGGCGCGGGGGTAATCCTTGTAGAGAAACCGCACCTTCCCCGTTTCGACATATCGTGCTTGAATCTTGGGCCAGGTTTCCTTGAAAAATTTGAGACAGTAGCCGCAGGTGAAGTCCGAATATTCGATCAGAGTGATCGGCGCGTCTACCTTCCCCCGCATACGATTATCGATCGCCGGCGCACTCGCCGCCATGGCCGAGAACGTCGTGAGCAGGAATAGAAGGAAGGATGCTCCAGTTCTGATCATCCAGTTCGCCACGGGGGTCATGCAGAGACACTCTTCGCGGCAAACCGTTCCAACAATCCCACCATGAGCAGCGGCCACACCAGCGTCGCATCACTGAGCACTTCGGCAAACCGGCCGCCTTCCGCCGGCGGAACGAACTTGCCCCAGGAGATGCCTTCTTGATAGGTGCACCCGCTCAACCCGCCCCAATAGTCCGGTTCAGGGCAGATCCGCACGCCATAGTGGAAACGCGGCGGCTGCACGTTGAGCCCGAGACGCGTATTACTGATCTCAATATAGGGGGCCACTTGCTGCGCCCAATTCCGTGGCACGCCGCCGCCGATTGTGAAAATCCCAAGCTTCGTTGAACCCAGGACTTCCTCCGCATAGTGATTGAGGTCGAGGTAGGGGTTAAACACCGGACAGGTCTGATGCAGCGTGCGTAACACCGCGAGGTCTCCGCCTTCCTTGATCTGGCTGCGGGTAAAATCGATCTGCTTGCCCATGGCCCACGTTCCCACGTCCAGGCCCATTTCAGAATCGGTAAACGCGGGAATATAGACAGGAACGTTCTTGAGATACGCGCTCTTGAGGATGCCGGGGCCCTCAAACTCCTCAGCCAGCGTCTTGCCCAATTCGCGAGTCAGAAAATTCGACGACAGGGGCTGATCGACGTTAATGCGCTTCATGGTCTGCGACACGACATGCTCCACATAATTGAGATTCGACTCCATCTCAAGCGTGTCGTAGACGCGATTGTAGCCCTTTTGAAACAGCTCCTCATCGGTATGGGACGGTTCATGACGGTAGTGCAGCTTGCCCACCGACTCGCTCAATCCGTGCGCGACCAGTGCGCCGGTCGAGACAATCGCGTGCACCATGCCGCGGTCAATCATGGTGCTGATGATTTTCCCCATTTTGGCAATCGTCATGGCGCCCGACAGGGTCAACACGACTTTGCACTCAGGATCCTCGATCATTGCGGCGAGCGTTTCGTAGGCCTCGCCTAGACGACGGCCACCGAACGCGGTCTTTCGCATCGCTTCCAGCAATTCCGAAAAAGAATGAATCTTCTCGGGGTCTAGAGGCTCTAAGGCCTCCAAGCCATCCTTGGCTCCGTCGTGAAATTCCCGTCCCGCCATGATGAACGCCTCCCGAAAAAAATCTGCCTTTCGATCGAGCAGTCCATTTTATACACAACCGACTGTCGCGGGGTCAATTGAAGCGCCAATCAGTCGCGTCGTCGCACTTCATACACGTCTCTTGTGAAAGGCGGTGGACGCGCAAGGATACGGGTCAGCGGGGATACGCAGGCAAGACTGCGAGACTGAGAGAGTGGGTAACGCTGTCGTGAGAGAACGTCTTCAGCTGCGAACGCCGCTAACCAGAGTCAATATCATGGCCGTGAGATACATGATCGCAATTCCGGCAAACATTCCTGCCGACACCTGCACCCGGCGCGTCGCCGTGTACGACATCACCGTGAGCGAGAGCACCACATACAGCAAAGACCCCGCTGCCAGGGCATAGAAACATATCGAGAAGTAGGACGACACTCCCTGCCCGCTGAGAAACGTCCCCATGCAGGTCGGCAACCCGGCAATCAGCCCGAGCAACGCCACATCTCGCCACGAGATCGGTGTTTTCCCGGCAGCCCCGACGATGCCAAATCCTTCCGTTCCGTTATGCAGGCCGAATCCGGTTACAAGTAGTGCGCTGAGCGTATAGGCACCGCTGGCATAACTCGCGCCGATTGCGAGTCCTTCCCCGAGATTGTGCAATCCCATCCCCACCGCGATCATATAGGGCAACGACAGGATCCGGTTGCCGGAACGCGCACCGAACACCTGGCTGGACTCCAAGGCGACTAAGCCGACGAAACTCACACCCAGGCTCCCCAGAAACACCAGCCACGAGATAGGGTCACGGGCCCCCGTCTGCTCGGTGGCTTCGTGCATGAGGTCGAAAAAGAGATAGACCAGCACGCCGTTCGCCACCCCGATAAGCCCGCCTTCCCAAGTACGGGGTAAGACCTTACCCAGATAGAGGGCGGCAAGAATCCCAAGGTAGACCGGAATGAGGCCAGCAACCGCACCAAGAGCAATGAGATCAAGCATCGCACGTTTCTATCAGAACAAGGGCTCCGGAGGAAAGGCCAGAGACGCCTAGGTCACCGGTTTGTCACACGACCGTCTGCGCATCTTGAAGGGAATAGACCGGTCTGACTGTCTGCGCCCGTCTGGCCGCGCTTTTCATGATTCCTTCATAGACCGCCGTATAGGCTGTCGCGGTTTCGACAAGCGAGTCCAGCGTTTCCGCATGGACTTCGCTCGGCTGACATGGAGCAGGAACGGGAATGAGGGCCAGCCAATTGACGTCGGGGCACTGTCGAATCTGCTCGGCCGATGTTGCGACCAGGGCCAACTCCCTGAACTCGTGGAACACCCGCAGAATTTCGGGCGCATCCAGTGAGCCATAAACCGTAGCCACGGTGGGAAGGGGGCTGCGGCGCATCAGCGGAAAGGCCGGAAACCCCGCGTGGACGTGGATAAGATCAACGGCAGACCCCATGGAGAATGCCTTCTCGAGAGCCAGAAACGTCAATCCTTCAGAGAGATGCCGCTTGGGGGCCGGATAGTGCCGAAGCGCCCGAGGCGATACCGGCACTAATCTCCCTGATACCCGGCTGTCCCCACTGGCAAAGACGGTCACGTCATGACCGAATCGAATCAGGCTCCTCGTCACGAAGGCGACGCCTCGCGCGTCCAGACTTTCACTCTCGTTGGACACTTCCTCAAAAAACTGGCTGACCTGAGCAATGCGCATAACCCTTCTTCCCTTTCTTTTTCGTCGGTCTCTCCACTACTCCATGACTCCATAGAGGTGCGTTCCCGCCCACACGATTCATCGAAGCGTGGATCCCGATACACCCTCACCGCTACGACCGGCTCGATACAGCGCTATTCACTGACAGGCGCGAAGCGCCTGGACGGGTAGGCCCGGAAACCAGCGCTCTCTTGCGAGAGAGCGGATGGTACGGACCGAAGATGAAGATCGACTGAAGACAGCATGAAATTTTGATGAGGAAATGGGCGGGCGCCGCCACAAAGCGCCGCGCCCTTCAGAGCAAGGGTATGGAGCGTGATTCCAAGGACGATGATCGTGAGTAAGAGCAATCGAGGGGAAAGTCAGAGACACGGAAACGCGTATCATCCCCCAATTAAGAGGCTTCAAGCGGGACCGCAGATGGCGAGAATGCTCTCTCCTCCTTGCTAGGGTAGAACGATGGCAATGGAAGACGTGATACGCGGACTTGGGCGGCAGAGAAAGTGGCCGCCCCCCCCATAGGAATCAATACGGGTGCCGGAGGAATGGGCGCGGAGGGCCCTGTTAACGCTCGTCGGGGAGCCGGGCCAGAGTCGGATGTCCCGTCATTGCCTCCTGCAGCGCCCTGAGGACAGCGACTGAAGACACTTCTCCCGCTTCAGTGAGCGCAAGATACTGCTGTTGCGCCAATGCAAAAAAATCCGGCTGTTGTTCGGCCGGCACTCTCATCAACGTCGCCAAAGCCGTCAGATGTTCTCCCCCGCCCCTCGCCATATCAGTCGATAGCGTATCGAACGTGCCGGCGACGAAGGTATTTGTTTCCTGTGCTGCCATTACCTTCCCGTCATTGGTGCAGCCCGAGGTTCCAAAACTTATTCCGAAAGTTTGGCTTCCAAAGGTGCCATTCGTGGTTGCCATCATGACTTGGGGCGCGATATTTTTGGGCGTCTTGTAATCAGACCATGCCAATTTCCCCAGCCCGCATCCTGGTCCATTATCCGGATTGACCGCGAACGCGACGCCGGATTGAAGGCCGATCACCACTCCTGCAATTGCGATGAGCCATGGTTGCTTCATACGATTTCCCTCCTGTCCCGGGTACTCCCCGATACGGCTTAGAGACAACGGCTTTCTCTGCGCGATTCCTACCATAACTGTCTTTACAGCCTTGTCAACCAAAGCCCTTTTTTTGTCGAGAACGAGCGACATGACACGGTTTCGTCAATCACCGTGCGCGGAGCGTGGTTTCAAGGACAGATTCTGTGCGGGTCGGGCCGGGGAAACGTAGCGGCGCTCACTCAATGACCCTTCCGAATGGAATTCCACTCGATTTACCGGGTTCGTCTCAGGAGAGGCATTTTCTCGCGCCGTATCGTGTTTTTCAAAAGAGGTGGGATTCGCTCAGTCTGGAATGGATGCCGAACACAGTCTCTCGTCACCCACATCGGCTCCGATGCTGCGTTCCAGTAAGCTTTTAAGAGAATGCCCGCGCAGCACTGGAGGACGTGCTGACATGGCATGTTCGAAGGACTTCAGTAGCCCCAATAGATCCAAAACAGTGGGGGTCACGTCGACAATCGATGCGTGGCAGATGGAAGCATGAGGCTGTGCCCCCGGATCACGCCCAAACAGGAAGATCAAGGGTACAACGGATTCTTCCGCCAGCAGATGACCGTGGTCGGAGTTGAAGTGTCGATGATTCTCCACATTGAGTCCTTCAAGGACCCGCCATTCGCGCTTATTGGCATACGTGTGCTGGCGACCGCGGTCGGCCAATAACAACAGGTCCGGCACACTGTCAGGATCACCAGGCAACCGCGATGCGAGACCGTTGAGTCGCAATGCCGCATCCGGCAACGTGGGGGCATTGAGGTGACTCTGATCGATCTCTACCAACTCCCCCACTTGCAGCGTGCCGTCCTTGGAGACGTGATACGGAACAAGGACATACTGGATTCCGTTGAAATACAGCACCGCTTGTGGATCGTAGCGGTTCTGGTGCAACGTCAACAGTAACGCTTCAAGGATTGGCTTCACGTCACGGGTATAATCCGGCCGTTCCTTCCAGGTTCCTTCAAAGGGTTTGATATGCAACCCCAGGACGCCGCCGTTCAAAGTTGGCACGATATTCGCTCGACTGGACACACTCCCTTCCTCAATGAATCCCCAAAGCGCTCGAATCTTTGACAGTGCGGTATCGGTCACGAGGGACGGTTCTTCAACCTGGTAGGGACGTCCACTCGACTCGCTGAGCTCTGCAAACATCAGTTTGAGGTCTTCTATGCCGAGAGCGTCCACCCACCGCACGGGCGTGTGACCATGATCGGACACCAAAATTACGGCCGTCCGTTGCCACGCCGCTGCGTCCATCAAACCAGGCCAGGCGATGGGATCGACTCGCACCGGTTTCGCGGTTGGCTTTTCAAAGTGGTTCCGAGTGATCGCAGGGTGACCAGCAAAGAACTGCGCTAGTAGCGTGTCGATTTGGTCGAGATAAGCGAGTCGCGCCTCGTCGGGGTCCTTCTGCGCGACATGTTCCATGTGGTCCAAGCCGGAAAAATACAGTGTAAAGACGGAAGGCAAGGCAAGTGCTCCGCTGCCATTCTGTTCTCTCAGGGACGAGAGTGTATGCACCGCTTGCCAGAGGGCGTTTTCATCGACCGCGTGACTGTGATTGGTCTGGTAATTCCACAGAGTATCAAAGTCCGGTTTCACGGCCTCACCGCCACGGGTCACCATGTGATGAATGACCATACTCCTACCCCCGCCGTCGCGGACATATTCGTGCAGGGTAGGAATGTGGGGATTGAGGTCGTCGGCGACAAAGTCTTTATCGACTTGCGATCGGATTGCATCGAGGTGGTACTCGGTATAGTACCTCGCAATCTGCCGATCGCGAAAAAATAGATTGTTCCCCGTGATCCCATGTGCGCCGGGATAAACGCCCGTGAACATAGACGTCCAAGAGGGATAGGTAAAGGAAGGGAAAACCGTGACGGCTTGTTGCACCGCCACGCCTTTGGTCAACACGAGCCCTGAACTATCGCGTTGCACGCCTAAGAGGTCGTGGAGCCCGCCTTTTCTTTTCTTTTCGGATGTGTGGAGATACGCCATCAACGTATCTTGCTTCAGACCGTCGATCGCTAGAATGATCACGTGATCGATGCGCTGGGAGTTCATGACCCCGGACGGAGGGTTTTGACCGGTCTTCTGAGCTGTTGCGCACCCTTGCAACAGCCCAAGAAGACTCACAAGTGCAAGCGGAATAATGTACGGCATGCTGAGAGGGATCTCACCTTGAGCGGCCATCGATGACGACCGCTCAAAATCACAGTGGAATTACTTGGTAGTGTGGACTTTACCCGTCTCCGCATCAATATACACGTGGCGCGTTTTTTTCTGTGCGTCGATTATTTCAATCTTGTAGACGACCCGCCCGTCGTCCTTCCCCATATTGACCTCCACCGGCTTCCCGGGAACCTCGTGCTCAGCGGTTTTGAGAGCTTCGATCATGCTCACGCGGGCCTTTTCGCTCAGCGTCTTTTCTGACTCGAAAAGTGCCCAGGCCGGCATAATGTTTATTGCAGTGAAGAGCGCCACCGTTGCAAATATCAGTCTCATTCTTTCCTCCTTGGCCTTACGCATTGTCGAGCCACACAACCAAACCCTCTAATGAGCGAAATGTCTGCCGTTTCGCGTACACGGATGCCATGTAGTAGAACCTTGCATCCAACTCACGATCATACGCTACTGGTGGGAACCCTGGCCCGCCAGCTTACATGGACAAGTGAAAAGGAGCTGGCATTCTCTAGCGCGAAGAGCTCAAAGGGTTCTGGCGCTCAGACTCGAGCTCTTGAAGGTTTTCGGTGTGCTGCCGCGTGTCGGCAGGTCTGACGACCTTTCACTTTCACGACCTATGCCATGCCTTGCTGATGAATGAGTCCAACCCAATTTGCGTTAACTGCCTGAACGCTATTAGCTCTTTTAGTTAGAATCGATAGGGGGCTATGTGATCTTCGCAGTACAAATTTATGAAACGAGTGGCACTCACTTGGTTGAGATGCTGCTTCGATGCTAACCTAGAAATGTATACGTATCTGTGCGTAAATGATTGGATCGGGAGGTCGGAGTCGCTCCGCTCTTCTGCTACGCGAGATTCAATTCCGAGGCTAAGGCCCTGGCTGATGAAGGCCCGTCAACGTGAGCCGACTGGCGAGATTGAGATGCACCTCCAACTCATGCTGTGCATTCCTCGTGGTGACAAAAGCCCGCGGCTGTATGGCTAATACAGTGTCCTCTCGCATGAGCCGGGCGATGCGTGTTTGATTCACCCGCATGCCGCGCCGCAGTCACTCCGCCGTGATGCGACGAGAGCCATAGCACCGCCGATTCGCCAGGGCGATGTGCCGGATCGCGTCTCGCACCGCCTAGGGGTGCAGTCCAGAAGGAAATGGGATGGGTCCGAGCCAGCCTGTGCTAACTGCGTGAATAGGTTGTTGGTCCCAACGGATTTGAACCCGTGTCTGAGCCTTGAGAGTCGATTCAGAGCAGAACTTACAACGGCCTGGTTTTATGAAGGTTTCCCCGTTTTTTCTTTTGAATTGAGCGGTTTACGGCATTCTATGGATTCTAAATAGTTCGAACCAATAGTGAGCGTTCTGACATTTTCTAGCACAAATCTAGCACATCTGGCTGGGGTGAACCCCTTCACTGAGGCAGTTTGCCATTAGCACACTCCGGGTTGATTGCCTTGCTTCCTCTCACGACGGTCCCTCTCCCGGTTTGGATTCCTGTGGGGGCCTAAAAACTGCCTGCGCGCGGCACCCGGCGGCGGCGCGGACGCGACCCCGCACCAAACTCGTGCGGTGGCCGGTAGCCGAATACCGAATGAACCGGGTGCCAATGTGGTCATCATGAGGCGGCGAGGTTCTACCCTAGACGGTCTGGTTTGGGTCATGATAGGAGGGGTACGAGGCTAGGAGATTCCCTAGCTGCATCTCACGCGTCCCACGCTTATCATTTTCCGGCCTCTTGCGAGAAGGAGGACCTTGAGCATGCAGAACAGCACGGGTGCTTTTGGCAAGCCCATCGTACCAACAAGCGAAATGATCGATACCGATAACTTCAACTTTCTACGGGTCATATTTGATGCGCCTCATGATGCCATGCTCATTGTGGATGCGACTTATCGTGTGATTCTGGCGAACGCCGTGGCGGAAAGGCTGTACGGCTATTCCTCAGCGGAGCTGAGCACAAAAACACTATACGATCTCGTCGATACCCATTTCGCGACTGGACAGATGCAGCGGTCATCCGAACTCGACGGTATCAAATGGGAAACCATCCATACCCGAAAAGACGGCACCTCTTTCCCCGTGGAACTCAGTTCTAAGCCCTTCCACATTCGCGAAGCTCCTCACTTCGTCTTTATCATTCGTGACATTAGCGAACAAAAACATAGAGAACAGGCGATCACCGCAACAGAGGCCGAACTTCGAGACTTCGTCGAAAACGCTGCTGAAGGTATGCATTGGGTTGGATCGGACGGCTGCATACAATGGGCTAACAAAGCGGAATTGAACATGCTGGGCTATGAAACGGGAGAATATATCGGGCACCATATTGGAGAATTTCATGCTGACCGATCGGTCATTGACGACATCTTAGCTCGGTTAAATCGTGGTGAGGTCTTGAGTGGTTACGAAGCACGGCTGCGCTGCAAAGATGGGACTCTTCGGCATGTGCTCATCAACTCGAGCGTCCTTTTTCAGAATGGAAAATTCATCCATACTCGCTGCTTTACCCGGGATATCACGGAACGCAAGCGGGCTGAAGAAACACTTCAACACAACGAGCGTCGGTTCCGGGAAATGATCGATGCGCTGCCGGCCCCCATTTATACGACAGATGCGGAGGGACGTCTCACTCATTTCAATCCAGCCGCGGTGGCGTTTTCAGGACAGGTCCCCCAGCTCGGTTCCGATCAGTGGTGTGTGAGTTGGAAGCTTTATCGTCCAGACGGCACCCCCTTGCCGCATGACCAATGTCCCATGGCCATCGCCCTTAAAGAGGGCCGGGAGGTACGAGGAGAGGAAGCCATTGCCGAACGGCCGGATGGCAGTCGCGTTTGGTTCACTCCTTATCCCAGTCTCTTGCGCGATGCTAGCGGTCGGATTATCGGTGGAATCAATATGCTGATCGACATCACCGAACGACGGCAGGCAGAAGCCACAAGAGGCCACTTAGCGGCCATCGTGGACTCATCCGACGATGCGATTGTCAGCACCGACTTGACGGGGCTGATTCAATCCTGGAACGCGGGGGCCGAACGGATATTCGGTTATCGCTCTGAACAAGCCATCGGTCAGCATGTGAACCTCATCATCCCGCCTGATCGGCAAGATGAAGAGCCTGGTATCCTTCAGCGCATTTCGGCCGGTGAAAGAATTGATCACTACGAAACAGTCCGGCGTGACAACGAGGGCCGCTTGCTTGATGTGTCGTTGACTGTTTCTCCACTGCGCGACGGTCAAGGCCGAGTTATTGGGGCATCTAAAATCTCTCGCAACATTACGAAGCAAAAGCGAGCTCACCAACGGGAGCAGCAACTGTTCGGACTCGCGACATCCGTCAATAGAGCGCACGCTTTGCCTGAACTATACGAACAGGCGCTTGATGCGATCAAGATTGCTTTAGAAGCCGACCGTGCATCCATTCTGCTATTTGATTCCGATGGCGTGATGCGTTTTAAAGCTTGGAGTCAACTATCGGATGGTTACCGGCGTGCGGTCGAGGGCCATTCACCCTGGACAGCGGATGCAAAGGTGCCTGCTCCGATCCATATCAGCGACATCCAATCCGCTGCCTTTTCTCCTGATCTTAAGACGGTGGTCCTAAATGAAGGTATCAGGGCGCTTTCCTTCATTCCTTTATCGTACAAAGGGGAGCTCATTGGGAAGTTTATGGCCTATTTTGACAACCCGCACATTCTGGATGATGAGGACGTGCGGTTGGCACAAGCCATTGCCGATACATTGGCTTTGGGCATTGAGCGTCGACGATCCGAGAACGCGCTCAAGCAGAGTGAGGGACAGTTACGTCAGGCATTAGAGGCGGGTCGAATGGGAGCCTGGGAATGGGACCTGACCACAAACAAGGTATTGTGGTCGCCGCAACTGGAAGCGATTCACGGGCTAGCCCCCGGGGCGTTCGACGGCTCATTCGAGGCGTACCAAAAGGACATCCACCCAGAAGACCGTGAGCGAGTGCTGAACTCAGTTGCGCAAACGCTTGCGTGTGGGACGGAACATCAAATTGAATACCGGATTGTGCTCCCCGACGAAAGCGAGCGATGGGTTGAAGGCAAAGGGACGCTCTACCGGACTCCGGAGGGCATTGCCAACAAAATGGTTGGCGTATGCAGCGATATTACAGAGCGTAAGCAAGCGGAAGATAAGCTGCGTGCGAGTGAACGCCTCATGCGGGCTGTCTTCAACCAGCAGTTTGCTTTCAGTGCATTACTGTCGCCCGAAGGGCAAGTCCTGAGATTTAGCGACTCTGTATATCGAAATAACGAAGGAACAGACATCAACCCAAAAGACTTAATTGGCCGGCCTTTTCTTGACGCTCCATGGTGGCACGATTTGCCCGATGCGATTTCGGATTGGCGTCGACAATTCGCAGAAGCGCTCAGTCGGCCCGGTCCTGCGCGTGGGGAGGGTCCCTATCGGGCGGGCAATGGCGAACTACATTACGCCATCAACACCGTGACTGCGCTTCGAGACGACAACGGGAAGATTGAGTATTTGCTGTGCGAAGGTATGGACATTACCGACCTTAAGCAGTCGCAGTTGCGCCTGAAACACGCAGCCGAAGATTTGGAACGTCAGGTGACCCTGCGCACTGCTGAGGTTCTTGAGACACAGGACCGCCTGCGGGCACTCGCGACCGAACTGAATCTCGCCGAACAACGAGAGCGCAAACGGTTAGCTGCTGAGCTCCATGATCATCTTCAACAAGGACTCGTCTTGGGCAAATTCAAGGTGGCCCATGCCAAGCGCCTTCTCCAGACGCTCCCCGAGTACCTTGAGGTGGTCCAGCAATTCGACCATGTGTTGACGGAGGCGTTGTCCTATACACGGACGCTAGTGGCCGAGCTGAGCCCACCTGTCTTACGTGATCAGGGATTATTTGCCGGGCTACGATGGTTATCAGAATACATGAAAAAGCATGGGATGACGGTCTCAGTAGACGTGCCTGAGCATCTCCAACTCGCATTGCCAGAAGACCAGGCGGTTTTGCTCTTTCAATCCGTCCGTGAACTACTCATTAATGCTGCTAAACACTCGGGCACGGATCGTTCCTCCGTCACATTGGAACAACGTGAAGGTCAATTATCGATCCAGGTCCGTGATGACGGACGAGGGTTTGAGTTATCCAGTTCGACTGAACCGAGTGACCAATCTTCAAAATTCGGACTGTTCAGCATTAAGGAGCGCATGAAAGCGCTCGGAGGGTCCTTCACAATCGAATCAGCAGCTGGCCAAGGAACAACAGCTGTACTTGCTTTACCTATTGCACACCAGCGAGAGTCCGCCATCGCCCCACAGAAAGCGCCCGCCAGCGGGTTGGAAAATGGACATGCGCGTCAGGTATTGGCGACGAACCCAGCGGTTATTCGCCTGCTGTTGGTTGATGACCATGCCATGATGCGCGAGGGCTTGCGCATGACCCTAGAGCAGTATGCGGACATTGTTTTAGTAGGAGAAGCCAAGGACGGACAAGAGGCGGTTGATCTCGTTGAAAAACTTCGTCCTCAGGTGGTTGTCATGGACATCAATATGCCGCGGCTTAATGGAATCGAGGCAACCACCCGCATTAGAGCGCAATTCCCGAACGTCTGCATTATTGGACTTTCGGTGAATGCGGAGGAGGATAACCAAAGATTAATGCAGAGGGCCGGCGCAGCACTTCTAATCACAAAAGAGGCTGCAGTTGATGAACTTTATCATGCAATACGTTGTGCATTAGGACTCCCCTCACTTTGAGCTTCTGCCAGTTTAGTTGACGCCACCATACGCCTCCGGTTCGTTTTTATTCACCGCTATCGAAAAAGGTCTTTCTTCTGCGAATTGGTTCGTGCCTCACAGGCACAAGCTTCTTTGTTACCACCAGCCGCCTTAAAACAGGCATATGCATTCATGCGCCCACTTTCCTGAGTCGATACAAAGCAGTTTTACTAGCGGCTTGCATTTGCTAAATTTGCCCGGTTTACCTTTTGAAGTAGGTGGTTAAGAGCGTTCTGCAGTGTCTACTGATTCGAACCAATATGGAGAGTTGTGAAACTTTTTAGCACAAATTTAGCACAGCGATTTGGGGTGAACCCCTTCACTGAGACGGTTTGCCATTAGCACACTTCGGTTTACTGCCGTTTCTTCTTCTACTGTCCCTCTCCCGGTTTTAATGCCTGTGCGGGCCTGAAAAACGGCCTGCGTGCGGCATCAGATGGAGGCCGGGATGCGAGCCCGCGCTCAAACTCATTCGGTGGCTGGTAGCCTGAAGCCGGGTGCCATTGTAGTACTCATCGATGAAGGCGGCGAGATTCGACCGCAGATGGTCCAGATCGCGATACGAAGTCGCGTAGATCTCCTCCCGCTTCAGGGTTTTCATAACACTCTCACAACTGGCATTGTCATAGGGATTCGCCGGCCGACTCATGCTGGGGATCATCTGCTGCTGCCGGAGCACCTGCACATACGCCCCCGAGGCATATCGAATCCCTCGATCAGAATGATGCACGACGCCTGGCGGGGGCTGGCGCGTCGTGATGGCCTGATGCAAGGCCGCCAGTGGCAACCGCGTCGCCAAGGTCTTTTCTAATGCCCAGCCCACGACCTTGCGGGAGAAGCCATCGAGGATCACGGCCAGAGAGACGAACTCCGTGCGCAGGCAAATGTCGGTAATGTCCGCCACCCACAGCTGATTGAGACCAGTCAGTGTGAGCCGACTGGCGAGATTGAGATAGACCTCCAGCTCATGCTGCGCGTGCGTCGTGGGGACAAAGGCTCTCGGCTGCACCGCCAACAGGGAGTCTTCTCGCATGAGCCGGGCGACGCGCTTATGATTCACCAGCAGACCGCGCCGCCGTAACTCCGCCGTGCTGCGGCGATAGCCATACCGCCGGCGATGCGCCAGGGCGATGTGGTGGATCGCGTCTCGCCCCGCCATCTCCTCCTCTACCGGGTGCCACTGCTGCAACGACCGCTAGAAGCCTCCCTGGCTGACCTCCTTGCGGAGCGTCGCCTCACGGGAATTCGGCGAAGGCCCTTCGCCCGCTTCGGCCGGTTCCAGTTGATCGCGCCACGTATAGAGCAGCCGCCGATGGACACCGAGCTCCTTCGAAAGCTCCACGATGTTGTCGCACTGCTGCAACCGCGCGACCGCGTAATGCCGAAACGCCTTCGGAAATTTGCCCACGCGCTTCTTGGCTACTTGCCTCCTCCTGGTGCAAGTGGGCAATGTTGGCTGTCTCAATCTAGGAGTGCAGTTCAGATTTTGTGTTCAGGTTCGAATGACGGTTGCGGGGTCGCTCCTCCAGTCATTGGTCGTAGCACGGCAGGATGTGATTGCTTCACCGCTGAGCTCGGCGGGAGCCGTACTCATGCGCATAGACATACGTAAACTCGGCTCCCAAAAAGAAAATCAATGCGGAATAGTACACCCAGATCAGGATCGCCATAAGTGAAGAGGCGGCGCCATACATCGATACCATCGCAGCGCGACCAACGTAGAGGCCGATCGCCCATTTCCCGAACGTGAAAAGCGCGGCGGTGGCGATTGCTCCGAACCAGACGTCGCTCCAGGCGATATGCCCTTCCGGCAGCAGCTTGAACATCATTGCGAAGAGCAAGCTGGTCACGATGGGCGAAGCCATGAGATCCAGGACGGTCATAATGATCTGAGGCCAAGGCACCGCCCGGTGGATAAATTTCCCAACCGCAGAGAGAACGGCGCTCATGATCAGTGAGACGAGAAGAAGAAAACCTGTGCAGATCACGAGGATGAATGATAACAGTCGCGTTCTGACTGCTCGCCACATGGCGGACCCTCTCTTCCCCGGGATCCGCCAAATGAGATTCAACGCGTTCTGCAGTTCGCTGAACATGCCCATGGAGACGACGAGTAGAGTGATCAAACTCACGAGCGTCGCGACGATCCCGTGTACCGGATGGCCGGCGCTGCGCAGCATGTTGACCATGGCCTCGGCCCCGGGTGTTCCAATCAGACCTTCGAACTGATTACGCAGTTCCTCTTGCACGGCATCCTCATCCGCGACGACAGCCGCGATGCCGATAGCAATCGTCAGCAGGGGAGCAAGGGAGAAGAGGGTGTAGTACGACAAGGCGGCGCTCAACCGCCACGGATTATCGCCCCACCACTTCGTGACGGTAACCGCAAGCAATCTCGCAACTCTTTCGATCGCCATGGGCCCTCTAACGAAATCCCGCGTGCTTCTAGTCGACCTGCCATCGTCCAGACCAAATCAGTCGTCCAGCGAAGGTAGCACCATACTACCCCTATAGAGGTGTATTTGTTGGTGAAAAGAACTCCGGACATTCTACTTTTCAAGACTGACATGGTCCAGATTTACCTACGCACGCGGACCAAGCCCCAGCACGGTAGCACCTCAGAGCTTGGGGGTTTCTCGTATTGACCACCTGCCGGCCTATGGTCGAATGCGCCCAGGTGGTGCTGCGGTTGCGGCAGTATGAGGAGGCCCCTGTGACAACTGCCGTGAAGAGTTGGAGGAGAGCTTCTGAGAAAGAAACCTGCCTGTGTCCAGAGGTGCAGTGCTGTGGTGGTGCGTCGTATTGGGAACGTCGGGTGTATTTCCGTGGATTCGCTCCCTCGCTCCTCAATGTATTGGGAAGCCTAGGAAGTGCCGTCGTGGGAGCTGACACGGATTACCATGCTTGCAGGATATGGTCCAGCGTAAAGCGTGCAGTGTCTGAGAGGCGTATACATATCCAATCATGACAGTAGTCTATTTATCAAAATGCCACATTACCCCAAACACAAAGGTTTGGGCACCGTACTCCCCTCGGATTTCACTAAATCTAAGCGTGGTCCGGTTGAACTTAAACTCCCCAAATAAGGCCCACTTTTCGGTGAGCACATACCGCGCCCCCGCAAACATATTGAATCCATGACTGAGATGAATATTCGACTCGCCGGCCTGCGAACTATTGGCAATAAAAAGTGCGTATCCCATGCCTCCGTAGGGCTGAAAGGTATTGCTCAAGGAAGGCGAGCGGATGACGAGATTTGCCGCCCACGTGGTGAGCCGAAGGGGAATCCGAGGCAGCGCCTCGACGAAGACCGGTCCTCCCGCTTTTCCGCCCACCACGTCTTGCTGTTTCACGTCTGGTTTGAGCGTGAACACATCAGTCTCAACTCCTAGCCAAGGCCGGTCAGAAAAAAAGTAGCCCGCCTTCACCCCACCCGCAAGGGTGCTTTTGAGTTCAAGGTCATTGACGCGGGCGCCTGAGACACCGCCCCCCAGTGTTGGATCGCTCAAAGTAACGTTCGAAAACGCGCCCGGATAAGAGAGGCCGCCATAAGCCCCCACATACCATTCCGCCTTTGCTGTGGCTGCGAATAAGGAAATCAGTATTTCACTAGCCAAAAGAAATCGTACTATTCGGGGGATTCGAGCGGATGGCGGGGGATATGATACGGCGTTAATGGCCAGATTTCATTCAGAAGTAAAGTGTATCGTCCTCCAGAACACTTCGGCAACTGACTTTGTGTGCTGACTGTTGATCTGCATCCGGATGGCAACGGCGCGTTCAGGAATTTCCCCGAAGAGCGCCCGAAAATCTTCGACGACATTGCGCTTTTCGATTACCCACTGGCCGATCTGATCGGCTCCTGATTCGACCACAATGGCCTGTACATTCAGATGAATCGGACCAGCTCCGGCTGCGGTTGTTCCTTTTGGCGACGTCGGGTCCCAGATATAGCTGATGACCTTCCGACGTTCAAAGAAGGTGCGGGGGAAAACGATGAGTAACTGAGCAGCTTGGTCATCTGTGTCAGGAGAAGAAAAATCCCCTCCGGTTGGCGGGACCGTCACCTTCCACTCCCATTCGAGATACGGCGTCTGTCTTAAATCTACAGTAATGTTTTTCTCCAAGGCGAACGAAGACGTTTCAGTCCGTAACTTGATGGCCTGATCCTCTCCGTCACCCACAACTTCCCAACTGCCCTTTCCAAAGTGGACCGGTTTGTCCCATTCCGCGAGAGCCTGTGTCTTACCTTTGCCCAGAATGATGACTTCTTCTCCGGCATAGAGCGATCCAACGCCTGCCGCAATTATCAGGTGAGCAAAGGAAATGGCTATCAATGCGAGTGTTGTGTGAACGCATCGTTTCACTAGAAGACCTTCGATGTCATGCATTGGCATACGACCAACCATACCGTGAGCAGCACTCTCGGGGACTACGGATACGTTCACCACCAAGTTACAAAATCTGGGCCACGAGCCAAATACGATCCGCTTTATTGGACATCGCCTCCGCAGCGATTCGTTGGGTAATGAAACGATGACCGCATGCTATTCCCGTGGTGCGCACGGGTGAAATCAACGATCCTCCGACATAACGCATCTGGGATCGCCGGCCGGTAACCCAGCGGTAGATCAGGTAAATGGTTGGTCGTCCCAACGGGATTGAAGCTGCGTCTGGGCCTTGAGGGTCGATGCCAAGCAGTTTTCACAGTGGCTTGATTTTGCTAAGATTTCCGCGTCTCGGTTTCTGAGTTAAGCGGTTAGCGGCGTACAAGGTTTCTACTGTCTATAACCTATAGCGGAATTTGGAAGATTTTTAGCAAAATTTAGCACACGAGATCCATTCAGACGCCGCCCTAAACAATTGGTCGGTTCTGAGTTTCAGGCGCAGCAGCAGGACTTTTAAGCTCTACAGGCAACTGTCGTTTCCCTTCCAACAAATCTATCACTCCGAGGCGAATGGCCTCCTGCTGTTGCTCAAGGTTCCCATGTGCGACTGGAGAGTAGCTGGAGTTCTTGATATGCGTCTTGTCAAAGTCATAGTGAAGCGCACGGGCCATCGTGTGCAACAACTCGACGAACAAATCGAGACGCCTTGTTAGCCAGGACTCCAGCGTTAGCTCCCTATTGTTCAAGTGATCTAGGTATGCTTTCCAAGCCTCAATTACTGGCTTCTCGTCTTTATTGCCTCTGCTGAATTCCAAATCAATCCGATTGAGAGCACCAACATGTTCCAGCGAGGTCGTGTACCCTCTTGTCGCCATAAGAGTTTTAAATATTTGCAGCTTTCGTTCAGCAATCATGATCAAGACCTCGCATAGCTGCATTGATAAGGTGGCGCATGTTCCCCTAATTACAACGACTTGTCAACGAAGTTGGGTCTCTTGATATGGCCTGAGTCAGCCCTTAATTCAGGCCATTACGTTGAGCTTCGGTAGCAAACATGAACCATTCCAAACCCCACCTTCCGAAAGCTTTCCTTCCATTACCTGGTTTCCTTGTTTGACATCAATTCTGAACTGATGACGAGTCGAGAGGGCATGCGTGGAAGAGATCGGATCGACGTAATGCATTCGACAGTGCAATGATGGCGCGTGGCTGGCCATCGGGCAAAAGGCGGAGGCGCCAAAGCCCCCTCAGAGTAATACGGGAGCGCTAAGTGGAAACCTCTGTGCACAAGTAGTCAGGGATCAGACAATCAATGGCTTAAGAGGAGCAACCATGCATCAGAAGAGTACTCGCAAACCACGCGCTTTGGACACGGACAAGGGAGTGCTTGTACAAGAGAAGGATTAGGACCCTTCCCAGAGATTCGAAGTCTTGAACCAGATGAAGGCGAGCGGAGCCAGTTGGGCACAAATGGCGGACCCACGTCTTGCGCGATTTCGGCGCACCACTGGATAAGGATCAGCTGAAGTGGTTGGTGCAGTAACTGGCAATCGTAGCCCTGCCTTCCTTACCAAACACGGTTGCTCGGGCATCGAGACGGACGGATGACGCAACGCTATGCGCATCTCGCACCGGAGAATTTGCGAGAGGCTGTGCAGGTGTTCAAAGACGATTATCACAAAATTAGCGCAAGCTCAGATGGTGAGCCTGGCTCGTTGGAGCTAACTGCTTAAAAAGTGGTGGTGGTCCCAACGGGATTTGAACCCGTGTCTGAGCCTTGAGAGGGCTCCGTCCTAGGCCAAGCTAGACGATGGGACCGGGGAAGTAGTCCAACTGCAGCGGAAGGAATTGGGACTCTACCATAGCGAGTTTTGGCTTTTCAAACGGCAAGTCACAATGGCCTGGCCGGATGGGCGCGCTGGACGGTGATGTGACGGAATCAGCCAGCCCACCTTGCAGAGGCTTTGGAATTAGCCTACAGTACGTGTATGCGTAGTCATGCCCTCACATCCAGAGGCTTTCTTGTCGCCAGCCTGATTCCCGCCCTTCTCACGTTGGCCGGCTGCGGGGCCAGTTTCCTTGAGGGGACGATCGCTCCGCCCAACTCCAGCGCCTGGACGAAATGTGGCAGCACAACCAAAGTACGCGTGAAGCCGCCCAAATCCACCATTACGGTCGCCTATACCGAACCGACCACCGGCACTGACGGCAAACCCCTGACCAACCTTGCCTACACCACCATTTACTATAACGCCGGGGATGGCCCTGTGATTGCGAAGGTAGTGCCGGCATCACAAAAGACCGGCGGGGCAGCGGTCTCTCAGGTCATTATGATACCCATGCCGAGCCAGGCGGAACAGGACGTGACTGTCTGCGTGACCGCTACCGACTCCGACGAACGAGAAGGCCCCGCCACGCCGTAGCGTACCCCTCAGAACAGACTTGACAGCGCCCCGCTAAGGGCCTACCTTGCATCCCACTTGCTCAGGCCGGCAGATATGGCCGAATGCGTCGCCCAGCCGGTCTTCAGGTGGTACTAGATTTCTACGCATGGAACTACGCAAACCTGACGCATCCCATCCTTCCCACGACGCCGAATCAGAACGGCATAAACACCGCCTGGAGATTCGGCTCGGCTCGAACATTTTCCGCAACACCAACGGCGTGGTTCGGGTTCAGGGCAAGGAGCAGCTCGTCCTGGAACTGGCGCCGGAACAAGACCGCATCCTGCTCACGATCGATTTGTATGACGGCAGCGGCAACCACGTGGCGCATCTTCGCCGCAATCGCTGGGCGTTCAACGACGGCAATCGCTTTTCGCTCAACACGAGCGACTCCCCGCCGACCCTGTTTCCCAATCTTCCCTGGCTCAAACTGACGGATCAGGAAACCGGCGACACGGTCCTGGAAGCGGCTGTTGCCCCGGGCGAAAAGATCCATGTGGCGACCGGCAAGTTCTACTCGCATCGCGGCCAACTCATCGAGATCACCTCCCACTTCTGCCGCGTCGGATCGACCAGGAAACGAAATCACTTGGCACTACGCAGTATCGAATACCGGCAACGCGGCCTT
>CAZKVY010000027.1:0-44808 GCA_964556305.1 uncultured Nitrospira sp. | reverse complement strand
GGCGGCTCTCCGGCAGCAGCTTGCCGGAACACGAGACGTATTTCTTCTATCTGCAGCGGATCTGCAACCACTGCACGTATCCGGGCTGCTTGGCAGCGTGCCCGCGCAAGGCGATCTACAAGCGGCCGGAAGACGGCATCGTGTTGATCGACCAGAACCGGTGCCGCGGGTACAAGAAGTGCGTGGAGCAGTGCCCGTTCAAGAAGCCGATGTATCGGGGCACCACACGCGTGTCGGAAAAGTGTATCGCGTGTTACCCGCGCATCGAAGGCAAAGACCCGCTGACGGGCGGCGAGCCGATGGAAACGCGTTGTATGGCGGCCTGCGTAGGGAAAATCCGCATGCAGTCGTTGATGCGCATCGGCGAAGACGGCCTGTGGGCGGAAGACCGCTGGCATCCCCTGTACTACACGATTCGTGTGGAGCAGGTGGCGCTCCCGCTGTATCCGCAGTGGGGCACCGAGCCCAACGGCTACTACATTCCGCCACGGCATAGCCCACGAGGCTACGCGCGGCAGATGTTCGGCCCGGGCGTGGATAACGCCATCGAGAAGTACCTCGTGCCCAGCCGCGAACTGTTGGCCGTCCTCCAGCTCTGGAGAGCCAGCCAGCAGATCGTCTTCCGGTACGACGTCATTCCGGGTCCGAAAGTGTTTGAAACCCAGATCCACGGGAAGCGGTTCGACATGTACAACGATACCGTGTTGGGCTTCAACAAGTCGGGCAAGGAAGTGGCGCGTATTCAGGTCGAAGAGCCGATCTACATTCGGCCGGCCGAGCGCGTGAACTGGCTGTAACGGCATCGGAGGCGGTCAGGAGGAGCCCCGGTACTCCTCCTGACCTGTCCCATGCCTTCTACCTGAAGGTCATCAACACGATTGGGAAAGCCTCACACATATTCATGGACATACGTGGTCGATTTATCGGACTCCTTCTCGTCGCAACGGCTGCGCTGGCCTTCTCTTTTCTTGGACATGTGTGGTTGTTTGAGCAATGGCGCATCCAGCAGGAGCGGCAACTCCATCGCTCGTCCATTCTCACGGAGGTCTTGCGTCTGCAACGACTGGTCATGGATGTAGAAACGAATTTTCGCGGGTATCTGCTCACGGAGCAGCCATCGTTTCTTGAACCGATCAATCAGGCGGAAAGCCGGCTGGAAACCGGCATGACGACCTTGAGCGCACTTACCGCCACCGTGCCCGGTTTGCACGCCGGAAGAGGGGTGCTGTTTGCTCGCCTCAAAGAATTCATTGAGAGCAAGAAAGCGCTGATTGCAGTCGTCGGGACGGATAAGCAGGAGCAGGTTCGGTTTTACGTGCGAGGCGGGAGCGGTCGAGCATTATTCTTAACCATCGAAAAGGCCATCGGAGATTTCGAGATGCGCATCGAACGTGAAATCCCTTTGGCCCCCCTCACGTATGAAGCATGGCTGCAACGGACTCGATGGCAACTGCTATTTTTGGAAAGCCTTGGGGTCGTGGTGTGCGTCTATTTAACAAGAACGATGGGTCTTCCAAAGAAATCCTACCCTGAACGAGGCGCTCGTATTCCTCTGTAACCAGTCTTTACAGACCTTCTCCCTCGTCTCTACCTCGGCCTTATCAAGGCCTGAACATTCCCCTCGCGAAAACCGCACAGTGCGTTCTGTGCGATTTCGCTCACTTGGTGGGCTCAAAACACCAAAAAACTGCGAATTCTGTTCGTATCTTGCTGGCATATGCCTTGCTTAATTGACTCGTATCACGGTGAGCGTGATCCGAACTGAGAAAGGAGTCAAGCCATGGTTAAGATCATCAAGAAAGTTGGAGATCGGGAGTTGGCCTGGGTGATGTTGGCCGTAGCGGCGGTCGCACTGTGGAGCACATGGGGGCTTGCCAGCTAAGCGCGCTGATCGGCGATTCGACCCGTTGGACCTGTGCTATCCCTTCTTCAGAAGCATCTACATCTTCATTGCTAGGATCTCCGCTGCCCCTAAACTCACGATTTTTTCACCTGTTTATCGGTTTCTTCAGCACTATCCCCTGATTGTGCTCCAGCCCTGACGCGCCGCGCGGTAGCGTGAGCGTCTGTGATCGAGCCATCCTGACCAAGGTCAACAGCCTGGCGCTGCTCGGTTGCGTCATGTGAACCGCGGCGGTCTACATCAGCAGAGGTTAGACAATTACTCCTCAATGTCTACGGGCATCCCTACCGAGGCGCGTAGCAGGTCGTGGCGTGGACGGAATAGGTAACCCTTCCATTCTCTTCTACGGGGGAGATTCAGGAGGTGATTGTCCGCCATGATCTGAATGGCTTCCGCGATGGGGGTCGACTTGCGAACTGAAATGCGGCTTTTCACCATCAGTTGTTCGGCTGTGAGCCTATTCAGATCGTGCCCTCAGGCGAGGGCGGTCAGGATATCGGCTTCGCTGATGAATCCCAAATAGGTCCCGTCATGATCGACGACCGGGGCGCCGGAAACATGAGCGGACAGCCTTTCGATGGTGATCGCCATTCCGTCCTGTCCGGAATGGAATTGTATTGCGTTCGTCCCCACAATTTGGCCGACAGTTTTAATGCCTCCCGCTGGAATACCTACGGTGGGCCTAACAACTCCTTTCCTTATCGTGGTCCCTCTTCTTGTCCTCTTTTCTGTTCAGCAAACCCAGTGCCAGTCCGGGTGACGGTCCGAACCCGTGAATTCAACTGTCAGTGATTCGCGAAAAGACAGCCGGCTTGAGCGGTTTCGCACGACATGCACTGTGCGAAACGCTTCAACGCCAATGGGAGACTACGTGATATCCATTCCGTAGCATCGCTCAGAGCGGAAATGCCTTCGCCGTGCTGCTGCCGTCGATAGGACCATATTTTGCAGCGCTATTTTGGCACGAACCGAATTCAAACAGGCGCACTGTCGATATCTCTGCGCAGGGGAGGCGCAATGATTCGTCAAGCTGGTTTCCCGGGGCATGAGGTGATCGATAGCCAAATTTTGGTGTTGCTGCACCGCCATCGGCGACTGACCTTTCTAACACTGGCGGATGCGCTGCCCTTGTACACTTGGCAATCTCTGTTCTCCTCGTTGAGCCGGTTGAGGACGTTAGACCATGTCGAACTGTTGCCACTGGCTGCGGATTACGAAGTGATATGGCGGTCCGGTCGCGAGGAGGACTCCGTGTTGTCGAAGGGAGCCTATTTGTAGGTCTGATGATGCGCGTGTCCTGGCCAGTGGTTCTTGGATGCCTTACGCTGGCGGGAGTTTGTCAATTGTCCGGATGTGGCAACAGCGCCTCTGTGTTCGATTTGAGGACCGACGATCCGAGGCAGGATCAGAAAAAAATTGCTGAGTTCTATGCACAAGAAGCAGCGAGGCTGAGGCAGATGGCGCAGGATTACCACCATCGTGTAGCGGTGTATGAACGCCTGTTTGGTCCGCAATCGGATTGGGTCGAAGGTACGCGCCTCTTGGCCGAGTCGTACGAAGCTGCAGCGCAGGAGCAGGAACGGATAGCCGCTCGGCATCAGCGTCTGCATGACAGTCGTATCCAAGCTGCTTACCAGGAATCCCGCTGAATGACATCGGGCAGGAAGGGGGAGGACATGTGGCGATATACGACGATCGGAGTGATCATCGCGGGACTGTGCAGTCTGCCGGGTGGCGGAAACACTGTCAGCCCGGGTCAGCGAGGTCTCCGTTGGTATCCGCTAACCGAGGGACTGACCACCGAGACCTTGAAGTCGGGGTTCTAGTGGAGAGCCCCCTGGAACGACGTCTATGTCTATGACGTGCGACTGCAGAGCTACACGGAAATGGTCGACGCGCTCAGTTCCGACGATCTGTTGGTCAAGTTGAAGGCAGCCATCATCATGCGCCCTATTGCCGAAGAAGTGTATTTCCTCGCGCAGGAGATCGGGCCGGACTTTTATCCGAGAGTCGTCCGACCGGAGTTGCTGGCGGCGGTGCGCAGCGTCGTGTCGAACTATCCGATGGTCGCAGTTCCGGAAATGAGCGCGGAAATCGCCAGCAAGGTTCAGGCGGTTGTGGTGGAAACACTCAAGGGGCGTCACCTTGAGGTGCAGAGTGTCGCGCTGGTCGATATTGAATTGGCCAAGATCGTTCTGGAGGCCGTGGAACGCAACCAAGCCAACGAACAGGAAAAAGAACAAAAGGAATTCGAGCTCGTCATTGCGGAGAAGGAAGCGGAGATCGCTAGACGGCGGGCGCGCGGTGAGGGCGACGCGATACGAATCAGGTCGGAGGGCGAGGCCGAAGGGCTGAAGATTCGCGCGTTGGGCCAGGCGAAGGCGCAGCAAACGATTATGAAAACCCTTACCCCCGAGTATCTGCAGTACAAGCTGTACGACAGCCCCAACGCCAAAATGGTGTTGTTGCCGGATCAATTGCGGGTGCCGATTCTGATCAACCCGGACCAGGATCGCGGGGCGGGGCCGGCTCCTGAGAGCCTCATGCGCACGGAACAGGACCTGATGGGTCGGGGACGCTAGATCTCTCAGCCGCTGATCGATCGAAGGAGGCACAGGATGGGATGCAGTCGATGTCAGGGCCTGATGGTGGACGAGACGTTGTTCAATCCGACTGAAGGGGTTAGGCATACGTGGGTGCCGGTCGCACGCTGTCTCAATTGCGGCAATCTGGAAGATGCGCTGATCCGATTGGCCCGTGGCATTTCGCCCCGTCTGGGTCGGCGCACCAGGCCAGGCCCGCAGCGGAGAGGCGTGTGGAGTGAGGAGATTCGCGGACAAGGACGTGGATGAAGTCGGCTGTCTGGGCATGCGTGCGAGCTGTTGACGGACGAGGGCTGTTGGTTGCAACAGGAGAAGGAGGCGCCATGGAGGGCTATGGGAAGCGCGTACTGATCGCCGATGATGAAGAAAGTGTGCGTCGGTTGGTTGCGGCCGTGCTGGAGCAAGCTGGATATATCGTCCATGCGGCAGTCGATGGCGTCGAGGCGTTGGGCGAGATGAAAAAACGACGCTTCGATGCGGTCATTTCTGACTTTCACATGCCTCGGTTGGACGGCGAGCAATTCCTTCTTCTCTGCCGCCTCATGTGGCCGGACATTCCGGTCTTGCTGCTGTCGGCTGATTTGCAAGAACTTCCCCCGTCCCTCAAGCAGCAAGGTGCGCGTATCCTGGTTTCGAAACCGTTTTCTCCGGAAACGTTATTACAGTCCTTGCATGAGTCGGTCTCACAGCCCGACAATCAACCCTCAGAGCGGATCACATCAAAAGCGTCATAAGTTTCACCTCCATTGTGTCAGTCACGCAACCTGTTCCGGTGCGGAGATGAGCATCGCGCTCGACGCATCTCTCAGCGCCATTGATCCCTCTCCTGAGTCATTCCGGCGAACCGGTCATTGCCTCATGAGTCGGCGTAAAGAAAAAAGGCAGTGGTCGCATTCCCCTCACCATCACAAGGCGCGCTTTCGCACGGGCCGAGCGGTGCGGAATCTGCGATGAATGGCTGTTCTTCATGAGACTCGCCTCCCTCGATGCAGATGTGAAGCCCTGCCACTGGTTGTATGACCGTTGAGAGCCTTTTCCCCGGCAGACCATATCTTGCTTTGGTCAATCGTGCGGTGGCGTGACGGACTGATCATAACGAGGAGGGCGAATCATGAACGCTCGACTATCACAAGCCTGTGTCATTCTTGCATTGGGCACCCTCTTCGGATGCAGCGCCATGACAGGAAGAGAATCGTCGCCGATTTTGTCTCAGGTGTCGGCGACAGGGACCACGCACAAGGCATCCGAAAGCCGGCTTCAATGGCATGAAGACGCCCAGGAACTCCGGACATTCGCTGATCGCCATGAGGTAGAGGCCAAAATGTTGTTACAGCACCCAGTGCCGACGGATGCCCGGCTGATCCAGCAGCGGCGAGCACTCGCCCGGCAGTTGCGGGTTGCGGCGGAGCAGATCGAACAACGGGCCGAAGAGAGGCAATAACACTCACCGGGATCCTGACTAGGCCGCAGGAAGGATCATTCCATGCGTGACCGGTTGGTGCTGTTGGTGCGGAGGTCGAAGGGTTCGTCAGTCACCCGCGTGTGACCCATCAAACCTCGTCCGGGCCCGCCACCCTGTCTGTGATCGCGGGAACCGGCGAGCAAGTACGGATCGGACGAGCGCGCGCTCAATATACTCGCTCGATATCCTCACGGCCGGCTGCAACCCTATGCGGGAATCGGCTTGGCTATGGTGAGCGCTACGGTGTCGGTCCCGGGCCTGGCCGTCTCGGATTCTTCCCCGGGGCTTCATCTCCTGGCAGGAGCCAAGTTTTTTCTGACTGAGCGGGTCGCCGTGTATTGTGAAGGACGATATACCTATGCGTCCTTTCAATTCGAAGATGCGGGGTTGGCTGGCGCCGGGATAAAGGGCGTCTACCAAGCGCCGGGGTTTGTCGCAGGAATGGCCTGGCATTTCAAATAGCCCGAACTATGGGTAGACGAGGAGGCGCACGATGAAGGAGGTAAAGCTGCTGAGTGACGGATACGATGTGGAAACCGCGGTGTGGACCTACTTGAACCAATGTCAGATTTGCTCAATGGAGGAATTGTTCCGTCATGTGCCGACTTTTACAGCGAACCAACTGTTCCTGACTCTGGATCGGTTGAGTCGGGAAGGCAAGATCGTGCTGCGGTACAGGAACCGTGCTGAATATGTTATGGTGAGGACTGGTATTGCAGACGAGTGGCCTTGCGAAATGTCGGGCGCGCCGTTTGAAGACAAGCTATGAGGAACAGGTATGAAAAAGAAGGAAGCAGCGCCCAAGAAAGCCGCCACCCGCCCCGCGAAGCAGACGAGTAAACCATCAGCACCGGAGAAGCGGCCGGGGCCCGTGCAGGATGTGCAAGTGCGAATTGCGGCCCGGGCGCATGAACTCTATGAACAGCGGGGCTGCCTGGACGGCTATCATCTGCGCGATTGGCTGGAGGCGGAACGGGAAATTCTGGGTCATCCGGTCGAGATGGATAAATCTTCCGAACGCATTTGATCCCTGTCGATGGGATTTCAGGCGGCGTCTCCGATGCCTATTAGCGGCGCTTGTGCGTCAGGTCCTGCCGTGCGGTTATCTCATGGTTGCTTCCAGTTGATCGACCATCCCTGAAATCGCATCGAAGCCGGATTGCCAAAACGCGTGGGAGTTCATATCCACGCCCACCTCTGCCAGGATGGCCTGAGGCGCCTTCGAGCCGCCTGCAGCCAGCAGGTCCAGGTATTTAGGGACGAATGCGCTGCCCTGTTCCTGGTACATGCGATAGAGCGCCAGTACCAGTAGATTCCCGAAGCTATAGGCATAACAGTAGAACGGGCTGGCATACAGGTGCGGGATGGTGAGCCATTCCCATTGGAACTCCTGCGGCACGCGCAGCGATTTTCCGAATTGCTGTTTGAGCAAGGTCATATAGGTGCTCGCCAGATCGTGTGTCGTGGCGCCCTGGGCCACCATGTCGTGAGCAGTCCGTTCGAACGCGACAAAGTACGCCTGCCGCATGACCGTGGCGTAGATGTCATCCAACTGATTGACGAGCAGGCTCTGCTTCACGGACTTGCTCGACTCCGAGGCCATCAAGGCATCGGACAGAATGCGCTCACCGAACACGGACGCTGTCTCCGCGAGCGGCAGCGTTGAGTGGAAGGTGAAGACATTGTGCTGCTCCGCCATCATGGCGTGAACGGCATGCCCCAATTCATGCGCCATGGTGGCAATGTCGCGGGCCTCCCCCGTGAAATTCAGCATGACATAGGGAGTGAGATTGGGCGTCACGCTGTAACAGTAGGCGCCGCCCATTTTCCCCGTCTTCATGCGCGCATCGATGTGGCGATCGGCAAAGACGCGTTGCGCGAGTTCGGCCAGGCGCGGCGAGAATCCGTAGTAGGCATCCAGTACCATCCGGACCGCATCCGGGTATCGGTACGTCTTTTGTTCGGCCCGATGCGGCGCATAGATATGGTAACGGTTCATGGTGCCGATGTTGCAGAGTTTGGCCTTGAGTTTGAAATATCGCTGGAAGATCGGAGCGTTTTTCATGCAGACGGCCAGGAGGGCCTCCACAGCGGAGTCGGGGATATCGTTACTGAGGTTCCGGGAAGCCAGCGGCGTCTTGAAGTGGCGGAGTTGAAGGTTTTCCGCCTTCCAATCATTGATCAGCGTTTTATAAATTTCTCCGAGCAGGTCCTGATGAGAGTCGTACACCCGGTACATTTCCCGGTAGGCGGCTTCCCGCACCGCGGCCTTCGGGCTTCGCAGGTAGGCCGTCAACGCTTCCCGATTCATGGTCTTCTTCTTGCCGCCGACGCGTAGCGTGAAGGTGAAGCCGTTGGTCACCACATCGTAGAGCTGATGCACGGCGCTTTGTCCGGTGATGTTCTTGATGTTGATGATTTTCTCTTCCGGCTCCGAGAGCGTGTGGGGTTTGAAGCGGCGGATGGTTTCCAGGTGATACCGGAAGTCCCCGCTGTTCGCCATCAAGCGCTCCGCATTCTTTTCATCGACACTTTGCCACCACAGATCGAAAAACAAGAGGCGATTCTGGAGGGTCGTGAGGTGCTCTTCCACTTTGGTCTTGAATGACCGTGCCTCTAACTGCTTGGTATCCTCAGAAAACCACAGATACGAGTAGGCCCCGAGCCGGCCGGAATCCCTGGCGATCTGCTCCGACAGCGTGAGCAGATTCAGGAAGCTCTGTTCAGGCATGGCTGCGACGAGGTCTGCGCGTGCCGCTTCAAAGCGCGCCACTTTGGCGGTCAGGTCTTTCAGAAATCGATCGAATTGTTTCACGGGATCGGCGACGAGGTCTGACAGTTCCCACCGGTCGGCAAACTCGCGGGACGCAGTGGCACGACGGGGTGATGATACGGACGCAGTCTTGCGAGAAACGGCCATGGTCGAGGCTCCTACAAAGTGGGTGATAGCCGGAATCATACCATCCTCGCCGCCTCAGGGCGTGTAGATTCTTTGAGGGCAGACTGCTCCGGCCGCCGCACCGTTGACAGGTCCCGCTTGAATGTTACAATCCGTCCCATGGTGGGGACATGACCGAACAAGAGATCAATCGAGCCATTCAATATGTGACGGCAGCGACTTCCTATGGACGAGACACGGTGGCGGAGATTCTCCGGACCGGCTTGTCGGAGCTGTCGCAATTGTCGTCGCAATCGAGTCGTCGCTTCGAACGAGAAGATTTAATGGGATATTTGTGCCAGTGGACGATGAAACGTACCGGTCATCCGGAGCCATTGGTGCGTGAAGTGCTGGATGGGGCCGGTCGGTGGCTGGATGATGTGGCGACCACATTAGCCGAGCAGCGCGAAGCAGAAGCCAATGCCGGTGACGACGATGAGACCGGTGCGGCATCGGCATGAGGGCGTTCGTGCTTCGAGTACCGCACGAGCCGCAACGTGCCATTCCCGATAACAGGCGCTTTAGGAACGATGTTGCTCGGGGTCAGGCGGGAAGGGAGCCTTTCAGCAGTTCGAGGTTTTTTGTCACCATTGCGTCTCCATTCTTGGTAGACACGTCGATCCCCTGATCCGACACCTGCCGGCATTCATCCACTCGATTCAATTTCAACAGTGACTGCGCCAACGCATAGTAGGCGGCGGAATAGGTCGGTTTCACCGTGATGCACTGCCGCAAGGCCTTCGCGGCCTCCTCGAAGTTGGCATCTTCCATGTAGGCTTTTCCCAGCCCGAACCAGGCCACATCATCGTCCGGTTCAATGGCCAACACTCTTTTCAGCGGTTCAATTTTTGGATTCGGCATCGGTTCCTCCCTTGCGGAGACGATAGCAGCGTTCGCTGCGCGTTGTCTACGCAGTTTGACGCGTGGTAACCTCAACACATATGTGGTCATTGGTCCAGGGCTGACGACCTTCTCGTGGTGAGTACGGAATGGGAACCACCGGCCTCGTGTATGATCCTCGGTATCTTGCCCACGATATGGGCGCCGGTCACCCGGAGTCGCCCAATCGGCTTCGCGCGATCATGCAAAGGTTGGAACAGAGCGGATTGGCCGCTGCGCTCACGCGTATCGAGCCGAGAAAAGCGGAAGATGAATGGGTGACTCTGGTTCACCGGCCTGAGTATGTGGAGCACCTCAATCGGGAGGCGCCGACTAGCGGCCGGGTATCCCTGGATGCCGATACCTCCATGTCGCCTGGATCGCTGACCGCCGCTTATCTGGCCGCCGGCGGGGTCTTGGCCGGGGTGGATGCGATTATGGCCGACCAGGTGCAACACGCCTTTTGCGCCGTGCGTCCACCGGGGCACCACGCCGAAGCCGGACGGGCCATGGGTTTTTGCCTTTTCAACAACGTGGCCATCGCAGCACGGTATGTGCAGAAACGCTACGGCTTGCAGCGGGTTCTGATCGTCGATTGGGATGTCCATCATGGCAATGGAACGCAACATAGTTTCGAGGCAGATCCCTCAGTCTTCTTCTTCAGCACGCATCAGTACCCGCATTACCCCGGAACCGGGCGCGCGACGGAGTCCGGTATCGGCGAGGGCGAAGGCTTCACGATCAACGTGCCGATGGAAGCGGGCGAAGGAGATGACGAGTATCGGGCGGTGTTTCAGAAAGTCCTGGTTCCTGCCGCCGATGCCTTCAAGCCGGAGTTTGTCATCGTTTCGGCCGGATTCGATGCGCATCGGGATGATCCCCTGGCCAGCATGGGCCTCACGGAGGAAGGCTACGCGGAGTTGACCTCGATTGTGGGTGGCATCGCCGGTCGGCATTGCCGGGGGCGGCTGCTGTCTTCGCTGGAAGGGGGATACAACCTGACGGCCCTGGCTGCCTCGGTGGAGCGGCACATCCGGGCGCTGGTGGCGGCATGAAATTGTGGCTCAAGTTGCTGCTCGGCCTCGCGGTTATCTCGGGGGCGGTGTACCTCTATTACACCGAGGTGAAACCGGTCGTGATTTTCGGTCTCCGCTCTGACTATGCGCATGCAATTCCATTTCAGAAAATTCCCGAAGGGTTGACCAGCTTAAAGGCAGAATCATGCGGACAATGTCACCGGGAAATTTATGAAGAGTGGAAGACCAGCATCCATGCCCATGCTTACGACGACCCGTTTTTTCAGGCGTACTGGAAAAAAGACAAGCACATCTGGGTCTGTTTGAACTGTCATACGCCGCTGGAAAATCAGCAGCCGACACTGGTGAAGGATATTCCGCGGGGTCGCGTGGAGAAGGCGACGCAGGAACCGAATCTCCATTTTGATGCCGACCTGCAAAAAGAATCGATCACGTGCGCGGCGTGTCATGTCCGCGACGGGGTGATCCTCGGCCCCTTTGATGATTCGGCCGCGCCGCACCCGACAAAATTCGACCCGACCTTCCGCACCGCACAGTTTTGTTCGCGGTGCCACAATGTGGTCTCGGGGCCCGCGCAGTTTTACAATGTGGGACCCTGCGGGACCTACGCCGAGTATGAGGGAAAGTTTTTCATGCAGGAGCGGGGTTTTATCTGCCAAAGCTGTCACATGCCCGAGGTGGATCGCCCGGTAGCGGAAAACGGCCCGATCAGACGGGGTCGCCGGCATCTGTGGCGCGGCGGCCATGATCCCGATATGGTGAAGCGGGCGGCGGCGATTCAGGTGAAGGTTGATCCCCCCAAGCCCAAGCCGGGCGAACAAGTGACGCTGGCCCTGACCTTCACCAACGCCGGAGCGGGACATAAACTTCCCACGGGCGATCCGGACCGCCATTTTACCGTCGAGTTTACGGTGAAAGACGGCGATCAGCGCGTTCTGGCCGAAAAAAGCCATACGATGGGCCGTTGGATTATATGGCAACCGGCCATTGTGGAGTTGTACGATAACCGCTTGCTCCCGCTCGCGAGCCGGGAATATCAGTTCGCGTACCGGATGCCAGAGGCGTCGAAGGGGTTGACGTTGCAGGCTCGTGTTCGGTACCACATTCTGACCGACGGTCAGCATGAGATGTTGAAGACGAAATATGGCCTCATGGCAGACGATCCGTACGCCTTCACGGTGTATGAACGCGAGGTGCCGCTGAACGAAAACCTGGCAGCCGCATTTGCCGATCCGTTGCCTGAACCGCCGCCGATGGCTTGTGCGACTCCATCACTTCCACAAGGGTAAGTATTCACCGACCGTCTCACCCTTTCGACTGGCCTTAGATTGCTCCTTGGTGGTGGGTCAATCCTCACAGTCAGCCAGAATGAATGATAGGAGCCGTGACTTGGCAGGTCTCACCGTGACGGTCACCCACAGAGCTCTAGGGAGGCGTGGCGGTCTCCCTCATCACAGCCTTCTCCAAGCTCTCCATGTAGACTCTCATCATGCTCTGTTCTGCCTCAGTTAAGGGCAGCTGCATGATGCCAGGCGATAGGAGCGTCTCGGCTGCATCACAAAATGCCTTAACCTCAGGACGCAGGCTCAAAGGGTTCATAGGAGGGGCCACCTTTCGTGAGAACTGTCGGCGGTGCGTGAAACCGCTGGCAATGCGAGAGTGCAGGAAGGAAATAGCCTGTCACGCTACACCCTGCCTGACGAGATATCAAGAGCGCGAGAGCGCCTTACAAAGGATCGTCGGTTCCAAGGATGTCTCTCAGCCTATCCACATAACGGGCGATTTCAGAAGCCTCCTCATCGGAAAGCGGTCTACTCGTATCAGCGGAACCTTTAATCAATGCTTCGGCCGCTCGCATGAACACACGAACCTCAGGACGAATGGTAGACATGATTTTGACTGCCTATCAGGAGCGACTGTCGGCGGTGGAAGTGCCCGCAGGCAGGAAATTAACGTGCAGGAAGGGAAAAGGCGCCGCTGGTTAACGATCTAACGAACCAACTAAGCATCTCATTGGGATGAAGAAAAGGCTACTAGGAAAGGCGCTAGTGATGGGCCTTCGTCATCGCAAGGTGCAGACAAGGTCGCGCCAATGACTTGGAGAAGGATAATTCAGACGTCCTCCACCTTTCCAGCCCATTCGAAATCGCTAAACTTGCCCCGCCTCCTGTTCACATGAGACGGTCAAGAACTCTAGTCACCAAGGTTGTTCACCGGCAAGACCGACGTACCAACGATATGTCTTCGCTCGTCTGACAAGAGTTCTGTTGTGTTCATTGGTGAGGGTTCGGTAAGCTGTTGGCCGGGTAGATCACTTAACGAGGATACGCGATGCAACATCCATTACTCATCGACTGTGAGACGCTTCAGAAACGTTTAGGGCAGCCGGGCCTTGTCATCCTCGATGTGCGGGGACGGTCCACGTACGAGTTCGGCGGCCATATTCCCGGTGCCGTCCATTCCACCTGGCACGAATATAGCGATCCAGAGGCGGTCGCCAAGGGCTTGCTGGATCCGGATCTGAGCCGGATCGAGAAACGCGTGCAGTCGCTTGGGATCAACCGGGACAGCGAGGTCGTGATCTATTCTAATCCATTCGACAACTGGGGCGATGAAGGCCGCATGTTTTGGATGTTGGAATACCTGGGCCATAAGAATATCAAGGTGCTGGACGGCGGATGGGTGAAGTGGATCCATGAGCGTCGCCCGTTCGAGCATGGCGCGGTTCGGTGCACGCCCGGCAACTTCACGGTCTCGCCCGTGGCCTCGGCGATCATCATGAAGGATGAGTTGAAAGGCATTGTGCGGAAGCCGCATCCGGAAACCACCATCGTGGACGCACGGAGTCTGGAAGAATATCTCGGCAAGGAAGTCTCCGGCATTCCGAGACCCGGCCATATACCCGGTGCGGTGCATGTCGCGTGGAGCGGATTTCTTAATGCGGATGCCACGGTGAAGGATCTGGCGGCCATTCACGAGCAGCTGGAACTCAAGGGGTTGAATCCGAAACATGAAACGGTGTGTTACTGCACGGGCGGCGTGCGTTCGGGGTGGCTCTATTTCGTGCTGCGCCTCGCGGGCTATGCGCGGTTGCGCAACTATCCGGGATCCTGGTGGGAGTGGAGCCGGGATTTCGCCTGCCCGGTGGAGAAGGATCTGCTGGCGTTGCAGAAACTGCTCGGCCTGTCGGAGTCGCAGGTGCCGACCGGTATGCGTCCGTCTTGACAGGATAGGGGGCCGCCTTTATGCTGAATTGCAGCGATATGGATTCATGCAGTGCACATACTTACTGAGGAGGCGTTTCATGCAGACTGCTATGTGGCGGGGAGTCGTGGTGGCCGGAATCATGATGGCGCTCGTCGGAGCGCCGATCGTGTCCAGCGTGGCCTTCGCGGCGGGGAATAAGCATCAAGCGGAAGCCGTGGAGCATGCCAAGGAAGCGGTAGCGCATGGGAAGCAGGGCCATGCGGATGCGTTAGTGAAGCATGCCGAAGCGGCGCTCAAGCATGCCGAGGGCGCGATGGCGGAGACTAAAAATCCTCATGTGGGTGAAGCCATCAAGGGCCTGAAGGACGGGATCGAGCACGGCAAGGCGGGGCATGCGGATGTGGCGACCAAGGCGGTCGAGAACGCCCTGCCCCATCTGTCCGAAGGCATGTAAGCAGTTCTTGCGCATCGACGACGCGTACGATAAAACGGGCAGGGGCATCCCTGCCCGTTTTTCTTTGTGTAGAAAGGCAGCATGATGCGGGTCGGATATCTGCAGTATGATCCGGTGTTCGGGGCGGTTGCTCACAACCTCGATGTCGTGACGGCGCGTCTGGGGCAGGCGGAGGCCGATCTGATGGTGTTGCCGGAGTTGTTTGCCACCGGCTATCAGTTCACCTCCCAGGAGGAAGTGTCCCGATTGGCGGAAAGGGTGCCGGATGGGCCGACGACTCAGCGGCTTCTGGAGATTGCCGCGCGCCGCAAGACGACCATCGTCGCAGGATTAGCGGAACAGGCGGGTACGAGATATTTCAATTCGGCAGTGGTGGTCGGGGCGAAGGGGTTCATTGGCTGTTACCGGAAGACGCATCTATTTTTCGAGGAAACCCTGTTCTTCAGCCCGGGCGACAGTGGCTTTCAGGTGTGGGATATCGGCGCAGCCAAGATCGGCGTCATGATCTGCTTCGACTGGTACTATCCGGAGTCGGCCCGCACCCTGGCTTTGCTGGGGGCCGAAATCATCGCGCATCCGTCCAACCTGGTCTTGCCGAACTGTCCTGACTCTATGGTCACACGCTGTCTTGAGAATCGCGTTTTCAGTGTCACGGCGAATCGAATCGGCACCGAAGGTCGCGGCGGAAAGGATCGGCTGACGTTTATCGGTCTGAGCGAAATCGTCAGTCCTCGGGGCCATATTCTGCATCGTGCGCCGCGTGACCGTGAAGATATGACCATCGTCGAGATCGATCCGGCGGAGGCGAGGCAGAAGGCGCTCAATAGTTATAACGATCTTCTCCGAGACCGCCGCCCGGCCATGTATGGTGGCTGAGAAAGGTCGATGGATTTTCATCACTCAACTTGCGCCACTCACGGCCTCACGGTAGGATGAACCATGACAACTCCACTTAGTAAAGGCGTGCTGCTCGTGGCGACGCCGGCATTGAACGATCCCAATTTCAGGCAGGCAGTGGTGCTGCTCTGTGAGCATGGGCCGGAAGGAGCGCTAGGAGTGATCGTCAATCGTCCGACGGCCATGTCTATCTCCGAAGCGCTGCCGCAGGTCCCGATCCTGGAAGGCCAAACGCACGTGCTGTACTCGGGCGGTCCTGTGCAAACCAATCAAGTAATGATGCTGTATCGCATCAGCGACACTCCGGAGAATTCTCACCAGGTGATCGACGGCGTCTGCCTCGGGGGGGATTTGGAGATCATGGAACGGATTCTCATGGAGCAGCCTGGAAAGGAATCGTTCAGGGCTTATCTCGGATATTCCGGCTGGGGACCAGGGCAGTTGGAGTCGGAGATGCAGACCGGTTCGTGGATTACGCTGCCGGCTGATCCCTCGATTGTCTTTGAGAAAGAATCGACACGCATCTGGTCGGATATTGTGCTGTCCCTCGATGAGACGTCTCGCCACTACGCGGATATGCCGTTTGACCCCACCAGCAACTAGATAAGAGCGTACAGCGGATCGCGTATCGCATCTGGTTCAGAAGCGGAATTTCCGTTCTGTCTTAGCCATACGCTGTCAGCTATAAGCCATTAGCTCTGCAGTATTTTCGCCAAGAACCGTCCCGTGTGCGACTGGGCCACTTTGGCGACCTGTTCCGGTCGGCCTTCGGCCACGATATGTCCGCCGGCCTCGCCGCCTTCCGGGCCGAGATCGATGATCCAGTCTGCCGTTTTGATCACATCGAGATTGTGCTCCACGACGATGAGCGTATTGCCGGCATCCACCAGTTTGTGCAGTACGTTCAACAGTTTCTTGATGTCGTCGAGATGCAGGCCGGTCGTCGGCTCATCTAGGACATACAGCTGGTTATGCGCCGACGGATCTTTCAATTCCGCGGCAATCTTCAGCCGCTGTGCTTCCCCGCCTGACAATGTGTTCGCGGCCTGGCCCAAACGGAGATAGCCCAATCCGATCGACGAGAGAAGATAGAGTTTTTCTGTCAGCTTCGGAGAGCCCGAAAAAAAGGCCTGCGCCTCGGCGACCGTCAGGTTCAAGACATCGTGAATGGTTTTGCCGCGATGTCTGATGGCGAGAATCTCCGGTTTGAACCGTCGGCCATTGCACTGTTCGCAGGTCGCATAGATATCCTCGAAGAAGTACATCTCCAGCTTTTCATAACCGTTTCCTTCGCAGCGTTCGCAGCGCCCGCCGGCTGCATTAAACGAGAAATGTCCCGGGGTGAGGCCTTGTCGCAGGGCCTCCCGTTCGGATGCGAAGAGCTGGCGAATCTCGTCGAACGCCTTGAGATAGGTAATGGGGTTCGAGCGCGGGGTCCGGCCGATGGGCTGCTGGTCGATGAGGCGCACGCCTTTGAGATGTTCCAGTCCTTTGATGGCCTGAAACCGTCCCATCGGCAGCGATTCGATCCGAAAGGCGCGCGCCGCGGCACGATAGACGGTGTCCTCAATGAGGGTGCTTTTCCCGGAGCCGGAGACACCGGTGATGCAGACCAGCATGTGCAGGGGGATTCTCACCAATAGATTTTTGAGATTGTGTTCGGCGGCTCCGGCGATGCTCAGCACCGTGCCGTTGCCTGCCCGGCGGGCTTTAGGGAGCGGGATACGTTCCTCGCCTCGCAGGTACCGGGCGGTCAGAGACTTCTGGTCGCCGATGAATTGCGCGCGCGGCGCGGCGCAGACGACCTGGCCGCCCTGTTCTCCTGAGGCGGGACCCATTTCAACGATATGGTCGGCGGCCTGAATCATCAGGGGGTCGTGCTCGACGACGACGACGGTATTCCCTTCGTCGGCCAAGTCACGGAGGATGCCGGCCAAGGTGGCGGTGTCTCGCGCATGGAGCCCGATCGTCGGTTCGTCGAGCACATACAAGGTTCCCACCAGACGGGAGCCGAGTTGATTTGCCAGGGCGATTCGTTGCGCCTCCCCACCGGAAAGTGTTTTGGTTTGTCGGGAGAGCGTCAGGTAGCTCAATCCCACGCGCAGCATAAAATTCAGCTTGGCTTGCAGTTGCCGCAGGATGTCCTTGGCAATCTCCGCGTCAAATGCCGGGAGGGCGAGTCGCTGAAACCATTCCGTGGCGGCCTGAATGGTGAGGTCGTTCAGTTGAATGAAATCGTGCCCGGCCAGTTTGACGAACCGAGCGGCCGGTTTTAGTCGGCTGCCCTGGCAAGCCGGGCAGGTGGCCGGGCTGCGATAGCGGCTGAGCAGGACCCGCACGTGTAACTTGTAGCGCTTGGTTTCCAGGTATTCGAAGTATTGCCGGACGCCTTCCACCTGCTCGTTGCCTTCCCAGATCAGCTGTTGCACCTCGGTCGGCAGGTCTTGAAATGGAGCGGTCAAATCGACCTCCAGCTTCTTCATGGCGAGTAGCAACTGTTTCTGCCACCAGTCCGACCCCGGTTTGCTCCAAGGCTCAATCACGCCGCCGGCCAGCGACTTGGTGCGATCGGGGATGACCAGGTCCCGGTCGTACCGCAGGATGTTCCCGAATCCCTTGCACTCGGGGCAGGCGCCTAAGGGATGGTTGAACGAGAACAGTAACGGACGCAGGGGATCGAACATTCTCCCGCAGCCCTGGCAGCGAAAATGGGTGCTATAGGTCCGCAGTCCATGGCTGATGACATCGACCTGGCAGATCCCGTCGGCTTCCTGAAAGGCGACTTCGATGGCTTCGATGAGACGGTGGCGATTGTCGGCTCTGAGGACCAGCCGATCCAGGACGACTTGAATACCGGACTCGCGTGATTCCGGGAGCGTGACCTGGTCGTGAAGGTCCAACAGCTCGTCGCCGCAGCGCAGTCGGGTGAAGCCTCGTTTGGTCAACGAGTCGAGTAGCGACCGGTCGTGCCCTGGTCCCAGATCGTTCACGGGAAATAAAATCATCGCCCGCGCGTCGGGAAATTGTGCGAGCAGTTCTTCGGCCAGTGAACCGGGGTGGTAGCCCCGAGCTTCCTGGTGACAGTCCGGGCAGACCGGTTTGCCGATTTTGGCGAAGAGAAGCCGCAGAAGGTCGGCGACCTCGGTGGCGGTTCCGACCGTCGAGCGAGCCGTGCGAATAGGATTTTTTTGTTCGATGGCGATGGCCGGGCGGATGTTGAGCAGACGGTCGACGTCGGGGCGATTCACCTTATCGAGAAACATGCGTGCATAGGTCGAGAGGGATTCGACATAGCGCCACTGTCCTTCCGCAAACAACGTGTCGAACGCCAGAGAGGATTTGCCGGACCCCGACACGCCCGTGATCGCGGTGACCTTGTTGTGCGGGATACGCAGCGAGATGTTTTTGAGATTGTTCTGGCGTGCCCCTTCGATAATCAGTTCGTCGGCTGGTCGAGTCGGGGGGGTACGGGGTGCCACGGTGGAATGCTCCTCTCGAAGGATGACCGACCATCGTAGCAAGCGCCGCAGTCGTCTGCAATGTCACCTGCCGGCGCGGACGGAGACTTGTGTGATCCGACATGGCAGATTCGTATAAGGGCCCTATCATCGGGAGGACTCACGATAGATCGTGTGGCCTATTTCGGGCGGGATATCAAGGCTCGGTAGTTCAGTCGATTGAGGCGTTGCGCACTTTGCATCTGGCTCATGTCCTGGCCGTGCCGTTTGAGAATGTAGACATCCATCTTACCTGCTCAAAATTCGAGGACAGGAGGGCATGCAGGAACTTCATGTGAAAAGTGAAGGATTGTGTAAGCAGCTGCTCGAGGAGTGTTTTGGCTAACTATTAACAATCACTTGAAGTTCTTCCTGATGGACTGCGAGTAGCCGTTCGCTGGGATCGTGAGAGGCGAAGAAGGGGGGGCGTATCGAGTCCGGCGGTGGTCGTGCCGGGAGGGCGGTATTGCTTACCGCGCCAGGAATTTCACGAGTGCGACGCAGCACATGTAGAGGACCATTGACCCTGCCATGGAGAGCCAGAAGCCGATACGCTCCACCCCATAGATCATGCAGCCGACATAGACCAGCCAGGGCGGCACAAACCAGAGGAGGTTCTTGGCGTAGGTGACGAGGTGTTCACTGCCGCCATTGAGATAGATGAGGATAAACGTCGCGCCAGTCATCGCGGGAAAGGTGCTGGCGAAGGCGGCGAGAAACGACCGGCCCTGCGAGCCGAGGTAGGTCGAGATACTGACGATGGTGCCGCCCAACAAGAAGTACAAGACGTACTTCGCCCACTCACCCATCCGCCGCCTCCTTCACTTCCCGCGGAAGGCTTCCCCCGCCTCCGCCTCGATGTCATGCCCCCGTCCTGTGTACCGTGGCGAAAAATGGAACACGACTAAATCGCGCGCGCCAGCTTTCTTTGCCATCATGCCGGCCTGCCTGGCCGTGAGGTGGTACCGGTCCCGTGCTTTGTCCGCATCCCGGTCCAGGTAGGGCGCCTCACAGTAGAAGATGTCGGCACCGCGCGCAAGCTCCACGATCTTATGTTCGTTGTCTTGATCGTACCGAGCGTCCACGACATAAGCGATCTTCTGGCCGCGAGTAATGGTGATGAATCGTTCACGGATTTCACCCAGAATAAACTCGCGCGCGTCTTTGCGGTGTTCATAGTAGAGCGTGGCCTGAAACCGAAAGTCGTCCGGTTTGCCCTGCCATAAATACTGTTTCACTTCTTTGAGCCAGTAGCCCACCGGCAGTCCGGCTTCGTGTAGCCGCTCCTTGTTGACGTTCACATGAAACTGCTCCTGCAGCGCATAGGCGAATGAAGGGATGCGGTGATTGAGTGATGTCGCGCGCACGGTGAACATCGGATCACGGAGCACGGTAAAGGATCCGTCGGCGGTGCAGTCGCTCAGCGCTGAGCTGGGTCCATCGCAACGCTGAAAACCGTCCGTGGCGGGGAAGGTCGCCGTCCTGATGCCGTCGGAGTGGAATTCCTGCACGGTGATGGTGAGTGGGTATCCGTCCACCAGGTTCCAGGTGTAGCCGTGAAGTTTTCCTTGAACATTGGCGATCAGTCCCGGTGGTCCGTAGAGCCGCAGAGTCTTGCCGCGCCCCAGGGCCACGCGGAGCACCGCATCGAACCCGATAAAGTGGTCCATGTGGGTGTGGGAGATGAAGATCTCGCTTGCGCGCAACAGGCGCGTTGGCCCAAGGGCCTCGTTGTGGCCGAGGTCGAACAGGAGGGCGCGTTTCGACCATCGCACTTCGACGAATAGACCTGGATCGCCGAAGACGTCATTCACGAGGAAACTGGAGAAGGACGGGTTCATAGGCGTGGTGTAGTGCTTGTCGGGAGTGGTGAATCCATCGTGAGTGCAACTGTTACTTTAGGTTCTTCCGGCAGCTGCAACGGGGCCCCGGTCAGGTCAAGTCAAGATCGCTCGCATCACACTGTATAAGACGATGACTTCGACGGCGTGGGCTACTATTGGGACATACAGATTTCTGGAGGCCACCCACAGACTTCCCCACACCAGGCCGTCCCACACGGCAATCCAGTGGAGCTGTTGAAAGGTTGCCACCAGGAACGGATCGAACGCAAACAGCAAGGCGCTCAACGGCACAGCGATGTGAGCGGGAAGTCCCAGGGTTAGCAGTCGGCCTAATAGAAAGCCGCGAAAGTTAATTTCAACTAAGGTCGCGATGAGCAGGATGAACCAGGGCACCATGAGGAGCAGAGGGATTTTGGCATGAGGAGTGTCGACGAGAAATTGATAGTCTTCTCCAAGTAGAGGAACCACATGGAGGATCACCAGAAGGTTGACTGTGCCGAGTGCCAGTCCGGTAGTGATGCCCCAGCGGAGTCCCTGTGGAATGAGAGCGCTCGACAGGCCAAGCCGTGCCATTGTGGCGCCGTTGATGCCGCTCCAGATTAGGAAGCCGGCATAGGCGCAGAATTGCGGGAAGAATTGATAGAGGCTCTGCTGCCGGAGTTCGCGAGGGGAGGCGTAATACAAAAGTGTGGCAGTGAGGGGGAGCAGCGCAAGGGCTGCTCCCCGTTCGTGGCTCTGGGTGGTATGGGCGGCCGACGCATCCTCATGCCTGATCATGAGCAGTTATTCGAGCCGCAAGCTGTACCGTTCGAGTGTGGTGGCTTTATTGCGAGCCAGATTCGACAGGGACTTGTTGTAGTCCAGGACGGCGCGAAGCTCATTCCCTTGGGCGGTGGCCAGGTCGCGCTGAAAGTCGAGCACGAACCTGGTGGTGCTGAGGCCGACCTTCAACCGTTCTTGTTCGGCCTGCAACTGTTTTTCGGCCATGATACGGGCCGAGCGAGTCGTCTCGATCCGTTTGAAATCGGTGTGCACGCGGCGAACGGCTTCACGAACGCCCACAATCACTTGTTGGCGAACACTTTGGAGGGAGGCCTGAGCATTCCGAGCCTCTAACTGCCGCTTATTGAACGTGCTGTAGGCGGATCGATTGCCGAGGGGATAACTGAATACGAGGCCGGCGCCATAATTGTAGAATTCCCCGCCGAAATTCCTTCTTGTCGCGTCCCCGTAGTCTGCGCCGAGGCCCGATAGTCCCATAGTGCCTTGAAACGACAGGGTCGGTAAGATTTGGTTCTTGGCAAACTTTGTATTGAGGTCGCTGGTCTCGACATTTTTACTGGCCTGGAGAATTTCCGGCCGGCGTTCCATGGCGATATCGATCGCCTCCTGAAGGCTGATAGCTTCCAGGGAGGTGGTCGGCGGATCGGTCGGGATCAAGCGCAGGTCCTGCCGGAGTTCTTCTTCAGCGGGATTCAGGAGTCGGCGTAGTTGGTCTTCCTGATCGCGAATTGATTTTTCGGCAACCAGGATCTGCTCGACTCGCGAAGCGACGGCAGCTTCCGCCTGGAGCACATCCACAATCGACATGACCCCGGCCTTGGCTTTGGCGCGATTACTCGCGAGCAGTTCTTCCGCCGCCTTGAGCGCCGCCTGAGCGACTTTGAGATTCTCATTCGCGAAGACCATCTCCCAGAAGGTTTGCTCAACCGTCGCGATGACCGTGAGCACTCGGTCAAGGAAGACATGTCCTTCGACCGTGGCATTGTTCTGAGCGATGGAGATGAATGTTTGATTCAAGGCGGTTCCAAAATTCTTCAGCAAAGGCTGGGTCACTGTTAACGCGAGACCGCCGGTCCAGGCCGGGTTGAAGAGGAATGTGTTGTTGCCGCTCACATAACTGCGCTGAGGACTGTAATTGATGTCGTAGTTCCCTCCGGTAGGGAGATTTTGAGTGATGTCAGCGGTCACACCGGAGGTATTTTGATCGAACTTGGTAATATCCTGCAGGTTGGAGCCGGTAAAGCCCAGGATCGGACGATTGAGGGGCGAAACTTGCCGGTTGTATTGTCCGTTGAGGCTGACGGTTGGGTCGAATTTCGCTTGTTCAATAATGATGTCGGCGAGCCGACTCTCTTTGGTCTGCCGGCCGATATGGATATCGAGGTTATTCTGTAATGCTTTCAGGACGGCATCGGCCAGCGACATGGCTTCGCGTCGTTCGGTCGGAACCGGTTTGGTCACTTCCAGGCCGAAAGATGGGGACGCCATCCAGAGGAAAAGCGCGGTGGCGCTTCCGACGAGAAGGCAGCCACGGAGAGTTGCATTCGTCATAACAAACTCCTTGATGCGAAGTCTGGGTTAGGCCATACTGAAACGGAATTTGATGCTGGCGTGGTATCATAATTGGGAATCGGTGTCCATGCTGGATGGAGAAAGATTGATTTCACGTACGATGAGTGGAGTGCGGCTTGCGATTGCGCTGTGCGTCCTGTGTTCCGCTTCATCGGCAGCTGCACAGTCTGTTTCGGGCGTACGGGGCTTAAATGGAGGTGTGGCCCCACTGTTTGGACTCGTGGGTCCCGGTAATTTGTATATTGATAACCAGGGGACACAAGGGTTTATCTATAACTTCGGAAATAACTTCGAGTCATATAGTTTTAGGAATCCCACTACCGGTCAGGCGTGGAGCGGCGCTCTGATGACGCTTGGTCCCCAACTGTCGGTAGGTCTCATTCAGGGAGCGAATCAATCAGGTTCTCCCGTTGTCTTTCCTCCCGTGCCGCGTGACGTCGGCCCCGCACCCCCGATTCAATCGGGCCTGCTTGAAGATATTCCCTAGCAAGCCACGATGTTTGTGGAGACTGCCCCGATTCTCTGAAACCAGAGAAGGGCGCTCCGAGCGCATATTCTGTTTACAATTCCACTTACTGGTCTCGCTCGATCCACGCTGCGCCCTTCCGCAGCACCATTGTTTACAAGCTTAAGACCCGTCTCTGTGGCGGTTTGGTGTACAGCGGCAAGGCTGTCACAGCGGAACCCTCACTGAAACCTTAATGTCCACAGAATCCACAGGCTGCATGTCGAGTGTGTACCACGTGAGATCAATGGCAAATGGTGTATAAATAATTGATTTTCTTGATATTTAATACGTTGACCGGTTTCGGCTTGCCCGGGGATTCTCGGGGGTATAGCGCTTGCTTTGCCTCGGGGTCATTGCGATTCTTTCCTGTTTCGCAACGAGACGACAAAAACAATGCGCCCGTGTCAAAGATGTCAATTGAATCGCGTATCGAGAACGGAAAGAATGCCGACACACGTTGGTGGGTGCGGTGTCGTCTGGGTTGCTGGTAAGTCGAAACCTCTGTTATCGATCGTTCAAGATCAAAGGAGATTGTTTGTATGAGGATTGCCCAGGTATCGCCGCTTTGGGAGAGCGTCCCTCCGAAGTTGTATGGAGGAACGGAACGCATCGTCTCCTACCTGACGGAAGAACTTGTCCGCCAAGGCCATGATGTGACGCTCTTCGCCAGCGGTGACTCGGTCACCAAGGCAAAGTTGGAATCCCCGTGCCAGCAAGCCTTGCGTCTGAACACCGGGATATTCAATCGCGAAGCCCCGCTCATTCAAATGATGGAGCAGGTGTTCGCTGCTGCCGACCAATTCGACCTCATCCACTCCCATCTCGATTTTTTAGCATTTTCGCTCTCCCGCCGCTGTCGCGTGCCGGTTGTCACGACGCTGCACGGCCGGTTAGATTTGCCCGAGCTCGTGCCGGTTTTCCGTGAGTTTGCGGAGTTGCCGTTGGTATCCATTTCGGACTCGCAGCGTCGGCCGTTGCCTTGGTGTAACTGGGCCAGCACCGTCTATCACGGTTTGCCAAAAGATTTGTATAAGTTCAATGCGGAACCGGGCAAGTACCTAGCCTTCCTTGGTCGCGTCTCTCCGGAAAAGTGTCCGGATCAAGCAATAGAATTGGCGAAACGTGTCGGATTGCCTCTAAAGATGGCAGCGAAGGTCGATCCGGCTGATCGTGCCTATTTCGAGCGGGTAGTGGAACCGTTACTCGACCATCCTCTGGTCGAGTTTGTCGGGGAAATCACCGATGCGGAAAAAAGCGACTTCATCGGGAACGCAATCGGGCTGATCTGTCCCTATGACTGGCCCGAACCGTTTGGCCTCGTGTTGATCGAAAGCCTTGCCTGTGGTACCCCAGTCCTCGCCTACCGCCGCGGATCTATTCCCGAAATCATCGGTCATGGTGTGACGGGTTTCATCAGTGAAAACCTCGATGAAATGGTGAGCCAGGTAGCCAAGCTTGGTACGATCAATCGCCACCGATGCCGGCAGGTGTTCGATGAACGATTCACCGCCCAGCGCATGACCCATGACTATGTGAAAATCTATCAACAACTCATCAGAGATGCCGCTGCGTTCCCCGGTAAAACAGGGCAGCAGCACGCTTCGAACCTCTAGTCGTCGCGATCCCAACCTCGCGGAAGGACCAGTATGGCAGACGAGTCGCAGTCCAGTCCTGAATCCAATGTCACCGGATGGAGGTTATTGGGGACCCGAGATTTCGGTTGTCTCTGGGCCGGCCAGGTCGTCTCCCAAATCGGCGACGGCCTGAATAAGGTTGCTCTCTTGTGGTTCGTGTATGAAATGACCGGCTCGGCGCTCAAGATGACCGCCATCGGGTTATTGCAGACGATCCCGCCTCTGCTCTTCGGTCCCCTCATCGGTGTCTATCTCGACTATCTCCCCAAGAAAACAGTGATGATCGTCGTCGACCTCTTGCGAACGCTGATGGTGCTGTTGATACCGCTGTTCTATACGTTCGATATGTTGACGCTCGAACGCCTCTACGTACTGGTCTTCCTTGTCTCCATCGTGTCTACCGTGTTCGGGCCGGCGCTGGCCTCTTCTGTGCCTCTGATTGTCCAGCGGTCGCAACTCACGACGGCGAATGCGTTTCTGCAGAGCACCACCAATATCGGGGTGTTGCTGGGACCGGCCATGAGCGGTCTGGGTATCGCTCTCATCGGCGCGCAAAATGTTCTCTATGTGGATGCCGCGACGTTCTTCGTGTCCGCCCTCTTTTTGTTTCCGATTCGTGTGAGGGAGAACAAAACGGTGAAGGGGTTGGATGTGCTGGCCACTCCCGTCCTGCAGGACATGATGGTGGGTTTTCGTTTCGTCTTCTTGCAACACCGAGTGGTGTTCTCATTGATGATTACGGCCGTCCTCTACAATCTGGCGATCAGTGCGTTTGTGTTTCTCCTTCCTGTCGTGGCGAAGGAACTGCTGCAAGTCGGACCGATGGAACTCGGGTGGTTATGGTCCGCTTTAGGAATCGGAATGTTGGCGGCGTCCATTTGGCTGGCGCGGATGCCGCAGGGCACGTTCCAGGAGCGTATCGGTAAGATCGGCCGCTCGTTGACTATCGGGGGCCTGGCGGTCTGCGCGTTGGGATTGATTCAAACACCGGTGCTGTTCAGCACGTTTTTATTGATCGTCATCATCGGCGGCAGCACCTCGCTGTTCTACCCGGTTGTCTGGGCGATGCTGCAGGAGGTGACTCCGGAGCATTTGCTCGGGCGTGTGTTCACCACGTTTAGCGTCGGTGGGATGGCCTCGGCTATGGTCGGCATGGCGGGATTCGGATGGGCCGCCGACACCTTGGGCCCTGCCGTGAGTCTCATTGGTATCGGACTGCTCCTCTTGCTCACTGCGATGGTCACGCTGCAGGTAAGCCGCCGTGGCCTCGTGGTGAGTCCGGCTGTCGCATAACCATCCTCTTTCCACAACGATCTTTCAGACGGTTGCGGCGGCTCGCCGGGTAGGCTGTCACACAAGCTAACGCTGCACGATGGCGAAGGGCGAACGGCGAAGTTGCTTTCTCCACCTCCGTCGCGTATGTCTTTTCACTCGGGTGTTGTTAGGGACGAAATCCAGGCCGGCGTCGCCGGTCGGTTTATTTTTACACATGAGGGGCATATGCCTATGCGGACCATTCAGACCGTGTGCGCGGCAGGGACCTTGACGTTCGTTGTGACGTTAAGCCTAGGGATCGCCGGCTCGATGGCCTCGGAACAGCAGCCGTCGGAAACAAAACCGGAAGGTCCACCGGTTTCGGGACCGAAGGATCCCGATGGGAAGGTAAAGGAATCAGAGACGAAACCTAAGGAGCCAGAATCCAAGCCCAGGGAGTCGGAACCCAAACCTAAGGAGTCGGATTCCAAACCGAAGGAGCCAGACTCCAAGCCGCCCGACCAAAAATTAAAGGAAGGCGAGACGAAGCCCAAAGAGAGTGAGTCGAAAGGGAAAGACGCGGACAGCAAACTCAAAGGCCCTGAGCCTAAAGCCAAAGAATCGCCGACAAAGCCCAAAGAATCGGAACATAAGGCGAAGGACGGGGAATCGAAATCCAAGGAGCCGGACCAAAAAGTCAAGGAGCCGGAGTCGAAATTGAAAGAGCCTGATATTGCCGCTGAGCATCCCTGTCCCTCGGTCCCGCAAGTGATTGAAGCCAAGCCTGCAGTAGAAACCCCGGCTCCTTCCGGCGATTCCCCTACGGCGGAGCGTCAGAAATTGCCTGAGCCGGAGGCCAAGAAGCCGGTACGCTCGTCGATGGTAACCGCCAAGTTGGCACTCATGGCGGATCCACATCTCTTTCCCTACGACATCGAAGTTGATGCCAAGGACAAAGACCTCGTGTTGCTGGGAAAAGTTGGACAGGAGGCGGATAAGCGCGTGGCCACCGATATCATACGATGTCTCGAAGGCGTCCATGCCGTAGAAAACCGTCTGAAAGTCGAAGCGGACGCGGCCCATGGGCTGTTCTCGGAGCGCGACAAGATCATCACCCAACTGGTGAAGGAGCGGTTCGAGAAAAGCAAAACCTTGCAATCAGTCAAGTTCGATGTGAAAACAGAGGACGGTATCGTCACGCTGAACGGGGCGACGCGGTTTCAGATTATTGTCCTCGAAGCCGCCCAAGCGGCACGACAGGTGCCGGGCGTGCGCGCGGTGAATACCGACGCGGTGCGATTGGTGGCCGGAGAATGAACATGTGTCATGAGGCCGATGCCACGGGAGGTTCGACACGCAGTCTGCTGATGCTATAGAAGCGGGGCGCGCAAGCGGGGCCGGGCCTGGACGCCCGAACGTGAAATGGTCGCCGCATCTGTTGACGCGCGACTTTACGTTGGTCTGGTGGGGCCAGATGGTCTCGCAGATCGGCGATGGAGTGTCGAAACTCGCGCTGCTCTGGTTTGTCTACTCCATCACTGGTTCTCCCCTTAAGACCACCATGATCGGGCTGTTGCAGACGCTGCCGCCCATTCTGTTCGGTCCCTTCATCGGCGTGATCGTCGATCGGGTTCCGAAAAAACTCTTGCTGGTCAGCAGTGATCTGATTCGTGCGGTTGTGTTGGGCGTGTTGCCCTGCTTGCTGCCGGTGGACTCGTTCAGCATTGAGCGGCTGTATCTCATGGTGTTCGTCCATGCGGTTGCGTCCGCCGTGTTTGGTCCGGCCCTGACCGCCGCGATCCCTTCGCTGGTGTCCCGTCACGAATTCACGGCGGCCAATGCCTTGCTCCAGACGACGACCAGCATCGGCATCATTGTGGGCCCCGCGTTGAGCGGAGTCGGCATTGCGACAATGAGTTCGCAAGAGGTGCTCTGTGTGAACGCCGTCAGCTATGTGATTTCTGCGCTCTGTTTCTTGTTCATCCGATTTCCGCGCATGGAAGCGGCGCCGGCGGGGGAGGGCTCGCTGGCCGGAACGTTCCGGGATGTGGTGGAGGGGTTTCAGTATGTGCTCCATCGGCAACGGGTTATTCTCATGTTGATCGGCGCGGCATCCATGTATACCTTCGCCACCAGTGCGTTCAGTACGCTCTTTCCGGTGTTTGGAAAGAAGCTGCTTGATCTGGGCCCCATCGAAGTCGGGTATTTGTGGTCCGCCTTCGGTGTCGGGTTGCTGTTGGTCTCCCTGGGGCTGGTGTCTCTGTCAGCCTGGTCGTTGCCCAAACGGATTCAGTTGATGGCAGTGTCCAGTTTTCTCAGCGGTCTGACGCTGCTGGGTTTGCTTTTCACGTCCAACCGATTAGTGGCCGCTGCGCTGATGGTCATCATTGGAATGGGCGCCGGCACTCTTACGCCTGTGGCCTGGGGGGTGCTTCAGGAGATTGCGCCGACGACGTTATTGGGGCGAGTATTGGCTATTTACAACCTTGGCGCGATGACCTCGGCCATCGCTGGCATGACGATCTTCGGCTGGGTGACGCAGGAATTCGGCGAGCGGCCCAGCGTCTTCGGCATCGGGGTCGGTCTCTTTTTATCGGCGCTCGTGTCCATGCGAGTCGCCAGATGGGTACAGCTCAATTGGTCGGAGACGAGCCTTCCAACCGAAGAAGCGGCCAGGCCCGTCGTCATGGTGACGCAGCCAACAAGTCATTGAGTCCACACCCAGACCGTGTGCATCGCAAGGACCCACGGACGGGTCCATAGATGAGTCGAGCAGAATGCAGGGAGCTGATAGCGCGTCGTGGCGAGGCCCGCGCGTATCGCATCGATTGTTCAGGGATGACGGGAGGAAAACGTGGAAGAAATCATTAGCGTCAATGATCAGTTCTATATCCTGGCCAGTTCATCGATGGCGGATGACCGGACGCGCGTGCTCAAGCATGGAGAGACCTTCGGTGTGTTCGATCGGTATGGCGACATTCAGCCGGTGGGTCGGGGAACACAGGGCGTGTTCCATCAAGGGACTCGTTTTCTCTCACGGCAGGAATTATTTCTGAACAACGATCGGCCCATGCTGCTGAGCTCGACGGTCAAGGAAGACAATGCCTTGCTGGCCGTAGACCTGACCAATCCGGATTTATACCGGGACGGGCGCATCGCAATCCCGCGCGGGAGCGTGCACGTATTTCGCTCGCGTTTTCTCTGGAATGGCACGAGTTACGAACGGTTTCGTCTGTCGAACTACAGCCTCGCGCCGGTAAAAATGACCTTGTCGATCCGATTCGAGGCCGACTTCGCAGACATCTTTGAGGTTCGCGGCAAAAAACGCGAGCGCAAAGGCCGCATGTTGCCGAATGTACTACGGAAGGATCTGTTAGTGCTGCGGTACGAAGGCCTGGACGAAGTGACGCGGGAGGCGCGGATCCAGTTTGTTCCGGAACCGTTGGAGATCACCGCCTCCCAGGCCACATTTGGCATCGAGCTCGAGCCGAAAGGGGAGATTGCCGTGGCGGTGATGATGGCCTGTGACACCGCGGACAGTCACCACCCATTTTTGTCCTATGATGCGGCAATGGCCGAAGCAGGGTTGGCGTTTGGGGCGGCGGAGCAAACTGAAGATTGTTCCATCCAAACGACCAATGCGCAGTTCAATGAATGGTGGAATCGCTCGGTGCTGGACGTGCGCATGATGGTGACAGACACGAAGGAAGGTCCCTATCCTTATGCCGGTGTGCCCTGGTTCAGCACGCCTTTCGGGCGGGACGGCGTGATTACGGCGTTGGAGTGTTTGTGGATCAGGCCCGAATTGGCCCGGGGGGTGTTGGCCTATCTGGCTTCGACGCAGGCCAAGGAGATGAACCCCGCTCAGGATGCCGAGCCGGGGAAGATCCTCCACGAGACTCGCAAGGGAGAAATGGCCGCGCTGAATGAGATTCCCTTCGGCCTGTACTACGGCAGTGTCGATTCTACCCCATTGTTTGTCATGTTGGCGGGGGCCTATTACGAGCGCACGGCGGATCTGCCGTTCATTCAGTCTATCTGGTCCAATATTGAAGCGGCATTGACGTGGATGGATACCTACGGTGACCTCGACCGCGACGGATTCGTGGAGTATGTGCGGAAATCGCCTACGGGGTTGGATAATCAAGGCTGGAAGGATTCCCACGATTCGATTTCCCATGCGGACGGTTCGTTGGCCGAAGGGCCGATCGCGTTGTGCGAAGTGCAAGGATATGTGTACGACGCGAAGGTGCAGGCCTCGAAACTCGCCGAGGCGCTGGGATACGTCGATCGCGCTAGTCAGCTTCGACGGCAGGCTCGATCACTCAAGGAACGGTTCGAGGAGGCCTTCTGGTGCGAAGCCTCAGCCACCTATGCCCTTGCGCTGGATGGTCAGAAGCGGCCTTGTGAGGTGAAGACGTCGAACGCCGGCCACTGCCTCTACACGGGCATTGCCAGTGATGAGCATGCTCGGCGGGTCGCGGAAACGCTGATGTCGGGTGAGTTATTCAGCGGATGGGGAGTCCGCACGCTGGCCGATTCCGAACGTCGCTATAACCCCATGTCTTACCACAACGGATCCATCTGGCCGCATGACAATGCGATGATTGCCGTCGGTCTCGCGCGTTATGGTCTCAAATCCGGAGTGGAAAAAATCATGACGGGGATGTTCGAGGTGAGTTTGGTCCTCGACTTTCACCGGTTGCCGGAACTGTTCTGCGGCTTTGTGCGTCGACCCGGCCAGGGCCTGACACGATATCCTGTGGCCTGTAATCCGCAGGCGTGGGCTGCCGGCTCCGCCTTCATGGTGCTTCAAGCCTGTCTGGGTTTGTCGATTGTCGCGTCGGAACAGAAGGTAATATTCAATCATCCCATCCTCCCGGAGTTTATCGACAAGATGCAAATCAAGAATTTGACGGTCGGAACCGCCTCCGTGGACCTCTTGCTTCGTCGGCATGACCTCGATGTCGGGATCACGGTCATTCGGCGCGTCGGGAAAGTCGAGGTCGTGTCGGTCAAGTAGAGCGGAATCCGTGGATCGCTCCGCGAGCTGGCAACTAGGGAGCGTCAGCCAGTTGCCAGAGCATAGCCAGGACATAACGTGCGGCGGCAGCGAGAATGTCCGGGTTGGCAGTGTCGGCGGTGTCGGTGGGTTGATGGAAATGGGGATGAACTCCGCCGCTCACGACCGTGACCGTGGGAATGCCCGCCTCCTTGAACGGCACATGGTCCCCGCCTGGGAAGAAGCCGAATACATCAATTCGGTCTGCTAATCCTGCCGCGTGACCGGCCTGTTGAGCGGCAGCTTTTTCTGTTCCGGTGACGCCGATCGTCAGGCGTCCGTTTCCTGCCGCCGCGTGGTCGACATTGATCATCGCGAGGGTCGAGCGTAACGGGACGGCAGGCTGCGTGACATAGAACTTCGATCCCAGCAACCCCTGTTCCTCTCCGCTGAACGATACCAGGACAATCGACCGTTTCGGCTTCACCGGGATGGTATGGAGGATGCGGGCAACCTCCAGCAGCACCGCCGTTCCGGAGGCGTTATCGTCTGCTCCGGCGAAGAGCAGTCCGCCTTGCTTGCCGAAGTGATCGCGATGCGCGCCGATGACGATCGCTTCTTCCCTCTTGGCCTGGTCGTTCCCCGGCACGACGAAGACCACGTTATGGAGCATGCCGTCATGCTCCGTGCTGTGCCAACGCATTGTGACGACCGTATCCGTCGCCGTCGATTGAGGAATGTAGCCATCATTCAGGTTCTGCTGCAACGCGCGCAGTCGATTATCGTTGCCTGGTTGGTCGGCCCGGAGTATGGCCATCGCGCGGGCGGTGCTGATCCAGGCGCCGGGAATCGTGCGGCGGGGGTCCATTAGTCCATAAAAGGCGCTCGGTCGGCCGGTGACCCCGCGACGCGCTTCGTAGGCGTTAAGGATCGGCCCGGTTGCGGTGAGATATCCGAGCGCGCCATGGGCGTGAGCGGCATGGGCTTTATCCGCGTGAGAGATTGGCTTGGAATACCGCTCCGGTTCGCCGCGGAGAAAGAGCACGACCTTGTTGCGAACATCGAGGTCTGCATACTCATCGAAGCCGCCTTCCGGGTCGGAGATTCCATACCCAACAAATACGACTGGCGCTTGCACGTCTGCCGAAGGGGAATCGAGAACGGGAAGGTAATCGAGGCCGATCTGGTCGGGCGGCGAGTCGGAAGCCGATGCCACGCGTAGGACCGAATCCTCGCTGACAATCGTTGCACGGACGGGCGTGGACAGTATGCGGATCGGTTCGCGGGGATTAGCAAACTCGTCGGTGCGTGGCTCCGACAAGGATGGTTGTTGGGTGTGCAGATCGAGGAACCGTTGCCGAACGAATTCGGCGGAGGCGAGATCGTCGGGGGTGCCGGTCTGACGGCCGTTAAAGGCTGGTCCGCTTAGGAGTTGGACATCTTCCAGCATGCGCTGGCTGGAGGCGAGGTCCAATAATTGATAGATCGAAGCGGAGATTTCCCCCTGGTTCTCGGCGAAAATCGGAACAGGCGACAGTGCAATCCAAAGGCTGATGATCAGTTGCCTGGGAAATGTGAGTCTTCGGCTTTTGAGGAAGAGTGTAGTTCGTTTCATGTCATGGACTGCGTCAGCGCATAGCATCAGATCGAGGTGGCATGCGCCTTTTGGGCCGACCAGCGTTGATACCAGCGCCAGAGTGGTCGTTGCAGAAATTGTGGAAGCGGATACCCTACACCACGGGTATAGCCGTCATCGCGATCCAGAACGGCGAATGCCCACCAATATTTTTTCTGAAATGCCGTGCTGCGCGTCCGTATGTCTTCATCGCGGAGCGGCAGGGACTGCCGAAGAGCCGCGCCGATCGCCTCATCGGAGGTCATGTCACGAACAAGCGACTCGATTTGGGCCGGCGTGAGCCGCAGGTGCCGCATAAAAGATTGGTCTAACGCAGAGGGGTAGGCATAGGTTCCGAGTGTTCCGGCCTGAAACGCTCGCACCTTATCGATCAGGCGGGGGAGCCATATCAAGCCGGCCACAGTGTCGCTCCATCGTCGAGGCGGATGCTGTCGAAGGTCCATGGGTGATCCACGCTGCGGCTCGACCGAGTAGGCTCTGAATGAGGGACTATAGCATACGGGAAGAGCCCCGTTGCAGAGAGCGAAGGGCTCAAGGTACTATCGGTTCCCGGATGGGCTACCGGCCCGAATTGCTGGACAGGATACGGCACCGGATCGCGGGAGCAGCTCGACCGACAACGTAAAGGAATCAGCTATGGCAGAGCAGGGGAAAGGTCTCTACGACTCTCAGTACGCTCGGTTTCGGGAGAATCAGGGTACGCATCAAGGCTATGAATTTCAACATGGGCCGGCGGGCAATATCCCTCCGCCTCTGGTGACGTTCATGGATAAAATAAAATGGTGGACATTGCGCGGATGGCGACGGAAGAAAATCCTAGCTGAACGTGATCGGTATCAGCAGGACATCATCCAGATCAAGTCAGCCCATCCGAAATCGTGAAGTCCGCTCTAGGAGGAGAACTTCCGTGCAATATGGACATGAGCGAGTCAGGAAGATGCAGGTAGGTTGTGACGATGAGGGGTTCGGTGCCGCCGTTCTTGTCAGGGCCATGAATTTTTGTGTCGGGGTGGTGGTTGTCACAGGTGTGTTGGCGGGCGGGATAGGAACAGCATGGGCGGTGCCGAAGGAAACCTCGACGGAGAAGGCGGAGCATTTGCGGCAACAGGCGAATCCGCAGCTGTTCAACGATTGGACGTTTGACAAGGATCAAGTGGGATCTGTCCCGAAGGGATTTGCAGCCGTGGCGGCAGGAGATCAGCCGGGAGGTTCGTGGAAGGTGGAGGCGCAATCAGCCGTGCCTTCTGCCCCCAATGTGGTGCTCGGAACATCCGGGTGCGGAGGGTGCAACGAAATTTTAGTCGCGCAGGGGTTTCAGTACGAATACCCGGATCTCGTCGTTCGCATTCAGCAGGGAGACGGTCATGCGGCGGGGCAGGTCGGTGTGGTGTTCGGCATGAAAGATGCCCAGAATTATTATGCGACCATCGTGGATGTTTCTCAGAAAACCATTCAGGTTGTACGTGTCATCGAAGGAAAAGAGTCAGTCCTTGGTCGGGCGGCGATCAAGCCCAAGCCGGTTGAATGGCACACCCTCCGAGTGCAGCGGAATACGATTATCAGCAAGGATTTCGTCGAAACATTTTTCGATGGGAGCCTGGCATTATCCGTGGAAGATCAGACGCTTGGGGTGGGGCAGGTCGGGATGCTCGTGCGGGGTGACGCGTCGGCGCGCTTCGATAATTTCAATGCGGCTCCCCTATATTCCAGCCGCCCCTTGTCGGCTCCGGCAGCCTATTAGCTGGTTAATGGGTCGCGGACGCACCCAGAAACGAGCAAGAAGGGTTTTTTTAGAGATAATTTCGCGCTTGCCTTTCCCATTTTGCTAAGCTACAGTGAAGGTGCTTCATTGCGAAGGGCCTTGGCGGTGAAGTAGATAAAGAATTACAGGGCTCAATTCGATGTTGTTTTGGGTTCTTCCCGGGAATTTCGGAAGCCAGAGCTAAGATTGCCGCTGTGTTTGCATCTTCGCCCCATTCCTTCCTCGTTTCTTTCTCGAGTCCCAGACAACACCATTTTATTCTCAAAGGAGGAACCCAATGGGTTCGAAGATCTACGTTGGCGGCTTGCCATATTCAACCACCGAGCAACAGCTGAGTGACCTGTTCGCCGTGCATGGCGCGGTGACTTCTGCGCGCATCATCACCGATAAGTTCACCGGCCAATCACGCGGTTTCGGCTTTGTGGAAATGTCGGGCGATTCTGAGGCGCAGGCAGCCATCAACGCGTTGAACGGGACACAATTTGGCGGCCGTACGTTGACGGTCAACGAAGCCCGCCCACAGGAGCCCCGCTCCGGTGGTGGTGGACGTGGAATGGGCGGGGGCCGGAACTAAGCTGGGCCCGTTTCTATATACCTATTCAGGGGCTGCCGACGGGGTAGCCCCTGCGTTTTTCTTACCGTGTTGTCCTCTCTCTGGTTTGCAGGGCCATCAGGATGCCTGCCCCTGTTTTCCCAAGATAGAGATTTAGGAGTGTCGTTGCATGGTGTCGTTTGCCGAATTGTCTCTTACATCGTTTCTCGCTGACCGTATACAGCAGGCCGGGTTTACCGCGCCGACTCCCATTCAGAGCGCTGCGATTCCGCTAGCGCTGCAAGGGCGCGATCTCTTGGCCCAGGCCAAGACGGGGAGCGGGAAAACGCTGGCGTTTCTCATTCCCTTGATTGAACGGGCCGTTAAGGAAGGCTGGAAGCCCGCGGGCCATGCGTCTACGCAGGCCGGATCGTCACGTTCCCCGCGCGCCCTTGTGCTGGCGCCGACCCGTGAGTTGGCTCTTCAGATTGAAATGGAACTGCGCAAGTATGCGCCACCGGCGGTGACGTCGCTGGCAGTGTATGGCGGCGTTCCTATCGAGCGGCATTATCGAGCCCTTCGTCAGCCGCCGATGATTGTGATCGGGACACCGGGGCGTTTGTTGGACGTGGCCGGGACCCGCCATTTGGACCTCCGGGGCATTGAGTATGTCGTGATGGATGAAGCCGATCAAATGCTCGATCGGGGGTTTCTGCGCGACATTCAGCGTATTTTGCAACTGCTTCCCGCGCAGCGCCAGACCATGCTGTTTTCGGCGACGTTTTCGCCGGAAATTCTCACGCTAGCCGAATCGATGCTGAAGAATCCTGCGCGTACGGCCGTGGATCCGGGTGTGAATACGCCGACCACCATCACGCATGCTTATTACGTGGTGCCTAGCGAAGCTTCGCGGGTGCAACTGATTCACACGCTGCTCCAATCTCCGGAGTCCGGCGATCAGTCGATGGTGTTTTGCGACCAAAAGTATAAAGTGAAGCGGCTGGCTGCCCGTTTGGGCGGGGAACCGGCCTCCGTGGGAGCCATTACAGGCAATCACTCGCAGGCGCAACGTGAGCGGACACTGACGGCGTTCCGTTCCGGGCGGTTACGCTCATTGGTGGCGACCGATGTCGCGGCACGTGGGTTGGATGTGCCGGCGGTTTCGCAGGTGATTCATTATGAGTTGCCCGGCAACCCAACCTCATACGTCCACCGTACCGGTCGGACGGGCCGAGCTGAACGATCCGGGGCCACCCTCTTGATTCTCTCTCCGCAAGAGGAGCATGAATATCTCGCCATGGTGCGCCGGCTGCGAATCCAAACCAAGCGTCTGACACTGCCGACCTTGGCGACGTTGCCGCCTCCTGCGCATGAGCCGGAGTCGAACGGCCAATCTCGGCATGATGGACGTGGGCGCGACGCCAGGCCGCGCCGTACCGGCGAGCGACCCAACTCCATGACTCAGGATGCCAGAGGTGGACAGGGCCGCCGGGGATGGCGTGCCGATCGTCCTGCCGCTCCGCGCCGCGGCAATAGTTGATGCAGTGCATGGCCGGTCAGAGAAACTGTCCGGCGGGATTGAGGAGGATGCCTCGATGAGATCTGCTCGGAATCTGTGGCTGAGCGTGGTGGTTGCCGCCGCTTGTCTGATATTCGGCGAAGGCGCCTTCGCGCAGGGCGAGCTCGTCATTGCCGACGGGATGAAGGTGTCGTTGGAGTATACGTTGACGCTTCCCGACAAAAGTGTGGCCGATTCGAATGTCGGTCAGGAGCCGATCACGTTCCTGCAGGGGGCGCATGAAATCGTTCCCGGTCTTGAAAAGGCCCTCGACGGCATGAAGGCCGGACAGAAGCGGCGTATCGACGTGGCGGCTCAAGACGCCTATGGCCCCTACAACAACAAGCTGCGGCAAAGTATCGATAAGGATAAACTGCCCAAGGATGTGAAGGTGGGGGACATTTTGCAGGCTTCGGATAACCGGCTGGTCAAGGTTTTGGAAGTCAATGAGAAGAAAGTCCTCATCGATCTCAATCATCCGCTGGCGGGGAAAATGCTCACCTTTGACGTGAACATCCTCAAAGTGGAAAAGGGCGACGCCACCGACGCTCCGGAAAAGAAAACTCCCTAAGCGACCTCTTTCATCCTATCGGCGAGCCAATCGGTAAATCGGCCGGTTGTGATCCCCGCCGGTATGATGCCTTCCGAATCGCCGTGACGGTCAGCGTCACGGCGGCAAAGTGTGCTTCAACCCGTCCTTCAATGACATAGACGCAATTCGTGTCCAGGAGATGGCAGGTTTTCCGGTACAGGTCCGGAAAGATGGTGGCGTCATACAATCCGCTCAGGTCTTCGAAGCTGACAAACTCCATCGGGTCGCCCTGTTTCGTATGGACGACCTTTTCCGTAATCAGCGCGCCCATCATAGTAATCGAACGGCCGATATGGCGTGCCATGTCACAGGCAGGAACGACCGTTGGAGGAACGTGGCCGGCTGGAACGAGGTCGAGGGGGTGACAACGCAGAGGAAAGCCGAATGTTTCGATCTCCTCTGCGATCAGCCGCGACAGCGGATATTCAGGCGGGATGGGGAGATACCTGGGCGGCGAGTGCTCCCGCCATGCCAGTAGACGCCAGAGCAGGGCCGGTCTGGTGAGCTCACCCGCGAGGCAATCGAAGCAGCCGGCTTTGATGAGCAGCCGAACCTGCGAGGGATCCGGTCCGACTCGTTCCAGAAAATCCTGGAGCGATCGAAACGGCCCTTGAGCGGCTCGTTTTGCCATCACGTCATCGACGACTTCCTTCCGGAGTCCTTTGATCTGCATCAATCCGACGCGCAGGTTCTTTTCCCGTCCCTGATAGGCCCAGTCGCTTTCATTGAGATCCGGCGGCTGGATGGTCAACCCCATCCGCCGCGCTTCGGACACATAGGCGAACGTCGAGTAGAACCCGCCTTGGTTGCTGATGACTGCGGCCATGAATTCAGCCGGGTAATGGGCGCGAAGATAGGCCGATTTGAAAGACACCTGCGCATAACTGGCCGAATGAGGTTTGCAGAAACTATAACCGGCGAAACTCATGATCATGGCCCAGATCTGTTCGATGGCGCGCAACTCCGCCCCCCGTCCCAGCGCTCCGGCGTAAAACTGCCGCTGGTAATCGCGAAGCTGCCGTTGCTTGTGTTTCTTGCTGAGGATCTTCCGTAGCTGATCTCCGTCTTCGATCGAGAATCCGCCGAGCGCCACGGCGACTTTCATGACATCCTCCTGATAGACCATGATGCCGAAGGTCTCCGACAACGCGTCGTGCAGCGTCGGATGAAGTGCGCGGTAGGGCTGCCCATGGGCTCGGCGGATGAAGTCATCCGCAAACCGGTGCGCGGCCGGTCGGATCATGGAGGAGACGATCGTCAGATATTCGAAGTCGTCGGCCTGAGCCTGTTGCGCGGTCGGCATGGTGGTCCAGAGCTTTTTGAGCAGGAGTCGCGTGGCGGGTGATTCCACATAAAAGCATCCCATCGTGTCGCTATGCCGAATCAGCGCGCTGGTCCGCGCATCGGTGAGCGGGTCCCAGGCCGCATAGTCGATGTGCCGGCCGGTATGCCGGGCGATGGCGGCCAGCGCATCACGAATGACCGCCAGCGAGCGATTGCCGAGCAGATCAATTTTCACAAGCCCGGCTTCTTCTGCTTGATCTTTTTCCCACTGAATGACCGGGACGCCCTTGGCCGAGCGTTCGACCGGAACGTACCGGCGGATCTCGTCCGGCACGAGGACGATGCCGCCGCAATGCAGGCTGAGATTGCGGAAATGTCCATCGAGTTGAAGCGCCCAGTGAATGATGTCTGGCCAAGGGGCGGAGAGCCGCGCGTGCCGGCAGAGGCGCGCCGTCCAGGCGCGTGATTCCATGTCAGCCGCCGCGGCAAAGTGGTCCGTCTGTCGCAAAATCAAGGGCAACACCCGGCCGATTTCAGCCTTCGGCAAGCCATACACTTTTGCCGTTTCACGAATCGCCGCACGGATCGCCAACGTGTTTTGATTGGCGACCATAGCGGCCGACCGCTCGCCATATTGGGCAAAGACCCGGTCGAGGACGGCGTCTCGTTCATCCCAGGGAAAGTCGATATCGATGTCCGGCGGATCATGCCGTCCGGGATTGAGGAAGCGTTCAAAGACGAGGCGATGGCGAATCGGATCGACGTGCGTAATATGCAAACAATAGGACACGATCGAGGCAGCGGCGGAGCCTCGTCCACAGGTGCGCGGGGCTTGCCGGACGATCTCTTCGACGATCAAAAAATAATCCGCGTAACCCTTGTCGCGAATCACGGCGAGTTCATAGTCGATGCGCGCAGAGACTGCAGGGGAGAGGGTTCCGTACCGCCGGTATGCGCCTTCGTAAGTCTGTGTGCGAAGGCGGTCGAAGGCTTGGGATGGGGTGAGATGTCGAAACGACGGGAAGATGAGGTGTTTAAAGTCCCAGTCAGTGGCACAGTGGTCAGCGATCTGCCGGCTGTTGGTGAGAGCTTCCGGCACATGGGGAAATTGTCGTGCGACCTCGGCTGCCGACATCATCCAGTGGGTGGGTTTGCAGCAGGCGTCGTCAGGCAGTCGAGATAGGGTGGTATTCAATGCAATGGCGCGCAAGAGACGATGAAGTTGGTAATCGGACGGAGTCAAGAATTGCGCGCGGGTTGTCGCTACCGGCGGCAAGCCGGACCGGCGGCTGAATGCCAGAGTTTCGGCCATATCCGGCCCCGGCGTCAATTCGACGAAGAGATCGTCCGGTGCCTGTCGATGCCATGCGGTGAGGGCCGTCTGGTCATCAGACAGAATGGTCAGGCCAGCCCGGTGCTGCGCAACCATCGCGATGAAGTCGAAGGTGTCGTCATGACGTGCGGAAAGAATGCGACAGAGATTGCCATACCCCGCGGGAGTTTGTGCGAGCAGGACGGCACGATGTGTTTCGTGAGTGAGTTCGGTGCCGAGGATCGGTTTGATGCCGGATGTACGGGCCACCTCGAGGAACCGGATGGCGCCATACAGGCCGTTGGTATCGGTGAGCGCGAGGGTATCAGCGCCTTGCGCGCGCGCCGTCCGGCAGAGGGTTTGGAGTGATGGAACGCCCTGCATCGGCGAATAGGACGAATGGACATGCAAGTGAACGAATGGAAAGGGCATGGTCGTATCGCCTCAATGCGTTCTACCGTAACGAATGATGTCGGTTCCAAAGCGTGCTCTCAGCCGGTCCAGAGCGAGCGCCACCTGCTGCGCGCGGGTTCGGGGGTTGGGTACTGAATCGATGTCATCGAACAGTTCACCTTGTTCGGTCGGTATGGTCAGTGCAGTGGCGCTCAGCGTCAGCATGCGGATGCGAATGCGCCGCCTGGCGCCTTGCCGGAACAAGGCCTTGAGCGGCGGCGTCAAATCGATTTCCCAATAACTGGGCGGATCGATAGGGTGATGGACGGCTGAATGGACGTGATCGCTTGCCAGAATTGTCAGCGCGAGTTGCCCGCAGACCCGTTGTTGAGTGCGCAACATGTGACAGAGTTGTTCGAGCAGATCGGCCAGGCAATGCCATATGGCCACGTCATCGATCTCGTCCGGTTCCAGTGCGCGAGAGACTTCCAATCGGGGTTGGATCGGTGGCGGCGTGACCGGTGTGGAGTCAATGCCTTGGGCCCAGCGCAGCAAAGGCATGGCCCACTTGCCAATGGCAAGAGTCAGGGCGGGCAAGGGAGTGTCGGCCACGTCGCCGAATGTGCGGAGATTCAGATCCTTCAGGCATTGACGCAAGGGTTTCATCCGGGGGTGATGGAGCACCGGCAAGGTCTCAATCGAGAGCGGTGCCATGAAGGCTCGCTCCGAGCCGTGACGGACTTCATAGAGTTGGGCCGGTTGCACGAGAGTGGCGGCGGTTTGCGCGACGAGTTTGTTGCTGCCGATTCCCGACACGCCGTCGAATCGAGCCTGCATGGCAATGTCCCGTTGCAGGCGCGCAGCCGTGTCGCAGGCCGGCCCGAAGAGCCGCGTCGTACCGGTCAAGTCGAGCAGGAAGGCGCCCGATGTTATCGGCTCCCAGACCGGGGCATAGCGGGTGATGATGCGGGACAGCATGGTATGCGCCTGAGCGGTGCGGACGACATCAGGCGTCAGAATGTGCAGGGTGGGGCAGCGCTGCAGGGCTTGTTGGACAGTCATACCTGGATAGAGGCCGTCGAGGGCTGCCTCGGCAGATACGTCCTGCAGCATGGTACGTGGCTGGGCGACGGGGGCGACACCGAGAGGTCTGTTGCGGAGGCGGGGTTCGATCAGACGGGCGAGCGCCAATTCGAAGGAGGGCACTGCAAGGCATACTATCTGGCGATCCATCATGTCACCGGGCCGCACGATCTTAAGACTTGCAGTAGCGGATGACTCCGATGACGAGGCCTTCGATGCGCAGAGAATCCGTGGCGGTGATTGTAATGGGCTTCATCGTGTCATTGGCCGGACGCAGCTCGATCGTCGAGCCTTTGCGATAATAGGTTTTGATCGTGGCATCGTTGTTGACGATGGCAATCACTGTCTGGCCGTTCCGGGCCGTGTGTTGTTTCCGGACGATGACAAGATCGCCGGGAAGAATGCCTTCATCTCGCATCGACTCGCCCTTGACCCGTAAGGCAAACGTTTCGCCTCTGCCCTTCATGCCGGAAGGAACTTCAACGAGTTCGGTTTGAGGAATCGGTTCGATAGGATCGCCCGCCGCCACCAAGCCGGCGAGGGGAATGTGCGCCGAAGCCGTGAGGTGATCGATGGCCAATCGAACGGCGAAGGGAATCTTGTGGGTGCCGATTTCATAGCGCGCGATGGTCTGGCGGGTAGTTTTCAACCGCTCGGCCAACTGTTCCTGGGTGAGTCCCAGGGCCTGACGGGCTATTTTGAGATCTGCCGAGTGCATGTAACGAATCGTTACATAGCGGAAGAGGCCTGTCAAGGGGAGGCGATCTGGCCGGCGGGCATGCTAAGATGATTCGGTATGCCTCCTTTTAAGCTCGACGCTCCATTCAAGCCCTGCGGCGACCAAGGTCAGGCCATTGAGAAGCTGACGTCCGGAATCCTGGCCGGCAAGCCACATCAGGCGTTGCTCGGGGTCACCGGTTCCGGCAAGACTTTCACGATGGCCAATGTCGTCGAACGGGTGCAGAAGCCAACCCTCGTGCTCGTGCACAATAAAACCCTGGCCGGGCAGCTTTACCAGGAGTTTAAACAGTTTTTTCCGCACAATGCCGTCGAGTATTTCATCAGTTATTACGATTATTACCAGCCGGAAGCGTATATCCCCCAGAGCGACACGTATATTGCGAAGGATGCCTCGATCAACGACGCCATCGATCAGATGCGCCATGCGGCGACGACATCGCTGCTGCAGCGGAACGATGTGTTGATCGTCTCGTCGGTCTCCTGCATCTACGGCCTCGGGTCGCCGGAGGTCTACCATGACATGTTGGTCTATCTCGAAGAGGGAATGGAAACCCGGCGCGAGAAGATTCTGGCCAAGTTGGTCGATATTCAATATGCGCGCAATGATGTGGATTTTCACCGTGGAACGTTTCGCGCGCGCGGCGACGTCATCGAGATTTTCCCGGCCTCGTCAGAGGCGAAGTCAGTCCGCATCGAACTGTTCGGCGATACGGTCGATGCCATCCATGAGATCGATCCGCTGACCGGTAAATCGCTGGGCAAGTTACCGAAGATCGCCATTTATCCGAACACGCACTATCTCATTGCACCCGACCGGTATGAACGGGCGATCACGGGGATCGAGGAGGAATTGGATGCGCGGGTGGCGGCGTTCAGGAAAAACGGCCAGTTGCTGGAGGCACAACGGATCGAGCAGCGGACGAAGTTTGATCTCGAAATGATCCGCGCCATGGGGTATTGCCATGGGATCGAAAACTATTCACGCCACTTGAGCGGGCGGGCGCCGGGAGATCCCCCGCCGACGTTGCTGGACTATTTCCCCAAAGACTTTTTGTTGATCGTCGATGAATCTCACGCGACGGTGCCGCAAATCGGCGGGATGTACGAAGGCGATTTTTCGAGGAAACGAACGCTTGTAGACTACGGATTCCGGCTGCCCTCCGCCGTGGATAATCGCCCCCTGAAGTTTGCCGAGTTCGAACGGATGTTGAAGCAGGTGATCTATGTATCGGCGACGCCCGGTCCTTACGAGCTGGAGCATGCCAAGGGCGAGGTCATTGAGCAGATCATTCGTCCAACCGGCTTGATGGACCCCCTCATCGACGTGCGGGCGGCGAAGGGGCAGGTGGACAATCTTCTGGCGGAAGTGCGGGCAGAGGCGGCCAAGGGCAATCGTGTGCTGGTGACGACCTTGACCAAACGCATGGCCGAAGACCTCACGGAGTATTACCATGACCTGGGCGTGAAGGTGCGATATCTGCATTCGGATATCAAGACGCTGGAGCGGGCGGAGATTATTCGCGACCTCCGGCGCGGCCTGTTTGATGTGCTCGTCGGCATCAATCTATTGCGGGAGGGCCTTGACCTTCCGGAGGTCGGCTTGGTCGCCATCCTGGATGCGGATAAAGAAGGCTTTCTCCGGTCGCATCGCTCCCTGATCCAAACGGCAGGACGTGCGGCGAGAAATTTAGACGGGCGTGTCATTTTCTACGGGGATACGGTCACCGACTCGATGCGGAGCGCGATGGATGAGACGACACGCCGGCGTCATATCCAGGAAGCCTACAATATCGCCAATGGTATTACCCCGGAAAGCATCAAGAAGCTCATTCCGGTGCTCGACTATGCGTCCGGAGGGGCGAATGCCTTGCAATTGGAGCTGGCGGCGGAGTCGCTGGAAGCGTATACGGGGACGGGGGATACCGAGCAGCTGATTCGCCGGCTGGAGGTGGAGATGAAGGCGGCGGCGAAGAAATTGGAGTTCGAGCGGGCGGCGGAATTGCGGAACCGGATCAGATCGCTGAAGTTGAAGGCTCTGGAATTAGCCCAGTAGCGGCCTGGTGGCAGCAGGCTGGGCGACGGGTCGGGATCCCGGTCACATCTGTTTATAGAGATAGGCCCCCAGGAACATCCCTAACACACTGAGCAGGCTGACCTTAATGCTGAAGCCGAAGGTCAGTTTGAGGAGTACTAGGTCAAGAGTGAGCGGCGGATTGATGCCTGGAGAGAAATTGCTGGCAAAGATGTTTTGAATCGCGCCGTTCGGGGCCATGACACGAAGAATTTCTCCGAAAATCCCGCCCAGCATTCCGCCGATCAGGATAAAGATCAGCAGCACGCCGATCGATTTTCTCATCCGATGCTCTCCGGGTTCACGCTGTCGGTAGTATGTGCCGACTTGAGGCACCATATCGGAAGCGTAAAATGATGTCAACAAAATG
>CAZKVY010000026.1:0-46016 GCA_964556305.1 uncultured Nitrospira sp. | reverse complement strand
GTCCGCCGTTGATGTCATTGGTACTGTCGCCGATGAGCACCGTGCGATCCTTCTTCGCGCCGAGTTGTTCCATCACGTGCACCAGCATGCCCGGCTCCGGTTTCAAACCGAATCCGTTGTCGCCGCCGACCACGTAGGCGAAGTGCTGGTGCCCGAGGCCCTTTAAAATGACATTGGTATATTCGATCGCTTTATTGGTCGCCACGGCTTTGGGCTTCGCGGAAAAATGCGTCAGGACTTGATCGATTCCCGGATAGAACGACGTGCGATCCAGGCAATGTTCAAGATAGTGCCCGCGAAAGACGCGTAGTGCTTCGTCGTACAGATCCTTGTTATTTTCTCCGACCGCCAGCCGCAGAAGTTTCTTCACGCCGTCGCCGACGAAGCCGAAAATTTCCTCCTGCGGTCGTTCCGGCATACCCAGATCGCGCAACGTCAGATTGACGCTATCGGCGATATCCCACTTCGACTCGATGAGGGTGCCGTCAAGGTCGAAGATGAGCAAATCGATCTCAGACTTTTTTGTCATTCTTTTGCCTTTCGCAATTCTACCTGCAAGGCCGCCAGCGAGGCCTGCCGCGTTCCGTCTTGTTCTTCCAGCATGGCCTGCCGCACCACATTCAACATGCGTTTCTGGCCGACGTGGGGCGGCAGGATCGGCTCCATGATTTTCCACCGCCCATTCATCACCTTGAGCCGGACACGCGCCTGCTCCGTGCCGGGCTCGGGCACAAACCCGGCGGTATCCAAGTACATGACGCCCAGCACACGAAACTCCACCGGCACTACGACCTCCAGCCGGTTCACAATCTCCCATTGACGAAAATCATCCGGCACCGTGAAGCCGCTAATGACGATGACCTTGCCCCAGGCCGGTTCTTCCTTCCAGTCGACGTACCCGGCCACCGCTTCGAAGGAACTCGCATCGAGTCGCACGCCCTTGTTATCGAGGGCGAAATATTTTTCCACCACTTTGGCCGGTGAATGCGACACCGCGTTGCTTTGTGCGTGCCCGGGCGAGGCCCAAGCCGTGAGCCAGACAATTCCAGCCATCAATCCGATGGTCACCTCGCGTAGAGACATCATACCGCTAAGAGACCTCGTGCAGTTTCATGAGATTCGTCCCGCCCGGCTGCCCCACTCTTGTCCCGGAGAGAATGACGATGCGTTGACCTTCAGTGACGAGGCCTTCCATCTTCAGTCGTCGCTCCGCCTCATTGACCCGCTCGTCAGTCGTGGGAATCTGCACCATGGTGTGGGGCAACACGCCCCAATAGAGAGCCATCTGCCGCCGGATCGGCTCGAACGGAGTAAAACCGATGATCGGCGCAGCCGGACGCTGTTTTGATACCAGCCGCGCCGTTGTCCCCCGCTCGCTGAATGCCACAATGGCCGTCGCGCCGGTCGCGGCCGCGGCCGAGGAAGCGGACAAACAGATGGCCTCTTCAAATGTCAGACGCCGAGTGTCCGGCGACGCCCTTCGGACGAATCCCGGCCCTGTTTCGACCTCTGCCGCCCGCACGATGCGGTCCATCACCTGCACCACTTCAACCGGATACTGCCCGACGGCCGTTTCGGCCGACAACATGACGGCGTCAGTGCCATCGAACACGGCATTGGCCACATCCGACGCTTCCGCTCTGGTCGGCCGCATATGCTGCGTCATCGACTCCAACATCTGCGTGGCCGTGATGACCAGGCGTCGATGGCGATTCGCGGTGGCGATAATTTGCTTCTGCAACACCGGCACAGCCTCAGGCCCCAATTCCACGCCCAAATCCCCGCGGGCGACCATCACGCCGTCCGCATGCGTCAGGATGGCCTCCAAATCCCTCACCGCTTCCTGCCGTTCAATCTTCGCAATTACCGGCACATCTCCGCCGCATTCGGCAATCAGCTGTTTGGCGGCCAGGATATCCTCCGCGCCGCGCACAAATGACAGCGCGATATAATCCACGCCCTGTGCGACGCCGAATCGCAAATCCTCGCGGTCTTTGTCAGTCAACGTCGGCGCGCTGACAACCGTCCCTGGCAGATTCATGCCCTTATGTGAGGTCACACGACCACCCGCCACCACCGTGCATTCCACTGCACCGTCGATGATACGATCAGCCGTCAATTCCACGAGGCCGTCATCGATCAGTATTTTCGCCCCTGGCCGAATGTCCCTAGTCAGCGCCTGGTACGTCACAGAAATCTCTTGCACCGTATCGGTCGACTGCACGGCTCTGACGCCGATCTGCCCGCCGGATCGCAATGTCATCGTCCGCAACCGCACACGTTGGCCGGCGCGAAGTTCCAGTGTTCCGTCGATCTCTCCGACGCGAATGCGCGGTCCTTGCAGATCCTGAATAATCGCGACCGCCACACCTTGACGGTCAGCCGCTTCGCGAATAACTTTGATCGCGTGTCCATGGGAAGCATGGGTGCCGTGAGAAAAGTTCAGTCGCGCCGCATTCATGCCGCTCTGTATGAGCTGCCCAAGCACGCCCGCGCCATCGCTCGCAGGACCGATGGTGCAGACGATTTTCGCTTTTCGCATGTTGCGGCTCTTCTGTCTTGACAAGATTGGCCCGGCACACCATCTTGTAGGTAAACGGCAAGGCTCACGACATCCGGGATTCAGACGGCATCGGGTCATTCTAACAAACCCGTCCGCATGCCGCAAAAGAACATCTCCAGAGGCTCAGATGCACAGCCACACCGGATCTTGAACTCTTTGTGACGAACCCTACACGACGAGGCCATTCATGAGTGCATCGGACAAGCAGTCAACGGAGCAGTTGGACTTTGTCACGATGGAAGGCCTGCTGGCTTACGGATCAGCCCTTTCGCAGCGCGCATCGAGCGGCAGGTCTCTGTTGCCACCTCCGCCCCCGCCTACTTCCGACCGGCTGCAGAAGACTCAGTCAGCGACAGAACGGATCAGGACGTTCATTCGGCATACACAGGCAGGCCTGCCCAGCGCCGAGGCCTATCGCGCGGCGCGGCAGGAGCTAATCAGCACGGCCTGCGGAAATGATCCATTGGTGTTCTTCGCCGCATGGAACCTCCTGCTTGCCCGCGGTGAACTCGCGCCCTTGTACCGGGCGCCGATCGGCGCGACCCAAAAACCTGCACACCGTCGACCGGTGGCCATCGTGCCGCGGAATCAATTAACGCCGCAGCTGGCCGAGGGCCGGATCGTGCTAGATCTGGGTGATGATCGTTTCTGGCTTCTTCCCCGCGACCTTGGCGACCGCACGCTGTTTCTCACCATGCGGCACGGTGTCTCCGAGGTCGAAAGCAAAACCCACCGGGTGGGCCGTCGACTGGCGAATGTGTTGGATACCGAGCGGGGCGTGCCGAGGGCGGAAGCCGTGGGCGCCGCGCTGGCTCGCATGGTCGGAGTCGTCGGCCAACAACTGGGATACCTGCAATTGCGCAATTACCTCGATCCGCGCACATTCCTACACCTCATCAGTCACAGCCCCAATACGGAGCAACTCTGCCGGCGCATCACCAAGGCCTTGCTCCAGGAAGGGGCAGATGCGGTGCATCCCCACATTGAACCGACCTTGGAATCGCAAGATTTCGGCTGGGTCACCGGCATGGAGAAACAAGCGGAACTGGAGGCGGCGGCACAGGCGCTGGGGGTCGATGCGAAGACCGCCAAACGGCTCATCAAGCATCCGTTCTACAGCTATCCAGCAGGCCATTCTTTTTTCGACCTCTATGTCGATGTCATCGACGGCCTTCACCGGCTGGGGCGTTCACACCCGGGCGAAGTCCTGTGTCTCTATACCCACAGCTCGACCCTGCGCGCACTACGGATCTACCTGGACCCGCGTCCCTTCCGCGAAGCCTTTTCGGAATTCGGCGAATATAAGGAAGGGCAGGACAATGTGGTGCTGCTCACCCTGGAGAACGGCAAACTTTCCGGCTACTCCACCGCCGTGGGGTTGATCGAAAGCGACCGGGTCGCACGTGAGGCCTGGGTCACGGTTGAACGGGAGCGCAGCCAGCGCGTGACGCTCAAGCCGGGGCGCGTCAAACGACTGATCGCCTTGGTGTCGGGCGGAGATTTCGGTGGCGGCGGGGCAGCCTTGAAGGAGTTGCGCGTCACCGGTAACCGTTTCGGTTTGGACGTCTTGTTTGTCCGGCACGGATTTCTTGGCCTGGCCAACAATTGGATCGATGCCGTCACCGAGGAGGATACGCGCGGCATGAGCAGCCATGCCAGCAGCCCCATCGGCAGCAGCCGGTTCGAGGATTTCAAGGACGAACAGGTGCAACGCGCCGCCATGCGATCCCTTGCCCCCTATCTCGAAGACTCGGCGCTCGTGGTCTTAGGAGGAGACGGCAGCTTGCGCGGCGCGCGGGCAATTCACGAGACGTACGGCGTGCAAGTGGTCGGCATTCCCGGCACCATCGATAACAATATCGCCGGCACCACATCGCTGGGATTTCATTCAGCGATCGCCCTCGCGAACCAGTCCATTGAATCACTGAAGGCGACCAGCGCCGCCATGGGCAGCATCTTCTTCGTCGAAGTCATGGGTGCCGGGTCCGGCCACCTGGCCTTGGCATGCGCCTACCAAGCCAGGGCGGAAGGGATCCTGGTCAATGAGCATCCCGATCCCGATGCCTATATCGATGACATTGTCCTGGGAACGTTACAACGCACATTGGGCGTGCCGAACAAAAGCCATATCTTTGTCGTCGCGGAGCGGACCCCTCACCGGCATCACCGGGAAGGCGGCGTCCATGGGCTGGTCGATTATGTCGCGCAGACCATTGCCACGTGGCCACAGCGTCGGGAGTCTACCGGCCAGTATTCGCTGGCGTCGGCCACGAAGGCCACGATTCTTGGTCATACGCTCAGAGGCGCTCCCCCGACCCCGGAAGATAAGATGATCGCGCAACATCTCGCCTACGAAACGGTTCGGCGGCTCGTCGAACAGCCGGACACTATCGTCGGCTGCATGGTCGCCTATCATGATTCGAACCGGATCGAAACGATCCCCTTGCATGCCGTGTCGCCCAAGCCATTTGATTGGGAATTGTTTACCCGGATGCACGATGCGGAGTTGCAGCACGATCGAGTGTGACGGAATGCCGTCCCGGCCGGAAGTGGGCTACATTGACCGCTCCTATGTGACGTGCTAGGGTCGTGCCTTGTTGCTGTCACGGGTTGTGAATCACCATGTGTGTCCCGCGCTTCACACGTCTTGTCCTTTGGCTGTGCGCGACCCTGCTCCTTCACCTGGGCCTCGCCTGTACGGCTGAAGCAGGACAAGCGCTTCTCGATTCACCGGCTCCGGTCCTCACTCCAGTGCCCCACCAGGCGCCACCTACGCAGGACGGATCAGCTCGCGCCGGCTCCGAGGTGAACCAACGCGAAGATCCCGACACGATCCCACCGGCCGCCCGGGAAACCCTCAAAGCGATTGAAGCGCGGCATGGAGACCCCTTACCGGGGTATATCGGGGGACGGAACTTTCAAAATCGCGAACGCGTTCTCCCGCGGGGTCGTTATCGTGAGTACGACGTCCATCCGAAGGTGCCGGGGAAAAACCGCGGAGCCGAACGGATCGTGATCAATCAAGCCAGCGGCAAGGCCTATTACACCGCCGATCACTATCGTTCATTTGTTCCGATGAATTGAGGACACATGTCGATTACTGCGCTCCAATCGATCAAGAAACCATGGGCTCATCTCCTGGTGCATGCCGAGGGAGAAGCACTGGATAAACTGCTGTCGGTCCCCGCCCACTTTGTAACCAAAACGATCTCCGGGAAAAAATGTAAAACCAAAGCCGGACTTTTGGATGAATTCAGCCGGATCTTCTCGTTTCCCGACTACTTCGGCCACAACTGGGACGCCCTGGAAGAGTGCCTGGCCGACCTCGACTGGCTGCCGGCCAAAGGCTACCTCGTCGTGGTCACAGATGCCGACCAGGTGCTGACGAAACCCGACGAGGAAGACGACTTTGAAACCTTCGTCGAAATTCTGAGCGAAGCCGGTGAAGCGTGGAGCCTCAAAGAATCCGACGACGCGACAGGAAACGGCCTGCCGTTCCATGCCGTGCTAGCCGTCCAGGACCGGCATAAACGTACCCGCCATAATTGGTTCGCACCGCCCCTGGCAATGGAGCGCAAGGCGACGAAATCCGGCGGCTCGAAGGGATCGAAATCCGGCGGCCGGTAGACCGCACCCATTTCAGCTTGTTGAAGGAGGTCACGATGGGACTGTTCGATCAGCTCGGTCAGGCAGCAGCAGGGATATTAGGACAGACGAGCAATCAAAATCCGCTGCTGCAAGCAGTGGTCGGCCTGCTGGCGCAGAACAGCTCCGTCGGCGGGCTCGGCGGACTCATTCAGGCATTTCAAAAGAATGGACTCGGCGACATCGTCAATTCCTGGGTCAGCACGGGCAAGAATTTGCCGATCTCGCCGGAACAGATCCAACAGGGATTGGGGGGCGACCTGCTCACACAACTGGCGTCGCAAGCGGGCGTGAGCACGGAGGCCGCCGGCGGTCAATTGGCGAGTCTGCTCCCCGGCTTGATCGATAAGCTGACACCGGACGGCAAGATGCCGGACTCGAAGTTGATTGAACAGGGATTGAATATGTTACGGGGAAAACTGGGGTAGGTCAGACGCCGGGCGGGTTCCGACTGGTCGGATCAGTCCCATTGGAAGATGATTAACAGAGTGAGAGTAACCGTCCCATCTGTCGCTGCACCCACCGAGGCAGTCCCCAGGACAGTTCGTTCGCGCGTGAAAGCAGCCAGACTTTCCGCGTGACCACCTGTTTCACGCTTGCGCTCAGCGATGTGAAATGGTCAACGCACAGGCCATGCGTCTCACTGAGATCTTCAAGCGGCCACTTCTCACGGAGAAACGCCGGCTTCCCATCTCTCACACACCAGGCACACAGCACTCTCACTAGTTCACTCCATTCGTTGCAGTCCGAATCGCAGTGCCCGAGGCGCAAAAGCCGCACCAGGAAGCAAAGGGGGAACGGTTTATAACTTTTTCAGATGGTTAGAGGAAGTAACCCGACAGGATCCGGAGATTTCCGCTGACAACGTTGTGGCATTCTGGCGTCGAATGACATTTTTTGTCTCTTCCGATAGGTGAGGTCTCATGCCAATCACTTACAACCATGAAGGGGCCTCTTCAGCGCTCCGGCGGACCACCAGAGGTTCGTAGCGTCGGCGCGAACCCTCCTCATAACAAGGGACTAGTGGGTCCCGCCCGATTCCCATTTGCTGAAGGTGGCTGGAACAAATTCCATGGGTTTCGCGTCCATCGGCCAATGGCGCCTTTTCTCGCACCACAGCCAGTCGCCCTTCGCTTTCACACCAGGAGCAGATTACTTTCATCGTATTCTCCTACGCAGTGACACCAGGGGCTCAGCAAAACTTGCGCCACCGATTCACAGATGAACAAACTATGATTTTTTTGAGAAAATCTGATTCAATCGATCCTGGTTCCGTCTCCTGTATCGATTCGGATACCACGCTGTATCGAATCATCCGCTGGGCCGGATGGAAAAGCGGCTGTTCAATTGACCGTTTTGAATTTCTCATGATAGTTTGGCGCCCCAATTCACCCTCGATGAAAGAGACCCATGAAAACACAACGTTCGGAACAACTCTTTGCAGAGGCACAGCAGATCATTCCCGGGGGCGTCAATAGTCCGGTTCGCGCCTTTCGCTCCGTAGGCGGACAACCCCGCTTCATCGCCCGCGCCAAAGGGGCGCGCCTTTACGATGTCGATGGAAACAGCTATCTCGACTATGTGCTCTCCTGGGGGCCCATGATTCTCGGCCATGCGCCGGCTACCGTGACGAAAGCCATTCAACAGGCCGCAGCAAACGGCACCAGTTATGGCGCGCCGACCGAATTGGAAATTCAACTGGCCACGATGATTCGCGAAGCCCTGCCCTCGATGGAGCAAATCAGGCTGGTGAGTTCAGGAACCGAAGCGGTGATGAGCGCCCTCCGCGTGTCCCGCGCCTATACTAAACGCGACGGCATCCTGAAATTCGAAGGCTGTTATCACGGCCACAGCGACTACCTGTTGGCTAAAGCCGGTTCTGGCCTCACCACACTGGGTATTCCCGACTGTCCTGGCGTCCCGGAAGACTTCACGAAACACACCCTGACCGCGCCCTATAACGACCTGGTGATGGCGGAGAAGCTGATCAAGAAACATCACCGCCAGCTGGCCTGCGTCATCGTCGAGCCGATTGCCGGAAACATGGGCGTCATTCCTCCTTCGCCGGACTTCCTGGAAGGCCTGCGCAAGTTGACCGATGCCCACGGCATGCTGCTGATTTTCGACGAGGTGATCTCCGGATTCAGAGTCCAATACGGCGGCGCGCAAACGCTGTACGGCATCAAGCCCGACCTCACCATTCTGGGCAAGATTATCGGCGGAGGTCTGCCGGTGGGGGCCTACGGAGGGGCGAAAGACATCATGAAGATGATTGCCCCATCCGGACCGGTGTATCAAGCAGGGACCTTGTCAGGAAATCCCTTGGCGGTCACGGCAGGCATCGAAACGCTGAAGCGGTTGAAAAAGCCGGGCACCTACGAACAACTTGAGCAACGGTCGGTCGCGCTGTCCGACGGATTGGGGAAGATCGCGAGCAAAGCCGGAATTCCCCTGACGCAGACCCGCGTCGCGTCCATGATGTGTGCGTTCTTTACTCAGGGACCGGTGGTGGATTGGGCGACTGCCAAAAAATCGGATACGAAAGTCTACGCAAAGTTCTTTCACCACATGCTGGATGCGGGGATTTACCTCGCGCCATCACAGTTTGAAGCGGCCTTCATGTCAGTGGCCCATACACCTAAAGACATCGACCGCACTCTCAACGCAGCCCAGACTGCATTTAAGAATCTCTAATTCTATGGGCATACCGGGCGTTGCCCGTCTATCCTGTATCGCCGTTCCTGGATGCATTTCGTATCGAAACTGATACGAAATGCATCCATTCAGATACGATGCTGGGGACCGTTTTCAGCATTCTGGTCTATTCGTCGTCGTCCTCGTCGTCCATCTCCAACGCTTCTTGCCGCTTCTGCTCTTCCATCGCATTGTGCAGAAGCATACGGACAAACATCGAATATAACGACCCCTTTTCCAAGGTTCCGCCGGGAGGAATCGCGATCTTGCCTTCCTTGATCATGCGATCCATCCACGCCTTCTGATCTGGCGCGATCAGGATCGGCACCTCGACCAGACCAACTTTTCCAAACATATCCATGAGTTAAACCTCCGTAACCTTTCGATTGTCACACATACCTCTCGGGAAAGACGGCGCCCGCTGAGAGCGCTTCTGGTGAACCTCGTCTCTGATTCACAAAAGATGAGATTCGACGGGCATTTGAGCATGCGGTTTTTCGGCTTGTCAACCGCGACACCGTCTGGACTGACTCGTGGCATGGAGCCTGCTGTGCCCTTCTCCGGAACCATGGAGAACTCTCAGGATGCTGCACTACATCCTACCCGACTCCCGTCTTTTGAGCAGGTTGGTCCTCCTGTTCCTGGTGGCCTCGCCCACCATGCCCACATTCGCCATCGAGGAGGAAAGCCGGTCCAAGCTTCACACGTACTCCCCTGCCCTCCGGAACGACCCAAGCCCCTTCCACTGCACCGACTGCTGGGATCTGAGGCCGGATCAACGGTCGTCGCTTCCCCAGCATCAGACCCAACGATCTCGACGCGGCCATCACGATCGAGGGCTACGCCCGCACAAAAATCCATTCGCGAAAAAATCACATTCGTTCAGTCGAGGGCTGAGGTCGCTCCCTCGACATGCGCTGTCGATGGGAGGATTCGAACGGACCGTGGAATGCTGGCAAGTGCGGACGGTCGATGGCGACACCATTCGATATGGCACCGATCGCATCCGCATTCGCGGCTATAATGCGCCGGAATTGTCCGAACCCGGCGGGCAGGAAGCCGCCCTCCGGCTGGAGCAGCTACTACAAGACGGGACGATCAATATCATCCCCCACGGCCACGACGTCTACGGCCGCACCCTCGCCGATGTCTTCGTGAATGGGCAGAACGTGGCGGACGTGATGATGATGGAGGGGTTTGGGCGGAGGGGATAGGACAGTCAAAAGCGTTCGTCCAGGATCTCAGGCACTATGACCACTCTCGTTACCATGAGACGATGGTGATAAACTCCACCTCCTCGCAGACAGATTGGCACCTTGATTATCGCCACGATCGGCGCAATAGTGCTGAGGCCCTGTACGTCAGCAAGATGTCTTTCAACTATTTTAACAAGGAACTCACGCCTAACCGATTGCACTGGATTCTGCTTCCCCCCGGTACATTCGCGCTGACAGCATCGGCATTGGGAGCCGTTCCGGCCGGAAATACATTGGACATCGTGATCGGCAATGGACCTCATGCCGGAACGTACAAGATGCCGGCAGACACGGTGATCTGTCTGCACGTCAAAAAACAAAACCGCTATTCGGCGGCGTGGAAGGACTTCGACGCGCACGATGCGAAGGCCATCGCTGAAGCCGGAATTTCGATATCGAATCCTGACGGGGCGGAAGCAAAGCAGGGCGCAGGGCGCAGTGCGCGTTGCGTTCGGTGATCCGGGCAAGAAACCGACCGTATATAACATCGATCAGGCACCACTCACCATGACGAAAGATGGCAGAGGCGCCGAGATCACTTTCCAAGGAGAAACCAAAGATGGCATCCAGCTTCGCGTGACGGCGAAATGCTCGGACGTTGAGGAAATGTAACGCAGGTACTTACTGGAGGCGGCACCGATTGTCGCTGCGTTTCCACCTCATGAAGACTCAATACTACACAGCTACCAGCCTCGACGGGTTCATTGCCACCGAAGACGACTCGCTCGACTGGCTCTTCCCGCTGGGCGACGTGAACGAGACGAGTTATCCCTCCTTCATTGCAGACGTCGGAGCCTTAGCCATGGGCTCGGCGACCTACGAATGGATGCTCCGTCATAGCGACAACATCGCCGCCCAGACTGGCTCGACCTGGCCCTATTCCCAGACCACATGGGTGTTCTCCACCCGTCTGCTTCCTCTGGTGCCGAAAGCCGCCATTCGTCTGGTTCAAGGAAATGTTCGAACCGTGCATTCTGAAATGCGACAGGCTGCAGGTTCAAAAAATATCTGGATTGTGGGTGGAGGAGACCTGGCCGGACAGTTTTACGATGCAGGTTTGCTGGACGAGGTCATCGTTCAGGTCGGGTCCGTGACGTTGGGGGGCGGCAAACCACTGTTTCCACGCCGTGTCACGAATCCGCCCCTTCAATTGGTATCCGTCCGCAAAATCGGCCCCGGCTTCGCTGAGTTGCGGTATGAGGTGCCGAAAGACAAGCCGGCCGGCTCGATGTGATAGTTTCATGGAATTAGAAACCTTCGCACTCCTTCAGTGAGGACCAATCCATGCGCTTGCTCCACCTCATCAGGCTAAGCGCATTAGCCTTGGTCATAGGTTGTGTCGCGACTCCATCGCCTGACATGATGAAGCAGGTCGCTGAACGGAACCGCTGGGAACTCGCCCACTGGGGCGACCATGCTGTTCCCTACGGAGATGTTGGAGAGCCGGTGATCCTCACCATCAAAGATGGCAAAGTGGGAGGCCACACGGGATGCAATCGTTATTCTGCCGGCATCACGTTCGGCCCCAAGACCGGTCAAGTCTCAGTATCGCGCGGCATCAGCACGCGCATGGCGTGCGAGCCCCGGCGCATGGAATTCGAGGCTGCGTTCATTCGCGCCTTTGAGGCCTCGACGCGCTACCGTCTCGATGGGGAAAGCCTGTCGTTTGAGAGTGCCATGGCTCAGCCCTTAGAATTTTACCGGCGCCCCCCGGAATAACGGCATGTCGTCCCTGATTTCACGCATCGTGTCTTTCGAGCGCGTATCCCTTTCGATACGACAGCGTATCGCTTGTGATACGAGGCTGATACCACGCGCAACGATGCAATCCGCTGGACTGTAATCCACACCTCAAAACCGGCCACTGCTTCCATTTCCATTCTTCAGGACTCTAGGCACCACTCTTGCTCAATAATTGAGTGAACCGGGGATGCATATCATGGCCGACAAAAGGTTCGCCGCGTTACTTGCTCTTGGATTCCCGACGACCGTACTGCTTTGCGGCAGTGACAAGTTATCGGGCGGGAGTGACCGCGCCGCTGCCCTATGTCGTCTCATAGACGGGAAGCAAGAGCATCCCAGACCGCTGCATCAGCGCTGGTTCGGGTATGGCGTGGATGCCCTACAAGAATACTGTTCCTGGTTCAAACCTGCGGGGCGACGGGCCGAGGAAAACATCCTTGCTCTGACCTTGCTCTTTCCATTTCTTTACGGAGGGGCCCTCGCAGCGAGCCTGGGATGGATCTGGGTGACCCTGGGTCGCCCGTTCCATCCTGCCTGGATTATCGCGCCGCTCGTGGTGATCACGATGGCTGACTGGCTGGAAAACTTGATACAACTGGCGCAGCTCCGCCACTATGTGTCGTCGAACGAACAGTGTGTGCAGAGCCTCTGGATCCAGCTTTCCAGCTTGGCCACAATCATCAAGCTCTGGATCACCAACGGCCTTTATGTAAGCGTAGCCGGACTTGTCCTCAAAATGCTTCTCACGTTCGCGGGCCGGCGTCTGGCAAGTGATGCTGCGGAATGATCAGACGTTCCCGCCCGAGACCTTGCTATGGAGGCCTCTATGACTACCCTTGAAGCGTTTACCCGCCATCCCACCGTAAAAGCGGCTGTCCGGGATGCGCAGACAGCCAGTAAAGGGAAGCATTTTTCGGATATCGTCGATGATAACGGGTTCCAATATGTGGACTTCGTCATGGAGGGCGGTGGCGTACTCGGCATTGCGCTGACCGGGTACACCTACGTGCTGGAGCAGGCCGGCATTCGGTTTCTCGGCATCGGGGGTACCTCAGCGGGATCGATCAATGCCCTGATGATCGCTGCCTTAGGACCGCCGGAAGAAGCCAAAAGCGAACGGCTGTTGAAGATTCTCGCCGGGATGCCGATGGCGAGCTTCATCGACGGCGACCAGGATGCTCGCGACTTTTCTCAAGCCGCGCTGGGAAAGGTCGGGATGATGAAACTTCTCTTGAAGGCCATGCAGATCGTGGACAACCTCTCGGATGACCTGGGACTCAATCCAGGGACGGCGTTCTTCGACTGGCTGACTGCCCAACTCCAGGGAGTCGGAGTTCGGACCAATGCCGATTTGGCCAGTCGGCTGCAAACTGTGCCGTCAGGACTGCATCTTCGCCCAGACCGGACAGACCGGCAACTCACCGAAGCAGACACTATCGGCAGACTCATCATGGTGGCCGCCGATATCACGACCGAAACGAAGGTCGAATTTCCCAGAATGGCGGAACTCTATTGGGCTAAACCGGACGAAGTGAATCCGGCTTATTTCGCACGCGCCTCCATGTCGATTCCACTCTTCTTCCACCCGTTCCGGGTGAGCAATTGTCCAAAGAACTCGGCGAAGTGGAAAGACCTTGCCGAGTATGATGGCATCCCTCCGGACACGGTCATGTTCATGGATGGGGGCATCATGTCCAACTTTCCCATCAATTTGTTTCATCAACCCTATCATGTACCGGCTTCTCCGACGTTCGGCGCAAAAATCGGCACCGACCGGGTGCATCCGGCCGTTATCAGCAGACCCTCACAATTACTCGGCGCGGTATTCGATGCCGCTCGCCATACCTTGGATTTTGATTTCATCTCCCGCAACCCGGATTACAAGCATCTGGTGTCCATGATCGATACGGGCGATCACAATTGGCTGAATTTCAGCATGGACGACGAGGATAAAATCGATCTCTTCGCGCGCGGTGCTGCCGCGGCCGCCGATTTTTTGGAGACCTTCAATTGGACGAAATACAAATCCATTCGAAAGGGTATTGCCGATGCTTTTCTTGCGAGCTATACCAACAATGGAGCCCCTCTGAAACTCTCGGGCAATAGCGACAGGCTTGTCGCGGTAAGCTCGCATTAGGTTCTGCCGGCGCGGGGCGTCAAGACACCGGGCTATCGGGAGGGGATGACGTGAACATCCCTTCCTCCACTTTCTCCCCCTACCGGAATCGAACAGCGCGGCCCATCACAGTTGATCTCCCCCGTAGACTGCGGTACACATTGCCACTGTACTTCGTAAGGATTTCGATGAACCGCACCATGCCGTTCCGCTTCTTTCCGCTCGCGTTGCTGGTCGGCCTTCTGCCGGTATTCCTGGGGACGACCCCGGCTTTCGCACAACAGATCCGAGCCGTGAGTCCCACTCCCCAACCCGGGGCCTGGTGGATGGAGCGGCATGAACGCGCCCTGGCTCGCATACGCGAGGGCCATGTCGATCTCATATTCATCGGCGATTCCATTACGCAGGGATGGGAAGAGGATGGACGCCCATTGTGGGACCAATACTATGCCCCCCGTCTGGCGGCGAACCTCGGCTACAACAGCGACCAGACAGATAATGTGCTGTGGCGACTCCAGCATGGAGAACTGGATGGCATCACGCCCAAGCTGGCGGTCGTGATGATCGGAACGAACAACAGCGCGATGCGAGAGGATCCTCCCGAGAATACCGTCGCTGGCATCCGGGCGATTCTAAACACCGTGCGCACCCGCCTGCCGGGGACAAAGATTCTGTTATTGGCCATCTTCCCCCGAGGCCTAACAAACACAGACCCGCTCCGCCGCGTCAACGAAGCCGTGAATGACCATCTGCCAGCCCTTGCCGACCAACACCAGGTCTTTTTTTTGAATCTGAACGGGAGATTTCTCGACAGCGAGGGACGTTTGCCTGTGGAAATCATGTCCGATGCGTTGCACCCCAGCGCATTGGGCTACCGCTTGTGGGCCGAAGGTATGGAGGAATCAGTTCGTAAACTCTTAGGGGAGTGAATGGGAGCAAGCCGGGAATGCTAAAGCTCGAAGAGACACGCGACGCGCATCAAGGCTTCTTATTCCTTTTGTCCTTTGGATTCTCAGAGAAGAGCAACCATGCGAGGACGACGAAACCGATCGCCACGCCCGTCACCGCCAGCCATGTACCGAGTTTATCCATTAGCTTCTCACATTCCTTGCCTGTGGAGGTCCTTGTAACGCAGCGAGGGTGAGTTTGTCGAGCCGCTTCACTTTCATGTGTTCACCCACCGTCACCAGCTTGGCCGAACCTTCGACCACAATGCGCCCGCTCGTTCGCTCCCGCAACACATGTGCGAAGGTAAAAGACGCCTGACTCGCATCCGCTAGGGTCGTATCAATCACCAGGGTGTCACCATACCGCCCAGGCGACCGATAGTCCAATTCGGCGTGCACGACGACGAATTGCGTCCCCTGATCGCGCAGGCCTGCGACCGACAGCCCCCGCTCTTCGAGATAATGGGTCCTCGCCCGTTCAAAAAATTTGAGGTAGTTGGCGTAATACACCACCCCGCCGCAATCGGTGTCCTCGTAGTAGATACGGATGTCCATGTGCCGTTGGTGGAGGTGGCTCAGAGGTTCAGCGTCGGGAACTTCGGCAGTGAGGACTCGTTCACGCCGGTGAGTTTCATCACCATATCGGAGAGTTGCTGCGCCCGCTCGCCTTTGACCGCCTCAAACCCGTGGCCCAACACCGCATGATTGGCCGCATCAAGGAGCGGTTTCATCTTGGGCCAGTCGCGAAGAAAGGCCTGTCCCATCGGGTCGCCGAGACCGGCCAGCGCGCGCCACTGGCTCTGCAGTGGCAGTTTATACTTCCCATCGACATCGTCCAGATAACAGGTCCGGCAGGTTTCTCGTAAGGCTTCAGGCAACTGTTCCGGCTGCACGTCCCAGCTCTTGATCTTGTATTGTTTGAACAATTGCCGCTGCGCACAGGCTTCCAACGCTCGTACGAGAGCCACCATGGCCCGTTCGTGATCATGGTCTACATGAGCGCGGCGATGCGCATGCGCCAACAAATCGAGCACAACGCCTTCTTTGACGTCAGCGGGATCGAGCACCAGCTTTTCCAAAAAGCCGCTATTGGCCTTGATGAACGGCAACAACGCCTTCAGCCCCGGCGGCCCGCCCCAGATCGACGCCATGTCGAGCGCTTTCAAAGAGGCCTTCAACTTCTCCCAGGCCTGGCGATAGTGAAACTGTTCCCAGAGGCCGTACCCCAGCGCAAGTTCACCCAGCGCGCGATAGAGCGGCTTCTGGCCCCCGCTCACTCGAGCTTCCAACGTATGGAACAATGTCGCAGCAGCTCTGAAGGATCCTTGATTAAACGCCTCACTGGCCTCGCGACGGACGACGACAGCCGACTCGTCCCAGGGATTGCCCTGGACCCAGCGTTTGGGAAGGCCATCGATAAGGATTTCCTCGCTCTCTTCAGACCCGGCCGCATCAACCAGACTGATTATCCTGGACGTCCACGGTTGGCTGACCGTCGCCAGCGCCGCTGCCATGGCGGGGGTCGCTCCGGTCAGATCGACCACCACTTCACCCACGTACACTCCCCAGGTGCGAAGGAGTTCGTGAATGGTTCTCGATAACACCTGATGGCAGGCCATGATGTCTGCCGAATCGGGCGTCACGACCCAATCCCAACGCTTCGGCATCTGCTGTACCAGCGGCTGCACAGACGCTTCGACCTGTGTTTTTGCCGACTCCGGCACAAAAAAACAGAGCAGTTCCGGCTGCAGCCGGTTGATGACATAGGCCGCAAGCGCGGGCGCGTCGGTGAAGGCCAGGATGAGGGCTTTGACGGGAATATCCGCAGGCATAATCGGCGAACTATACCATTGCAGTCCGGCCGCTTCAATGAACGCCGCGCCCCATTGGCGGCTACGGTGTACCAAGGGATCTTCCCAGGTCCATTCTGCTGATAGGTTCACTAAAATGAGTAGTCTGCCAGGATTCTGCCCGGACATTGAAGGAACACAGTATGCCCCTATTGGCTTTTCGCCTCATTCTTCCCATCGTCATCGCCGGCGCGATGGGAGGCTGCATGACGATGAAAGGTGGCTCGTCGACTACACTCCCGACCAGCGCCTTCTTTCAAAGTGACGGCAGCGAACGCGTGACATTGCAGGCGATTGCAAGCGCCCAAGAACCCCTGGCGAAGACGTGTCATAAAGGTCCGGCCTGCGAAGACGCTTATTATATTCGTGGGTTAATCGCTCTCTTTGAGAATCGAGCTGATGCCATTACGATCTTCCAGCAATTGCATGTGGCCATGCCTACGAGTCGTTATGATGGAGCGGCGGTAGGGTGGCTGCATTTGTTACAGGATCCTGCGTCGTTATCCCTTTCAAACCAGGCTATCCGCGACCAGCTTCGTCAGGAAGTCTTGAGCACGCTATTGATCCATTCTGACCTCATGACCGCCCGAGGCGGAAAAGACGGTGACATGCACATCGTCGAGCTGAGCCAATAACGGAGATCCTTACGAGCCGGGCTCTTCCCCGAATCGAACAGCCTGAGGTTTCCTACCGGTTGGCCAGCCGTCCACCAAGACTTCCCTTTCAATACTTCTCGGAATGAGATTGTAAAAATCGTATTCTGGCAGACAGAATAAGTCGCCTTGCTGGGAACGAATCATCGTGGCGGTGATTTCAATACTCTTGCCCTCTAAAGAACGAATTATTGCCCTCAAGCCTGAGTGTTCCACTTACTCGATCACTGGATTATCGCGACGTCCGCGAACCAACCTGTGGCCCCTGTCCAAATCCTTGACGCTCTCGGGAAAGACGCATAGACTGCCGCGTACATTCCTCTGTACGTACGCGGGCTGTGCCGATTGAGGAGGGACGATGAGCTGGTGGCTCTGGGCCTTTCTGGGAATATTTCTGCTCGGCAGCGAAATGGTCACGCCCGGCGGATTCTACATGTTGTTCTTCGGTATCGGGGCGCTCCTGGTCGGCGCGCTGGTCGGCCTGGACGTCATCCAGAGCGCATGGATGTCCTGGCTGTTGTTTTCCGGCTTTTCGATCGGCTCCCTGCTGCTGTTACGCCCACCGCTCCGCCGACTCATGGCAACCGACCGAGGTGGCGTCTCGCCGGTCGATACGATGGGCGGTGAAACGGCCATTGTGCTGGAAGACATTCCTCCAGACGGCCGGGGCAAAGCGGAATGCCGCGGCAGCACATGGAATGCGCACAACCTGGGCGACAGGCCCCTCGCCAAGGGGCAACGCAGCCTGGTCGATCACGTCGACGGCATCACCTTGTGGATCAAACCGGAATGAGGTCATCCCAACATGGAGGATAGCGGAATGCCAGGCGGACTCTGGGTCGTCATATTTCTTGCGGGCCTCGTGTTGCTGGTCGTTTCCAAAACGGCGCGTGTGGTACCGCAACAGAGCGCGTATGTGGTGGAACGCCTCGGCCGATATTCACGCACACTCGGCGCCGGATTTCACATCCTCTGGCCCTTTCTCGACAGTGTCCAATACAAACATTCGCTGAAAGAAACCGCCATCGATATTCCCGAGCAGATCTGTATTACTCGCGACAACGTCCAGGTCGGCGTCGACGGCATTCTGTATTCCAAAGTGCTGGACCCGCAACGCGCCTCGTACGGCATCAGCGATTACCGCTTTGCCATCACCCAACTCGCCCAAACCGCCCTCCGCAGCGAGATCGGGAAAATTGAACTCGACCGCACGTTCGAAGAACGTACCAACATCAACAGTCAGGTCGTCAATGAACTGGACAAGGCCACAGAGCCTTGGGGCGTGAAGGTTCTGCGTTACGAAATCAAGAACATCACGCCGCCGAAAGATGTGCTGGCGGCTATGGAAAAGCAGATGCGCGCCGAGCGGGAGAAACGCGCGGTGATTCTGACCTCCGAAGGCGAGCGCGACGCCGCCATCAATCAGGCGGAAGGCGAGAAGCAACAGGTGATCAAAGCGTCCGAGGCAAAGAAACAACAACAGATCAACGAAGCCGAGGGTGCGGCTGCCGCCATTATGGCGATCGCCGGCGCGACTGCCGAGGGATTGCGCAAAGTCGCCGAGTCTACTCAGATCCCCGGGGGCTATGAAGCCGTGCAATTACGCGTCGCCGAACAGTACATCACCAAATTCGGGGAACTGGCCAAAGCTAGCAACACGCTCGTGCTGCCGGCGAATGTGTCTGATGTCGGCTCCATGCTGACGCTGGCCATGAATATGATCACGAAACGGTCTCCGCCCGCACCGCCAGGAAATTAAACGCCCTCTCTCCGTTTGACAGTGGCCGAGAGCTTCCATACAATTCGATACCATGAAAGAATTTGCCATCAAGGCGTTCGACGAGAGCGCCGAGGTCAAGCGGCGCTTTGCGCGGGACCATGCCGACAAAATCGTGCAGGTCGCCGAACTCATCGGCCGCGCCTTCAAAACGGGGCATAAAGTCTTACTCTTCGGCAACGGCGGGAGCGCGACGGATGCCGCGCACATCGCCGCCGAATTCGTCGGCCGCTACAAGCGCGAACGCGTCCCGTTCCCGGCTATCGCGCTTGCCACGGACATCGCCGCCATCACCTGCATCGCCAACGACTACGGTTTCGAGGAACTCTTCGCCCGCCAGGTGCGGGCGCACGGCCAGGCAGGAGACGTGGCCATTGCCATCAGCACCAGCGGCAACTCCCCCAACGTGCTGAAAGGAGTCGAAGCGGCCAAGACGGCGGGCCTCACGACGGTCGCCTGGACCGGCGGCTCAGGAGGTAAGCTGGCCGGAATGGTCGACTACGGATTCGTCGTTCCTTCAACCCTGACGGCCCGCATTCAAGAAAGCCACATCACGCTCGGCCATGTACTCTGCGAACTCATTGAGGATCACGTTCTTGCCAACCCGGCGTAAGCGTCCTACCAAAACGTCCGTTCCCCCTGCCATCATCCGGCCAATCGACACCTCGCGCCTGAAGACCTATCCCCTCCAGCGGCGACACAGCAAGGTGCAGGTCTCCAACTTTGCCAAGGTCTGGACCAAAGGCCGTTCGTTCAAGCGCTTCCTCGACTCGCTCCCCGATATCCTGGCGGTCAAGACGCTGCGGGAGGTGGCGCAGGCTATTGCGAAGGCGCATCGTCGCGGCCGACCGGTGATTATCGGCATGGGGGCCCATGTCGTGAAGGTCGGTTTGGGCCCCCTCCTGGTCGACCTCATGGAGCGCGGCATCGTGACCGCTCTGGCCATGAACGGAGCCGTCATCATCCACGACTTCGAGCTAGCATTCATGGGGCACACGTCCGAGGAAGTGGACGCGGAGATCGACTCCGGTCGATTCGGCATGGCGGAGGAAACCGGCCGCATGCTCAACGAGGCCATCACGCTGGGCATGAAAGAAGGCCTGGGCCTGGGTGAAGCACTCGGCTTCTACATCAATCGTCACAAGCAGCAGTTTCCGAACCGCGCCACCAGCCTGCTGGCCACCGGAGCTAGGCTGGGACTGCCCGTCACCGTCCACGTCGCCGTCGGCACTGATATCATCCATATGCATCCATCCGCCGACGGCGCGGCGATCGGCGCGGGATCCCTGCTCGATTTCCGGCGCCTGGCCGCTGTGGTCTCCGGCATGGAAGGCGGGGTCTACCTCAACCTGGGATCTGCCGTCATCCTGCCGGAAGTCTTTTTGAAGGCCGTGTCGCTGGGACGGAATCTCGGTCATTCACTGACGGATATCACGACGGTCAACATGGATTTCCTCACACACTACCGTCCCATGACCAATGTGGTACGCCGCCCCACCCAAAAAGGCGGCAAAGGCTACGCCCTCACCGGTCATCACGAGATCATGGTGCCGCTGTTGGCCGCCGCGGTCATCGAAGAGCTGTCCGGCCGCTGAAGGGCGATAAGCGCGCTCACTCATACGGCATCCGAATCATCCGGTGACGACCATGGCACCCTCTGTCGAACCGCTGCTGACCATGTGGACCGACCTCAATCGCCGGTATTTTCAGGACGCCTTACCGCCGATTCCCATCGAATGGAGCCGGCGACTGACTTCCTCCGCAGGTATGTTTGTGTGCCGGGTGGGCCCGAGACATGCGCACACGCACAGTGACGACGGTCAGACGCGACGGCGATGCATCCGACTCTCGGCAGTCCTCCTACCGGTTCACAGCCCCAGCCGGCACCGCGAAACGGTGATGACCCTCGCTCACGAAATGATTCACCAGTGGCAATACGATGTCCTCAAGCGTCGTCCGAATCATGGTCAAGATTTTCGGCGCATGATGGCGCGCATGAACCTGGACGGCCTCGGCATCACGATCTACCATTCGTTGGGCACCGCGGTGGCCGCATTGGCCAAGTATGCCTGGCGCTGCCAGCAATGCGGCTCCATTTACCGACGCCAACGCCGGACCATTCAACCTCGGCGACACTTATGCGGCGCCTGCCGGGGACCGCTCCGCGAATTCGCGGTCGTTCACGAGGAGTCACAACCGGAACCGTCCTCTCTCGGTGCCATCGGCCGGCAATTCAGTCTCCCCTTCCAATCGAGCTAGGGGTTGCATGGCTGCTCGTTGGTCTCGACAAATTCTGTTCGGTGACATCGATGCCATGTTTGCGTCGGCCGCTGTGCTGGCCGACCCATCATTGGCGGGAAAGCCGGTCGCCGTCGGCGGTCCAGCGCCACGTGGCATCATCGCCGCGGCCAGTTATGCGGTCCGGCGATTCGGTGTACGATCTGCCATGCCGACCATTCAGGCCTTGCGCCTCTGCCCGCAGCTGATCCTCGTCCCGCCGGATCGGCAGCTCTACACGCATCTCCATCGCCAACTTCAAGAGGTCACGAACCGGTTCTTCCCTGAAACGGAGTGGACGAGTATCGATGAGTTTTATGCGGATACGACCAGACTGCAAACCCGCCATCCGGATCCCCACGCATTAGGCCGCACGCTGAAAGCCGACATTCTCCACACGACCGGACTGACCTGCACGATTGCCCTCGCTTCTGGAAAAACCGTCGCCAAGATCGCCGCCGATGCGCACAAGCCGGACGGACTGGCCGTGATTGAACCGGGCTCGGAAGCGGCCTTTCTCAATCCACTCCCCGTTCGCTCGTTGCCCGGCATGGGACCGAAATCCACCGAAGCCATCGAACGCCTGGGAATTCACACGGTCGGTGACCTGCTGGTCTCTCGCTTCGAACCAGCGCTTCTTCGCCTCTTAGGCACGCGCCTGGCAGCATTTCAATCGCTGGCTCGCGGCATTGATTCCGATCCCGTGGTGGCCGACCGCGAGACCAAGAGCGTGAGCCACGAAACGACGTTCGACGAGGATACCAACGATCCGGCCGTACTGGAGCCGATCATCCATGGATTTCTCGAAACACTGGCGCATGATCTGCGGCTGGAGGGCCTGGCCGCCGGCTCGTTCACGGTGAAGGTGAAGGATTCGCAGTTTCGCATCACGACGCGGCAACGCCAGTTTTCCACGCCGTTGAACTATGACCCCGATATGTGGCCGGACATCCGCCTCGCTCTCGCCGACCTGGTGCAGGCGCAATCACGCTATCGTCTTGTTGGTCTTGGACTGTCGGATCTGGTGCCGGCTCCTGAACCGCTGTTCGACCGGCGTCAACGCGACGCGGTGGCCGCCCTGGATCGGTTGATCGAGCGACATGGCGCCGGCGTGGTCCGCCTGGGCGCTCTCCCTCACGGTGAAGAGGGGAAGAGGAAGCGCATACGTCGCACGACGGACTGATTGTACGATTACGTTGAGCCAGCCACGGATTCGTGGTGGCGGACTTTTTCCACATCCTGTTAAGATGCACACTTGTATTGACGCTGAACGTGATGTCCACAAAAGTGACCACGCGAGATGAACTCACCTCCCTGTTGGCCGAGCGCCGGCAGCGGCAGCAACGCGTCGTCTTTACTAACGGCTGTTTCGACCTCATGCACATCGGCCATATCCGCTACCTGCAGGCTGCCCGCGACCTGGGTGACGTGCTCGTGGTCGGCGTGAATTCCGACGGCTCCGTACGGGCCCTGCGCAAGGGTGCTGATCGCCCCATCGTGCCGGATGCTCAACGGGCCGAGGTCCTCGCCGCGCTGGCCTGTGTGGATTATGTAGTCATTTTTCCGGAACCGGATCCCGGAGCGCTCATCGCGGCCCTGCAGCCGGATATTCTGGTCAAGGGAGGAGACTGGCCGCTCGACCGGATCATCGGCCGGGACACGGTCGAAGCCCGCGGCGGGCGTGTTCAAACCATTCCCCTCGTCCCCGGCGTCTCCACCACGGCGCTGGTACAACGTATTCGCTCCACCACGGCGTAAGGAGTTCGTGCCACCTCTAGTGCCACCGCATCTGACGAACTGGCTCGCGCCTGCGCGGGAAGCCCTTCGTACCGGGTCAGGCAAACCCTGCCTGATGGGGTTGCATGGATCGACGGCCGGCTTCGGTCTCGCACTGCTCACGCAGAGCGCGTCGGCTCAAGCTCTGGCCGATCGCTCCTGGTTGATCGTCGCCAAGACCGATGACGACGCGGAGCGACTCTATCGCGACACCCTGTTTTTTAGAACGCTGTGCGGTCAATCGGGCGACGACCTCGCGCTGTTCCCGAAATGGGAAACGCTCCCCTACGAGTCGACGGTTCCTCACATCGATCTCGTCGCCCGCCGCATGCAGACGCTCAACCGGCTGTGCACCACGGCTCGCACGGTGCTGTTTACCTCCGTGCCGGCGCTGACGCAGCGGGTGCTGCCGGCCCTGGTCTTCACCGACGCAATCCTGCAGTTTCAACCGAACAGTGATGTGGAGCGGGAAGTCTTGGTGTCCAGCCTGTTGCGGCTCGGGTACCGAAAAGGATCCGTGGTGGAGATTCCGGGCGAATTCAGTATTCGCGGCGGGATCGTGGATATTTACTCGACGGCCTATCCAGACCCGCTGAGAGTCGAGTTTCTGGGCGACACGATCGAATCGATACGCTTTTTCGACCCCGCCACGCAAAAATCGACCGACAAGATCAAGCAGGCCTGGGTCTTACCCGCGCGTGAACTGATTCGCCCCGACGATGCGTCCGACGCCCTCGCACCGATGGCTGCGGATGCCGAATGGCATGCCCCGTCCATATATGGGTCGATGGACAGTATCCTGGACTACTTTCCCCAACCGCCCATTCTCGTGCTGGATCAGCCCAGCGCGCTCAAGGCTCACACCGCGGAATGTTGGCAGGCCATTGAAGAAGGGTTTCTTCGTCACGAGGATCGCTCGGATCCGAATCCCTATCCGACTCCCAATCAGCTGTATCTCACCTGGGATCAAATCGTCACCGCGACCCAAGGCTATGCGACCCTCGCCCTAGAGCCGGTCACCGCGCCGGACGCGAGCTGGGATCCGGTTCTGACCTGCCCGGCTCAAACGCCGGCCAGCGTGGGACTCGGCCAGCGCGGCACGGCATTCAGCCATACGTTGGAAGTGCTCGATCGCCTGCGCGAAGGCGGACCCGTCGTGCTGGTCGCCAGGAGTCAGGGCCAAGTCGGCCGACTGCTGGCACTCTTCGGCGAGCACGATCGACCGGCGATGGAATGGAAACCCTCGGCCCTCTCGGCGGGCGGCTCGCAAAAGGCCCCGTTCTCGGTGTTGAACGGCGAGGTCTCGGCCGGATTTCTCTCACCAGACCTGCGGCTCGTCGTCCTGACCGAAGAAGAACTGTTCGCCAAAGGCGCCCGGCACAAACCGCAGCACAAGAGCAAAGCGGCCACGTTCCTTTCCTCGCTGGAAGATTTGAACATCGGGGATTATGTCGTGCACATGCAGTACGGCATCGCGAAGTATCAGGGCCTGCGCCGTCTTTCGGTGCAGGACTTCGACAGCGACTTCCTGGTGCTTGAATTCGCCGGCACCGACAAGCTCTATGTGCCGCTCGATCGACTGAGCCAGGTACAGCGATATGCGGGTGCAGATGCCCATGTTCCACGCCTCGACCGTCTTGGCGGCACAAGCTGGGCGAAAACAACGGCGCGAGTCAAAAAAGACATCGAAGAAATGGCGCATGAGCTCGTCGATCTCTATGCCAACCGTGAACTGGTCCATCGTACGTCCTACGGCAAAGACAGCATGCTCTACCATGAGTTTGAGGCGGCCTTCGAATATGAGGAAACACCAGATCAGCGAAAGGCCATCGAAGACATCGCCAATGATCTGGCTTCCACCAAGCCGATGGATCGGCTGGTCTGCGGCGACGTGGGCTACGGCAAGACGGAGGTAGCAATGCGGGCGGCCTTCAAAGCCGTCGAGGAAAACCGCCAGGTGGCCGTGCTGGTGCCGACCACGCTGCTCGCGCATCAGCACTACGACAATTTCGCCGAACGGTTCGCGCCCTTCCCGACCCGCGTGGCGCTGCTGTCCCGGTTTCAATCCCCCAAGGACACCAAGGCGATCATCAAGGATACGGCGGCCGGCCTGGTCGATGTGCTGATCGGTACCCACCGACTCTTGCAGAAGGATGTACAGTTTCGGAACCTCGGCCTCGTCATCATCGACGAGGAACAATGGTTCGGCGTCAAACATAAGGAGCGACTGAAGCAGCTGCGCACCCAGGTTGACGTCCTGACGTTGACCGCCACGCCGATTCCCCGCACCTTGCAAATGACCATGGCCAGCGTGCGCGATCTCTCGATCATCGACACGCCGCCGTCCGGACGACTCGCGATCCGCACCCAAGTGCTCCGTTTCAGCGAAAAAGCGATACGCGAAGCGATTCTGCGCGAGCTCGGCCGAGGCGGACAAACCTACTTCGTGCACAATCGCGTGGAAACCATGGAACGGATGGGCGCCTGGCTTCATGAACTGGTTCCGGAGGCGCGTATTGTGATGGCGCACGGCCAGATGGATTCCAAACCTTTGGAAGCCGTGATGCTGAAATTTTTCCACCGGGACGCCGATATCCTGATCGCGTCGGCCATTATTCAATCCGGCATCGATGTGCCGACCGCCAACACGATCATCGTCAATCGCGCGGATACGTTTGGACTCGCCCAGCTGTACCAGTTGCGCGGACGGGTGGGACGTGGCGGCGAGCAGGCCTATGCTTATTTCCTGGTACCGGATGAAGGCAACCTCTCCGACGACGCCCAGAAGCGGTTGACCGCCATTCAACAATTTACCGAGTTAGGGTCCGGCTTCCGGATCGCGGCGGCGGACTTGGAAATTCGCGGGGCGGGCAATCTGCTCGGCAAACAACAATCAGGACATATCGCCGCCGTCGGGCTCGATCTCTATCTGCAGATGGTGGAACAAGCCGTCCAACGGTTGAAAGGCCAGGTGGTGGAGGAAGAGCCGGATCCGACCCTGCGTCTCAGCGTCTCGGCCTATATTCCGGAAGACTATGTTGTGGACAGTCATCAACGCCTGTCGCTCTACAAACGGCTGTCCTCCTGCGGGCAACTGGGCGACCTCGCGCTCATGCACGGCGAAATCGAAGACCGTTATGGACATCCGCCCGATCCGGTCGAACGATTGTTCGAACTGATGCAGATCCGCTTACTCGCCAAACAGCTCCGGCTGACCTCCGTTGTCGAGCAGACGCACGCGGTGGTGATTACGTTCGATCCCAAGGCCAAAGTGTCGGAAACCGCTGTGCAGGCGCTTATGGACCGCTATAAAAAACGGCTCCGGTTTCTGTCGCCTCTGTCTTTTGAACTCCAGATGCCGCATGACGACTGGAGTTTGGTCTTTCCAGAACTTAACGCAACCTTGCAAACCCTCCACGTCTGTGGTACCAACAATCAAGAGCCACGGACCGGCTCTACCTGACCTTCGCAGAGGATGCTCCGCCCCGACCGCATGACGTCACCGCAGACACCAGCCATATCTCACTGGCGAGCACGACTGACCGGCGCCGCGCTGGCGCTTTGCGCGCTGGCCTCGCTGGCCGGCTGTACCGAACCCCCGCAAGAAGAACCCGTGATCGCCATGATCAACGGGCGCTCCATCACGCAAGCCGAGTTCGACATCCGATGGGATGAGCTCTCCCAGGCCACCCGCGCCCGATATGAAAAGGAAGGCGGGAAGCGCCGCTTTCTTGACGAATTGATCATGCGCGAGCTGCTGATGCAGGAGGCGCGCAAACAGGGCTTGGATCAATCCGATGACATCCGGGAGAAGACCCTGCGGTACCGCGAGCAGCTGATTCTGGATGAGCTCCTCAAAGACCGGATCAAGACCAAGGTCGAAGTGACCAAGGAAGAACTGGACGTGTATCTCGAGAAACACGCCAATCAGCTCCTGGCCAATCCCAAGGTTCAAGTCTCTGTCATGCTGTTACCGAACGTCTACGCCGCCAAGGATCTCAAGCGCCAGGTGGAAGCCGGTGGCAACTTCACCCGTTTTGCCTTGCGCTATTCGATCGATGAGCGCAGCCGCGCCAAGGGCGGCGACCTGGGTCCTTATCGAAAAGGCCTGCTGGAGCCGGAGCTCGATGCGCTGATTCCTTCGCTGCACGCCGGTGTGGTCAGTGACCCGATCAAGACCGACAAGGGGTACTATCTGATGAAAGTCAGCCCCCTCGAGCCGGAAATCCTGCAGGCAGACCAGGCCACCCGCGAACGCCTCAGGCAGGAACTCCTGGCCGAAAAGCGACGCAAACGGCTCGATGATGTCTTCGCCGAACTCCGCACCGGCGCCACGATTCGCATGGCCGACGCGGCCCGCTATGTGACGGATGAACCAGGGCGTCCCTAACTTCCTGCGCACCGGATTCCTGCCCGCTTTCCGGCTTCACCCTTCCATCCTTTTCATCGCAAGATCGCTCCCTTTCTGAAGTCTCGATTGTGTACAATCCCCTTACCGTGATGAACGACCGATTGTCTTTCGCCTCTCATTGTGTCCGCGCCCTTGGACCCTTCTCTTTGCGGTCGCTCGGCCGCCGGGCCGTAGGCGTCATCTCTCTTTGTCTCTTGATGGGCTTCTTGCCGGCCTGCCCCGTCGAGGCTGCCAAGCTGGAAGACCGCATCGTCGCGGTCGTGAATTCAGACCTGATCATGCTCTCTGAGCTGAAACGCGACTTGCTGCCCGATCAGGAACGCCTTCGCAAGCTCTACAGCGGCGAGGATCTCGAACGCCGCCTCAAGACCGCGGAGGCAATGGCCGTCACCAAGATGATTGAACGCAAGTTGCAGCTCCAGGCCGCGAAGAACAAGGGCGTGGATGTGACCGACCAGGAAGTCACGCAGGCGGTGCAGGAAATGAAGAAGCAGGGCGAAACGCTCAACAGCTCCGACGCTAACACCACCAGAAGCATCCGGGAGCAGCTGACGCTGATGCGTGTCGTCGACCGGGAGGTCCGCGGCCTGATCATGGTCGCCGAGTCGGAAATGAAGCGGTACTACGAGGAGCACCGGGATCGCTTCGCCTACCCTGAGGAATACCAGTTGAGCCAAATCCTGATCAAACCGCGGACGCCGGACGGCCTCTCAATCGCGCAGGGACGCGCCGAAGCCCTTCTGGCGACCTTGAAACAAGGCGAACCCTTTGAGGATCTGGCGCTCCGTTTTTCCGATGGAGCGGACGCGTCCCGCGGCGGACGTTTAGGACTGGTCCGGCAGGGAGAACTGATTCCGGCACTTGAGCAGGCGCTGACATCGGTGCAGGTGGGGCAGATCACGGGAATCGTGGAGACCGCGGAAGGGCTGCATATCGTGCGCGTCGACGACAAAAAACCGCGCCAGTTTCGCCCGTTCGAACAGGTAAAGGCCGAAATCCAGTCCCTGGTGTTCCAGCAGAAAACGGAAGATCAATACCAGATCTGGATGGCCGATCTAAAAAACAAGGCCTACATCGAGATCAAGTTTTAAACTGCGCGCGAATCTCGCCCCACAACGCGTCCCGCCCTTCATGCGTTTCGGCCGAATATAAAAGGACCGGCACCTCCGACGTCAATCCGCACGCGATGCGCACTTCGGCAAGGGTCGGCGCCCGCTCGCTCTGCCGCAACTTATCGGCTTTCGTCAGCACAATGATGAGGCCACATCCGAGGGACTGCACCCACTGGACCGTCATGACATCTTGCGGCATCCATACGCGCGACTCGATCAGCAAAATTACCGCGCCGAGTGATTGCCGTTGTTCGAGATATTGCTCAATCATCGGCCCCCATTGCGCGCGCATCGTCTTGGAGACCTTGGCATACCCGTATCCTGGTAGGTCCACCAGGGACAAGAGAGGCAGCTTCGGATCCGAGGTACGAACGGTGAAGAAGTTGACGGCGCGCGTTTTTCCAGGCGTCTTACTGACCTTGGCCAACTTTTTCCGATGCAGCAGGGAATTGATCAGCGACGACTTGCCGACATTAGACCGTCCGACGAACGCAATTTCTGGCAATCGGTCGGCAGGAAACTGTTCTGGTGACACGGAACTTTTGATAAACTCGGCGCTGAGTAGTTTCATAATGATCGCGGGGCTCGGCAATGCGGGATGCGCGTCACGTTCGGCCACGTACGGCGAACGGGTGACCATCTCGTACGCTCATAGATAGAGTGTAGGGAATGAGCAAGTCAACAGGCAGTCTGTTCGGCCGGATTCTGTTTTGGGCGACCGTTCTCATCGGTCTACCCGCGGCAGCCTTGGGGCTGTATTGGCTGGCGACGCTGCCCGACGTGTCACGTCTGGCCAAACATCACCCGACAGACACGGCGGTCATGGAAGCCCGGCGGGCCCAGGCTAAGGAACAAGGCCATCCGCTACACATTAAATTCGCCTGGGTTCCCCTGGCTCGAATTGCGCCCGCTCTTCAGCGCGCCGTCGTCGCCGCTGAAGACGCCTCCTTCTTCGCGCACGAAGGATTCGATTGGGAAGGCATCAAAGATGCGGCACTCTATAACCTGGAGGTCGGCGAATTCAAACGCGGGGGCAGTACCATCACCCAGCAGCTGGCGAAAAATCTGTACCTCTCCCCTGAACGATCCCTGCTGCGGAAAGCTCGAGAGGCCTTGATCACACGCTCCCTGGAGCACCATTTGACGAAGAAACAAATTCTGGAGCTCTACTTGAACGTCGCCGAGTGGGGGCAGGGTGTCTTCGGCGCGGAGGCTGCGGCGCGGCACCATTTCGGCAAATCAGCGGAGGATCTCACGATAGAGGAAGCGGCTCTGCTGGCGGCGATTCTTCCTTCCCCGCGGCGGTATGATCCTATCAGGCACACCGCCTATCTCAACCGACGACAACGCCACATTGTTCGCTGGCTGGAACGAGGGAACGGCCGAAAAGCGGCCTCGATCAACCGACTCCCTCCGGAGAGCCTCGAAGTGGTTCCCGTGGAGTAGTACCCCTCGCCACACACGACTCCAATGCTACGTGGATTCGCCGACTGATGTGTAATCACGCTCTCCGAAAATCGCCGACTCGTGTACGTAATATTTAAATTCGAGCAGATTTCCTGACGGGTCTTCCAGGAAAAACGTGCGATGCTCGATCCGTGTCCCCGGAAACCGGCGGCGTGGCTGCTGATAAAACGTGAGGTGATGGGCCTGTGCGCGATCGGCCAGCGCCTGCCATTCGTTTTCCACCGTGAGCACGAGGCCGAAATGGCGCGGATAGACACCTTTTTGAGGAACAATCAAATCGGCGGAAAGATGGGCAACCAACTGATGCCCGGCGAGTCCGAAGGTGACGGCCGTGGAAGACTCCCGACCTAGGACACAACCGAGACCCTCGACATAAAACTGCTTGGCAGCCGCCAGGTCGTGGACGGGAAAGGCAAGATGAAAGAGCGCCGACATAGGCTGACACCTCGTGTCACTGTACCAGCCGGTGACAGCACTAGGCAAACCGGTCGCGCACGATCGCTCGCCCGTCCGCACCGATGATCCCGGCCACCATATGCGGCGTGCTATGGCGAATCGTGCAGCGACCGTCTGGCGAGAGCACTAAGACGCCGGCGGCGCCCTGGACACGCTCCACAACTTTTCGCAACACGCGATTGGCCGACACGACCGGACTGAGACCGCTCGCCAACGCATCAGTAATTTCTTTGGCGACGGCGACCCGAATGATGCTCTCCCCCAAGCCGGTCATGGAAACGGCCCCGGCGTCATTGTCGGCATACACTCCACAGCCAATGAGCGGCGTATCGCCCACTCGACCGGGCAACATGACATCTACGCCTCCGGTCGAAGCGCCCGCCGCCACCGTGCCCGACAGATCCAAGGCCACCGCCCCCACCGTTTCTTTCCCTAAGCTCCTTGCCCGAAGGCGGCCGTTTTTCAAAATAGCCTGATGCAGCCGCAATGTCCGGCTCACCCCGGCCTGTGGCCTCAACTGCTTGGGGGGGGCTGCCATGGTGCGTGTTGGACGCGGAGCGCGCTCCAATCCAAAATAATCGGCAAAGCGGGTGGCTGACTTCCCGACGAGAAGCACATGCGCCGTTTTTTCCATAACGAGCCGGGCCGCGGTGACGGGATGAATGATGCCCTCTATGGACGCCACGGCCCCGGCACGCAGCTCTCGGCCTTCCATGATCGACGCATCCATTCGGCGCACCCCGTCGAGCTGACGGTTTGAACCACGCCCCGCATTAAACAGGCCGGAGTCTTCCAGGAGTCGAATCGCTTCCTCGACGACCGACAACGCAGGAACACCGGCCACCAAGAGACGATGGCCCTCGGCCAACGCGCCTTCGAGGCACGTCGCTTGGGCGACGGTCATGGCGCGGCGTCCCGCGCCACCGTGGATCAGAAGAACCGGTCGTAGGCGTTTCAATTGAGAAGCAGATCTTTCACACGACGGCAGGCAGGATCTTGCATGCGATCCAAGTCCGACCGGACAAATCCCAGTCCGGTCACACAGAGCTCAAAGTTCTCCGACAGCTTGCGAAACAAGGGGGTGTCCTGCTCGGGATCGTAATGACCAAACTCCGCCACCAGGCCATAGGACCGCTTTCCAGTTTTCACGTAATCGACCAGGAAATCCTTGTGGTAGATCCGGCCCACGCTCTTGAGACGGCGAAGATATTCCGGAAACAGCCCGGTCATAAAAAGCGTAAAGTCGCCGATGTGCCGGTGCACCTCGCGCTCCCGTTCGAACGATTGCGCTTCTAACAAGACTTCGGACTCAAACAGCATCTCGACGACCGAGTCGATCGTACGGCCCTCGGTATTCTGAATTTTGTAGAGTTGATCGGTGTGTGCGAATTCGACGAGCAGGTTGGACACGTACTCGGTGACGTTCAGATCAGGCCACCCGAGGTGCTCGGTGAAACTTTTCTCCGTCAACGCTCCGAAGAGCTGCCGGAGCGGATGGCTGCGAGAAACGGGACTTCCCATCTCGACCTCCCGGGCAATCCTTGCCCTTTGAAAATAGTATAGCAGACCATTCTCAATCCGAGGAGACTTTCTCCCTGACTCCTTATCGGCACTCGCAGGCAATACTTAACACGCACACATTGATCTCTTTGCTATCACGCCCCAGGCTGACGTGGTGACGTTACGATTCCCGCCGACTATCAAGCAGGAAAGTCACCGGCCCGTCATTACGCAGTTCCACCTGCATGTGCGCGCCAAAAACTCCGGTTTCCACGGTGAGGCCGGCGCCCCGCAGTCGATCCACTGCCTGCTCATACCATGCACGCGCGACCTCCGGTGGAGCAGCTAGGTCAAACCCCGGCCGCCGTCCCTTCCCGGTCTCACCCAGCAGCGTAAATTGCGAGACGACCAACAACGATCCACCTACATCGATCAGCGACCGGTTCATCTTGCCCTGATCATCGCCGAAAATACGTAAAGTTTTGACCTTCTCCACAAGATACGCGAGGTCCCGCTCTTCATCCCCCTTCGCCACGCCTAATAAGACGAGAAGTCCGGGTCCGATGCGACCGACGATCTGCCCCTCGACCTCGACGGAAGCTCCTGTTACGCGCTGAATAACCGCCTTCATGTATCACTCGCTCCCGGCTATCGGGCATTGCGTAATTGAGTCAGGGTTCCTTCCAGATTCAATAAACGCCGTTTCATCGGCAATCCGCCAGAAAACCCGCCCAAGGAACCATCATGCGCAATGATCCGATGACAGGGCACGACGATGGGAACTGGGTTCGCTCCCAGCGCCATTCCCACGGCCCTGGCATATTGCTTCCCTCCCACGCGCATGGCCACCCACTGATAGGACCGCACACGGCCGTAAGGAATCCGCGCGATCGCCTTCCACACCTTACGCTGAAAGGCAGTGCCGACCGACCAATCCACAGGAAAAGAAAACTCCCGACGCGCGCCATCCATATAAGACACCAGCTGTGCCCGGGCCTCATTCACGATGGATGCGGCGACATCGACACCAACTGACGATTGCCGGGGTGCACGATGATCCGACGAGGACAGGTCAATGGAGGTCACGCCTTTTTCAGAAGCCGTGATAGTGACCCAGCCCCAAGCCGTGTTGAAGGTATGTGCGTACATCATGTCATTTCGCTCCGAATTTGCGTGTCACCCGGCCGAGCTTGCGGTTCACCATTCCCATGACCACATCCAGCTCTTCCGACCCGAGCATGATATGTATTCCCAGGTACATGGTGATGCTGAGCCCGATCCCACCAAAGAGGGCTGCGGACTTCACCAGCCAATTGCCGGTCTCTGTCCACATTGAGGCGCCAGCCACCCAGAAGCAGATCAACGCCATCGGAATACATGCCCCTAGCACCCGACAGGCTGATCGCCCAATGGGACTCCAATCAACACGGCCCAGCCGACGGTGCAAGACTGCCACCAGAATACTTCCGTTGAGCATGGAGGCCAAGGCCGTTGCCAGTGCCAAGCCGGCTGCATCCAGAATCGTCATCAACCATAACGACAGAGCAATATTCGCGACCACCGCAATCCCCGCCGTCACCGCCGGAGTCCGCGTATCCTGGAGCGAATAGAACGCGGACACGATAATGCGCACTCCCGCAAATGCCCACAGTCCAACAGCGTAACAAAGCAGTGCAGTCGCAGTCGCCAGGGTATCGGCTTTCGTGAACGACCCGTGCTCGAACACCAGATGCACGATCGGGTACCGCAGGAGGATGAGGCCTGCCATTGCCGGGAGAATAATGAAAAAGATCATCCTGAGGCCGAACCCGATCGTCGACCGCAGTTCATCAAGTGCTCCGCGCGCGGCTTGGGCGGAGAGCGTGGGCAGGATCGCGGTGGCCAGTGCCACCCCGAAAATGCCCAGCGGAAACTGAATCAATCGCATGCCGTAAAACAAATAGGTAGGTCCGCCGGGGAAATATGACGCGAGGATCGTGCTCACCGTGATATTGATCTGCGTCACCGACAACCCCAGCAGTGACGGCACCATCAACCGTCCGATGCGTTTCACTCCAGGATGGCCGGCATTGAACTGCAAGCCGAATAACATGCCCCGTCTCCTTAACCCCGGAAGCTGCATCGCAAACTGCGCCACCCCGCCGACGACAATACCGATCGCCACCGCAAGAATCGGTTCGGATAACCAGGGCGACAGGAACAACATGCAGGCAATGGTGAAAATATTGAAGAAGACGGGGGAGAAGGCCGGGGCGGCAAAATCACGCAACGAATTCAGAATCCCCATGGCGAGAGCCGCCAGACTGATAAAGATCAGGTAGGGAAACATCAGCTGGGTCAACAGCGTCGTCAAAGCCAACTTGTCGACACTCTCGCGGAACCCCGGCGCAAGGAGCCAGACGATCCCCGGCGCCGCCAGAATACCAACCACCGTCACGGCGGTGACGAGGGTCAGGAGCGTCGTGAAGGTCGCGCTCGCCAATTCCCAGGCATCACGCTTGGTTTTGAGGGTGTGGTATTCGGTGAATACAGGGATGAACGCCGCGGACATCGATCCTTCCGCAAATAATTCCCGAAGCAGATTGGGAACGCGGTAGGCGACAAAGAACGCGTCGGCCGCCGGGGTCGCGCCGAAGAGTCTGGCGAGCACCATGTCGCGCACAAACCCGAGGATGCGGCTTGAAAACGTGGCGATGCCGATGAGACCCGCCGCCTTGACGACGGAATGGGTTTCATCCACAGCTGATCGAGATGATTCAACAGGCGCGGCGGGCTCGGACATTGCGGGGATTGTAGCGGAACGGCGCGAGGCCGTCCATGGTCCAACCAGGTCAGGCCGTCACAGATCCTGTATCACCGCATTCGGCAACTCATTGGGATTGTCGCTGTCACGGGAAGGATACGCACGAGTGAGATGACGACCGATGGCTTCTATCCCACGACACAACCCACCGGCGAGATCGCCAATCTTCATACGTTCAACAATGATCGAAACAATCTCCTGCCACTGGTCAGCGGAAATACGCGCCTGCAGCGTGTGATCTGGCAACACATAGACCTGCCGCTCAAGCAGTGAAACCATGACCAACAACCCGGTTCGTTCACGGGTACGCGTGAGGCCCTGCTGGGCGAAGGCTCGTTCTGCCCGCATGTGTACTTTATGGCGCATGCGTTCCCGCGAAGTGAACAGGCGTAAGACCGCCGGCCACGTTCCAATCCAGGCTCCAACGGAATACGCCAGCACCGTCACGCCGATCAACCACACAGCATTCGAAGCATGCCATCCCCAGGGTAACCAGGCCGTTTCGATCGTCAAGGATGTCGTCAGGGCGAGCACGGCGCACAACAGACCCGCTCGGTGGTGCGCTTCTCGATACAAACCGGATCGTCCGACAATCATCGGCACAATCTCGGCGCTCGTGTGACGCTCGGCCGCCTGCACGGCCGCCTCGACTCGTGCCCGATCGTCCTCCGAGAGTGCTGGCCGTCTACCAGTCGCCACTGGCGCCTCCTCCTCCGAAATCGCCGCCGCCGCCCGAAAAGCCACCCGATCCTCCAAACGATTCACCCAGTCCGCCCGATCCCCACCCCCCGTGCCGTGTACTGAACCAGGTGTCATCGAATGGGCTGCTGCTTCGTCGCCTTCCCCCCGCCCCTTGCCCAAGCCCCCCCGACAGACTGACCAGGAGCAAGCTAACCCCTCCTGCGATCAGGGCGGGGATCACCCACGGTGCGACGAGAAACGAGAGGCCGCCTCCCACCACCGGCCCCAATAGGCGGTGAGCGCGAGAGAAAAAAAGACCAATGATCAGGCCTAGAATGATCGCAAATACCGTATTGGCAATCACCTCACCATCGGAACGGACGACCGTCGGAGGTTCCGGCGCGTTGTAGGTTCCTTCGATGGTTTTTAGAACGGCCAGCACACCGGCCGTGATGCCGGCTGGCACATCTCCGGCGCGAAATTTCGGCGCCATTTCGTTTCTGATGATCTGAGCTGAACGCGCATCCGTCAGCACCCCTTCCAGTCCGTATCCGACTTCCAGCCGGATTTTTCGTTCTTTGATCGCCACGAGCAGTAAGACGCCGTTGTCGGTGCCCTTCGTGCCCAACTTCCAGGTGGTCGCGACGCGGTGGGAAAAATCAAACAGCGGCTCCCCTTCTAGCGAAGGGACAATGAGTACTACCACCTGATTGGAGGTGTTCCTTTCATGCGCCTGAAGTGTGTCAGACAGTTGAGCGTTCGTGGCAGGCGGCAACACATGTGCAAGATCGACGATGCGGCCACTCAACGGAGGCACATCCAGTGCCCGAGCTGGAAGGCACTGTCCCAGGACAAGCCATACCCAGCCGGCTAGGACTATCCATCCTGCTCGGGCCATGAGCCGCATCCCAATCGCTCCCAACCGCGAGGCTGACGTTAGAACTTCACTTCCGGCGGCTTCGAGACGGCTTTTTCGTCTGCGACAGTAAAGTTCGCCTTTTCGTCCAAATGGAGGAGAAACTTAGCCGTCAGGTTTGTGGGAAAGTAGCGCACCATCTTGTTAAACTCCGCTACCTTCTCGATATAGCGCTTCCGCGCGACAGTAATCCGATTCTCCGTTCCTTCCAGCTGGCTTTGCAGATCTCGGAACCCCTGATCGGCTTTGAGATTGGGATAATTTTCGGCGAGTGCCAGTAACCGTCCCAAGGCGCTTGAGAGGCCCTGCTGCGCTTCCTGAAATTTCTTGAACGCGGCCTCGTCCTTCAATAACTCCGGTGTGATTTGAACACTGGTCGCCTTGGCGCGTGCTTGCACCACGCCTTCCAATGTTTCCTTTTCATGCGACGCATACCCCTTGACCGTATTCACCAAATTTGGAATGAGATCGGCCCGCCGTTGATACTGATTGATGACCTCGCTCCAGGCGGCTTTCGTGTCCTCATCCAACCCTTGCAAGTCGTTATAGCCGCAACCTGAAAGGGCCAACAGGCCGATCAGTACCACATTCGCGCCCATCAATCGTGCAACAGCTATCATCGTTCCTCCTCTGCGCCAAAATGGGACAGCGCTTCTTCCAGACTTAAGGCTTTCATCGAGAAAGTCAATCATTCGGTCTTCTGACGACTGCTTAAGATGTCGCTTGGCTCACATCCTTGTTATACTCCACAGGAGGACGGCAGTTCGCGTTTACAAAACCTCTTATGGCCCTCGATCGATCCAACGAAATCCCAGGAGGCTTTCAGGTGCGACACCGCTCCTTGGGAATCTTTCAAGGCAGCTCGATCGGGCTGGCCTTCTGGCATCCTTCTTCCCACATGCCTGAGTATGGCCTTTGCCGCTTTGCTACCGAAGCCAAGGCTCAGCACTATGTCGATTTTCTTTCTTCTGCTGCGTGTCCGGAACCCTTGAACCGCGCCGATCTGGCGATAGAAGCGTTCGACCATGCAGAACACGAACGTCTTACGACCGAATACCCCCAGGCTTCTGCCTGGGAAACTCCACTCTAACAGAATGACGGCAGGATGGCCGCCGAAGCTATACAAGTGTGGGGATGGAATGCTGGGCAGAAGCTGCCAGTTAGGTGGAGGAACGAGTTCCGAACGATTCCGTCTTAGTCTGCACGAACGCTAACAGCCGTTTATTCTCTTGTGCTGACCGTAGAAATTTGAACGCGATACCGCGGGAGCTCACGGATCGGACCATGGCAGCGACCTCGATGGGAGCCTGTTCATTCTCCAGGACGATTTGCAGGTAAAAGATATCGTCCACATGTACCGACGCCTGGCTCTCAATAACGCATCCGCCCATTGAGATGTCACGTACCATCCCCTCCCCACGAACTTTTCCACCGGAAAACGAGAGAAAGAGGCGGACAGGAATACGCAGGTGCTCTCGACGATCCATCATCCGAACCGTAAAACTATACCCCAACCGTGAAGCCGAGAAGCGAAAGCTGCACGACTGACAATGAAAGGGCGAAATGCAGGCGAACGACTGTAAGCGCTCAATTAGAGTCGAGCAGCGGGAGCGAACGACCTTATCTTGACCACACTGCGGACATTTCAACGGGTGTGCCATATTCCTTGATCGGCGCCTCTCAATGCCGTTCTTCTTCGCCAGCATACGCTGCCGGGTTTGATAGGTTCTCTCTGCAATGCAAACCTTCCAGCACACGCAGGTCTGCCGGCATTTCAATCGATAAAGGATGAGGGCAGTTCTGTCAAGAAACTCAACGTTCCGAGCTGCAGACCATCAGTAGCACGCATTGGTCTAGGCCGCACGAATTGAATTCTTGCCAAGCCTACGTCTCGCGTACATGCAGCCCCCATTTCGCATCGGCTTTTATACAGAATGCGCCTCTCTCGTTCTAAATTTGTCTAAGCCTCTCTCCTGAACGTGATGATATCGCGAAGAAAATTCGATTAATTCATTTTAACGTCTCACTAACACCTCTTTAATCTCTCATTGCTACTCTCTCCCTCACATGGGCACGGCCTTCACGCTTTGGAGGCACATCCTAAGGAGGTGGACACCATGACATGCGGACGATGCAAAGGACTGATGGTAGATGAGTGGCGTCCCGATTTTTCGCCGGAAACGTTTGTATGGCGATGCATTAATTGTGGATCGATCGTTGATCCATTGATCGAACAAAACCGGCGCACCCGGATGACCGAGCAACTATTGTTGGAGCCGGTCGAGGTGCTGCAATAAGGGCGAATGAGCGCAGGACGGGAGTGCACGATGCTCCTGTCCTGCATCGAGCTGGTATCGCGAGGATGAACTAAACGGCGAAGTCGGCCCAGAGCACTGTGTGATCGGAGGCCTCGGTTGCACGACGAGGTTCTAAGTCAACATCGACGCCCTGACACTTCTCAGCCAAGGGCGCCGTCGCGAGAATGTGATCGATGCGCCACCCCTTATTCGCAGCAAGGGCACTAGGCGCACGGTAGTCGAAGAACGTGAATTGCTGGCGATCTGGATACAGTTTGCAGAACACATCTTCGAAGCCCCACGCAATCGTCTTCCCATAGGCCTTGCGCGCGTCTTCGTGATAGCAGACATGTTTCAGATGTTTCTCCGGGCTGTGGACATCAATGGGTCTTGGGGCCACATTCATGTCTCCACACCAGATCGCCGGCTCCTTTGGGGAGAGATGCCTTTCAAAGTGCTGCCGTAATCGGTCGTACCACCCCAGTTTATATTGGTACTTCGGCGAATCGATCTCGAATCCCTGCGGTATATAGGTGTTGATGATCGGAATGCCTTGAATCACGACGCCGAGCAACCGGGCATCCTCCACATCACCGCCGTCGTCAAATCCATAACTCACTGATTCAGGTTTGGTGCGGCTGAGCACGGCAACGCCGTTGTAGGCCTTCATCCCTCTGAAGGTGATCTCATACCCTGACGCTGCGAGCGCTGTGAGCGGAAATTCGCTATCTTGGACTTTGGTTTCCTGCAGACACAGCACGTCCGGTTGATGGCGCTCCAGCCACTGCAAGACGATCGGGAGGCGTTTCCTCAGGGAGTTGACGTTGAAGGTAGCGACTTTCATAGTGCGCGGGGATTCTAGCAGAGCCCATCAGCCGCAACAACTGAGGCCTGTAAATACTGCGGCCTGTGATCGGATTTCTCCCCGATCACAGGCCGTAGGTGTAATGCCCGGAGATAAAACTCGCCGTTCCTCGCTCAGATCCTAATATCGAGCGGCTTCTGTCAGGTCATTTTTCATTGCGCCCATTTCTTGCCCGGCCTCGTTCGCAGCGCCTCTCATTTCTGCCGCTTTCGCGCGGGCCGCGTCTTTCTTTGCTTTCACCTTGGCTTTGACATGTTCTTTCTTTGCCTTCGCATCGGCCTTGGCTTGTTTCTTCTTGGCTTTGGCTTCGTCCCGCTTCGCCTTCAATTCGCTCTTTGCGGAGTCTTTCTTGGCCTTGAGATCGCTCTTCAGTTCTTCCTTCTGGGCATTCACTTCATCGGACAGAACCCCCATGTCCTGCTTCATCCCCTCGGACATTTTGCCCATGCCCAGATCGTCGGCAGCAGCGAATGAGCTCATGCCCACAAATGCGGCAGCGACCATCACAGCGATTGACCTTCTCATCAACAACCCCCCTCTTAGTTGAAATATAGTGTGAGGCATCCCGGACCGACGGGCATGCAGACATCTATCAATACCCTGAGAGATTTCGTTTGCCAAATTTTTTGCCGTTTTCGACGGCTGGGCAGCGTGTATCCCTTTGTTGACGGAGCAGCGCCCAATAAGCACAGGTCACCGGAAATCCGAGCAGGGCTTATTGACGAATGGTCGTGAGGTAGCGCCGCAGAATAGCTTGTTCCACCCGTGAACGGCCGCGGTCTGGAGCGGGGAATCTCAGCACAAGATGGATGCGCCCCGCTTCGGGAAGTTGAATCGTGATACGTGGTTCCGGCGAGGGCGCTTCCAATAGATTGCGCTGCTCCAGCAACTTCATCTGTCGGCCCATTTGATCCATAAAGGGGGCGCACTCTACCTTCGCCGCGCTCAGGAGGGCTTGTTCAGCGGCCTGCCAATTCTCGGTATTCAGGAGCGGGACCGACAAGACGTACAGACCATATTCTTGCGACGGACTTTCCTTGATCAGGGGGTTGCCGAACAGAAGACTGTTGGGAAACACGACGGTTCGCCCGGTATACAAGTGTGAGGTCTGTCCAGGCCCGATTTCTAGGAGCTTCGTCGCAAACACATCATATTCGAGGACGACACCACGATACGTGCCCAGCTGAATGCGATCCCCGACTCCATACACCCCGCCGCCGACACGCAATGCGGCTCCGCTCCAACACAGAATGAGCTCCTTCGTTGCCAGGACCAACGTGGCCGCTAATGCGACGAGCGAGACCGCAAAAGCTTCCAACTCGTGTGCCCAAATCACCACGAGCCCCACGAAGAGGCACAACACCATGCTATTGCGGATGGTGACGATCCAACGGCGCCTGGCGTCGATGGTCAGCGCTTGGTGGCCTTTGATCCACCGAACCAGAACCGTCCGCGCAATCAGGAGGATGAGGAGAAGAAGAATGGATTTGAGCAGATCGAAAAAGACACTGGAGCCGATGACCGGCAACAAATCTTGCATTGCTTTTTCCGTCGCCATTACTGCACTACGGTACCATCCTCACTCGTGCGTGGCACGCATTCTTCTCTTTTCCAATCTTTCAGCCGTTTTTGCTCGTCAAACGACAACGTGTAACGGTAGCAATACAACGGTTCCCGATAAGGTTCATCGTTGCCGGCCAGACTTTTCCCAAAGGGGGACGGCGAAGGCGGGGCTTTCGTTTTTTTTCCGGCGGCCAAGCTACTGGGATCCCAGGGATGGACTTCTCGGTCCCCCATCGGCACGCGGTAGGTCCAAACGGTGTCTCCTCCGAGTACCGGGGTTTTGGCCGTGCTCGGTGGTCCGAACTTTTCTTCGATATCGGTCTGGGTGAGCTTCTGAATCCCCTTGTTCAGGTAGGTGTCCCGCCAGGGTCCGCCGCAACCTGGTAGCAGCACGAGGCACAAGAGGACGGCCAACCTGCTCCACCGAACTGGGCACGACGGCTGGCGATACGTTGCGTATCTGAAGCGGTTACCGTTCCGAATCACGTTGTTCTCGAACCCAGCGAATCGAACAATACATCGCATACCCCTGAGCCATCATCCCGGTGACTAATAGGCCCAATGCGGTTTGCAGCCACATGGTATTGGGAAACTCCAGCCCGTAGATACCAAGCATGAAGCCTCCGGCAATGAACACGATGCCCATGCCGCGCGCAATGAACGCATTAGTCCGCAAATCAGACATCAGAGCCTCGTTTCTCACCAATCCTTTACGGTACACCGGCGCATCGGGTCGGTTCAACTCTCTACGACTTCGTCCCCGACCGAATCGCACTAGCTCTCCCTTCGAGCGCATCCGCCTCGGCCGCGCGACCGATCTTCCGTAGTACTCCGGCATAATCCATCAAATTCTTGGCCACATCGGGATGGTCGGCCCCTAACAGCTTTTCCCTGAGCGCCAAGGACCGCGCATAGAGGCCCGCTGCCTGCTCCCCATCCCCCTGAGCCGCATACATCGCAGCCAGATTACTCACGGCTAGAGCGACTTCGAGATGATCCGGCCCCAGAAGTTTTTCTTTGATGGCGAGGGCGCGAGTCAAGAGCCGCTGGGCATCGGCAAATTGTCCGTGCTTGCGATGCAGCACGCCGAGATTGTTCAACATCGCCGCAACGTCGAGGTGGTCCTCGCCGTGAACCTCTTGGTAGATCTTGAGGGCTTCCAGGTACACTGGTTCGGCCTCTACGAACTTCCCTTGCGTGCTATATACTTGCGCCAGATGGGCCAGCGTGACCGCGACCCGCCGGTCATGGGCGCCGAACTCCTCGGCCTTCTTCACCGCTACGGAGTAAATCTGCTCGGCTTCCGCATATTGTCCTCGTTGTACGGCAGCTTCGCCGGCTTGCATGGCAGCCTCCCACGTCTGTTGCCCACAGGACCAGGCCAAAACCAGCACGAGGGCACAGGCCCCGGAGAGAGCATGCCGCGTCATACCCGCCCCATTTGTTCGACGATGGCTTCGGCGGGATACGTCACGATCTCCGCAAGCGTCGGATGGTAGTGCGGAATACGCAAAAGGTCCTGCGCCGTTCCATGAAAATACATGACCGCGATAAGTTCGTGGATCAGTTCCGCCGCTTCAGGCCCCACGATCTGTGCGCCAATCAGCTCGCCGTTGTCCGGACGGCACAGGAGCTTCACGAATCCGGCGAGAGCCCCCAAACACATCGCCTTCCCATGGTCGGCGAACGGATACGACGCCGTGAGGTACGGAATCGACTGCTCGCGGCACTGACGTTCACTAAGGCCGGCAATGGCCACTTGCGGATCCGTAAATACCATCTCGCTATCCAATCGATGATCGATGACCCGCGCGGGCACATCCGGATGCGTCGCGTTGAAGGCCGCCGTTTCGCCTTGCTGAATCGCCAAATGCACAATGGGCGTGAGATCATTGACGTCGCCGACGGCGAAGATATGCGGTTGCGAGGTCCGCATATCGGCGCCGACGACCAGGCGACCATTGATAACCTTTACCCCGGCCGCCTCCACATTGAGCCCTTTCAGGTTGGGACGACGGCCAAGCGCGTGAAAAATGATTTCGGCCGAACGGGCTTGCGAGATACCGTTCTGCTGAAAGTGCACGGTTTTGTCAGTTGGCGACGAGGTAACCCGGTCGAACGACACTCCGGTGATCACCTCGATACCCTCGTCCTGAAAGGCAGAGGCCAACGCCTGACCGACATCCTGATCCATATCGGATAGAAGCGTTGAGGCACGCTGCAGCATGGTGACCTTGGTGCCGATCCGGGCAAAAAATTGCGCGAACTCGACGGCGACCAGGCCTCCGCCCAACACCAAGAGCGACGCCGGCGGGCGACGCACATCGAGCATTTCGTCGCTCGTTACATATCCAGCCTCAGATAGTCCCGGGATAGCCACCTCCGCCACACTCGATCCGGTAGCAATCACAAACGCTTCGGCCTGAATGCGCACCCCTCCTGCGCCAATCTCATGGGGAGAGGTGAACTCGGCACGCGATTCGTACAGGGTGAACCGGGGGTCTCGCAAGGCGGCGATGCGATAGTCTGCAAACTCCTGCACCAGGCGGTTTTTCCGATCGACGATGGCAGAGAGATCAGCCCGCGCGGTGACAGGCGCCAGGCCGAATTCCGGCGCGCGTTTCATCAGCGCCATGATTTCGGCCGACCGGAGGATGGTTTTCGTCGGCATGCACCCGCGCAGAATGCACAGCCCTCCCAGGGGCCCCTGATCGACGATCGCCACATCCGCCCCGGCGTCGCACGCCGTCCTGGCGGCGGCATAACCAGCTGATCCTCCACCGATGACCACGACGTCATGCCGGCGCTCGGTCTTTAGAGAGAGTTGTGGTGGCATGTCCGGTTCGATAGACTAGCTCGCTGGTTCAAACTCGCAAGGATACACTATGATTAAACCCGGTCGCTATCGTCACTATAAAGGGAAAGACTACGAAGTGCTCGGGGTGGCCCGACATTCAGAAACCGAAGAGGAATATGTCGTCTATCGTCAACTGTATGGAGAAAACGGGTTGTGGATCAGACCGCTGACCATGTTTTCTGAATCGGTCTCTGTCGGCGGGGAGCCCGTGCCCCGATTCCGACGGCTAGAGGAACGTCCAACGTGAGAAGGTCGCAGCTTGCCCCCGAGGATGCCCGGCGTGGTCGATCACAGTCCACACGACGGCCTGCTCGATCAGAAACCGGCGCCCACTGCTCGATATTCTGACTCCCCGGTAATTGTCGATGTACCCTTGCGCGCGAGCACGTTCCAGCATGTCTTCGCGCTCAGCACGGTTCATCGGTTCCGCCGTGAGCCTGGACGGGGTCTGCATCAGCTGTTCCCAGGTCATCTCCCAGAGCGTGAGCGCGAGTTGCGATCCATAATTCAGGATCGGATCTTTTTGCGTGCCATGCGACACAATCACAAAAGGGGCGTGAAACAATGCATGAGCCTGCTCCTCACGTCGTCCCACTCGCGGCATCAGTTCTCGGCCGACGCAATGGCGATAACTGTCGAGCAGCCGTTGAGACCATTCGACAACTTCAGGACGGCACCATACGTGAGTTGAATCGTCCACGGCTCCCTGAGCGGAAGGGACCAATGGTAGGCAAGCCCGCTCCGCATGCCGTCGGTACTAGCACGGCGGTCTGCCGCCTGCCAAGACCTGTTATGTCGCGCTTTTTCGCAAATGACGCACGAACAGGGCTTGTCCGTGGCTACCGAGGAGGGTCATGACCAGGTCGCCGCGGCGCAGAGCAATTCCATCGTCTTTCACGCGCGAGTCTTGCCCGACGACCGAGCAGGACCATACCTCCACTACCGCCTCCTGCCCCTTGGTCGTGAGGACTACACGCCCTCCCTGCTCGACCTGATAGGTCATGTGCAGCGGCACCGTCTCGAAGAGCCGGTCTGAATTGTCCAGGATAGGCGTGCGCGAGTGAGCCGACTTGGCTCCGTGCTCAGGTGAGTATTGGAACACTTGGTAGGGAAACAGGTATGGAGCCTCGGGCTTCTTGAAGCGATAGGAAGAATCAAACGTCACCAGGTTCCAGGTGCCAAGCACATCGTCCCCGGAACAAGATCGTAACGAAGGAGCATGGACCGTCAATCCGGGTCGCGTCAGCGACTTGGCCGGCAGACGATCCTTCGCATCAGCCACGCCCCATGCCATCATGCTTGTGGAGCACGCGATCAGAAGCGCCCACTGCCATCGTGCCATGTGAACCTCCATCCCCGACGAGATCAAGGATCTTTGCGTGCATCTGCGGCGGGAGAGGGAGCCGGCAAGGCCTTGGGAGCTCGCGGCAGGACACGGTACTCGATCAGCCTGCAGGTGCAGAACGAGACCTGTCTCCATTCGGCGGTAATTTTCACGATCGCCGAACCGCAAATAGAACACCCCAGTGCCCGAGGATCACGCTTGATCGTCCAGCGCGGGATCGTGATGTGTTCGGCGTCGATTGGCTCCTGTTCCATGGAAACCTTATCGGTGCGCCGTTTTGAAATCTGAAGAGGCATTTTTTTCTGAGCCCGTTTGCCCTTGATGCGACAGGGCTGGTCGCATATATAATAGCCCCGCGTGAGTACCGCGCCTCAATCTCTCGCAAAGGCGCGGGTTTATAAGGAGCATGGCCATGGCTGCACAGACACTGTTCGAAAAAATTTGGA
>CAZKVY010000025.1:0-47339 GCA_964556305.1 uncultured Nitrospira sp. | reverse complement strand
GCTTCGGACAGAGCCGAAGCCCTCCCCACGAACCTGGCGCGATTATAGCGGTTTCTGCCTGAGCGAGCAAACCACGACCGGCACGTTATGGCTTCCCCGCTGAACCGTAGCCCTCCACCAATTCAGCCACAATGGACCCCACCACGACCTTCGCCTTCATTCTCACGGGCACCCGGTGCTCATCGGTGGTGAACCAGACACGGATATTGCCTTCGTTCAGAAAAATGCCCTGAAACGGCATGATTACCACCACGCGGGCCGTTTCTGTCTTTCCCCACCGGCCCTCCACGGTTTCAAGGGCTTCGACACGCACATCCATCTTGTAGTTCTTTTTGTCATGATGGACCGTCATCGTGAGTGAGGCCCCCGGCACAAACGGCAGGATCTTGCGGACATAGTACAGACAGGACATGGCGTCCTGGGCATCTGGCGGAATAGGGAGATCATCGGTTTTTCCGTCCTTGACGGCCGTGACCAGGCCTTCGTGATGTCGAAAGGTATAGTCGAAGTCGTTAAAGCGTTTTCCTTCTCGGCGGGCAAACGTCATGTGGGTCGGCAGGAATGATTCGAGATCGACCTGTGAGACGCCACGATTGTCGACGGGGTAAAACTTCGTCACCGTCGGGCTCGACCGGGCCGTCATGCTCAGGGTGAGCTGCTGCCGTCCACGCTCGTCGTGCCCCTCCTGGACGATCATCGTGGCGATTCCTGCGCGCATACCCAGCCAGGTGACATCGTACGCGAGACGCTCACCGTTGGCAAAAGGCAGCGGCGCAGAAGCCGATGGCTTCCCGTTCGGATCTGCGTCCGCATGGAGCACCGTCGGAACCAGGGTGTGGGCCACAATGGCCGCGATGAAGAAGAGCGTTGAAGGGAGGGACGCGAGGGGGATTTGCACCCTAAACCGACAGCACACGCCGCGCCTGCGCCAGTTCGGTTTCGATGGTCGCGCGGATCACATCCAGTCTGGCCTGGGAGGGCGCCTCAAAACGGAGGACCAACGCTGGTTGCGTGTTGGACGCCCGAATCAAACCCCATCCATCCTCGAAAATCGCGCGAACGCCATCGATCGTCACCAGTTCCCGCATGCGAAGGTTTGACGCCCCGACAGGCTGGCCGGCATCGAGGTAGGAGGCTAACTGCCGATGCACCTGCTCGACCAATTGAAACTTCACGGGGTCGGGACAATCCACCCGAATTTCCGGCGTGACCGTCGTCTGCGGGAGATCGGCCACCAGGCTTGAGAGCGATTGTTTGGTCTTGGCCAGAATCTCCACTAACCGGCAGGAGGCATAGATCGCATCGTCAAAACCAAAGTACCGGTCGGCAAAAAACATATGGCCTGACATTTCGCCTGCGAGAACAGCCGACTCGGCTTTCAATTTCGCCTTCATCAGAGAATGGCCTGTTTTCCACATGATCGGACGACCGCCTTTGGCCGCGATATCATCGTACAAACATTGCGAGGCCTTGACCTCGGAGATGAACGTAGTGCCCGGTCTCTGCGCCAGAATATCGCGCGCATACACAATCATGAGGCGATCGCCCCAGAGAATTTCCCCCCGCTCGTCGATGGCACCGATGCGATCGGCATCTCCGTCGTACCCGATGCCGACGTCCGCCTTGTGTTCCCGTACGGTCGCAATCAGATCTTGGAGGTTGTCCACCACGGTGGGATCGGGATGATGGTTCGGGAACCGCCCGTCCAACTCATCGAAGAGCCCGGTGACGCGGCACCCCATCTGCTCCAGCGCCTGCCTGGCGACCAACGACGCCGCACCGTTGCCGCAATCAATGACGACATGCAGGTTATCAGCCCGGACGCCCGAGAAACTATTTTTGAGGTGCTGCAAATAATCCGGAATGATGGGGTGAGAGGAGAGTCGTCCGGAACCGGTGGCGAATCGGCCTCCTTCCATCACGCGCCGCAACTGTTGAATCTCTTCGCCGTGGATCGCTTCCTTCCCGATGCAGATCTTAAAGCCGTTGTATTCGGCAGCGTTGTGGCTGCCGGTGATCATGATCCCGCCGTGAACTGGCAACGTGAATAACGAGAAATAGAGCAGCGGCGATGCGCAAAGTCCCAAATCGATCACATCGAGCCCGCCTGCGAGCAGCCCCCGAAGTAAGGCCTGCTGTAGTGCCGGCGAGCTGAGACGCCCGTCCCGCCCCAGACTGATTCGAGAGGCCCCTTGCTCACGGGCCATGGTGGCATAGGCGCGCCCCACCTGTTCGGCGATTGCCTCCGTAAGCTCTTCCCCGACAATCCCTCTCAGGTCATATTCGCGAAACAATGCCATGTCGATCTCCTACCGTGCCCTTCCCAGTCGGCCATAATCGTCTTGGAACCGAACAATGTCATCCTCCCCGAGGTACGGCCCATTCTGCACTTCGATAATGTGCAGGGTTTCCGTGCCGGGATTTTCAAGACGATGGGGAGTTTCGACGGGAATGGCGGTGCTCTGCCCGACCTGCAAATGCAGCACATCGTCGCCGCGGGTGACGCGAGCAGTTCCAGTGATCACCACCCAATGCTCGCTCCGCTTATGGTGAAGCTGTAATGACAATCGTCCTCCCGGATTGACCGTCACACGCTTCACTTTGTATCCTGGCCCTTCTTCCAGCACGGTATAAGATCCCCACGGGCGAAACACCGTCACGTGCTCCAAATGCTCCGGCGCGCCCTGCTGCTTAAGGATTTCCACCATCTGTTTCACATCTTGCGAGCGTGACTTCGGACAGATCAGCGTGGCATCCGGCGTATCCACTACCACCATATCCGTGAGTCCGATGGTCGCAACGACCCGGCGATCGGCATAGAGCACGGAATTGCTGCTGTCCATGTCGATGACGCGACCGCTGACGACATTGCCGGCCTTGTCGCGCGGCGCGACCTCTTCGAGGCTGCTCCAATTGCCCACATCCGACCACCCGAATCCCACCGGAATCATGGCTGCGTGAGCCGACAATTCCATCACTCCGTTGTCGATCGATACCGAGGGCACTTTCTTATAGGCGGCTTCGATCTGCCGGGGGTCGGCGCCAGACGTCATGAGTGCATGGACCCGCTGCACGGCTTTCGCCAATTGGGGCTGGTGCCGACTGATTTCGTCTCGAATAGTGGCGGCTTTCCAGAGGAACATCCCGCTGTTCCAATAGTAATTGCCGTTTTTTACATATTGCGTCGCCTTGGCCCGATTCGGCTTCTCGACAAATCGTGCGACCGGGTGGCCCGTCAGCCGCCCCTTCTTAGCGAGCGACCTACGCCGATCAGGCTGAATATAGCCGTACCCGGTTTCCGGTCGCGTCGGCTTGATCCCGAACGTGACCAGATGCCCTTTCTCGGCAAGCTGCACCCCTAACGCCACCGCCGCCTGAAATGCCTTCTCTCCGGTGACGACATGATCAGCCGGTAAGACCAACATCATCGCTTCGGGATCGCGCCGAAGCAGCTCCGCCGCCACCAGCGCAATAGCCGGGCCGGTATTGCGTCCGACCGGCTCAATCACATAGTTGTCTTTAAGGTCCGACTTCCACTCTCCCAATTGCACGCGAATGGAATCCGCCTGTCCTGGATTGGTGGAGATGAGAACCCGATCGGGTCTGGCACAGGAGAGCACGCGCCGCATGGTCTGTTGAATGAGCGTCTCGTCGCCGATGATGCGCAAAAGCTGCTTCGGATACAGGTGCCGGCTCAACGGCCAAAACCGAGTTCCGCTGCCGCCCGCCAAAATGACCGGATAGAGGTGGTCTGTCATATCGCTAGAGCTCCGCTTCCGTTCAACATGACAGTCATTGCCATTGCTTCACCGGGATTGTTGGGCTGCCAGGATGAGATCCGCCAATTCCCGCACCGCCCCCTGCCCGCCGTTTTTCTTACACACGTATCGTACGACCTTCAACACCGGGGGCATGCCATCGGCCGGTGACGCAGAGAATCCGACCGCACCCAACGCTTGAAGGTCGTTCACATCGTCACCGATGTAAGCCACTTGCTTCATTGTAAGACCGTGCCGCGCGATCAGATCGTTCAACACCGCAAGCTTGTCGTAGGCTCCTTGATGCACCTCGGGAATCGTAAGTTTTTGCGCCCGGCGCATGACGATTTTCGTCGATTCCTGAGTGATGATCGCGGTCACGATGCCTGCCTTCTGCAAGAGCTTGATCCCCATCCCGTCACGCGTATTGAACTTTTTCCATTCGTCTCCGGATTCGGAATAATACATGCCGGCATCGGTCAGCACGCCATCGACATCCGTCGCGAATAAACGAATCCCACGGAGGATCCCTTGGAGGGAAACTGACGGTTTCGATGGAGTGCTGGATCGACGGTTTGTGCTGGGCATGCGAAGGCTTTCGGCCAGGGGCGATGTTAACAAGCCATCGCATGAAACTCAAGAAAACATAGAGCTGCGGAAGCGCCCCCTCCGGCCGGTCGAGGCTGAAGGACGGGCAGAACGTCAATACGCATGCCGGTGAATAAACCCTCTCCAAAAAGTGAGGAGCATGATTTTGATGTCAAACCAGATCGACCAGTGCTCGATGTAATAGAGATCGTGCTCGATCCGCTTTTCCAGCGAGGTATTTCCCCGCCAGCCGTTGATTTGCGCCCACCCGGTGATGCCGGCCTTCATTTTATGACGGAGCATGTATTGAGGCAACGTTTCGCGAAATCGCGCGATGAACTCGGGGCGTTCTGGCCGCGGGCCGACGATGCTCATTTCCCCGCGTAACACATTCCAGAACTGGGGGAGCTCATCCAGACTGGTCCGACGCAAGAACGCCCCGATGGGTGTCCGCCGATCATCATTAGGCTGCGTCCAGACCGGCCCCGTCTCGGACTCCGCATCTACTTTCATTGACCGAAATTTCAACATCTCAAACGCCTGCCCATCAAGCCCCATTCGGAGCTGACGGAAAAAGATCGGGCCGGGGGACGTCAGTTTCACCAACGCAGCGACCAGACATAAGACCGGCGCAAAGGCCACCAGGGCCGCGAAGGACCCGACGACATCCAGCACTCGCTTGATGACCAGATTCCAGCCATGGAGAGGCGACCCTTGCAACGTAATCAAGGGCAGCCCTTCGAACATTTCCGCCTCCGCTCGCAGGCTCACGAACTCGCACATCGCCGGCAGCGCCTTCACCTCGACCATGGTAGTCGCCAGCAACCCAAACATCTTCTCAGCCCACTGCTCATCTTCCGGAGGAAGGCAGACAAATACGATATCGATCCCGGACTGAACACGATCATGGAGATCATCATACCGTCCGATCACCGGCACCCCGTTGATCCGCTCGCCCACTTTTCGGGAATCAGCGCTCAAAAACCCATGCACCCTCACGCCGAGTTCGGGGTGCTGAGCCAGTGCGTCCACCACCCGGCGTCCCAACCGGCTGGTGCCGATGACCAACGCGTGGCGTTGATTGTATCCATGGCGACGCAGAAAACGGAGCGCCTCCCGAAACAGTACCCGCGAAAAGCCCAGGGTGATGAGGTTCAACAGCCAGAAATAGAGCAGCACTAACCGTGAATATTCGTACTGCCGGAAGAAGAACGTCAGCGCCACCAGGATCAGCACGGATAGGGTATTGGCTTTCGCGACGTCGAGAAACTCCGACAACCTCGTGCCCATGCGCCGCGGGCGGTAGAGGTCGAACGCCTGGAACGACATTCCCCAGACGGCGATGATCGGCACCAGCAGCAGCACGTAGATCCGGAGTGGAGGAATGCCCTTGGTGGCAGGCTCAACGATCTCTGAAAAACGCAGGTAGTAGGCTCCGACCCAGCAGGCGCAGATCAGCCCCAGATCAATACAAAATAAGAGGCTCTTAAGGAATTGGGAGTGGCGTTTGAGCATGCTCCCTCTATGAAGCCGTCCCGGCAAGCGCCTTCATCGCGAAGGCGTTCATACGCTCCTTGAACAGCCGGCGGTCGAATGCAGCCACGTGATCACGGATGGCGTGCGGATCGAACTCGGTCCTGCGACGCTCGCACGTCTCCATCGCCTCCACCAGAGATTCGACGGACTGCGTGAAGAAAAATACGCCGGTGGCAAATGATTCTGCTCCGGTCACCGAACCGGTACCCGGCAATGGGACCACGGTCTCCAACGCGCCCCCGCGTCCGAAAGCCACCACAGGTTTGCCGCAAGCCATCGCTTCCAATGGGACGATACCAAAATCTTCCTCACCGGGAAAGAGCAGCGCTCGACAACGCGCGTAGTGATCCCGTACGACACTGTCCGGTTGCCAGCCGAGAAACTCCACCGTCGGGCCGGCCAGTTTGCGCAACCGGGCCTCCTCCTGCCCCTTGCCGATGATCTTCAGTCGGCGCTTCATAACATTACATGCCTGGATGGCCAGATCAACCCGTTTATACGGGGCAAACGCTGTGACCATAAAATAGAAATCTTCGGACTGCTCCGCGGCCTGAAATGTCTGCCAATCGACCGGTGGATGCAGCACCTCCGCCGAGCGGTGATAATACTGATCCACCTTCCTGGCGATGTTGTGAGAATTGGCCACGAAATGATCCACACGCGCGGCAGATGCGACATCCCACGTCTGCAGCCGCTCACGGAAGAGTGTCATGCCCAGTCTCGCCAGGACTCCCGACCGTCCGCCGCCGGCGTAGTTTTCGAACTGATCCCACACATACCGCATGGGCGAATGGATGTAGCAAAGATGCTTGGCGCCCGCCGGCGGCCGAATACCCTTGGCCACACAATGGCTCGAACTCAAGACCAGATCGTAGGAAGGCAGCCGAAATCGCTCGATGGCAAAAGGAAACACGGGCAAGTAATACCGGTAATACCGAGCGGCCAGCGGCAAGGCTTTGACCAAACTGGTGATGATCCGGTGACGCTCAATCGTGGCGGAGACAGATCCTTTGATGTGGAGCAAGGTATACACATCGGCATCAGGGAACAGCTCGCAAAACGCCTCCAGGCACCGCTCGCCGCCGCGCATGCCGGTCAACCAGTCATGGACAATCGCAACCCGTAACGATTTCATTCAGCCACGCGACTTCACTATGGATAACGACCGATTCCGCCGGAGGGGCTCGCCACCAGCGCGGGGCGGGCCCGAGCGGAAACGCGGAGAAACCCCCAGACCAGCATCAGGCAGGCCGCACCTTCCAACACAATCCAGGCGATGACCGGACCCCAGATCCCCCAATGCCAGATGCACAGGGGCACCAACAGCAGTCCGAATAGTGCCGCCGCCACATTAACCCGGCAGACGAGCCTCTCGTGAAACAGAGCCATCAGCCCGAAAACAAACGGCCGTTTGATGGAACTGAACCCGATCGCCACGACCGCCCATTTCAGGAGCGACAGCGCCAGCAGGGTTTCCGTTGAACTCGTCACGAATCTGCCATAGAGCATGAGGACAATCCACACGCCACCTGAGACGATAGCCATGACGGCGACCGTCAGCAGGCCTGCCCTGCCCACGCGGGCCTTGATCGGAGCCAGCCCCTTCTCGCCTCGCAGCTCGGCATAGGATCTCAGCAGCAGTCGCGAGAGTGATGCCCACGCGAGTTCGACGACAGCGGTCGTCCGTTGTACCAGACCATACAGCCCCACCGCCGCGTCCCCCAGCATGAAACCAAGAATGAGTAGCGGAGCCCGCACATCCAACACGACGGCGACCTGGTTCAGCCCCAGCCAGCGAGCCTCCCACCAGGCGCGGCGATACCCCATATCTCCTCGCGTCTCTTCGGGAAGCCAAGCCCTCGTCGTCCAGGCATACAGGCCACATAACAGACTGCCGATCAGTAGTCCCGCAAGCAAGGCCAGATCCAGACCCGCATGTTCCGATTCCTGCCGGGCGAGCCACGCCAGCAAGAGCGGAACACCATACATTCCCACACTCATCAACACCCGAAACCAAGCCACACTCTGATGCCGGTGGAGTGCCAACCCGACCGCCTCACAGGTTTCAGCCAGCACCTGCATCCCCGCCAGCCCGACGCCGACCATCATTACCACCGGTAGTGACGGCCCCCAGAGGCCCAGGACGATCCCTCCGCCGATACAGAGAAGTCCCGCCATGGAAGCCAGCACCTTCCCCCGGAACACAAGGGAGAAGGTCCGCCGGTTCAGATGCCCATCGAGGCCAGTCAGTCTCAGCCAATTCTGATTCATGCCAAAATCGACCACTCCTCCCAGCACTGCTCCCAGAGCGGAGCCTACCAGGAACGCGCCGACATAGGTGAGTGAACGATACCCCAGATAGAGTAGCAGCAGATAGCGCATTCCTTGCAGCAGAGCATCAGAGAGGATCAGTGGACCTGCCGCGCGACTGACGGGTATGACAGGAGTACTTACCTCTGACGCTCCGGCGTGAGCAGTCGTGGCCTTGGAACTATTTATCTGCCCGGTTCGTCCCACCACCTGCGCTCCTTGCACAAGAGTCACGACTTCGCACATCCTGAAGTTTCTACCGAATGCACTGGAATCGGCACCATGCCCGGGTTATTCCTGAAAGGGCACCCCGGAGGACAAGCCCATTGACATGTGGGCCGACGGAGCGACAGAGGGGCCGGATGGACGGCCGTTCGGAAAGATCGAGTTTCCAAGAATTTGCTCGTAGGCCAGATCCATTTCTCTCAACATTCGACTCAGCGCGAATCGCGACCGCCTGACCTCCCGTCCCCGCTTCGCAAGCTGAGCCCGCAAAGGAGCATCGAGGGCCAGACGAATCTGCGCCTCAGCGGCGGCCTTGGGATCGTCGGCCCGGAAGAGCAGCCCCCATCCCTGCAGCACATCACGATTACCGACCACGTCACTGGCCGCGATAGGAATTGCCTGTTCCATTGCCTCCAGCAGGACCAGCGGGAGGCCTTCCCAACGGGACGTTGAAACAAAGAGATCGAAATCTGTCATCAAGGCACAAGCATCCGGGCGGCCGCCGAGAAAAATTACACGATCTGGTTGGGGAAGGGTATTCAGAATGACTTGATACCGCTGCCGGTCCTCTTCGCTGCCCTCTCCGATTACCACCCACGTGGCCTCGGGAACTCGCGCCGAGACGATCCGAACAGACTCCAGGAGAAGATCTAAGCCTTTCTGTCGATGCAACCGGCCGATCCATCCGATGAGAACCCGTCCATCCAGGATATGGAGTTCCGCGCGTAAGCTTTGTGCCCTCTCTCCGAATGGAATCGGTGACGCACGCTCTTGAAGCAGTCCCGACAACACCACGAGAGAATTCGACATGGGCAACCGATGCCGACGAGCGATTTCCCGCTCGCCCGGGGACACGTAGAGGATAGCATCCAGCAAGAGACGACAGCACCACTCGAACATCCAGCCCGACAGGTAACACCATCCACGGTTGGCGACATAGTGCGGCCCATGCGGCGTATAGATGACCGGCACGCGAACCAGTATCTTGACCCAGATGGCAAAAAACGCGGCGCCGCGGCCGTGCGCGTGGATCGGCGCCGGAGCGCGCAGTAACTCTTTCAATAACTGCCACACCGAACGAAGGCTCGGGCGGCGCATAGGAAGAACGGACAGATCCAGCGGCATCCCGCGCCAAATCTCGATGTAGGGCTTCTCATCCGAACAGAACACCCGCACCTGCATGCCCAAGACGAGTTGATGATCCGCCAGCGCTGTGAGATACGCCGGCCCTCCGCCTACCCCGGCGGTCGCCGTCATGTGTACGATGCGGTTGGGCAACCATTCAGTCAGGGCCGTCCCACAAAGTCCGAGCAGAAGACCGAATAAGGCCGTCCAATGGAGCATCAAGTTATCGGTCAATAACTCCTCGCAGGTAAGACTGACCACGAGCAAGGGCGGCCAGAATGCCAGGGCGACCCACCCGACACCGACTCGCACGGCGGCACTCGGCTCACGCGCGGGAATCGTGACGCTCTTGATGCCGACCCATAGGAGCCAGATACAGGCCGCAACAAGAGGCAGCAGCGGTCCGATCCCGCCCTTGATGAGGATATCAAGATAGAGGTTATGGGCGGTCTGGTAGTTGAAATTAAATCCTTCGAACGAAATCCCGACCACTTCTTCTACAAAGCGACGGCGGTCATACCCAATACCGGTCACAATGGTGAACGGATGCTGCACGAGATATCTGAACGATTGCCCCCAAAGCCAGACACGCGTCTGAACGTTTTGCGCCGCCCGCTGAGGAGACGCTTGCCGGTCGTCCACCGGTGAGAGGTTTCCGCGGGCCGTTTGACCGAGTTGCAGGGATGCAGTCAGAGTGTCCCGTACCCGTTCAAGTGTAGCCACCTTCACTCCAAGCACATGTATCAGTCCCAACAGGACGAGAGGCACCAGACACAGCAGTCCGGCAAACGCCATCCGGCGCGACCGGGCGAGCAACCCTCCGGGATTGAGCAGGCCCAACAAGCTCAACATCAAGAACGCCCCGAGAAGCAACAGCAGGCTGGACCGGGAACCGGTGCAGAGAAGACCCACGAAACACAGAGGCGCAAGGATCACTCCCTGTAGAACGGCATACCCCCGATGCACCACGCCCTGCCATCCTTGAAACAATGCCAGACTGAGACTGAACATCGCTGAGAAGACCAGGTACATGCCATAGGCGCCGTGACTGCCGGTGTCGGATCGTACAACGAGGCCCTCCGGCGAGAGCACTTCCGCAAACATGCCCATGGCAAAAAATGTGGAGGACGCATCGACGTAAGCATTGATATAACGGCCATCGAGCGCCTGCCCCATGCGCATGAACGAATACAGCAGTGTAAGAAGCGCCACCGGGGGCATCAGATAGCTGAACAGTCTGACGACCCGAACGCCGGTCCTGAGCGCCAGGAGAGCGGTCAGTGGAAGCGGAGCCAGATACATCCCCCATTTCAGCAAGAGCAGCCAGCCGGTCGATTGCAGTGTACCGAGGCGAACGGAATTGATCCCGAGACTCAGCGCCAAGCCGGCAATCGAAAGCCCCAGCAAGAACAACGGTATGTTCCAAGTCTGCCACTCGGCAGAATACCACCCGCGCTTCTGCCTGAAGAACGTATCGGCGCTCGCGTATAGAACCCACCCCCATGCGACGATCAACACCAGGACAAACGGATGGATGACGAGGCCCTCCGTGACACGTACCTTGAACACTGCAGGCGAGAGCAGCAACAGGCCGAGAAGCCACAAGCCCAGGCGATTGACCACACTGGCAGGAGGTGAGGACGCGCCCCCCACGACTGTCATCTCTGCCTCCGCAAGACTTGCTCGTACACCGCCTCTAGTTCCGATACATGCCGCTCTAAGGTTCGCGGATGCTGCCAATACCGATCATGAGCGGCCTGTCCCATTCTCCCGACGAGCGCATCGTCGGCTGCAATCGTCCGCATCGCTCGAGTCAGATCCGTTTCATCGGCGCCTGCAAAACAGAGCCCCGTCACCCCCTCTGCAATGGATAGGCGTGCGGCCGACGTGTCGGACACAATGGCGGGCACGCCTAACGCCGCCGCCTCGATGACACTCAACCCTTCCGTTTCGTACCAGAGCGAGGGAAACACCAGTACCCGCGAGGCCTTCAGATATTGCGTCACCTGTTCCCGAGAGACCCACCCGGTGACGCGGGCACCAGGACAAATCTGCAGAACTTCTTGGGCGCAAGGACCGTCACCCACGAAGAGGGCGTCGCATCCCAATGCGCGAGCGGCCTTGGCGAACAAGAGAGCGCCTTTTCCCTTCGTAATCTTTCCGACCATCACGAAGGTGGTGTTGGCAGCCACCCTGGCCGGCACATCCCGCGAGACTTCGATCGGGCTCGGGATGTGGTGTACGCGAGCGCCAGGGGGAAGGCCGGGTGTCAGAATCGCATGGCTGAATGGAGAGACGGCGATGACATCACGAATCTGATTGGGAACCCCTCCCAGGTTGGCCTGTACTGCCTGGCGCAACACCCGCCAGACCTTATGCACATAGCTGCGTTTGTCGCAGTGGCTGGCCATGCAGGACAGCGACATCGGTCTGAGCCTGCAGATCTCGTTGGTTTGATGATTGAAGAAGGTCCCGTTAGGGCACAGAGAAAAATAATCGTGCATCGTGTACACCACCGGAACCCCGATCGCCAAAGCCGTCCGCACGACACTGGAGGACAAGGCTTGGGTCCAACTATGGAGATGCACCACCGTTCTGGCGGGATCCAGATCCCGGAGTAGCGCGCGAAGCATCCGTGCCGCTTTGAAGTTCCACATCCCTTGAAGAATGGCTCGAATCCGGTTCGAATCCGTGCGGATTTCCTCTTGGCCGCTCGACACCGACCGGACGCCATCGAGATCGGGTGTGCGCGTCCCCGCCCCGACAGCCGACAACACGGTGACACTGTGCCCGCGGCGGGCGAGCCCTCTGGCACTCGCCAACGCGACGGCGGCGTTGCCGCCGTTCACATATCCGAAATCGCTGAGAATCACCACGTGAAGCTTGTTCATATCCACACAAACCGGCAAACACTCCACGGTCGTGAACATGTAGCTGAACGGCTGTCTATCCGCATGAGAACATTCAGGCCTACCGGGTCGATCGATATTCGTGCAGGCTCACGGCTATCTCGCCACCGGCTCACCCCAAACGGGACGTACGCATGAGGGTCGCGAGCTGTTCAGCGGTTGCATCCCAATCGTACTGGGTTGCCACGGTATGGCCGGCTGTACAATACCGTTGCCGCACCGCGCGATCACTCACCATGAGGCGGATGCGATCGGCAATATCGGTCGAATTGTAGGGATCACAATACATGGCGCCTTCACCGTACACTTCGGGCAATCCTCCCACGCGGGAAACGATGACCGGACAGCCGGATGCCAGCGCCTCCAGGGCCGGAAGGCCGAAACTTTCATAGAGCGAGGGCATGACCAGCACATCCGCGTACCGATAGAATCGGCGGAGCAATTCGTTGCCATGGTCCAACTCGCCGACACAGACCACTCGATCGCCCATGGCCGAAGCCATGGCTACCGCCGATGCATCTCCAGTGATGAGGCCCTCCCGTCGGCCGATGATCACCAGATCGTGCGGAATGTGTTTCTGCACGCTTGAAAATGCTTCCAATAAACGGGACAGGTTCTTGTGCGGCTTGATGCTCCCCACGAACAGGACGTAGGGTTTCCCGTGAGGAGACGTGCCTGCGACCGGCGCAAACCACGATCTATCCACACCGTTATGCACCACGGTGACGTCCTGCCGTCCCTCAGGAACAAACCGCAACAATTGGTCCTTCGCAAATTGAGAAACACACACAATGGCGGCCGCCTTCGCCCTCACGGCTCGAAACATCAGGCGCGCGTAGGCCCGTCGATGCTGCCCCTCCACAAATTGCGGCATCGCCAGGTGGAATGTGTCATGGACCGTCACCAAGAGGGGCCCCCGATACAGTATCGGGATATTGTAGTGAGGTGACCAATAGAGCGCCGTCCTGCGGGGGATACGCATGGGGAGCTCGGCCTGCTCGCGTAGCGAATAAATTTCTGCGCGACAATCGATGATGCTGATATGCGGATGCCGAGCCCAGAGAAACGCGCGGAGAACATCAGCATGGCCTAGGAGACAGAAGGCCGGTTCGGACAAGACCTTGAACAACCGCGGCACAAGTTCTTGCAGGTAGGTCCCGATGCCGGCGGCCTGCACCATACGCATATCGATGGTGATAGGTCCTCGTGAAATATGCCACTCTCCTCTCGGTCAACTGGCTTGTGCCAATTGCAGCAGCCGCGACACGCGGTGTTTCCAATCGGCCTGTTCCGCATATGCCCGGCAGAGCTCCTGGTCAGGCTGGCGAGCAACAGCGCCTTCGATCGCCGCGACGAATTGCTCGGGGGACTCACAAAGGGCCGCCGGGCTCTGGAGCCGCTCAAGTTCTCGCCAACGGGTCGCGACGACAGGCAGCCCCGCCGCGAGATATTCATAGAGCTTCAAGGGATGGATACTATGCACCAACGTCGGGTGACTCTGCACATCGAACGGAATCAGCCCGACATTCGCCGCCCGCAAATATTCCGGCAATCGCGCAAATGGCCGCGGCCCGAGCAGATACAAATTGGCCGCAGGCGTAAATCGGGCATGGGCATGTGCAGATCCCCCGATGAGCACGAACGAGATATCCGGCAATGCAGCCACCAGGCGATTCATCAGTGCATAGTCGAACCAGGCATCCATATACCCTGCATAGACGGCGATCGGCCGGCGTATGGACGCATACTCGGGTGGAACCGGCACATCAGGCCTGGCAAAATGGGAAAAGTTGACGCCATTCGGCAGATGCGCCATGCGACGAGGCTTCAGGCTTTCCACATAGTCTTTGAGGGTCTCCGCACTGTACACCACCAAATCCGCGACGGCGGCCAAGTCTCGTTCGGCTGCCCGGGCGGCAGGCGTCGTGCGTCCGAATCCGGATGTATTGTCGGCCACTCGAAACACCGTTCGGCCACGGGCGATACGAGAGAGCCAGGACAGATGTTTCGGACTATCGCAGTACAGAAGATCGACCGTGCCAAAACCATGATTGCGCACCACCTTCCCGACCGAAGGCCATGTCAGGCTTACCCAGCCGCGCTCGAGCGCATGACTGCGCAGCAAGGGTTCATTTCGCGGGGTGGCCACTGCCCCAGGAACATAGGCCCACAGCCTCTGATCCAGATCCCACAGGCCGCCGCCCCGATACAGCTGGAACCTGTTCATCAACTCCTTCCGCGCATGACCCAAGAGATGTAGCGGAGAAATGGGATCCGACACGAAACCGACCGTCCATCCGGCATTCACAAAGCCGCGCGCCAGATGATGGCTCCCCACCTGAAACGGAGTGGTCCAGTAATTCGCGCAAGCCATGAGAATCTTGTGAGTCGAATGCCCTCGCCCCACTTACTTGACCGCCTGAATGCAAATGAACCAGCCGTATCGAGCGGGGACGATCTGTGTCAGCCAGGCTGGTAATCGCAGCCTGTCATAGGGCGTCATCACCGGTGTCGCAGTGACCTGAGAGAACTGCGCATACAACTCTCGCACTTCACGAATGGTGTACGCCTTGGTGCCCGGGCTTTCCATGTGGTGGGCCACGACATCCGCCAGCGTCCGGTCAGGCCGAGCACGCAGGAGGCCATATTTCACCCACAACTTCAGGGCCACGAGTGAATGCCTTCCGTACAACATGCCGATGAACCGGCCATTCGGTTTCAGGACCCGCCGGATCTCGGCGATGATTCGCTCGGGATGCTCCGCATGGTGAATGACGCCCCAGGAATACACCAGATCGAACGACTGGTCTGGAAAGGGAAGAAGTTCGGCATCGATCCGTTGTAAGTGGCTGGTCAATCCGTACAAGGCCAACCGTGCGCGTGTGACCTCGATCGCCCGCTCGGTCAAATCCACTCCGTGGCACTCCAAGCCTGCGCGTGCCCATTGCAGGTGATCGGTCCCGGCGCCGACGCCGACCTCCAGCATGCATTGACCATGGTGACGAGTGAACTGCGCGACAGAGTGGATGAACGGTTCCAATTCATACCGGTAGGCTTCGATCCGTTCGAACCATTCGCGACTGAGTTCCGGTACCTCACCCACGATCGGACGGGCGGTCCCGCACGCTTCCCGGTTCCAATACCGGCGCACATCTTCGTTATCGTTTTTCGCCGTCGATCGCTGCATAGATTCTTTTCGAACCTTCCCTCGTCACCGAGTCACAGACCAACGCCACTCGACACGCTGATACAAGGCGGATCGCGGGCCGCCGCTAGGCACCGCCCTGTCGAGACGCGTTGCAAAGCGCTGCCCAGAACGCCGCCTTGACGACGGAGGCATCATGCCGTGCCACAGCGACCTCCCTGGCACGTCGCCCGAGTTGCTCGCGAAGGGTAGCATTCTGCATGAGCGTTCGAATAGCCGACATGACCGGTTCCTCACCGCGAGTAGCCACGACATGTCCCCAGCGTTCCTTGGTCGCATAACGCGCGGTCGCCACGTCGCCGGGAGCATACACCAGAATCGGCGTTCCTGAAATCATATACGCCGGCGCCTTCGTCGGAAGGGAGAGCCTAATGTATCGGGCACTTCGCGCATCGAAGTTGTAGGGCAAGACCAACAGATCCGTTCCGGCCAGCAATCGGGCGATTGCTGTCGGATCGGGCGGCCCTTCGATTCTGACCGCCGGAGAAGCCAGGTCGTGAAGACACGCGGATTCATGCGCCGGAGAATGAATCCGGAGTTGCACGTCGAGTCCGTCGGCTGCCAACTGGGCTACGGCGCGAGCGATATCTCTCAAACTTTCCCGCTGTCCGTCCGGCACGATGGATCCCACGTACCGCAGGACAAATGGGGTACCAGCCTTCCACTCGGTTCGGGAATCCGGCAACCACCGTTCCACATCAAGCGCGTTCTGAAACGGAAGAAACGGATAGCCGTAGCGCTGGTGATATTCTTCGCACATCTGCTCGCAGATGGCGAATCGACCTGTCGCCTCACGAAGCGTCGCCTTCAATTCATGCCGCAACAGCGGGCCCACGACCGGCCCCAAGAGGCCACCGGTATGCAGCACGGCGGGCCAGTCATCCATCATATGCACCACCAGGGGAATCGCATATCGCTTCGCCAGTTGACGCGTGAGATCCACCTGCTCCAGAGAACCCAGAAACCCGTACAGTAGCGTCGGCCGAAATTCCTCAACCCACGCCGTAAGGTCTTTCGTGAGGCAGGCGCGTTTGGGCACGCTATCACCGATGACTCGTTTGGCCCTCTCCATAGCAGACGCGCCTGCCGACGGCCGCCCTGTGCCGGTTGATTGCGGCCCTCCTGCCGAGTGGTCTTTGAATCGTCCGTAGGATCGCCTGAGTAACGAAAAGGGCCAGACCCAACGGATTTCCTGCTCGGTCAGACGAAAGAAATTCCGGCAGACGGTCCGGTCCACCGGCGTGGCGTCGTCGTGCACATTGGCGAGCCGGTCAGCCGGCCAACCCCGGAACAGATTGGTCAGTGTGATTCCACCGCCGGTCACGAGATTGAAGTTATTGCCCGTCACCACCAGAATGCGAGGAAAGTCCTGGATCACGCGGGGCTCTTTTCAGTCGGGACGAGAAGAAACATCCAATCGGCAGACCAGGAAAACGGCAGGACATCGGCAACGTGATTGTTCATTCGATACAGCGCCTGCCGAAACGGCGGCAAGCGCAGCAGCACATCGATATAGGGTCCGCACAGGAAGGTCCTCGCCCGTCGCTCGGTTACTCGGAAACCGCCGGCGTGGAAGATCTCCAGCAGGCGCCGGACACGAAAAAACTGCACATGCCCGGATTCAAAATTTAAAAATCCGACCTGTTCCTGCTGGAAGGAGTTCTGTGCCGACGACGCCGGTTCGCTGGCCTGCGCCTGCATCCGACGCCGCGCATGGACCAGGCCACGCATCATCTGATCCAGTCCGATCCTCGCCAGCCCTCGTTGGAGGCGACAGAACATTTCGTACGATCCATACCCGTTGGGAGTGGTAATGATCAAGGCCCCGTTCGGATTCAACAACCGCCGTAGGAGGCTGAGACAATCTTGCGGCTGTTGGAGGTGTTCGAGGACTTCGGAACAGACAATCAGGTCGACGACCACACCTTCCTCGATCAACGTTTCGAGACGGGTCGTCCGAAACAGAAGATTCGGCAGCGGATATCGTTCTTGCGCCTCTTGAATGGACGGCTCATGCATGTCCACCCCCAACACACGATGTCCCAAGCGGGCCAGGGGATAGGTCACATGATCACCCGTGCCGCACCCGAAATCGAGAATCGACAGCGACGGAATGCCTAGTCGCCTCGCGACCACTGCCGCCCAGGACTCGATGGTCTGAAGCCGTTTTACGATGCCGTAGGACGTTTCAGGAAAATTCCCGGCCTGACTATCGGCCATGGATCACCGTCTTGTACAACTCCTCGAACCGTCGTGTTTGTAACGTCATGTCATACTCGGCTTCCGCAACTTCACGACACCGTGTACGCAGACGTCGCCGCAGATCAGGATCATCCAGGAGACATTTGATGCCCTCCGACAAGTCGTCGGCATCCTTGTACCGCGCCAGGTATCCGGTCTCCATCGGCCGCACGGCCTCCCCCACGCCACCCACATCGAACGCCACAACCGGCGTTCCGCAGGCCAGACTTTCCAGTACGCCGTTCGGTAGATTGTCGGCCAACGCGGGATGCACGAACAGATCCGCGGCCGAGTAGAGGATCGCCATCAGATGGTCGTCTTTCACGGTCTCGATTGCCGTCACGGGCACATTCACGGCGGTCTCCCACTCGCTGGCCCGGTTTCCAACCACTATCAGGCGAAAAGGCCTCCGGGTTTTTCCCTTGAGGGCATTCACCGCTGCGGTCACGAAGGTGCCGCCCTTGCGATAGGCCTGCGTTTCTACGGAGCTGAACAATACGAGATCCTCATCCTGCGGAAGCCCCAATACCACTCGTGCCGACGCTCGCTCGATCGGACGAAACACGTTCAGATTCAGACCGTTTGGGATGACTCGCACCGGCCAATGCCCCACCAGAGGGCTTTGCTCGGCCAACCGGGCGATCCATTTCGACGGCGCCACTAATGTGACATTTGCTTCGGCATATATGCGCTGCTTCGTTCGCCACAAAAGCGCCGTCCGGTCCGCCTTGAGCGCCGGTTCGTCGTTCAGCAACGGGCAGACCCCGCAACCCGTTTTCCACCGTTCACATTCATACGAATAACAGCAATGTCCGGTCAGCGGCCACATGTCGGACAGACGCCAGACAAACGGCTTGCGTCGGCTGGCGACACCCAACACGGAATGACTGAAATAGCCGCCGTGCGTATTATAGAGCTGCACGATATCGGCCGCCTGAAACCAGGGATGGCGCAACAACCGCCACGACGAGGGCAAAAAAAGATATTGGAGACTCAACGCATCGGTTGCCTTGCGCGCCAGCCAATCCGCCGCGCGCCAGGGCATGCTGCCCCAAATCGGTCCCGCTTCAGCGACACCATGCACGAGCCCCGAGACCAGCATGCGCGAGGTATGGCCCCGCCGCAAGAGGCTCGCATGGATCCGATAGGCGGCCCGGCCGGACCCGCCCAGGTTGTACTCTGTGCTGAGATGGAGAATGTTCATACCGGTCGATCAGACCGTGGGACGGGCCTTCCCGTTACCCAGCACGCCGTTGCCTCCCACTCGCACACGCACATTGATCAAGCCGGCGCTGTCAAACCACTCTTTGATCGTTTCAGGGGTCTGCGGGAAATCGTAGGCAGGAGCCAACGCATCGAAGGTGTCGAGAATGCCCCATTCGACTCGTTGCTGCGGTGACAGGGGCAAATATTTGTAGTTCCAACATGGAATCGCCATCCCTAGCAACCGCCCCACAACCGGAAGACGTTTGATCAGCGTGTCCACCGGAAGCCACTTGGGAATGTACCACTGAAGCAATCGAAACAGCCGATCCCGGCGCATCCTGGTGGTGAGGGGTCGATAGAAATATTTACATTTATAGGGCTCTAACGCCCAACCTTTCAGGTAGACATCGACCGCCAGGTCGCCGCCCGGCTTGAGAAACGGGACGAGACTCATGAACGATGCGCGCGGATCCGGAGTATGCTGCAAAACGCCGTAACAAAATACCTTGTCGAACGAATGATGCCTGAAGGGAATTCGATACAGATCTGCCTGCACCACGCATAAATTCTCACGGGGGCCATGATTCGCAAAGCAGGCATCGACCGCGGTACTCAGATCGACAGAATACACCTGGGCGCCGGCATCCAGCATCACTTGAGTAAAGCGTCCCGCACCGCACCCGGCCTCCAGAATCCGGGCGCCTTTCAACTCGTTCCGCGACCATCCCGTTCCGCTGTAGAACCGATCCTCCGACAGCGTCGTTCCATTGAACTTATCGATTTGCGTCCGGCGAAAATGGTTCCATTGCTCACCGAAATTTTCGGAATACCCGCTGTCCGGAACAAATCGCGGAATAGAACCGCGAATCGGCACCGGCGGGCATCCCGCCGAGCAGATGAGCCGCCCCTCCATAATTTCCCCGTCGTTCTCAACCGCCCCCTCCCCTAACGACAACCCGTGGTGTCCGCCGGTGCAGACCAATTCTGAGATGAACTCCCGACGCATGTACGTCCCAACACTCCCTTGCTTTCAGACGAAATTCCTGGCGCACGCTGCCTGGTTCCAGGGCGGACCTTTCAACCCATAAAGCTAGCACAATTCCTTCCACGAGAACCTCGGGCAGGACGTGAGGGCCTGTTCGATATAGAGACTATGCCAGATCTGAAACATAAGCGCGGTCCAGACCTGAGGGTGGTAATCCGCTTGCCCCTCAAGATGCGGCCGAACAAAGCGGCGAAAAAATTCCGGTCGGAACAAACCCTGACCCGCCAGCCGTTCAGGTGCAAGCAGCCGCTCAGCGAGCGGGCGTAGGGGCCCACGCAACCATGTCGCCGTCGGAATGACGAATCCCCGCTTCGGCGCCTCCAGCAACTCATCAGGTAGCAGATCGCGCACGGCCTGGCGGAGCAGGTATTTCGGATCCTCAGGCCGCGTCCGGATCGCGGCCGGAATACGCATCACCTGTTCGACAAACACATGATCCAGAAACGGCACCCGGGCTTCCAGCGAATGGGCCATGGAAAACCGGTCGGTCATGAACAGGAACTCTTCCGGTAATTGCGTTCGCATCGCGACAGACATTAGCGCGTCCCGTGGGTGCTCGCTCTCAGCCTGCCGGTAATAGGCCCGCAACAGTGCGGTAGTATCCTCCTGCACAGCGCCGATGACCGCCTCGGACAGCACATCTCGCCGCTTCATGGCTTCAGAACAGTAGTAAAAAGCCTGCACATACTCCCACGCGAACGGATCACGCCCTACCGCTGGCCAATTACGCCAGCGTTCTTTCGATCGTAGGCCACCGACTCTGTGCGGGAGGCGATCCACCAGCCTTGCAATCAGCGGCCAGCAACGCTCGACCCACGCAGGACACCCGACCCCTGCAGCCCCGATCTGCCGCTCCAACCCGACGAATCGTCCATAGTCTCCAAAGAGTTCGTCCCCGCCGGTCCCTGTCATGCCGACGGTGACGTCTCGCTGCATGAACTCGAAAACATACCAGGACGGGAGGCCTCCTCCATAGGGCTCATCTAAGTACCACACCATTTTCAGCAAGTCCCGGAGCAGGTCCTGAGGCTCTAGCACCAGCTCATGGTGGTCCGTACCCCATCGCTTGGCCACTTGTCTGGCCAAGGGCAATTCGTCCAGCGCCGCATCCCCTTCCCCCGAGAAGCCGAGCGAGTACGTCTTAAGCTGCCGATGTCCGCTCTCGGCGAGCAGGCCGACGATGCTGGATGAGTCCAATCCACCGGACAAGGAACACCCGATCGGCACATCGCTGAGACTCCAGCGTTGCACGGCGGCCTGTAATTCCACCCGCACAATCTTGCTCCACTCCGCTGCGGAACGGCCTTCTTGCGGAACGAATGACGCCTCCCAATACGACCGGGTCTCGAACCGGCCGATCTTCATCTCATATCGGAACCAGTGTCCGGGGGCAAGTCGGGAAACCCCTTGCACCATGGAAGCCGTCCCCGGTACATACCGCAGGGTCACATAATGCGCCAAACTTCCGGGATCGAGCACACGCGGGATTCCGGTCCAGGTCAGCAGACTCTTCAACTCCGAGGCAAACGTGAAAGTCCCCGGCAAGCGGGCATAATACAACGGCTTGATACCCAGCCGGTCACGCGCCCCGAACAGGACCTGCCGGGTGCGGTCATACAGCACGAACGCGAACATGCCGTTCAAATCCTCCAGCATGGCCTCTTGTTTTTCGTCATACAGGTGAAGCAACACCTCCGTATCGGAATTGGCGGTGGCAAATCGATGGCCTCGCTGTTCGAGGTGCTGCCGGAGATCAGGCGAATTGAAGACTTCGCCGTTGTAGACGATCCAGACGGAACCGTCGGTATTCGCCATCGGCTGGTGGCCATGCTCGAGATCCAGAATGCTGAGGCGGCGCATACCCAGACAGAGCTTGGCCTGAGGATCGTCGTAATGACCGCCGTCGTTGGGCCCACGGTGGACAAGGGCGCCGGTCATCACGCGAACGACGTCTGCGGCTCCGTTTCCCACCATGCCGGCTATTCCGCACATGACGACGACCTCGGGCTGTGACGTGAACTGCGGGGCAGGGAATTCGTGCTACACATGCGGCGAGAGAAAATCTTCCTGTCCGGATCGAATCCAGGTCGCGAGTGCGTGGAGATCGGCCGATCCCTGCAACCCTTGTCCTTTCGCCAGACGGATCCTGGTCTGCAAACTCGCTCTGGCATCGCGCTGATATTCCAACGCCACCGTGCTGAGCGTCAGCGGACGCGCGATGAAGACACCATAGGCAAACCGTTCCGCCAACTCACGCTCCTGAGCGGTAAGCGCGGGGAGATCTTGAATGTGCGCCAATCGTTCCAGGTACTGCCCCTTCGAATCAGAATCGACTGTAAACCCCAGCCGGTCGTACCGGCCCGTTCCGGCGGTCAAGACGGGAATTCCGAAACTGGCCGCTTCGATCCCCACCGTCCCACGTACCGTTACACAATAATCCATCACGGAATAGAGGGACAACGTGCTCAGGCGGCTGTCTGGCTGAATAATGCGCACATGCGGCGGAGGTTCGCCACCGAGCTGACGGAGCGCGTCGAGTTCAGACGGTTCCGACCCGACTCCATCCCGGATGTTCTTGACGAGGTTGGCCGGATGAATCTTGACGATCCAATTGACCGAGGGATTCGCGTATGCCACCTTCATCGTCTCCACGAACCACTCCTCGTAACTCTCGAACAGATCGGTTCCATAGAAGAATGTGCCGTCCCAGAAAATGTGTGGAAAAATGCCGACGATTTTCTTTCCATCCTCCAAGCCCAACGTGCGCCGTACCTCCCCGGCATCCTCCAGCTTCGTATGAAACTGGGTACCGACCTCGCTGTACCACTCTCCGCTGCTATAACTGCCGACCAATTCTCTTCGCAATTGATCGCGATCTGCTGCGCTCCACCGTTTAGCTTGTAATGCGTTCCAGGTGGCAGCGGACAACGAGGCGGGATGCACTTCGCGGTTGCTCGGGCTGTAACGCTTGAGCATCAACTGATTGTTTCGGTGCGCGGCATTCCAGGTGATCGTGTCGATTCCGGAAGCCAGGCAGATATCGAACAGTTCTCCGCGGGGACTGTAACCGGTATCCATGGACAGCACGAGTTGCGGGCGGAGGGTGTCGACGATTCCCTGAACGGTCTTGGCATAACACATGGCGCGATGGAGAAACGGCAGAAGCGCGTCGCGAACTGGCTGGGCGGAGAGGTCCAGCCGCCCGACCCGCAAGTGCCGCAATACGGTCGACGCCGCATACTTTCCAACCCGGGCGCCGCAATAGTCGGCCTTGATCAGTTGCTGAAACGTGCCGATGGATGCCATCACTCGAACGGCGTCCGAGACAGGCACCGGAAGGAAGCAGTCGTCCCAATAGACGAGATCGTTGACGCCCGTCTCACGATAATAGGCCTCCATCCACCGATCGTAATCCGTCAAGATCAGCGGCCGATATCCGGCCAGTCGAAATGCCGTGACGAGGGCGATTTCGATCAGCTGGCCCAAGGACCCTGAACTGACCACTACTACCCTTGGTGTTTCCGAGGACGACGGAGGCGCGGCCAGACGAAAGGCGGCCCCGTAATCTTCGGCGAATCGTCGAAATTCACGGGCCAATTGTCGTTCGCGTTCGCGGACATGGCGGTCGGATACCAGCCGCAGCTGATAATGCAGTGCTCGGGCGACAGGGAGGATGCGGGTTTGAGCGAGACACCGCTTGAGAAGGGTTTTCCAGTTACCGTGAGTCATGCAGGCAGGCGAAGGTTCAGGCTCAATAATCTATTACGTCATTTCATCGACGAGATACGGCAGTTCGGTACTTTCCCACTTTTCGAAAATGCTGTTCATCTCGATGATGCGGCGGATGCCCTCTTCCAACGACACACGCGATTCAAATCCCAATAACCGCTTCGCCTTTTCGCCTGAACAGTAGCGGCGATGAATTTCACGGCTCGCGTGACGATCCGTGCCTTGAAAGTCGGCGGCATACTTAATTTCCACCGAGGGATTCCCACTCGCTTTGACGACCACATCCGCCAGTTGTTTTAACGAGATCGGCCGGTCGCTGTTGCCGAGATTGATCACCTGACCGGAGGCTTGCGGCCTGATCAGGGCCTCCACAACACCTCGGGCAGTATCCTCAGCGTAGCAATAGGACCGGATTTGATCGCCGCTGCCGTTGATCACAATCGGCTTTCCTGTCATGGCATTCTGAATGAACTTGGGCAAGACGAACTGGGCGGCCTGATACGGGCCGTAGGCATTGAAGAATCGCAGAATGACCGGTTCGAAGTCAGGATACCGTTGCGCATACCCGATGCACAGTTCTTCGCCGGCCAGTTTGCTCACTGCATACACCGTCTTTCCCTGCGTGATCGTTTCTTCGGTGATAGGATTTTCGATCGGCTCCCCATAGACTTCCGATGAAGAGGCGAATACGAGCCGCTTGATCCGGTGTTGGATCGCACAGTCCAGCACCCGTTTCGTGCCGTCCACGTTGATTTCAAGACAGCGGAGGCGATTGACCTCCGTCCGTCGCACACCGAGCAGCGCAGCCAGATGAATGACCGCCCCGCACCCGTCCATCGCCTCGCGGATCGAAGAAATGTCCAGAATCGACCCGTAAAACACCTTTGCTTTTTCCGGCAGAGCCTTCCGGACACGAGCAATCTGCTCGCCCAGGTCCAACAGGTGCACCTCGAAACCGCGTCGGGCCAACTCGCGACAGACCTGAATCCCGATACAACCGGCGCCGCCGGTCACCAACACAGGAGCCTTCATACAATCCACGCCTCTAATAGGTCATCTGTTTATTGAGTAGCTTGCCGAGATCAATGTCTTGCAACACCTTGCAGATGCGCTCCGAACTGTTGCCGTCGCCGTAGGGATTCTCGCAGGTCTTTAACATCGTCCTGAACTCACTGTCATGAAGCGCGCGCTCGATCGCCTGCCCGATCAACCCTCGATCGAATTCAGGGACGGTAATGACATTGCAGGCCCGCATGCGGCCGGTCTGGCGGCTGCCGATGTCCAGCGCCGGCAATTTGAACGATGGCGCTTCCAGAATACCGACGCTGGAATTGCCGATCAATGCCGATACGGCTGTCAACAAGCTTAGGAACACCTCGCGGTCCAGATTTTTGAATGTCTTGATCGTGGGAACCTGCTCATACTGCCGGATGACGCCGATGATTTCCTGTCCGGCCGCATCCACATTGGGATAAATGACCAGCGCCTGATGTCCGCTGTCCTTCACTGCCGCAAGGGTCTCTTCCATTTGTTTTCTGGCCAGGTGCACTTCCGCCAAGACGGCATGCTGAATCACCAGCAGGACCGGCTTGGTGAAATCCACATTGAAGATCTTTGCTAGCTCGGTCCGATCCAGCTTCTTACCATGCACGACGTCGTCCAGTTGCGGAGCGCCGACGTTGAAAATCCTCCATGGCTCTTCACCCATTTTCCGCACTCGCTCCGCGGAATCCTCGCACGCGGGTAAATGAATGTGAGCCAGCTTCGTAATGGCGTGGCGGGCAGACCCGTCGATATGGCCGGACAGGTCGCCGGATTGAATGTGCGCGACCGGAATATTCATATAGGCTGCCGTCACCGTCGCCGCCAGGATCTCGGCACGATCGCCGGCCACTAGCAGAAGATCGGGCTTCAGCATGTCGAACACCTGTGCGAGTCCCTGCATTTCAATGCCCAACGATTTCGACCAGGCTGTCGGAGTGTCGCCCCCCACATACATGTCCACGCGGGCGGCCGGCGTAAACCCGTCTCGCACGATTTCGTTGATCGACGAACCATATTCCTTCAACAGGTGCATGCCGGTCACGATGAGCTGCAATTCCAGCCGTTCGGACTGTTCAATCAAGTGCATCACCCGTTTGACATACCCGTAGGTGGCCCGGGCTTCGGACAAGACGGCAATCTTCCGCGGCGTCATGCGTTCAACTGCTCCCAGCGAATTTGACTATCCTTCGCAATGTCTGTCTTGGCAACCTTCCCGATCACCTGCTTCAAATCTTTCGCCGCCACCACCCCGGGACCGGGACTTGGCCGCTTCACCCACACCATGCCTTGCGTAATGACCGTGCCGCGCGGGATCGCGACTTCCGAGACCACGCTCTCGCGCGCCCAGGCCACGATTTCTCGCTCCTCTGGAAAGATTTTCCGCTCAGCGCCTCGTCCACGGAATACCGCATCCACGCCCTTCACCAATTCACTCAGTTCACCCGGTTCGATGGAAACGGGATGGTCTGGCCCCGGTTGCTGCCGGTCGAGCGTAAAATGCTTCTCAATCAAACAGGCTCCCAATGCCGCACCCCCGATGCCGGTATAAATGCCTCGCGAATGGTCCGAGAGACCGACCGGGACAGAAAACAGTTCACGATACCTGGCGATCATACCCAGGTTTACCCGGTCATAGGGAGTCGGATAGGCGGAGACGCAATGGGTCAGAGCAAAGGGAGTATTCAACTGCCGTAGCAGCGCGACCGTCTCTCCCACTTCTTCGATCGTGCACATGCCGGTCGAGACGATCATCGGCTTGCCTTTGCGGCCGATATGTTCGATCAGCGGCAGATTGGTCAACTCGCCGGACCCGGTCTTGTACGCGGCTACTCCGAGTTCTTCCAGCATATCCGCCCCGATCCGGCTGAACGGCGTGCAGAGATAGAGGATGCCCAGCGACTCGCAGAGCCGCTTCAATTCACGATGCTGCTCGATGGAAAGATTGGTTTTATCCAGCGTCACGTAGAGCGGCTCGGCAAAATTCGCCGACTGCGGCGTGTCTCGCAGCATTTCATTGTCGAGGACATGGATCTGAAACTTGATGATGTGGGCGCCCATCGCATGCGCGATATACACCATGCGTTTGGCCGTCTCGAAATCACCCTGATGATTGACCGCCGCTTCCGCGATCACCAAGGGAGAATGGTCCGGGCCGATACGATAGGGGCCGATGGAAATGGATTGAATCTCAGCCATGCTGCTCCTCCGGGAGACGCTGCGTCAGCACCGCCTCCGCCACAATGAAATCCAGGGGCTCATTGATATCGATGGCCTCTTGAGGGTCCTCGACCACTACCCCATACCGCGTCCGGCCCAGGACCGACCGATCGCGTTCCAGCACATCGGTTCTGGTCACATACACCGTACTGCTTTCCTCATATAAGGGCTCGCGTTCCTGCCGCCGGCGCGGCTGATTCGGAAACAGGTATTCGAATCGCCCATCCACCAGACGACCATAACACTTGCGAGTCTCCGCCACCGTCATCACACAATCCAGCTCCGGATGCCGGATCGCTTCGGCAATGCAGCGATCAATCAATGCCGTAGTCCTGAGCGGGGATGTCGGCTCCAACGTCACGACATACTCAGGACGATAACCATCTTTTGCCAGTACCTCGAGGACATGCAACAGCGCCCATTCGGTCGGCGCCTGATCGGTTGCCAACTCTGCGGGCCGTTCGATAACCTCCGCTCCATAGTCTCGCGCAACCTGGGCGATTTCGGGATGGTCGGTGGAGACGACGCATCGGTCAAGATGGGCCGAGCGCGTGGCTGCTTGAATCGTAAACGCCAGCAGCGGTGTCCCGCTCAGAGGGCGGATATTTTTCAAGGGAATCGATTTCGACCCCCCGCGTGCAGGAATCACCGCCAGGACATGCATCAGGCCCCCGCTGCCGCCAGCATCTCCGCTGCATTCACGACTTCCGCATGCGCCATCCGCAATCCAGGGATATGCCCGACCAGGTCCGTCCCAAACGGGGCCGGCTGCACCCGCGGTGCCGCATGGTACAGGGAGAAGTCGAAGTTGTTCAACGAATTCCGCTCCAAATAGCGCGAGGTCTCCAGATTGACCGAGAGGAGCGTTCCTCCCGGCTTGAGCGTCCGCGCCATAAACCGAAGATAGTGGTTCACCGTGTCGATGGTCATTTCCTGAAACGACGACATGTTGAAACAGAAATCCATGCTGTCGTCCGGCACCAGATCCACCTGTGTCGGCAACAGAAACCGGACATCCGCTTGCTCATCGTCCTGCTTCGACCCAGCCTCGTTGGGCAACGCAATCCGCAGGTCGGGAAAGACGCTTTTCAGGAAGCAATATCCGAACAGGATCGTCTCCGGTAGATCAATCACGGTGGCGCGCAGGGATGGTTTCAAACTCCGGTAGAAGGCAACATTCACACAGGCCCCCGCGCCCACTTCCAGCATAGATTCCGGAAGCGGCTTTTTTTCCCGCAATGCATAGGCTTCCAGACATCGAAAATACGGATTGGGATGCCATGCGTACCAGCGTTCGTGCTCGGGATACACTGCCACCTGCGGATAGAATTTGCTGAACCGTCGCTGCAATTGCACTGGATCCCTGCCTTGCCGGATGCGGGCCGCCTCTCGTCCTCCGAACAATGCGCCGAGACAGCGCCGCCAGCGTGAGGTGGTTCCCGATTCCTCTCCACCGAAACCGACTTCGACGGAAGACGGAAAGGCATGACCGCCTTGCACCAATATGGTGTCCAGTGAGAAGCCTGTGAATGTCTGTCCCGCCCAGTGTTTCCATAAATCCGACGGGCGATACGAGGGGTGCGCGGCAATCTGAGCGCCGATGTCCTCTTCCCAGAGGTACCGCACATACTCCAGCAAGGTGCGCGCCTCCTCGCGAGTCGGCGAGAACACCGTCTGAAACATGGTTTTGTCGCGAACGGAAAATTTCATATCGCGTGATCCCGAAGGCTAGGCCAGCGGCGAGAGGAGTACGCGGCACAAATAGAGCCGCCTCTGGATCAGGGCCCGCACCAATCGGACCTTCGAGGAAGCATTCATATACTCCCATTGGTCCGGCGCCAGCCATTGCAGGAACAGCGGCAGCCTGGCCGGGACCTGTGCGGCATCCTGCTCGGAAAAATATCCCAGCCGGCGCCCGAGTTGGTACGTCCGGAGCAAGATCAAGTTCCGCTCGCGCGCAGTTAGAATGTCATCGTACCCATAGGCCTTCGCCATATCTGACACGACTTCTGCGGGCGTCTCCACGCCTTTCAAGCTCGAGTTGATCGGTAGCGACTTGGTATGCCGGCCTCCCAGCACCGTTTGAACCGTGGGCTCCACGGGCGGCGGCACTCCGAGCCATGAACAGATGTCGGTGACCGCGCGGGTCGGCGCATCGCAGATATCTTCATATCGAACAAGATAGTGATGGGTCGGATCCGTCGTAAGGCCCTGCAGCGTAAATTCCGCATGCGGGATCCATCGGGACTCCAACTGCAACCGGAGAATGTCGCCCCCCTGAAACCAGAACGGCTTTTGCTTCAACACCATGTCCGTGCGCTTGAGGGAGCTGTAATTGGAATAGGGGTGCCGCATGATGTGAATGAATTTCATATCGGGAAACATGCGTTGGTAACGGGAGAGATCCGCGACCTCGATCGATTTGAATGTCAGCAGCGGTGTCGATGGCAGCTTCCGCTGGTCATAACACTGGCGGATCGCATCGAGATAGGATCCCAGATCGTCCTTCGCATTGCCGGTGATACGCTCCATGATGCGCTCAAGCGGAACGCCGTCTGGAGCAATGGGCTCGACCAATTTGTCCAGATAGATCTGCTTGAGCTCACTCAGCTGGTCGGCAGCCCATGCCCGAAACAACCGCCGCTGCCTCTCCTCGAAGGTCCCACCCGCGTGACCAGGCAAATGTGCCGCTCCGGAAACCAATCTCCGTTTGACGGCGCTTTTCAACGAACGCGGCGCAAAGCTGCGCAGGTAGTTCAGTTCGATCGGGTAAATCCATAGCCCCGGACTTCCGTCCAGCAGCCGCATGAGCAGCGACGATCCATTGCGCCCGGCGCCGAAAATACCAACCAGCACAGATGCCTCCTAACGAACCCGCTCGATGTGAGCCAACCGATTGACCGACTTGACCAGGCGGAACGATTGTTGCGCCACGATTTCGTCCAGCAGCTTTCCGACCGATTCCGAATGCGTGTGAAAGACGGCTTCATCGCAGGCATCATCGAACAGCACCGCACCACCGACTTTCACCCGCCGGCCGAAGCGTTCGAAATCATTTTTCACACCCTCATAACTATGGTCGCCGTCGATGAACACGAGGTCGACCTCGCCGGTCTCGACGTCGATTGTCCGCGAATCGCCGACCAGCAATGTCACGGACAGACCGAATCGTTTACAGATATCGCGAATCTCATCATCAAACGTCCGCTTGGTGCCCCGCTGGTGCAACCGAGCTTCCTTTTCGCCGAGATCGATCGACCAGAACTCACCCTGTCCGTTCATGGCTGCGGCAATCGTCAGCGTTGACCCTCCCTTGTACCGACCGATTTCGATGACCTTGCGGGGTTTCAATCGACGGACCAACCCGAACAGGTAGGCGGTTTGCCTGACGGTCATGGCAATGACTCCATGATCGAGCGAGGTACTGGCGAACAAACCGGAGAGGTCTTCGAATTGCAAAGGAGCGGACGGGGACAAGTCGAACGGCATCGTATCCAGCGAGGGAGTCCGATTGAGTTTCGGCCCTAGCGCCTCCAACAGCAGTTGCGGATTTCGCTCCGCGAGTTGCCTGGCAAATGCCGTACACAAGAATTCCGGTAACCAGGTGGCAAGACCTTCCCCGATTCGAGAAGCAATAGCGTTCTTCACGGTCCCCTCTTAATCTAACTCGCGCGGCGAGTCGTTGCTGATTCTCCACTACGCATCCGCCCGTCAGTGAACGGCATGTCTCCTGAACGAAGCGGGAGCCGGACGGCATCGGTCCACCATGTCCTGCACAAGATCAAACATTTTCGGAACCACCACATCGGATCGATAGTAGGTCTCGAACGTTCGTTGTCCCCCCTGCCCGATTCGCTCTCGAAGCGCCTCATCGTCGACCGCCGCCACAATGACGTCCGCCAATTCGTCGGGAGTCTTCCCTAATAAGGCATTGATCCCGTGCTCGATTTCAGGCATGGCGAGGCGGCTGTTCTCATGCATGATGACACACGTCCCGAGGGCCCAGGCGAGCAGGATTCTCGTATTTCCCACCAGAAAGTCGGCGTTCACGTTCGTGAGTACGAGGAACGAGGCAGCCGATCGGAACTCCTCATTGATGTCCTCCACCCACCCGCGGATCTTGACCCGAGGATCCTTGAGCGCGGCAGCCGAGGCCGCGGAAGGAGTGCCTTTCCCGAGCAAATGGATTTCAAACGGCCGCTGCTTGAATCGAGCCGCAAGTCGAGGCAACAGTTCTCGGCCGAGGTATGTCAACGCAAAGGTATTACCGGTCGCGCCAAGATTGCCGACACTCCCGATGATTTTGATCGGACGCAACTGCTGATCGGGCGATACAGGCCGCGGGGTCCGGTCGACCGTCGGCCACATATTCTGGAGATATATCGAATGCGGATGTCCATGATCGCGGTAAAACTCCGCATCCAACCGCGAATTATTGGCTGTGACTTCACAGGCATTCATCATACGGATATTCAGCCGTTTACGTCGTTCATTCCGTATACGCTCGAACCATAACCACAGACGATCTTTCAGCGACGCCGTCGGGAGATTGAACAAATCGGGATGCCGGAGCCGCGCTTGCATCGGCAGATGATCCGGGTTTCCGTAATACACAAACTTCGGCACGCCTGAAATGTGATAGGTCGCAGCCAGCGCCTCCCAACTCCAGATACTCACAATGGCCTGGACACCAGCCTCGCGCACACGGCGTTCAACCGCCTGTCCCAGGCCGGAGGCAGGAAACATACGCCGCAAGGTCAAGGTTCCGCACAAGCGGCCCAGCCGTGCCATCGCGCCGCGATCGGAAGCACCGTCCGTCACATCCTCGACATACAATAGGGGGCAGACGACCACTCCGGGAATCCGCACCTCTCGCAACAGCTGTTCGGCCTGCTTTGCTGCCGCACTTTCGCGAGGATCCCGGAGGATAACTTGGAGCACCACCGAATGTCCAAGTTGCTGCGCTTTTTCCACCACTTCATGCCCCACCACTTCGATCGCTTCACCTTTTGAATGCGGGGCATTGGATAACACAATAAAGATCTTCATGGAGCCTGTCGGCCGGGGCTCCGGCAGCCATCCTGCGGAGGAGGAAACCGCACCGGGATCCAACGTTGCTGGTCGTGAGCCTGTCGCATGGCATCCATGACCACCTGGGCGCGCCAACCGTCTTCACAGGAGGGAACCGCCGGCGTTCCTGAGCGAATGGCGCGTACAAACCTCTCGGCAATGCGACCAACCAGCAAGGTCCGTCCGTCGGGCACCCCCTCATCGCCGATCGAAGCCACCGGTATCTGTCTCAAGGCGCCGGTCGTTGCGTCCGACTGATAGAGAGCGGTGCCGATCACGGTGTCGGCCAGGTTCGCATTTCCGACGGTGAACGCTCCGCGCTCCCCATACACCGTGAGCCAGTGCCCGCGTCCCCCGGGTGTCGCATTCGACACGGTCATCGAGACAGGGATATCGCCTTCCAACAGCAGCATCGCATCCAACGTATCCGCTGCGACGGCACGGGCAGGCGAAGCGGATTGCGCTGCCGCTCCCCTCGCGCTCAAACGAGCGGCCACAGTCCGGACCGGGCCGACCAACCATTGGAGATAATCCACCACATGCGCGCCGAACGCGAACAACACTCCCCCTCCGGAGGACGGGTCGAACTGCCACGACCAACCGCTCGTTCCGGCGGCGCGCCCCCGAACCGTCCATTCCACCGTCACTCTGATGAGTCGCCCGAGCTCTTGGCCATCCAGCAGCTCCTTCAGCCGAACCCGCTCCGGCGCCTCACGAAACATATAATCGACCATGCAGACCCGGCCGCTCTCGCGAGCGAGTTCACACATCCGCCTGGCCTGGTCGGCATCAATACCAAACGGCTTTTCGCACAAGACATGTTTGCCAGCCCGCAAGGCTGCCGTCACCAGATCCACATGAGCCGACGGCGGAACGGCGATGACGACGGCTTGAACCTGTTCATCGTCAATCAACTGCTGCCACGAGTCGTAGATCGTGGGAATGCCCAACGATTGCCCCGCCAACGCTGCCTTGTGGCGATCCTGCCCGGCGATCGCCGTCACCTCGACATCCGGAATGGTCTTGAATGCCGGCGCAAGAACCTTCGCGCCGAACCCGGTCCCGATGATTCCAACGCAGAGTTTCACCATCCGAGGCTCCGGCACCCGCCGCTACCAGTCAAGAATGACTGGTTCAGGCAACGGCATGATGAACTTCGACCGCAACCCCTTGCTGCGCAACTTGCGAGGGATCGTTTCTCCCAGGTGCCACGCCAAGACCAGCGCATATTCCGGTTGATCTTCAAAGAGACGCTTCTCATCCACCACCGGCACATGTGTGCCAGGCGTAAACAACCCCACCTTGAGTGAGGTGGCCTGCTCAGCCGTGTAATCCAGGTAGTCCGGACCGATACCGCAATAATTCATCACCGTGCTGGAGCGGCCCGGAGATCCGATGCCCGCGATCCGATGCCCTTTCATCTTCAAATCCGACAAGAGATGCATCAGTTTCCATTTGGACTGTCGGACCCGCTGGGCGAAGGTGTCATATAAAGCAGACCCGTAGAGACCGTACGATTCTTCCTGTTTGACCAACTCCTGCAGCCGGTCGGTAGGCTTCGCCTCGGTCCCTTTCACGGCATAGACCCGGATGGACCCGCCATGGTTCGGGATACGCTCGGCATCGGCCACGCTGAAGCCGAAACGCTTCATCATGTCCTGCATCGGCTTGATCGAATAAAAGCGCAGGTGCTCGTGATAGATCGTGTCGTATTGCAAGGTGTCGATCAGATCGAGCAAATAGTGCGACTCGGAGATGAAGGTGCCCCGCTCCCCCAGCAACGCATGAATTCCGCGAAGGCAGGGGCCGAGATTGGCCACATGCGCAAACACGTTGGCGGCCGTAATCAGGGAAGCCGGTCCTTCCTTCTTCAAAATATCGTGCGCGACCTCCTCGCTGAAGAACGCCTGCCGGGTCGGAATCCCTTTCGCATTGGCGATTTTCGCGATGCCCGTCGGCTCCACGCCCAACACGCGCATGCCTCTGGCCTTGAATCCCTCCAGAATCGTCCCGTCGTTCGACCCGATATCGATGACCAGGCTCCCTGGCTGAAGTTTCAGGGTTTCGATCACCTTCCCCGCCATCGCATCGAAATTACTTTTGAGCGCGCCGGTAATCCCGGTCATATAGGGATACCCCTCGTAGAACAACTCTGCGGGATCGACCGCGTAGTCGATCTGGACTAACCCGCATCGCTCACAACGCAAGAGATGTAACGGATAAAACGACTCAGGCTTGGTCAATTGTTCGGGACGTATCAATGAATCACACGGCGGATGGTGGCCGAAATCCATGATCGTAAGAAGCGGTTGATGGCCGCAATTCTGGCAATGGCTGAAATGGCCGCTGACAATTCCTGCCGGCCCGTCGCTGACGAGCTGATCGGACGCGCGTGCAGTGCCGCCGTCCTTCTGCGACATACCAGTTGACCTCTCACCTGCCATTGCCGTCTCCTTTCAAAATGTGTCTCATCTGCGTCGCTGCGGCCGCTCTTGCGGCGTCGTTGCAACACGGCCCGGCGATGGACCGGCATCGCGTCCGACTTACTTCGGCGTCGACCAGAGTCGCGCCACGTCGTGCCACGACCACAGCGGCGCCGTCTTCATCCACAACACTGTCAGCACGGCGGCTGCCATGAGTACTTTCGCCGAAAAGGGCAGTCCCACTCCATAGGTCATCATATACACGGCGAGCACGGCGGCCATGCTCCAGAAAGCTCCTGCTTCAAGCCCATAGGGGCACCCGAACCGGCGTGCGAGGAAAAACCGCATCCCATGCAATGCGAGGGCGCCGAACACCGCTGCGCTCGTCGCTCCGATGACCCCGAATAGCCAGGTGGCCGTAGCGACCAGTCCCATCGTGCCCAGGCCCATCAGAACGGAAGACCAGGACAGCAGCACGCTCTGGCGAGCTGTCAGCAGGTATTGCGTGTACGGAATCGCCATACTGTGCACGCATACGAGCAGGAACCAGATGGGGACGAGTTCTGCAGCCTGATCGAATTTGCCATGCGTCAGGAGATGAATCACGTCGGCAGAAAACAACGTGACCAGAATGCCTCCCGCCGCCACACAGAGGTACCACAGCGATACGGTCTCTTCAACTTGCCGGGGTGACTGGCGGGAATTTCCGGCAAACAACTCCAGAAATGTCGGCGTCATGGTTCGCGAATAAGCTTTGGTCACCGTGACGAACATGCCGCGATAACTTTGTGAGTGGGCATAGATGCCGAGTGTCGAAAGATCCAGCCACCGCTGGATGACAAAGCGATCCATGCTGTTGGCTATCACGTCCATCAGACTGAATGGAATCGCCGGCATGCCGCTTTGCACAATCTGTTTGCTCCAATGCAGACTGGGCCGCAGAGACACCCGGCGCGCCGCATAGTGAAACCCGTGCAGCACCGAGACAAGGCCCGCAGCAATCGGCGCGAGAAACATGGCCAGGACTCCGATTTTCATGACCGACAGACCTATGAGTGTCGTGGTTGCCCCTGCCGCCCACTGCAACGATTCATTGATGGCATGGCTGACGGGCGCCCGTTCGATGACCATCAACGGACTGAGTGTCCCCCACAACGTACCAGCCAATAATCCCAGCAACACCAAACCGAAATACTGCTGATACTCGGGGCGATAGTCTCGAATCAGCTGCGGCAACAGCAACGGAGAGAGCAACCAGAACACCACCACCCACACCGTTTTCATCCCCAGATTGGCCAAGAAGAGATTGAACAGCAGTTCCTTTCGGCCGGATTCCGGCGTCGCGTGCCAATGAGTCGAGAGCACCCAGTTGTCACCGGTCGAGGCCAGAGGCGTCACCAACATGGCAAGGGCAGTAAGAATGGCGACGGTGCCAAGATCGGCCGGGTCGAGGTAATACGTCGTGATCGGGACCATGACGCCGACACCGATGAGCGTTTGGAGCAGCGTCGGGAGCAGAAACCACAGGAAGCTCCTATCCACCACCGACCGATCCTTCAGAACTGGGTCGTTGGACGTCGCGACGATCACCCATGGCCACGGTTGACGACCTCCAGGATACGCCCGACCGAGACAGACGGGGATTCACGACTGGTATCCACAACAATCTCCGCGTGGAGCGGTTCTTCATAGGGATCGGACACGCCGGTGAATTGCTGGATTTCCCCGCGCAATGCCTTGGCATACATCCCTTTGACGTCACGCCGGATACATTCCTCAACCCCGCAGCGCACCCACACTTCAATAAACGATCCCGGCCCTCCCGCCTTTTCAACCATCGCGCGCACGTCATCGCGGACGGCGCGAAAGGGCGAGACGGCCGCCACGATGCTGCAGACCCCGTGCTTGGTCAAGACCTGACACACCCATCCGATTCGCAAAATGTTGGTATCCCGATCCGCCCGTGAGAATCCAAGCCCTTTCGACAGATGCGTGCGGACAACATCGCCATCCAATACTTCCACATTGGTCAGACCCTGTGCCAGTAGGCTTCGAAACAGCATGTTAGCCAGAGTGGTCTTGCCCGCGCAGGGCAATCCGGTCAGCCAGATGGTCAACGCTTTCTTCAAATTAGCTTTCACCGTTCACTGAATATTCTCTCGAATGCGGAGGTGCGGAAGAAATCGCAAAGACTCCCTCTACCGGTAGCGGTCCTTCCCAACTCCAACGAAGGAACAGCGCGCGGGTCGCGCGCCCATAGTGCTCGGCCATCTGCTCCTCGTCGAGTCGCGGGGAAACGGCTACAGGCCTTCCATTCGCGGACAATCGAGGACCATCCAGCCAGAACTGCTGCTTGGGGGTGATCACCGACCATCCTGTTTCCACGGGCTTGAAGGAACAGTGTGGCGCAAAGGTCAACGTCCATTCAAGGCAATGCGGGTGAGCGCCCGTCACCGGACTAAAGAGATGATCCGTGATCCGCCATGACCTGTTCAACCAGTCAGCCCGTAACTCGCGCCGATGCCTCACCGGGTGGGAAAACCGTTCATACCCATCGTGGTCCGCCGCGACCTGTTCTGCCGCCCCGCCGATTTCCCATTGGACTGAGTGCAGCCGACTATCCGGGTGCAAACAGAAGCACTTCCCAGGAATGAGACGGTTCTGCTCCGCCTGATCCACCCTCACGGTTGAGTGGTAGCGCGTGCTGCGGAATCGATCATAGGATTGCGGGTCGGAAGTATAGAGAAAACAACCCGAATCCACAAGAATATCTTCCCCTCCCAGCTGCATCTCCAGGGAGAGGAGATCATTGTGTTTATGAGTTCCCACCCCCTGCGTACCGGGCGGATTGCAGTTGAACAGCACATAGTCCCGGGCCCTGCGTAAAATGTAGAACCCTCCTGTCGTAAAAGCCACACTGCCGAGTTTCGCCGGGCCTTGCTCCCTGCTCCATTCGGCACACCTGATGCCGCCGAACCACAAACCTTCGACCCAGGAGGGGCCGGACGCAGCCCACCAGTCTGCACGATCGAACAAGACCGCCCCGACGGCGAGCAGATGCCGGTGATCTCGAACATCGGTGTGGTCATACCCGGTCAGAATGAGCAGGCGTCCATTGTCTCCATCCCCGACTTGCGGAGCTAACCCGTTCGGCTTGGTATAGCCCTCAACAAACTCACACATCTTCTCCAAACGATCATGGAACGTCGGGGGCAACTCCACTCCATGACAGCGGCATAACAGGGCCGACGAGAGAAACATTTCCGTCACCAGGCGGTGATAGGACAGGCTCGACTCATAGTGGGCGCCGTCGGTGAGCACCTGCCGGTCCATCTCGCGAACTAATGCCCGAACGGCAAACGCCGTCCAGCCCTCCGCGTCGCGAACCTCTTTCAGGCAGAGGCCGAGATAGAGCAGCCCCACAAGATCAGCCAGATAGTGATTGGTCGTCACGCCATCGTCGCGGACTTCGAGGTTGTCCATGAGGAACCGGCCATGCGCCACCAGCGATGCAATTACATCTCCGAGCCAGTCCACCGTGATCAGCGGTGACTCCGCCAGCAGCGAGATCGCCCACAACCAATTCACGGCGCGGATCGCGACATCCATAGGGCAAGCCCAATTGACCCCGAACCCGGTCGGATTGGCCTCTATCCAACTGCGCAGCTGAGCCAGACATTCCTTTGTGTACTTGAAGTCGCCGGTCAGAAGGGCTGCCTGGGCCAGCAACACAAGGTGGTGACCGCGTGACAATTCCCACGGCACCTTGATATCGACGCCGGCTTCATGGCCATGGGCCACGTCGAGAAAGCATTGATTGGGATTCCAGCGGTAACCGGATTTGAAATCCCGATGCCAATCGATCGTCGCTCCCAAGGCGATGGGCCCGGAACCCAAGAGGTCGAACACATGCCTGCAGATCCGGTCAGCCGATTCGATAGTCGCGTGACGCACCTCTGGCGCCCGCTGCTCATACAGCTTGCGAATCGTGCCCACACTCTCCCGTGAAAGAGGAAGACGCTTCGTCAGTGCGAGACGCACTGTTTCTACTGCAGAGGGAAGGTGCTCGGGAGTGACACCGAAGGCAGCGGCCAGATCCCGCCTTTCCACGCGGTAGGGCTGTCGCAACACATGCGCCCGATGCCGCTTCGTGAGCCAGGGACGAAGAGCTTTGCGAATGCCCATTCGAACTGTGGCTACCCACCCGATCTGTTGCGCTTTTGACAGGAGACGGGTGGCACCATCGAGCTCTGCCTCGCTAGCCATGGAATCCGCTCCGGGAGTGGGTCTCAATGGGGAGGACACGACGGGCTAGAGAACAGGAGGGGCTGCCATGCCGCCCGATTCCCCGATTGCACCCGCTACACAAGATAGGCCTTCCACCAGAGGGCCAGATTGAAGAGGTACCAGCTGCGAGGGTCACGCTGCCGGCACACCAGATCCAGCACCGCGTGTTTGTCGAGGATATCGGTCCGGTCACAAAAATCTGTGAGGGTGTCCTGCATCAATGTGCCCAACCGGCCCTGCATCCATTCCTGCACCGGCACTCCGAAGCCCTGCTTGGGGCGATCGATGATGGCATCGGGGATGACACCGCGCACCGCCTGTTTCAGAAGAGTCTTGACCACTCCGCCTCTGGTTTTCACGTCCTCGGGAATGCTCATGGCCAATTGAACGAACTCATGGTCAAGAAACGGCACGCGTGCCTCCAGACTCGCGCCCATGCTCATTTTGTCTACGCGCATCAACAATAATTCTGGCAATCTGAAATTGAGATCGAGATAACTCATCCACTGCAGAGGGCCCTGTTCCCAGGCCTTAGCCTGAAACCGGTCATGAATCGGTCGGATGGCTTCCCAGGAGGTCAGATGTCTGAACTGTCGTTGCAGGCGCGGCGAGAGCAGGCGTTGTTTCAAGGCTTCCGGAAAGGCCTCGGCGCCCCCCCAGAACACGGGTTGACGGAGAAGCCCGCGCCGCAGCCGTTCGTAGTGCATACTCTCACCATACCCGCACCATTGCAATCCATGTAGGCCGAGCCGTTTCAGGAGAGACGGGACCGGCCACTGATTCCATTCCTCGAGCATCTTGGATGTCTTCCATGACGGATAACCCCAGAACAGCTCGTCGGCCCCCTCTCCGACCTGACAGACGATCACGCCGTGCCGGCGGGCCAGTTCCGACACATAAAAAACCGGGACGCAGACGGGATCGGCAATCGGTTCATCCTGCAGCGCGACCATGCGCGGCAGGAACGTGATGAGATCGTCGAGGGATAGCAATCGTTCGTGATGGTCCGCCCCGACCTGTTCCGCCATAAATCGGGCGTGACTCAATTCGTTGCGATAGCTCGGATACTCGGCGTCATACCCGATCGTGAAAGTCCTGACGCGTCGAGTGTCTCCCTGCGAGAACAAGGCCGCGTTCGTACTGGAATCAACGCCCCCGGAGAGAAACACACCGACCGGCACATCACTCACCTTGCGAAGCGCCACCGACTCTCGCAATTTCTCCAGGACACGACCGGCGATCGCCTCGTCCGTCTCCCCGACCAAGGGACAGGTGTGATCCCACACATCCCAATAGCGGCGCTCTTCCATCGTTCCATCGGCGCGCACACGCAGCCAGGTCCCGCCGGGCAATTTTTTGATGCCGTCGAACAGCGTCTGCGGAGCCGGGCTCGTCAGGAAGGATAGATAATGAAAGAGCGATTCCTCATGCAGTGCGCGGGGCTGCTCCGGGTCCTGCAGTAAGGCCTTGATCTCGGAGGCGAAGACGAATCTGCCGTGATGCATACTGTAATACAGCGGCTTGACTCCGATCCGGTCACGAATCAACCACAATTCCTGTCGCCGGACATCCCAGAGCGCAATCGCAAACATGCCACGGAATTTCTCTACGCAATCGATGCCCCAAGTTTCGAACGCATGCAGAATGACTTCGGTGTCGGAATGGTCCGTCCGCCAGCGATGCCCGCCCAGCGCCTCCAATTCACGCCGGATCGCTGCGTGGTTATAAATTTCTCCATTGAACGCCACCCAGAGGGTTTCGTCTTCGTTGGCCATCGGTTGGCGGGCGGCCTCGCTCAAGTCGATGATCGAGAGCCGACGATGCCCCAGGCCGACTCGTCCCTGCGAGTCGACCCACAATCCGGATCCGTCAGGCCCCCGATGGGCCAGACTGTCCCTCATTCGCATCACATACGGCTCTGAGACACGGAAAGACCCGGAGGAGAGCACGAGCGCGCCGACTACACCACACATGCAGAGAGGTTCCTACGATCAATGACTGTTGAGAGGGGGCTACGCACCGACGGACCGGCTGTTTCTGATGCTCGTCATGGGGCACCTGATCGAGACGCGTCCAACTGTTCACAATACCAGCGATAGGTCCTGCGCAAGCCTTCTGCCAAGGCCGTCGCCGGTTTCCATCCCAGGGCGGCGATACGGCTGGAATCCATCAACTTGCGCGGCATGCCGTCCGGCTTGGCGCGATCCCATTGCATGTCGCCTCGATAGCCCACCACCTCGGCGACCAGCGCGGCCAGTTCTGCGATCGGAATGTCCTGCCCTGCGCCCACATTCATGATCATCGGATCGGAATATCGATCCATCAGGAAGAGGCAGGCATCTGCGCAATCATCCACGTGCAAAAACTCACGCCGCGGAGCCCCGGTGCCCCAGAGGGTGGGAGTGGAACCCTGTTCGCGCGCTTCATGAAAGCGCCGCAGCAAAGCCGCTAAGACATGCGCCGTCTGTAGATCGAAATTATCGTTCGGCCCATAGAGATTCGTGGGCATCGCCGCAATAAAATCACACCCGTATTGCCGCCGGTAGGCTTGGCACATCTTGATTCCCGCGATCTTCGCGACGGCATACCACTCATTGGTCGGTTCGAGGGGGCCGGTCAGCAAATACTCTTCTTTCATCGGCTGAGGAGAATCTCTCGGATAAATGCAGGACGACCCCAGCAACAACAGTTTCTTCACGCCATGGAGATAGGCCTGATGCACGACGTTGGTTTGAATCGCGAGATTGTCGTAAATGAATTCCGCCGGCAAGGTGCTGTTCGCAAGAATGCCGCCCACTTTGGCAGCCGCCAGGTAGACGTATTCCGGTTTCGTCACGGAAAAGAATTCGGCGACGTGCCTGTTATCACGCAAATCCAGTTCGTTGCTGGTCCGCACAATCAGGTTGTCGTACCCATGGGCCGTGAGGGCCCGTACGATCGCGGACCCCACCATTCCTCGATGCCCGGCCACATAAACGCGTGCGTGTGTGTCGATCACCCTAGGCCCCCTCCGAAGCGGTACCCTGCATCTTCAGCCGTTCGACTTCCAGATCAGCTTCGACCATCATGATTCCCAACCGGTGAAAATCCACGGTCGGTTTCCACCCGAGTTGTCGCCGCGCCTTCGCCGGATCTCCGATCAGGAGATCGACCTCCGTCGGCCGGTAATACCGCGGATCGATCTGTACATAACGCTGCCAGTCAAGGCCCAGATGGCCGAACGCCACGTCGAGAAACTCGCGGACCGTATGTGTTTCCCCGGTCGCCACGACATAATCGTCTGGGTGCTCCTGCTGCAGCATGAGCCACATGGCCTCGATGTAATCGCCGGCATATCCCCAATCTCGTTTGGCATCCAGGTTGCCGAGAAACAATTCCTGTTGTAGGCCCAGTTTGATCCGGGCTGCCGCCTTGGTGATCTTCCGTGTCACGAAGGTTTCACCCCGACGCGGGGATTCATGATTGAAGAGAATGCCATTGCAGGCGAACAGGCCATAGGCCTCACGATAATTGACCGTGATCCAATGGGCATAGACCTTCGCCGCGCCATATGGACTCCGGGGATAGAACGGGGTGGTTTCCCGCTGAGGGACTTCCTGCACCTTGCCGTACATTTCACTCGACGAGGCCTGATAAAACTTGGGACGCAGCCCCGACTCCCGAATCGCCTCCAGCAATCTGACCGTACCCAGACCGGTGATCTCCGCAGTGTATTCGGGAATATCAAAACTGACCCTGACGTGACTCTGCGCCCCGAGGTTGTAAATTTCGTCGGGTTGGACCGTGCGGATGATTTTGTTCAGCGAGCTGGCATCGTTAAGATCGCCGTACACCAGATGCAGTCTAGCCCCCGAAGTATGCGGATCCTGGTAAATGCCGTCGATCCGGGCCGTATTGAATGAACTGGACCGACGAATGATCCCGAACACCTCGTATCCCTTGGCCAGAAGAAATTCGGCTAGATACGATCCGTCTTGTCCGGTGATGCCTGTAATCAACGCCTTCACTGAGCGTGTTCTCCCATCAGATTGCGACCTGCGATGCGGGCGTCCGTGGGAACGCCTTCATTGCGATCATGACTGTTACCTTGTGATGGATCCCCGGCGTCCTGTCAAGGTGTGATCTCGAAGCTAAAGGCACGGTGTGACATCATCCTCATGCGCTAGGCAGAAGGCTGGCCTTCCATCCCCCCACGCTGTCCCTATTCCGGTTTATGCGTCCCCGCAGATGTGGTAGCGCCCGACCCCGTGACGGTCATCCCGACGGCCGCCAGCAACCAGAACAGATGCGCGAGACTCCCCATGAGCATATAGTCGAAAAAATTGCGTACCGCCAGGCCGATGACGGCCAAGCCGATCCCGGCGGCAATCACGCTTCCCGCATGGACCCCGCGGCCCGACCAGGGAATCGGGATGAGCCGGCGCAGAAGGGCGACAAAGATCCAGACAAAGCTCAGCAAGGCAGGAATGCCACTGCCGAGCGTCACCATCAAGAAGGTGTTGTGCATGGCCGGAATGATCCGCTCCCGCTCAGGAAGATGGTCCTGTTTTTCGACGGAATACTCAGGAAATTTCTTGATGAACGAATTATTCCCGAAGCCGATGCCGACTATGGGATGCGCCGCCACCTCACGCAATCCGATTGTCCACACCATCAACCTCGTATCGACCGTTTTGGCATCGACCGTATCCGTCTGAATACCCGACTGAGACGCCACCATCAATGCCGCTCCGATCATAACCAGCACCCCCAACACTCCGAAGGCCAGACGCCGGCCCCCGATCATCAGGGCCAGTGTGACCCCCTGCGCCGCATGGCCAAGCCAGCCACCGCGGGTATAGGAAAACAGCTGCGCGGCCCCCGCCAGAACAAGAGCCAGTCCCTGTGAGGCACGAATCCAGGCCACGCGGCCCATCGCAAAGAGAGTGCCCGCCACAGGCATCGCCACGACCATGTAGGTGCTGAGCCAGTTATAGTCTGAACCATAGGCATGGGCTCGTATATAACGGTCCCGCCAGGTGCCTCCCCGCTGAATAAATTCGGCAAGCGCGTAACAGGCAAGCAACGCGGCTCCCACGACGAGAGCCTGGAGCACCTGTTGTGGCAAACGCTCATTGCGACAGCGCCTCAGCACCAGCAGCGACCAGTAAAAGACACCGGCCTGAGCCACGAATTTCTTCCACTCGGCAAAACTGTAGGCAGGATCGGTGGCGAAGGGAACTGTACAGAGGACCCAGACCATGAAGATCCACAGTGGAAGATCTAGCGGAGTTCGAACCCACGGACTCGCCTTTTCTACGGCACAGACCACCAAGCAGAGAACGATGAAAATGATAACCGTATGTTCTTGATAGCGGAACAGCAGGGGGAAGAAACTGGAGCAGGCAAGGGCCACCATCACATACCCCTGCAGTCCCCAGAATAGAGCCCGGACAGAACCATATCTGCCTGCTGCCTGAACCGGCGGGACGACGGAATGAGCGGATGATGAGGTGGTGATATTCATGCCCTCAGCGACTGCCGGTCACGAAGCTGCATGCATCCACCGACAGCGGCACCTTCCGCTTCCTGAATGCTCGCTGCAGAGACAGCAAACAGTCTGAAGGGCGAAAAGACGGGGCCAACGGGGTGCTGCGTGCGACTCACGGACCAAAACGCACACCAATGACAAGCGCCACTCCCTGCCCACGGGGCACAGAGCGCAGGCGCACACGATGGGCTCTGCGGGATGGCAGTATAGAGAAGTCGCGTCCCTTGCACAAGAAATGCGTCGGTCTGAGACAGGCCTGTCTCAGGGGTGCTCGCCGGTGCAGCGCGCGCAACGAGGGGACGTGAATGTGATGGGGAGGAACACGGCGGCGGGCTAGATCCGGGACGCCGCTGAGGATCCAGCCGGCAGGGCCTGCAGAAATCGCTGCAGTCCGTCCTGCCAGGACGGCATTCGGAAGCCGAGATGGTGAAGCCGTTCAGCCGAGAGGACCGAATAGGCCGGGCGCTTCGCGGGACGAGGCATGTCGGCCGTCCCAATCGGCTCGACCGGAACGTCATGTCCGGATCGCCGCATGATTTCCGTGGCGAACTCATACCAGGAGCAGTGGCCTTCATTGGTTACATGCAAGATGCCCCGGACAGGATGCGTCACGAGCTGTGCGATCAGTCGAGCGAGATCCTCGGCAAAGGTCGGGCAGCCCTCCTGATCAGCGACGACTTTCAAAGTGGGACGCTCAGCAGCCAAGTGCAGCATGGTTTTCACAAAATTTTTACCGTGCAGTCCGTAGAGCCAGGCCGTCCGCACTATCAGCGTATTGTCGCAGCAGGCCAAGGCGTGCTCCTCACCGGCGCGTTTTGAAATCCCATAGGCGCTGACAGGATTGGTCTGATCGGTTTCGACGTAAGGACGCATGCTCCGGCCGTCAAAGACATAGTCGGTCGAAATGTAGACGAGCCTGGCCCCGACCTGTGCGGCCGCTCGCGCCACGCGTTCGGTCCCGTCGGCATTGATCGCCATGGCCAACCCCGGCTCCCGTTCCGCTCCGTCCACGTCCGTATACGCCCCTGCGTGTATCACCGCGTCAGGCTCTGCTTCGACGATCAGGCGGCCGCAGGCGGGATGCGTCAGGTCGAAATTCGGGAGATCCAGTAACGTCAGCTGATGCCCCTGTAGAACCTGCTGAAGATCGGTGCCCAATTGTCCCTGGGCCCCGGTGATTACGATCCGCACGCCGTCCCCTTCTCCAGACGCTGACTGTATTGCTGCCGGTAATAGTCCTTGAACTCGCCGCTCTTGATCTTTCGCCACCACTGTTCGTGCGTCCGATACCACTCGACCGTCTGCTTCAGACCTTCCTCGAACGGTACCTGTGGCGACCATCCCAACGCGCGCAGCCGGCTGCACTCGATCGAATAGCGACGATCATGCCCCGGACGGTCCTGCACCAACCGGATCAGTGATCGAGACTTTCCCAGTGCTCCCACGATCTGTTCGGCGACCGTCATATTTTCACGTTCGTTCCCACCGCCGACGTTGTAGACGGTTCCCGGCTCGCCCTGTTCGAACACATGCTGGATCCCCGCCGCATGATCATAGACCGACAGCCAGTCCCGGCATTGCTTGCCGTCGCCGTAGAGCGGCAGGGGCTCTCCGTCGATCGCATTCGTGGCGAACAGGGGAATGAATTTCTCGGGGTACTGATTCGGCCCGTAGGTATTACTGCCGCGCGTCACCAGCACTGGAAATTTGTAGGTCGTCCAGTAACTCAGCACGAGCAGATCACCGCCGGCTTTGCTGGCCGAATAGGGACTGCGCGGTTCCAGCCGGTCGCCTTCCCTAGAACTCCCCTGCTCGACGCTGCCGTACACTTCATCGGTGCTGACTTGCAGAAACCGCTGCACCCCCGCCTGTCGCGCCTCCTCCAGCAGAATGCCCGTCCCCACCACATCCGTGCGGGCAAAAGCCCCCGGATCGAGAATCGAGCGGTCGACGTGGGTTTCCGCCGCGCAATTGATGATCCCTTCAATCCGATGTTCCTGCAGGGTTGCGTGTACCGCTTTCTGATCGCCGATATCGGCATGGACGAAGCGATACTGAGGATGGCCGGCGAGGTCGAACAGATTTTCCAGATTGCCGGAATATTTGAGCGCATCAAAATTCACCACTGAATGACGGCCGCTCTCAATCAAACGCCGCACCAGATGCGAGCCGATGAACCCGGCACCTCCCGTGACAAGAATGCGCATTTAGAACTCCATCCTGTTCGCGCCGGTCTGCGCGACCAGCTGGTTGGCAGCAAGGAGCGATTCAATCGTGCCAGCATCCGTCCACCAGCCGTCCAAGACATTCCACGTCAACTCCCCTGAGGCGATGTAGGCGTTATTGACATCCGTAATTTCCAGTTCACCGCGCCCGGAGGGCTTCAGCGCCCGTGTAATCTCAAACACGCGCGCATCGTAAAAATAAATGCCCGTCACCGCGTATGACGATCGAGGATGGGCCGGCTTCTCCTCGATACTCAGCACCCGGTTGCCTTCAAGGTGGGGCACGCCGAACCGCTGCGGATCTTTCACGTCTTTGAGAAGAATCTTGGCGCCCTTCTTTTGAGCGCGAAATGCTTCCGCGGCCGTCGCAATGTTGCCCTGGATCAAATTGTCGCCCAGCACGACGCAGATCGGACCGTCGTCGGCGAAGTGTTCCGCCAGCCGCAACGCATCGGCGATCCCCCCCTCGCCCTGCTGATAGGTATAGCTGAGATGCTTGAGGCCGAAGTCACGCCCATTCCCCAACAACTTCAAGAAGTCACCGGCGCTGTTTCCACCGGTCACTAACATGATTTCCGTGATACCGGCATTCACCAGCGTTTGAATGGGATAGTAGATCATCGGCTTGTCGTAGACGGGGAGCAGATGTTTGTTCGTCACTTTGGT
>CAZKVY010000024.1:0-47447 GCA_964556305.1 uncultured Nitrospira sp. | reverse complement strand
TGCCGCTGACGATAGCCGTTGCCAGAGGAACGGTAGTTGATTCTCATTGGCTGGCGGGCCTTGGACGTATTCTCATGGCCGAGAACTCAGACCACAATTCCGAGCAGATAGTTGGGGCGGTGCCGGTTGAGAACGGAGATTGAACGATCGTGTAAGTGATTGAAATGCCGTTGCCGGAATTGACTTCCAATGCTTTTGCGAAAAGTCTGCAAGCCACTGATTTATAAGGAATAAACCAGCGATGGAACGGCCCTTTTAAGGCGAGGGTCCTGGGTTCGAATCCCAGCCGACTCACCATACAAATCAATAAGTTCCGCAGTTCCCCCCTCTGCCGTCCTAGTCTCATAGGACAATCCATAGGACAACGGATAGGCTTTTTCGAGTCCTTCCACGGCTGATCTGAGCTTTCGGTCCCACTCCGGGCCCCCATGAGAATAGTTCGCGGTCATGCCGGGCATGCGATGGCCAAGAAGCGCCTGCCGGACTTCGTAATCCACACCAATACGCTGCAATCTGGTTGCGAACGTATGCCGCAGGTCTTGCCGGCATTGGAGCTCGGTGGGATCGTTGCTGATGAGAGCCAGTTCCTCGGGCTCTGCGATTCTGGTTTGTTTTTTCAGCGTCTGGCAGCTCGACATGCTTCAAGGGGTTTCTGTCCAATTTCTCATAGCGCACGACCGCATTCAGAATCCGATTGAGGACTTGCCACTCACGACGGACGGTACCTTCCGTAGCCCCTTCGTCGAGGCGGGCTTTCACGTACTTGAGGCCATCTCCCGGTCTGATCGTTGCGAGCGGCTGATGTCCAAAACGACTCCGGCCAATATGTATTGAATTTTGAGGCGCCCCCGCCGGCCGCCACCACGCGCCTGCGCCCCCCGCAGTCGCAAGCGCATCGCCGGGGGGGAATCCGCCTTGGTGTGGTGTACTCGAGGAGAGGAACTCCAAGACCATGCGCCGGACGCGGCGTGCCGGGGGTATGAAGAAGCCCTCCGGCTGGATCCGTCCTTGGCAGAGGCCATGTCAATGTCGGACGGCTCTACCATGAGGCAGGCAGACTGGCAGACCCGGAGGTGAGCTATCTGTGTGCGATCCGCCACTGTTCAAATTTAGCCCTGGCGTATTTCAAATTAGGCGTGGCCCTCGAATCAAGGGCAGGACGCCCGCGATCACGGCCTATCAGCGGGCGCTTCAGCTCGACGCCGGCTGTCACAGGGCGCATTGCCATCTCGCGGAACTGTACGTGCGGCATGGCTGCGCCAAAGATGCGCTTCGCCACTATGCGGCCGCGAGACGGTGCCGTGGTAAACCCCGAGTGGAATAACCCCCGTATGGTCATCCCGTTCGTGGGCGCCTATCGAGGAGGATCGGCTCCATGCCCCTTGATACACAATCAGCGGTCCATGTGCTCCCACAATCACCCTGCAATTCAGAGTGCAGCTTCCAGTAAATCGCGTCTGCAGAGGGTGTGCATCGTCTAGAAGAAAAAGCCGATCCGTTTCTTCCTTCGCAAGGTGGTTTTAACGACAGGGAGTAGACGTTCAGAGGAGCGCGTGAGGCTGCGCTCCGGCCTGAGGCAATGACACAAAGAACTGGCTCCCACGGCCGGACTCACTTTAGAGACTGTGGTCTGAACGACGCAGCCTCGAATCAACATGCTTCTTACTCGACGTATCGCTCAAGCGCGAGAAGGAGGAGAGCTTCTTCATGTCACCGAATTTTTAAGATTGACACACGCGTGCAGTGGCCCTCCGGGGCTTTCCCCAGATGCGTCCACCGCGGCTGTATGGTCAAACTCAACACGGTAAGTAATTGGGCCGCGTGCCTCTTGGCGTCGCCCCGCAGCAAGGGTTTCATGAGTGACAGACCTATTGGCGCGCCATATTCGACACCATAAAAACCGGGAGGCACCCATTCTATGAACCAGCCACATTCTTCTGTTCGCTCGGCCTTGATCGTGCGGTGGTGCTGGCTCGTACTCCTTCTACTATGCAGTCTTACTCCGGCGATGGTCCTAGGGGGAGAACCCCATGGGCCTGAGGCCACGCTGCGTGTCATTGTCGAGGCCAATGCGGCTCGCGACCTCGCCACCATGTCTAAATACATGTCCCATGATGCCGATGCGGAGGGCTATACCATCGACGGACATAAATATGTCGGATGGCCGGCGCTCGAGGCCGACATGCGGAGCGAATTTAGCGCGGTCCACAGATTGGAGCTCCCCATCACGTATCTCCAAGTTTGGCAGAGGGGAGAGGTGGCGTGGTTCGCGATGGAGCTGGATTATATCCGGTATCTCAGCGCGCGGGATCACAGCCAGCGAATGGTGATTCCGTTGCGCGAAACGGGCGTCCTCGAACGGCGGAACGACACTTGGATGCTCGTCGCCTGGCACGAATCCGGGCGGCAACCGGATACGGGCCTCGGAAGCCTCCTCCCACATCAGACGACGCTACGCCACCGCATCGGTGGCCCCCACACAGGAGGGCGCACCCCCGTCGATTTAAGCGGCGACTGGGACATAACGGAGGTCGAAGATAATAAGCAATACCGTGCGACGCTGGATGCGGGTGGCAATGGCCACTATACATGGCAGGGCGGACAGATCGCCACCACGCAATATGACGATCGCGGCTGGCGAGGCACCTGGAAGCAATCGGAGAACGACCGGGAAGGCGGTTTTGAAGTCGTACTCTCGCAAGACGGGACGGAGGCTAAGGGCATCTGGTGGAATGAACGGGTGGGGACACGAGGCAATATCCCGCCTCGCCAGCACGGGGGGAGCTATCTCTGGAAACGGTTGGCACCGCCCTCGCTAAACCAGTAACTGTGGCACCTGATGGCCAGAAAGAACCATTTGGCTGAAGTCGCAAGACTGATCAAAAACACCAAGTGCTTCGCCTAGCTCCTACGTGCGTCAGAGTTGCCTGGTGTTTTCCAAGACGGCATGTTCAGGAACTAGCGGTCTACCTAGTGGGATGGCGATTAGTTCTCGTCCACAATGCAACTGTCGCGGCTGAAAACCTCTTACACCTAAGGAGACGTATGAAAGGCTTGTTGCCGACCGTCAGCGTTTTTTATTCGAGAGTGCTTCTCGCCGCCGCCCTCTGTCTCATGACCACTCCACCCTTGGTGGGTGCAACCATGGCAGGCACATACGTCACTCCCTCTGCGGTGGGAACAGATCCAGGTGCAGGTGTGCAGCTTATCAAGGATGCCGCACCGGCGGCAGACGATACCGGACGCAACGTGCGCGACCGTGACAACCAGACCCTGACGCCCATGGATCAATCCAACGACGCTGACGACCTGAAGGTCACGCGGGAGATTAGGAAGGCGTTGGTGGCCGATGACGCTCTATCGACGACAGCGAAGAATATTAAGATCATCACGGTGCACGGCAAGGTGGTCTTACGGGGGCCTGTCGCCACTATGAAGGAGAAAACAAAAATCGCAAAGACAGCTCAACAGTTCACTAAACAGCTCGTTGATAATCAATTAGAAGTCGCACCAGGCCATTGATTTAGCAATCACTCGTTTTAACGGAGGGTCTTATGTCTAAAGCAGTATTCGGAATCGTGACGACCTATGCTCAGGCGGAAGTTGTTGTCGATCGCCTCAAAATAGCGGGGTTTTCGAATAACGACATCTCTGTTCTTCTTCCTGACAAAGATGGCACGCGTGACTTTGCCCATGAGAAAAACACCAAAGCTCCAGAAGGCGCCGCGGCCGGTGCAGGTACGGGCGGGGTTGTCGGAGGCGTATTGGGCTGGCTCGTAGGAATTGGGTCGTTAGCCATTCCAGGCGTGGGTCCCTTTGTCGCCGCCGGCCCAATCATGGCTGCTTTGAGTGGGGCAGCCGTAGGTTCCGCCGTCGGCGGGCTCACAGGCGCTCTGGTGGGGTTGGGGATTCCTGAGTTTGAAGCGAAGCGTTACGAGGGGAAATTGAAGGAAGGCAACATTCTCATCTCGGTACACTCAGAAGATGCCAAGGAAACGGATCGTGCCGAGAAGATTCTCAAGGATGCCAACGCGCAGGACGTTTCCTCCGCGACCGAGAGTGCCGTGAAATAGAGAGTGATGAAGGCCAGATTCTCACCTTCTGGCGCGCCCAGCACTGTGCGAGTCTAGCTGCTAGACCCGCGGTGTTTAACCATTCCATTCCATCTTCTAGGGAGGGTCGCACCATGTTTTTCAAACCCTGTGCCGTACACTGTGCTGTCATTTCAGGGGTGGTGTTGGGATCAGCTTGCCTGAGTTTCGCGCAATCGGGAGCCCCGGTCCAGGAGCAGCCGAGGGAAATGGGGCCCCGCACGCTCGAGGGAGACCGTACCATCCAGGAACGAGACCGAGCAGAGCGGGATCGAGCCCTAGCGCGGGACCACGCCGGAGAGCGGACGGTTGTTCAAGAGCGCGTGGTCGAACGCCGACGGGAGGGCGAGGTGTATGTGTCGGGGTTTGGCGGATTCACCTGGGGCCACGACCTTTCCGATGTGGAAGGGCGGGGGACACTCGGGGGGCAACAATTCGGCGGGCGGGACCTGAAAAACTCCGGTGTCTACGGTGCGAAGATCGGGTATTTTCATCCAGGCCGATTGAACTGGTTAGGCCTCGAAGTCGAAGGGTTCAATGCGACCCCGCATATCGAGCAGGGCGCAGGCCTGCCCGGAACCCACCTTCGTGTCACGACGCTGGCGTTCAATGTCATCGCTCGCACCAAGGTCGGCTGCCGCAATCGCGATGACCTGCGCCGGGGTGATGGTCGTGTTGCCACAGATGGGACCGTGCACGACTCCGACGTTCGCACCGACTGGTCTCCGCTGGATGACAATGTGCGCTGCCCGCTGCAATTGTACGCGGGTGCAGGTCCCGGCATTTTCTTTGCCGAAACCTCCAATCAGTTCGGCCGCAGCACGGATAATGGTCGAGTGGGCCTGAATGCCTTGGCGGGCGCCAAGTATTTCCTCACTCGTAATCTCGCTGTCTATGCCGAATACAAATTCAATTACGCCCAATTTGATTTCAGCCAAGCGCAAGGCACGACGGCCGGGTTCACTGGAGACTATAAGGCGAGCCATGTGGTCGGCGGATTGGCAATGCACTTTTAGGGGAGTCACTATTTGGGGGACTGTCATCCAAGGCCTGACACTAATACAACGTATTTCCTGGGTCATAAGTGCAACATGGCTTCACAAGCTAAGGAGCAAACATGCGCATACTTGTCTACGTGACTCTTAGTGTGTTTTTGGGTGGAACATCTGCCTATGCGGCGGACACTGAGCCAGTCGCGGAGAAGCCTACGGCAATGACGCGGGTTGGAGCCTTTGCCACCAAGTTCTTGACGACCGTGAAGAACCTTACAGAGGACGTTGTCCCTCTTGTGAAGGCTGCCGATGAAGAACTTGCCCGGCAGTGGCGCGCAGAATGGCCTGCCATCCAAGAAGAGATTCGTCAGCAACTCAGAGCGGCCGTGCCGGGGACTACGTCGAAGGACGCCCAGCGTTAGGCACCGTTGCCATTATGCGTTTAGAAGTTCTCGAAGCTGGTACCGGGGTGAGGTTTCGACTCTGGTTGTACCCATCCAGGGCCGTTCAAAGTCTCGCTCCTCTTGTTGCGGAATTCGCGCCAGTAGCGCTACGTAGTTTCGAGACTACCTTCATCGCACACGCTTGAGCAAAACCGGAAGGAAATTTTGATTGATGCCCGTATAGCGCATTCCGTTAGGCCCGTGCGAGTGCTTCTCTGCTTTGGTCAATGGCTTCTTGACCTCTCCAGCAGAGCCCGTTCAGCAAGGCGTAAGTCATAAACCTGCTGCAAGTCATCCAAATTCAGTTGTGGTATAAAAAACGCTGCCAAGCGAACCGCATTGCCACCCGTTAGACCCCGCTGTCTTTGGAGGATATCGGTAATCCTATAGGCCGGCACTCCGATCGATTTGGCCAGCATACCGCCATTGATCGTCGGGATCGTCGCTTAATGAACCCCTCGACCATTTCCTTTCTTCGAGAACTGTCTGCTGTAATGCAAGGGTTCCAACTAGTTAGTTGCATCTACCTTACATTCGAGCCTTAGGTAGATCGCGGCGAATTATTTCAAGATGCTGAAGATTGACGCTAAGTAAAAGCAGGAATGTATGCCCCCCACGATAGACAGGCAGGAACGGAAGAGCAGACGTGAGGAGAAACGAGCGAAACAAAGAGAGACGAGCATTGCGCGCGCTCAAACCATGCATGAGGCTCGGATAGCCCATCAATCCGCACTACAGTTTGACGATCATGTGGCAGCCAAGAGTGAGCACCCAGCCTATCATGTAGGCTGTTCCGGATGGTTTTACTGGCATTGGTTCGGTGTGTTCTATCCAAAGAACCTACCCCGTACTGAATGGTTCGAGTTTTATGCCAGCCAATTCAGAACCGTCGAACTCAATGCTCCTTTTTATTGCTGGCCCACGGTAGCCACCGTCAAATCCTGGCGCAGACAAGTCGGAAGCCGGCGTTTTGTTTATACCGTGAAAGTCTGTGAACGGATCACGCATACCAAACGCTTTCAGGGCACGAAGGAACTGGTCAAGGACTTTGGGTATATCGCCGATCTGCTTGGCCCGTATATGGGATGTTTTTTGTTCCAGCTACCTCCAAGTTATCAGTATACGCCGGCCCGGTTAAGAACAATTGTCAGCCAGCTCGAATCTCGAAGGCGCAACGTCGTGGAATTTAGGCACAGCAGTTGGTGGAACGACAGGGTGTATGCAGCCTTTCAAGAACACGGCATCATATTCTGCTCCTGCAGTGGGCCGAAACTGCCCGATGCCTTAGTCAAAACCGCTGATGAGATTTACATCCGGTTCCATGGTCCTAAACGATGGTATCGGCATGATTACAGCAAGGAAGAAATAGCGGAATGGGCGCAGCGTATCCGCGACTCGGGTGCTTCCCAGGTATGGGCGTATTTCAATAATGACAACGATGGCTATGCCGTCAAAAATGCTCATGAGTTGCTTAAGCGCTTAAAGCAAGTACGTCGCCATTAGGGTGCTGCGATGACGCTGCAAATGCCTCTGTTCATCATGGAAAGGGACGGATCACAGGTACATTCCATCGAAGGGTTGGACGAACGGAAGAACCTCCTCAACGAAGAATCATGGTCGAAGGCGGAAAGACTACTATGCGTCCCCGAGAGTCAGCATGTATGCCTCGTCAATCCCCTTTTTCTCGATGGTCCCTTCCCGAAATCCGACAGGGTAGGATGAAATGAAGCTGCTCGTTCAGTCTCACAAGCTGTTTCCGACTGAGCTCTAACCTTCGGCATGAAGTTCACAATTGTTGTTGGTGTGTACGAGGTGAGGCTACCTAGGTGCTTACCCGTTTCACTACTATTCCTTCCAATCGAAGGCTTTTTACCCTGACATTTCTGACAATTTCTGTCACTTCCCGCCCCTCTCACGCTGGCCCGTTATCACTGGACGAGCATAAGCCATACATAGGGCTCGTCTTTCTCGGAAACTGCTCGACCACTTAACTGGCACTCTCATTGCAATCCTCATGAGGTAGTACAACACGTAACCACTGTACGCGTTTCAGGCGTCGCATACACCTGGCACAGATGATAAGGAGTATTCTCATGGATTTCGTAGGAATCGGCGTCGTCGGCACATTTTTCGCCATGATCGGTGTCAGCGTTTTCGGGATGCAAACTCAGAAGCCACCTGCCACTCGGGCGCGAACACTCTGTCCTGCATCGAGCGAAGCAGCGGAAGTCTCATTGATCTGGAATACGGCCGAGCATGACCTTGCCGTTGAGGATTGCGATGGACGTGAGTTCCCTCACGCCTGCCAACACGTTTGTTTGACACAGCTTAGGAAGTCAGAGCCTGTGAGCGATCCAAGCCACGTGATTGTCTAGATGAACGCGTTCAAGAAAGCCCCACTATGAACATCATGAAACAGATCCTCCTCGCCATTCTGTTAAGTTCCTCTGCGCTTCTTGCCGCGCCTGAACATTCGCACGCCTTGCCGATGGAACGAATCACCGTGAACATGAAAGTCACGTCGGCCGGATTGAAGGTGTCCGGCATCAGCATGAAGGATCGGCGAATGATTATCTCGCGCGGCACGCCCGTCCGGCTTGTGCTCGAATATGCAGACAGCAATCGAAATGCCCATAGATTTACGCTAACAGCCCAAAATGCCGAGATCAGCTCGCCGACTCTTGACGGCGAGACACGGAAAATCGTCACTATTGATTTTACGGCTGGAGACCGTGGGCAAGAATTCTATCGGCTATCCTGCCAACTGCCGTGCATCGCGATGGAGGAGCTCGTCGATTACATCATCATGGTGGGCCCTCCACGGCCTTCAGCCTCGCTACGCGAGCATCTACTTACACATGGTCTCCCTGCTGGACTGCGAAGCGAAGGCGAGGGACATCATCGTTATCACTGAGATTGAAGTGGGGAACTCTGACAACCGAGGCCGCGCGATGAAACCATCATTAATGGGTATTGGCTGTAAGCTCACGGCGGCAAGAGGCATGGCTGAGCTGCTTGGTGAATCCAGCCCGGAGCAGCAGCCGGCGCTGACGGAGTTTGTTACCACGGTGAATCACCTGTGGAAAGAGCTGTTCGATTCCTATTATCCCCGACAGACGGCCACTCAGGATCGACACGATGGCTGCGATTACCTACACCCTTGAAGATGTCCTCAAGGCCTCAGCCGGTTCAGCGAGTGAAGCGCGAAGACTGGCAGACATTTGCCCCGAGTATTCACGCGTCCTCACTCGCTATGCCGAGGGGATCGAGGCGGCGCGGGAAACCTTGATGCGCAGGACACGCCTTGACGCAGGCTAACTCGTTCTGCTGTCCGTGAACGTGTTCTCGCTAGCGCGGATAGAAGTTGTTCGCCGTCGCGCCCTTCCCACCACACATCCCTGCCACAAAGCCCCAGATCGCCGCAGCTCCCCGTTGGAATAAGCCCGTCTGCAACGCCACGTTGCAGCAGGTTCATTTGATCCTCGTATGCCTTGGTGCCAACGACGAATGCCAGCCGCGACGAGATCCGCCTGCTTTTGGACGGCACGAGCATATTTGCTTCGGGCGCACGATCAATGGAGCCCCAGGTGTGCCTGCTCTGGACCCATGCCCAGGGTTTTGACCACTCGTCTCGATATTGTTATACATAGTAATCACACAATCGGGGAGTTACACGATGAAGCAGTCGGGACAAAGTGAGAAATCAAAGTCGAATACGTCAGGGGTCCCACCCAGGAAGACCGCTAGCTCGAAGGCTCAGGGTTCGGTCCGCTCAAAGCGGGCGAAGGCAACTACGCTGGTCACGCTCCCGTCAGAGCCGACAGCTTCTGCCATGGGACCTGTGCTCACCCAAGAAGAATACAGAGCGCGCGTGGCTAAGAAAGCTTTCGAAATCTATGAAAAGCGACGGGCATTGACCGAGGTGGATGATTGGGTCGAGGCCGAGCGCGTGGTGAAATTGGAACTACTCAATGAGCCACAGGGGGCAGACGCGTAGGCGTACCCAGAATGCTTATCAGAGCAGCGTCGGGAACGACCTATGACACTTAGGCGTCTGCCACAGACCGACTCTCTAGCGATTCACGGTTGAGAGGGAGGTCTGCGGAGCTTCCCGCCCACGAGTCGACAATGATGGCGGCAACGTTATCTCGTTTGCGCCTGAGGTCCGCTTCCTCTTCGACGTGGGTACTATCCTGGGCTGCGCGTTTCCGCGTCACCCATGAGATCCATGAAATGCCTCGAAGGGGAGAGCCTGACCAACTGATCAACTCCTTCCTCCTCCTGGCCTTACATGCCCCCGTTGGCCGAACCACATCAACGGATGGAAACCAGAACACCTCGTCTCTCCTCGATATGCCTCCTGATCTTATCTGATAATGCCTCCTCAGCAAGTCGCAACTCATAGGTCTTCTGTAGATTCATCCAAAATTCAGCCGTGGTATTGAAAAATGCTGCCAGACGCACGGCAGTATCGCCCGTAATGCCCCGCTGTCCCTTGATGATTGCCGTAATCCGGTTTGGCGGCACCTCAAGTGCTTTGGCAAGTGAATTGGCGTTGATGCCAGGGTCGGACCCCTTCATGAACTCTTCCAGTAAAATTTCTCCCGGATGCACTGGCCGCATGCCGTTCTTTACCATGGCCATTCTCCTTCAGTGATAGTCTGTAATCTCGACATCGTGGGGGCCATCAGTTATCCATCTGAAACAGATGCGCCATTGGTCGTTGATTCTGATGCTGTGCTGCCCCCTACGATTACCTTTCAATTTCTCCAAGCGATTGCCTGGAGGAGCCAGGAGGTCTTTGAGATCGGCTGCACTGTCTAGCATCACAAGTTTCCGTTCAGCCACATGGCGAATACCGGAGAACTCTCTGACGGATTCTCCGGTAAACAGGCGCTCAGTCTTCTTATCCCGGAAATTTCTGATCACGGATCTTACGCTACCATTGTTTTACGTTTTACGTAAAGCGGATGTGCTAAATTTGTACTAAAAATTCTCAAAAAGGACTCGATTCACTAAAAACCGTGGAATCGATGGAAGGGAACTAACTGCTTGATTCGACGATAAGATGGGGAAACCTTCTCAAAATCAAGCCGCTAGAAAAATGCCACTTGACGAACTTTTAAGGCGAGAGTCCTGGATGCGAATCCCAGCCGACTCACCATATATCCTCAAACATCTTCTAGTCTTTTTCAAAATTGGGTCATTTCTTTCCGTGTCGTCATGATAAAGAGAAACTAACTCCATCCAATGGTTTCAGTGGGCTCCTTCTTTCTGGCCAGGGCACCGTATTCACCTATTCAACAGCGATTCTCGCGGTATCCCTAGATCACCAGGGTACATCCTAGCTGTCAATGAGTCGTCCGCATGACATAAGAAATCATGATGTGGAGACGATCACTGCTCCTAATCGTGATCTCGGCCGGATTCTTGAGCCCCGTCGATGGGGTGTGGCTTGCTAGGGCCCAAACTGGTCCAAACCCGTCCCAATCAACATCTCCTGCAGCAATTTCTCCGATTCAACCGTCATCTGCGCCGACGAGCGGTCTGCCGGCGAATGTGTTGACTCCCTCGACCACCTCTCAATTGGCACCGAGCTCCGGTGGGCGCTCGAACAACGCTCCAGTTCCTTTCAGCAGTGCGGGACGCGGCTTGCCGGGTATGCAGGGAGGGCCTCCACTGAATGCTCCCATGGGCGCCCAAGATCCTGCCAGAAGTTATATGCAGCCCCCTACAGTTGGCCCGTTATTTTGTGATCCTGCCCTGAACATTCAATGTTGAATCATCTTACCAGTGTCTTCTCCCTGAATAATTCGCCATGCTGCCGCTGGTTGCTTTCCGATGTCGATCGCTCAATCCACTCGATCTAGGAACGAGCCGCAACGAGAAATCTGAATGAGCCAGGGTAGGGTAGGGTCAAGCGAAGAAATGGGGCAAAACACCCAATCGAACGCGCAAGCCATGGTCGATGCTTCCTGTTTGGTTTGCGGAGGGACACATTACGAAACGGTGGCTTCCATGGGAGAGATTGCAGAGCAAACCAGGATGCTTCAAATCTTTCACCAACAACGAAGGCGCAAGGACGCACAAGCGGATCTCAAGGATCGAGCCTCTTTCTCGCAAGACTATGTAACGGAGGTGGTCCGGTGCCTGACGTGCGGGTTTATCTATCGTAATCCGCGGCCGCCCCTCCGCGCCGTCACGACTCAGTACGCGGAGGACGAATACGGAGAAGAGCACCTGAAGGCTGAGTTTCTGGCTCAGGAGGCCTGGGCAGAAAGGAAAATCATCGCGTTTGAGCAACACTGCCGATTTTCAACCGAGGCTCCCGTGGTGGTCGAAGTCGGAAGCTTTGTCGGTGGGTTTCTTGCTGTCGCACAAAAGAAAGGGTGGGCGATTTTAGGGGTCGATCCTGGGAAAGAGGTTACGAATTTTTGTCACGCCCGTGGGCTGCCTGTCATTCACGGCACGCTGAACGAGACTCCGCTTGCTTCTCAATCAGTTGATGCCGTCGTCATTTGGAATACGTTTGACCAATTGGTGAACCCTGATACTACGTTGGGAGTCGCGCGGCGGATTGTGCGGGAAGATGGTCATCTGGTATTGCGGGTTCCCAATGGCGAGATGTTTCGTCAAGGAGTTCATTGGCTGAAGGCTGGTGGTTGGCAGCGTAGCTGGGCCATTGCGGCTCTCGCCTGGAACAATCTGCTGTCCTTCCCATACCTCAATGGTTACTCGGCTTCCACCTTAGATCAGCTGGTCGCCCGCCATGGGTTCACTCGCGTAGCGCTTGAGGGGGATACACTCATGACATTGTCGGACCAGCATACGAATATGTGGGGCGTATGGGAGGAGCGAGTGGTGAAATCCTCCTGCCGCATCCTAGCCGGCAGCGGGATGTTGTTCCCCGCACTTCGAAATATGTTGAGCCCATGGTTGGATGTCTATTATGCCGTCAGTCGTGCTGCTATTGGGGCCTCACCAATCTCGTGTGTACAGTCGCCTCCCTGAGGTCGTCACCACTGAGTTTTCCTTCGGTGTCAGCAAACCATGCATTCTCTGCTCAGTTGCCTGCGTCTCTCCTCGATTGCGATCGCTGCCCCCCGGATCCCTCGAACTAGGGATGATACGAGCTCTTCCCTCTAGAACCTTTTGGTAGGCTGTGGTGAGAAGTTCGCGCTGTTTTAACCATAAGGAGGGTCTCATGGCCGCGAAAGCCGCATTTGCGTCGGGGGTTGTCGAGATGCTGAAGGAAGATCACGAAAAGGTGAAGGAGTTGTTTGAAGAATATGAATCCGCTGCGAGTCAGGATCAAGCAGAAATCGCCGCGACGGCCATTTTTGAACTGGAAATACACGCCGAGCTGGAGGAGAAACTCATCTATCCTGCCATTCGAGAGGCGATTGACGACAACGATATGATGAATGAAGCGGTGGAAGAACATCACCTGGTGCATGTGCTGATCGCCGAATTGAAAAAGTTGAAGCCCAAGGATGAAAAGTTTCATGCCAAGTTCACTGTCCTGAGCGAACTCGTCAAACACCATATTGAGGAAGAAGAAGGAGAGATGTTGAAACAGGCGGAACGCCATGACATCGATTGGGATGTGCTGGAGGTCGCCGTCATGAAGCGCAAAGAAGCGCTGATGGCAAAGTTCTCTAAGAAGCCCGGAACGAAATCGAGAAGTGCCGCCAAGTCATCACGGAGGGGTTGATGGTCGGGACGTCGCGATACCACTACTATTTGTAAGCCCGTCTAAACGAGGAGGTATGGATATGAACAATCACAACACTCTCACGATTGCCTGTTTAGCAGGAGGACTCTTGGCCCTGACAGCTGTGCCATCCGGCGCTCAACATTCGAGCGGCGGCACTCCTCCTGCAGTCACCGAAGGAAAAGCGGGAACTCATGGGGGGGCTGTGGGCCAAGGCCAGGGACAGGCCGGTCAAGTTCAACCGGGACAAGGTCAGGGAAGCTCAGGAAGAAATCCAGACAATACCGGAAGTGGCTCTTCTTCCTCAGAGGGGCGTGGAACGGGAAGTGGGACCGGCATGGGATCCGGATCTAGCATGGGGCATGGTGCGGGTACGGGATCCGGTTCGGGTATGGGGGCGGGAAGTGGAGGAAGTTCTGGCAGCAGCGGCTCTGGGGGCGGTGGACGATAGGTCCACGCGGCGGCGTATTATTTTCAAAGAGGCCGGGATATTTTGGGAAACATGGTTTCCGAGCGGGGGGTATGCGTATTACTCCCCCGCTTGGAGTTCCGTCGTAGAACGCACCCGGTGAAGGAGACGGTATGCCATTGTTGAAGGAAATCATGACCCCCAGCGTTGATGTGATTGCACCAAACGCGACAGTTGCAGACGCAGCCCGGAAGATGAAGGATTTAGACGTAGGGGCCATTCCGGTGTGTGATGGAGAAAAGCTTCTGGGCATGGTCACCGATCGCGATCTCGTCGTGCGCGTCTTGGCTCTCAGTAGGAGCCCGGTGGAGGCATTAGTACGTGACGCGATGACGCCAGGCCTGGTGTATTGTTTTGAAGATCAGGATGCTGAAGCGGCAGCGGAACTCATGGCGGAGAAACAGATTCGCCGTATACCGATCCTCTCAAAAAGTAAAAAATTGGTAGGGATTGTCTCCTTAGGCGATCTCGCTATCGATGGATTGGAACCACACGAGTCGGGCGAAGTGATTCATCATGTGTCCGACCCTTCACGCGGCCGCCGTTAGTGGGGATCTGTAGGCAGAGACGTTTCGTACGGAGCATCACGGCAAAGGAGACGTACGATGGCGCGATACAGCAAAAGTTCTCAGAAATCCGTCAAAGAAGCGATGCACAAGAGAAAGAAAGGGACATTGAAAAGCGGGAGCGGCAAACCAGTGAAAAGTAAAAAGCAGGCGATTGCTATCGGGCTTTCCGAGGCTCGTAAGAAGGGCAAAAAAGTGCCGCCGAAAAAATCCACGTAAGACCGCAGACACATGGTTTGGTTTCCGGACCGAATTCACCTCTCCCTGACCAGCCTGACTCGGGCTATCACTAGCTACGTTCTCCTTGCCAATACCTCACAATACCGTCCTGCAGTCCGCCATGTTCTCATCTGTACCGGAAAGGTGATCGCTGTATTCAATGGAAATCGCCCTACAGTACGATCGGCTTCAATTCGCGGTCACGGCGACATTTCATTATCTCTTCCCGCAACTCACCATGGGTCTTGCGCTGTTCCTGCTGTACTTTCGTACCAGAGACCTCCTAAGCGGAGGAGATCATTTTCACGAGGTGGCTCGCTTCTGGACCGGCATTTTTGCGTTGAGTTTTGCTTTCGGGGTGGTTACCGGCATCCCGCTGGAATTCCAATTCGGGACCAATTGGGCTGCGTTCTCCAATTACGCCGGAGGCATCATCGGCCAGACACTCGCGATGGAGGGGGTGTTCGCATTCTTTCTGGAATCATCGTTCCTGGGCGTACTCCTGTTCGGTGAATCGCGAGTGAGCCGACGTGTCCTCTGGGTAGCGAGCGCCATGTTGTTCGCTGGTGCCTGGCTTTCCGGCTACTTCATCCTGGCCACCAATGCATGGATGCAGCATCCCGTCGCCTATCAGGTTCTCGACAACGGGCATTTGGTCGTCGGCAGCCTCTCGGAACTGCTCACGAACCCGTGGCTCTTCTGGGAATTTAGCCACACGATGACAGCCGCGGTTGCGACCGGCTCATTCGTCATGGCGGCCGTCGGGGCCTTGTATCTATTAGCCGACCGGCATCTGGAGCACGCCAAGACCTATGTTCGAACCGGGGTGGTAGCCGGGGCGCTGGCCTCGATATTGTTGATCACGCCGACCGGACATGAAAGCGCGCGCCAAGTGTTTGAGCATCAACCCATCAAGGGAGCGGCGTTCGAAGGCTTATTTCGTAGCGAGCGCGGTGCCGACATCCTTCTGATCGGTCAGCCCAACTTGGAGACCATGACGATCGACAATCCACTGGTGGTCCCATCGGCGCTGAGCCTCCTCGTCTATTACGATCTCTATGCCAAGGTGAAGGGGCTCGATGCATTCCCTGCCCACGAATGGCCCGACCATATTGCCCTCTTGTACTTTTCCTATCACATTATGGCGGGGCTGGGTACGTGGTTGGTGGTGGTAATGGGGTTGGCGCTTCTTTGGTTATGGCGGGACCGGCTGTTCACTTCCAGATGGCTCCTCTGGTTGCTGTTGTTGAGTGCGCCCGTGCCCTACATTGCGACCACCGCCGGTTGGATGACCGCGGAATTGGGCCGTCAACCATGGCTGGTCTATGGACTCTTTCGCACGGCGGAGGGAATCTCGCCCCTGGTGCATTCAGGCAATACCCTGTTCACTCTGCTCGGGTTCCTCGGTCTCTATCTGGCGATGGGTTTGTTGTTTGTGTTGTTGGTTGTCGAGAGGCTGCGCCAAGGACCGGCCGAACAGGTGCCGTTTGCCCGGCAAATCAGGAAATAGGGTATGGAAACTCTCTGGTACACCGCCCTCACCCTCGTGTTGACGATCTATATCGTCTTGGACGGGTACGACTTGGGCGTCGCGATGCTCTTTCCCTTGGTCTCAACAGAGGAGGAGCGACGGATGGTGCGGGCCACCATCGCGCCGGTGTGGACGGGGAATGAGGTGTGGTTGATTGCAGGGAGCGCGCTGTTATTTCTCTCCTTTCCCAAGGCCTATGCGGCAGGATTCAGCGGGTTTTATTTGGGCCTGATAATCCTCTTGTGGCTGTTGATGGGGCGCGGATTGGCATTCGAATTGCGGGGGCAGATCGACCATCAGCTCTGGCGCCGTTTTTGGGATACGATCTTCTTCGGCGCCGGTCTGTCGCTGGCCTTCCTCTTGGGTGTGTTTGCCGGCAACGTGCTTCGCGGTGTCCCGCTGAATGCAGAAGGATATTTTTTTCTGCCCCTCTGGACCGACTTTCGTCCCGGCTTGAACCCGGGCATTCTGGATTGGTTCACGCTCCTGAGCGGCTTGACGATGGTGGTCCTGCTCGCCCTGCATGGAGCCACCTATCTTGCCATGAAGACCCGCGGTCCGCTGCAGGCAAAAGGACGGTCAATAGCGCAAAGGGCCCTGTTTGCCGGCGGCCTGTTGTTGCTGGCCTTCTTCGCCGCTTTGCCGTTCGTCCGGACAACATTCACGACTAATTTCGAGATTCACCCTATGGGATACGTATGGCCGGTGGTCGGCCTCGCCGCGCTGGCGTCGCTGTGGTTCAGCCATGCCCATCAGAGACAGGTGGCCGCCTTTGCATCGTCCAGTCTCCTGATAACCTGTTTCCTCGCGATGATTGCCTGGGGCTCGTATCCCAATCTCTTCATTGCGACGACCGAGCCGGCCAACAGTCTCACCATCGACAATGCGTCGGCAGGGAAAGATGGTCTTCTGGCTGCCCTGTGGTGGTTGCCGCTCGGGTTGGCGGTTGTGGTGCTGTATCAAATTCAGATCCATCGCATGTTCGCGCGTCCTGTGACGCCGGACTCTCAGTCCCTGTCCGATCATTAGACGAAAACGGGAGATCATCTGGCACGGTTCAGATGTGGCCAGGGTTTCGTACAGTTCCAATCCGTTTATCGGGGCGTAGGCTGACGATCTGAGCGGAGAGTCGCGGGACGCCGCGGTAAGGCCGTCCGACTTTCACCGAAGCAGGTGCCAACCGTCATGACGTTCATGGAGCACACTGGAATGAAGCAAGCGGCGCCGCCCGGCTGGACTTACAATCCGTCCAGTTGGGGCGAACGTTTATGGTTGGTTGCGATCGCCCTGCTCGGCGGGGTCCTTTCAGGCTACCTGGCTTCTTATCAGTGGGGCCTGGTTCCGTCAGTGTGGGAGCCTTGGTTCGGAATTGGGAGCGAGCAAGTACTGCACTCGGAATTGTCCCGAATCCTTCCGATACCGGATGCTGCGTTAGGGACGCTGGCCTTTATCCTGGATGCCATAGCGGGAGCCATCGGCGGGACCAAACGATGGAAGACCATGCCATGGATGGTGGTGCTATTCGGTTTGGCCGTTGGTCCATTGGGCGTAGTGAGTGTCCTGTTGGTTATCGCACAAGCAGTGTGGCTACAGGCCTGGTGCACATTGTGTCTGGCGTCCGCACTCATTTCGGTCATTATGATCGGCCCTGCCATGGATGAAGTTCTGGCCAGTCTGCAATTCTTGAAGCGCGCGAGTACGAGCCAGACATCTGTTTGGCGAGCATTTTGGAAAGGGGAAGGGGCATTGTCCTGCGGCGCTGCTGAATAACCAAGGCACGGCGATTGGAGTATCCAATGTGGCCTCATTTTCTAACGGCAGTCATTGGTGTTTGGCTATTGGCCTCACCCGACATACTCGCTTACTCCGGGTCGGCTCAGGTCAACAATCAGATGGTGGGGGCGTGGATCATTACCTTCGGTCTGATTGCGATGTCAGAGTCGGTCCGGGCCGTGCGATGGGGCAACACAGCGCTTGGCGCATGGCTGATCTGCGCTCCCTTCATTCTAGAGTATCCGGACGAAAGGGCCTGGGGGAGTATTGCTTCAGGGCTCGGAACTATCGCGTTATCATGCATCCGCGGACCCCTTTCCAACCGATTCGGCGGGGGATGGCGCATCTTATGGCGCACGGCGCGCGAGTGAACGCCTGAGAAGAACGATTCGTTGGGGGAGCAATGCAGATTGTGTCACGGAAAAATCACGTGACGCTCCATGATAAGCAGATGACCAGAACGGAGGGATCTCAGATGGATCAGGAAAAAGGGTCGGCAGCGAAGGACATGAAACGACGCGCGTCCCGTCGACCGCGGGTCGTTGTCGTCACCGGGGCCTCCGCAGGAGTCGGTCGGGCGACGGTGAGGGAATTCGCTAGGGAGGGAGCCTGGATCGGTTTACTCGCGAGGGGCTGTGATGGCCTCGAAGGGGCTCGCAAAGAAGTTGAGGCGGCTGGAGGACGGGCCTTGGTGCTGCCCACCGATGTCGCATATCCCGATCAAGTCGAAGCAGCCGCGGCGACGGTCGAGCGCCGGTTCGGCCCCATCGACGTGTGGGTGAACAATGCAATGGCGTCGGTGCTCTCGCCGGCCCTGAAGATGACGGCCGAAGAATATCAACGCGTCACGGATGTCACCTACCTCGGGTATGTCTATGGAACATTGGCTGCTCTGCGGCGCATGGTGTCGAGAGATTCCGGCGTCATCATACAAGTGGGCTCTGCCTTGGCCTACCGATCGATTCCACTCCAATCGGCCTATTGCGGGGCCAAACATGCAGTGCAGGGGTTTGTCGACTCCCTCAGGTCTGAACTTATTCACGACGGGAGCCGCGTTCACATTACCACTGTGCAATTGCCCGCCGTGAATACGCCTCAGTTCGGCTGGATCAAATCGCGCATGCCCTGTCATCCGCAGCCGGTCCCTCCGATTTATCAGCCGGAGCTCATCGCAAGGGCCATTGTTTGGGCGTCGCGTCATCATCGTCGAGAAGTCTGCGTGGGGCTGCCCACGGTGAAAGCCATCGTGGGGGATAAGTTCATTCCAGGTCTGTTGGATCATTACCTGGCATGGAAGGGGTATGAGGCTCAGCAAACTGCAGAGCACGTGGGCCCCGATCGATCCAACAATCTTTTTGAACCTCTCCCTGGTGACCATGGTGCCCATGGACGATTCAACGAGGGAGCGTATAATTTCAGCCTTCAATTCTGGCTCAATCAGCGGCGCCTCTGGGTGGCGGCTGCGGCCCTGATTGCGGGCGGGTACCTCGCGCGTTGCGTTCTGCCAACCAAAAAGAACGTCGCCTAAACCGTGAGGCATCATCATCCCCAGCCGGGGCTAGGGGCAGCCTGCGTGCGCGTGCAGAACATCAGAGAGGGATGTATGCCTGAGAAAAAGACGATGGAGCGGGCGCGGCAGACAAAAGGAGAAGGCAAAGACGCCACGACTCTATTGCTTCAGAACATCCAGTACTGAGGAGAGAGTAGACCATCGAGTAGGAAAAGGCTGCTTGGCCCGCGAGAATGCGTCGTCCTTTAGCGGCGAGGGGGCAGAGGAAATTCCGCCCGGATGTGTTTCGCAAGTGCCTGCGCTGCCAGCTCGTGCCCGCGTTCGCTCCAGTGACTGCCGTCTGCACAATAGACATCTTCACCACGGGACTCTGCCGCTTGAATAGACTCGGGCACATCGTCCCAATAGGTGATCGCATGGTGCGCGGAAATGTCTCGGAAAGCCTGGCTGTAGGGTTCCGCTTCGGTGCAGTTGAACGCCATAATCGGACGAGTTCCTACCCGCGCCCGCACCCGGCCCATCAAGTCGTCCGTGACTGCGACCGCCCGCGCAAATCCGGCATGACGCATCCCTTCCGCTTCGATGTCCACTTCAACCGTATCTCTCGTATTGGCGGCTCGTAGCCGATCCAGCCTGGTCACCACGAAGTAGAGAAACCGGCTATGACGATTAATCCAATCTCTCACTTGGATAGACGATTCCTTCGGCGAGAGGAGCTGAACCTTACCGTTGCGCCAGTAGGGCCGTACCCAGCCATTGTTATTGATGCGGCTGAGGCGCTCGAGCTCATTATCGTTATTGATGAAGTCATTGACGCAATATTGCCACAGGATGATATCGGGGCGAACGATATCGAGGTATCGGTCGAGCACGAGAAACTCCTGCAGCGTGCCATACCCTCCGGCCCCATACGCGAACACTTCGACATCGAGAAGTTTGGACAATAGCGCGTGATAGGTCCGGTCGTCCGAGACGGCGGTGGCATGGGTAAATGAATCCCCCATGACCAGCATTTTGAGGCGGGAGGAGTTCACATCTCCAAAACTGCGAAATCCATACTGCGTCTGGGATCGGCGGACCGGATAGAGTGTGCCGTTTTTGGTCCTTTCCACCAGCGCTTCATGATAGTGCTCGGTGGCTTTCCATCCCAGGTCTTGGTCCAGGGTAATGGGGCCGATTCGCCCCCCCGCATTACTTTCAAAAAATGGAATGCCATCCCGAATCAGGTGAACGGAACGGATCACCACTTCACCCAGACTCAAGAGTAGCCCTATGAGTACACAGATCACTGCGCCTGACGCAGTAACCATTGCGATTTTTTTGCCCACGGCATTCTTACCGCACTGTGCGAGAGAGGCGCGACCTCGAGCCGGATCCCGTCTATGCGTGTGATCGCCTCACACAGACATCATTCCGGCAGCCGGCGAAGGTCTCATGTTCCGTCTAAAAATACTATCAGGTATTCCCTGACAAACAATGAAAATTGCTCATGACATGCGCGGGGAGAGAGGGAAGGGTAGTGTGTTTCGTCAATCTATCAGCAAGCGTTTCGGTGGCCGTTCAGGAGCATCCGAGCCGTGTGGGAAGCTGTCCCACATTCGATCATGGTGTCGCACCCCAGCAATTTGTGGTTGAGGCAGCCGCCGCATCTGTGCAAGATAGGGACGTGCTCGCAGTACTCTGCCAGTGACCAGTAGTACCCACTTCCTGAAACATCTTCACGACCGTGCTCCCATCGTGGATGGGACACGGCATGTCGTGAAGCGCTATGCATGAGAAAGGAATGAAACATGATGATGAGGCAGCGCTTGAACACCTGGTTAACGCGCGGTTGGATGGTGGCCATATTGATGGTAGGGTCTTTCACGGCCGGATGTATGCATCATCCCGGCGGTATCGCGCCTTCGACCAAGCCGCTCGCCCCGGGTGGATATATCGAACTTGGCAAGGTGCGAGGGCAGGATTGTGTGTACCATCTGCTGGGCTTGATTCCCGTGACCGGAGGGAATGAGATGCGCAACGCCATCGAGGATGCCTTGCGCACGAAACCCCTCGCGGACGCGATGGTGGAGGTCACGGTGGACGGGTACTTTCAATACTTCATTCTCTTTTCTCGGGCCTGCACCCAAGTGTACGGAACGGCGGTGGAAACGAAATAATCACCACGTAAGGGAGCCGCTCTTGTTCGGCTAGGGAAAGTCCGAGGTGATCTTCAGAAGAATGTGTGCCACATAGATGGAGGGAAAGTTATTTTATCCATCCTGCGGCTCTCATCTGCTTATGGGCAACGTAGCCATCTCGGTCAATCACCTGACCAAGCGCTATTCTATCGGCGTGCAGGCGCGCCACGATACCATTCGTGATCGAGTCGCGGCTGCGATGTCATGGTGGAAGCAGAGTCGTGTGAAGGAGGCGGGGAAGAAGCGGGAATTTTCCGCGCTGACTGACGTCTCCTTTGACGTGAAGCCTGGAGAAGTGTTCGGCATTATCGGGCATAACGGGGCCGGGAAAAGCACTCTTCTTAAAATCCTTTCGAGGATCACGGCTCCTACATCGGGGTGCGCCGATATCTATGGCCGTGTCGGTTCGCTCCTTGAGGTCGGCACGGGGTTTCATCCTGAGCTGACGGGGCGGGAAAATATTTATCTGAATGGTTCACTTCTGGGCATGCGCCGGACCGAGATCGCGGCCAAGTTAGATGAGATCATCGATTTCGCGGGGGTGGAAGAATTCATCGACACGCCGGTGAAGCGCTACTCGAGCGGCATGTATGTGCGATTGGCCTTTTCTGTGGCCGCCCATTTCGAGCCCGATATCCTCATCGTAGATGAAGTCCTGGCGGTAGGTGATGCCGGTTTTCAGCAGAAATGTTTAGGCAAGATGCGACAGGCCAGTCGGGGCGGTCGGACGGTGTTGGTGGTCAGTCACAATCTGCCGGTCATTGAGAATCTCTGCCAGCGTGCGCTGTTCCTGTCGCAGGGACGTGTGGCCTTAACGGGCCCGGCCAGGGAAGTAGTGGACGCCTATGCAGGAATGACCGCCGATTTGGCAAAAAGCGCGTTGCACGCCCGCACCGACAGGCAAGGGAAAGGCCACGTCATGGCGACGGCAATCGAGCTGCTCGATAAGCATCGCCAGGTCTCCTCGTCGGCCATTTGTGGGCGAGAGACGATCGTGCGATGGCATTATAGGTGTCTGCCGGGAACAGTCATTCGGCGATGCCGCGTAGAACTCTCTTTGCACGCTCGAATTGGCGATCCCTATGAGACGGCGTACTTTCTCATGTCTACCGATCTCGTGAGCCCATTACCTCTCGATTTGTCCGGAGACGGCTACATTGATTTCCGGGTCCCGGATTGGCCCCTGTCCGGCGGACAGTATTATGTCATGTCATACGTAGAAAGCGACAAGGAAGTTCAAGATTGGGTGCACAGTGCCGCCCTGTTAACCGTGGTCGATGGCGACTTTTACGGGACGGGTAAGAGTTATCCTCCAAATTGGAGGGGGAAATCGGTGTTGATTAAATACGATTGGACGCAGGCCGCCCACGAGGCCGTGCCCTCCTTTTCTTGAGCGATCGGACGTAGTCACGTTGCTGATTGGGCGATTTCTCGGGATATGCCTAGTGGAGCGCGGGAGCGAACCGGATATGATCGGGGCTCAGCTTAAAACATTTCCCCACAACTTAGTGGAAGAAGAATTGAATAAGGAACCTGATCATGTCAAGAAGTACCATTCCCCTGGAAGTAGACGGGCATGAGCAGGATGATATCTGCCCTAGCCGTGGCACCCGCAGTGGATCCCCCAAAGTCGTTCACCTCAGCACCTATGACGTCGCGGGCGGTGCTGCGCGAGCCGCCTATCGCCTGCATGACGGTTTGCGCAGGGCGGGCGTCGATTCCTCCATGTTTGTCCGTGAAGCGCGGACCACCGACAGTTCCGTCATCAAATTCGAACCCACGAAATCATTTTGCAAAAGAGCCGAGCGCCGTATTCGGCGTGAACAGATTGATCGAAAACTGCGCCCGGCAGTCCCTCCCGAGAGTGACAGGGTGGAACCCTTTCGAACCGATCGCTCTGAATATGGTCTCGACATCCTCCCGCAACTTCCTCCGTATGACATTCTGAATCTGCACTGGATCGCGGACTTTGTCGATTATCCTTCCTTCTTCGGGGCTTTCTCGAAGAACACACGTATTGTGTGGACCCTCCACGACATGAACGCCTTTACCGGCGGGTGTCATTATGATCTGGGTTGCGGTCGCTATCTCGGTGAATGCGGGAACTGCCCCCAATTGCTCGCGGCAGGGGCGAATGACCTTTCCCGTGAAATCTGGACACGGAAGAAAGCGCTCTTTGACCAACTTTCTGAGGAGCAGATACACTTCGCGACGCCGAGTACCTGGCTGGCCGAGGAAGTTCACCGAAGCCCGATTTTAGGCCGCTTCCCCGTTTCAGTGATTCCCTATGGGCTCGACCTGGCTGAATTTGCGCCTCGCGACGTAGGTAGCGCCAGAGAGGTATTCGGGATTCCCCACGAGGCCAAAGTGATCTTATTCGTCGCCGACGGACTGCCGCTCTTCCGGAAGGGATTCGAGGTCTTGGTGCGGGCGCTCGAGCATATACGCGGTTGGATTCCTCAACTTCATCTGGTGACGGTGGGTCATAATAGTCCTGACTTGGGTCATCATATTCCTCATTCCTACCTCGGGCACATCAACAGCGATCGATTGCTATCGAATATCTACAGCGCCGCTGATGTGTTGGTCATCCCCTCGTTGCAGGACAATCTTCCGAATACGGTTCTTGAATCGATGGCATGTGGGACCCCGGCGGTGGGCTTTGACGTCGGAGGGATTCCTGACATGATTCAGGATCGGCAGACCGGGTTGCTGGTAGCGCCTGGCGAGGCCAGGGCATTGGGAGCGGCCATAGTGGAACTGTTACAGAATCCTGAACGCCTAAGGGTGCTCGGGGCAAACTGTCGCCAACATGCCATTACCCATTTTTCTCTGGAGGAACAGGCCGAACGGTACTGCCAACTCTATACAGACATTCTGCATGAGCGCGTCGTGGGGTAATTCCGGATTGGTGAGACGGGCACATCTTCAGCCGTGGAGGTGCATATGTTTCTGAAATGGGCAGCAGTATTTTTTGTGATCGCCATGGTGGCTGCGGCATTCGGGTTTACGGGGATTGCCGAAGGCGCTTCCGATGTGGCGAAGATACTCTTCTACATATTCCTGGCGATCTTCTTCACGTTCGTCGTCTCGGGAGTGGTGGTCGCGCGTAAGTTGACGGCCTGAGGCTCTCAGCTGCGTGACGACCACGCTCGATGAAGGACAGGTTTCACGTCAGTCCTCCTGCTGGCTGCCAGTGAGGTGGCGCGGTGGGGTACCGCGATCGTCTCCACTGCTTCTATCTTGAGATCCCATTCATAACCTTTCGGTCTTCTCCCTCGGACAATGGTGCATTTGCACCGAGGTGGTGCGATTCCACCACTCGTATGAGTGTGCCGTTCGATGCCAGAGAGATCGCGCTCGCTAACCCATTGACTCGGTACCGATCATTCGTGCTCCTCACAGGTCTTGTCCTTGCATTGCCACACAGAGGGAGGAATGCGGGTGGCGAAGGGAGGGATACCATGGGCATGGCATGGCCATTCGGGCTGAGTACTGGCGACAAGGTCAGTCTGGGCCGCGTATTAGTGGTGGATGACGAAGAGGCGATCCGAAGTGTGCTTCGCATGATGCTCACGCAGGCAGGGTATGACGTAGCAGAGGCGGAAGACGGCGGCAAGGCGGTTGAAGTCTTGAACAGCGGCGACAATCCACTGATGCTGGACGCGATTATTTGCGACATCCGCATGCCGCGCATCAACGGAGTGGAGGCGATTACCTACTTTCGAGCCCAATACCCTTCCATGCCGGTCATTGTCTTGACCGGCTATCATGACGAAGCATTGGCACTTTCACTGCGCCAGCAGGGCATTGTAGAGTTTTTGGAGAAACCGGCGGAGCGGGAACAGATCCTGGCGTCCGTGGCACAGGCCATTGCCGGCCGTCGTATCAGTTTCTACCCGTAATGCGAGCACTCTCCTTCCTGTTTGATTTTCGTCGGGCGGCTTCTTAGAATCCTCCGGTACGGCAGCTATCGTATGATCAGGAGGATCAGCATCTATGTGCGACTTCATCGCCCGAATGACGTTCCATGCGCCGCTCCGCCACTTCGCGGCCGCAGGCCTGGCATGGCTTCTTTTGACAGCGTTCCTGCCGGCCGATCTTAATGCCGCCCGCGGAGGCACGGGCCCGAGTGGAGGGAAGACCGAGGTCTTGCCGGTTCAAAAGGCGGCCCCTGCAGTGGTCATCATTGACGCGCCGGGGAGTGAGGCGGACTTGCGTCGCCAGTTACGGAACAAGAACGGCGTGGCCGAACTCGGCGCCTCGACCTCGAAAACCATGTTTTCGCAAGCCCCGACGGGCACGTTTGGCTATATACTGCCTAAATTCCTAGGGCTGGCCCTGGTGACCCAGAGTCCGGACCTCGCTCTTGATCGGGTGTCTCCTGCTACGAATGCCTATGAAGTTCATAAACTGGCAGATGGAAGCGGCATGTTGGTGGGATTTATGGGTAAGGACGTCCTCACCCAAGTGGCTCCCAGCCAACGGCCGAAGAGTGTGCGTATCGCGCTGCACTCGAATCCCTCGGACAAAGCTCCGCATATTGTGGCAGTGCCGCTGGTGAAACTCGCGGCCGACCGGATGCCCATGCGGACCGATCCGAACAATCCCGACAGTCCTGTCATGTTTGAGATGGATCTGCAGAGCTCATCCAGCCGCGCATCGACACAGGGCGGTCAGTAGACGCTGAGCAGGTTCCCGGGAGGCGGCAGGGATTCGCAGCCTCCCGGCGCCACTGCTCTCTCGAAACCTTGTCTCGTCGCGGGGCAATCGGCACTCGCTGACCTGCTCGCTTATTCCCCGACCCTCACCGTTACACTGTGCGTGGCCGTTCCCGCATCTTTATGGTCGTGATCGGCGATTTTGACCGTGATGGTATGTTCTCCTTTAGGCAACTGCGTGAACGTCCCCTTGAATCCCTTCTGGTAGGTGCCGTCGAGGTAGACGTGGGCGTGATTGCCCGCCGGCGCATTCAAAATCTCATATTTGATTTCGAAGGTCTCCGGAACGGAATCCCCGTTGCGCGGAGAGAGGATATTGATGGTGGTTGAGTTTTCGGCGAGGCACCAGGAACTCATTGCCAGTGTTGCGCCAAGGGTCAGATTGCAGGCGGACAGAATCAGACGGGTCATAACACCTCCCGGGAAGAGTGATGATTAAGCATAGGGATCGCCGAATTGTCGTTGCTGCGGCTCCGGATTATTCTGCTGCCGGCTACGCTGCCGCAACGTGTGTTGCCAACTGGCGGAAAGCACGGGGCAGAGGCTCAACTGCTCAGCCGCTTTCAGGTTTCCCCGCTCCTGGTGCATGATCCGATTGGCCATGCTGACGGTCCATTCAGGATAAGGGCGATCCGTGAGGCGCAGCGTGAGATTCGATTCGACGAGCCCTTCCTGGAGGACCCGAAAATACCACCCCGTGAATCCGGTCTGCTCAACCTGCACAGCCAGATCTTTGATCTGCCAGCGCCGTGCCACTTTCCAGCAGGGCTGACGGGGTTGAGAAATCTGGACGACGACAGACCCCACGGAAAAAATGTCTCCAATGCAGACGTCTGCTTCCGTCAGTCCTTCAAGGGTCAAATTTTCCCCGAACTCGCCACCGATCAGTTGCCGCTGGGGCAGGATGCTGCTCCAGTGGAACCAGTGCTCGAAGGGATACACGCAGACGGCCTTGTCGAGGCCTCCATGGTGGATCAGATCGGCCTGGCCATCACCCTCTAAGTTATGCGCCTGCAGGCGGATTGGCCCGCGAACGGGACGTTTAAAGATGCCGGTCGTCCACGGTTGCGGCGAGCAGTCTTCGAGGCTCCCGGAGTGGTCATGCGTAGGAAGTCCAACCTGAATAGATCGTATCACGCCTGTGATCTGTTGCATGTGTCTGTCTCATGGGACTGTCCTTGGTGATCGGCGTCACCCTAGTGTCCGGCCGCCTGAGGCGTCAAAGTGTTTGTTCTGATTAGATCAATCACTTCCAGTTATGATAAGAGGTGGCATGGAATTTCGTCATCTTCGGTATTTTCTCGCGGTCGCCGACGCCTTGCATTTTACCAAAGCCGCAGAGGGTCTTCCGGTCTCTCAGCCGGCCTTGTCCGCTCAGATCAAACAGTTAGAGCAGGAAGTCGGGGTGCCGCTCTTCGACCGCGCGGGGCGATCGATTCAATTGACGCGGGCCGGATCGATCTTTCGCGAACATGCCCGGCGGGCCTTGCGGGAAATGGAACTGGCGCAAGTCGCCATTGCCGAAGAGGAAGGCCTCCAGCGAGGCACGCTTACCGTGGGCGTGGTGCAAACCGTCAATGCCTATCTGGTCCCTGAGATTGTCGGGCGGTTCTCGAGCCTGCATCCGCACGTCGCGCTCAAACTCGATGAGCTGTCCGGGCCGGACATCGAAGCAGGCGTGAAGAGCGGGTCGCTGGAACTGGGCGTCGGGTTTGTTCCTGCAGGATCCGAGCGTATCCAGGCCCAACCGTTGTTTGAGGAAGATTTTGTCTTGATCCTTTCAGCCCGACATCACTTCGCCACACGCCGCCAGCTGCCGTTGGCGTCCCTGGCCGACGAGCCCTTGGTCCTCCTGCCGGACATTTTTTGCACGCGCCGTTTGTTGAATAAGAGTTTCGAGCAGGCTGGCATCGTGCCGAAGGTGACGGTTGAGATGAATTCGATTGAAGGCATCCTCGCCACGGTCAAGACCAGCAAATTGGCGACCGTGCTTCCCCGGCTGTCTCTCGGATTGGAGCGGAACGACGGGCTCCGTGGGATTCCGCTCACCAATCCGACACCCCGACGGGGCCTCGGACTGTTATGGAAGAAGGGTGGCTATCGGAGCGGGGCGGCACAGGCGCTGGCCGATCAGGTGCGCGTTGTCGTTAACAGGCGCTGGAGGCGAAAGACGAACAGGTGACTTTCGGTACAGATTCGATTTTGTAGGGACCAGTTGCGAAAACGAGTCCTGACCACATTTATTTAGGTGGCTTGTAACCTGTGCCTCTCTGCGGACGACTTGAATGGTAAGGGCCCTACCTGTGGTCCTGAGGGCGGATGGGGTATGATGCTGAAGTCCACACAACGGCAGGGGATAAGGTCCGCTTTACAGGAGCGCAGGTACTCGTGTCCGATGACGCCGAATGTATCGACCGAGTCTTGCATGGTGACATCGATCGGTTCAGCGAATTGGTCACCCGGTATCAGCCTCATGTGCTGAAGATTGTGCAGGGCCATGTGCCGGCGGATCGTGCCGCGGAAGTCGCGCATGAGGTGTTTGTTCGCGCCTTTGCAGGGCTTTCGCAGTACGCAGGACACGTTCCATTCGAACATTGGTTGTCTCGCCTCAGTGTTCGGGCCTGTTATGATTTTTGGCGGGCACATCGTAGGACGGACGTGCCCGTAAGCGGGTTGACCGACGACCAGGTAGGATGGCTGGATCGTGCGCTGGCGGCAGAATCCAATCAACAGTTCCGGGATCAGGCCGATCGGCGTGACTCGCTGGAGGTGTTGGAGTGGGCGTTGGCTCAGCTTTCACCCGAACACCGTCTGGTCCTGACCTTGGTGTCGCTTGAGGGCCGTTCCGTGCGTGAGGCGGCCGAGCTGTTGGGGTGGACAGTGGTGAACGTGAAGGTTCGGTGTTATCGAGCCAGGCAAGCGTTGCGGACTATTTTTCTTCGGGAATGGGAGCGTCAGCAGCATGACCATCCATCGTAAGCCCGCACTTGAGCAGATTGAGCCGCTTCTGGCCCAGGCGCATCGCACTCGCGGCGAGGTGGTTGTCGGGGAGGAACTGGCTCAGCAGGTCATGCGAACGATCCGCCGCGATGCCGCGCACCATCCTGCTTCGTCTCTCCTGGTCTGGGCAGAGCCGTTGGTGTGGCGTGTGGCCTCCGTTGCGGCGCTCGTGGCCCTGGGCTTTGCCGGGTCCGTCGCCGTCTACACTAAACAACATGCTGTTCCAGTTGCGGCCGTCTGGCTTGAAGAGTTTGAAGCGGGGTCACCGTTTCCTGACAAATAACTCGGTCGGGGGCTCGAGGCGCGAAGTATGACACGTACTGGATTGTGGATCGGACTGAGTGTCCTCTTTTTTGCCGGGGCCTTGATGGGCGGCGTGGGGACGGCACTCTACTATCAGTACGAGGAGGAGCATCGATGGGAACGGGGGCCGGGAGCTCGACAGGAACGCATCATGAAACGGCTGACCCAGGAACTGACCTTGTCGTCTAGTCAACAGGCGGAGCTTGAGCCGATTGTGGCACGCGCCCATCTTGAATTATTGCGGCTGCGCGTACAACACCAACCGGACGTCGATCGAGTGCTCGATCTGGGAATGCACGAACTGAAGGCGAAGTTATCGTCGGAACAGCAGGCCAAGTTGGACGGGCTTCATGCGCAGCTTCAGCAGCGGTGGCGCATGACCCGTGAGTATGTCCGGCAGGCGCAGGAGGCCGGGGGACGGAAGGAATAGCGGCGATGGCGGAGTCTGTGAGATTTTCGACTCTCTTGAAACGGTGGATGATCGGGCTGTCCGCGGCCTGCCTGTTGGCGGTGGGAGCCTATGTCATGATGACCAGGTCCGGCGAAGCGCAACCAGGACGCGCGGAGAAACGTCCTGCCGTGGCTGCGCGGAATACGCCGGTCGTGGCCGCCGTGGCGAAAACCGGGGAGATCAATATTTATTTGAACGGCTTGGGTTCCGTCATTCCGATGAATACGGTCACGGTGAAAAGCCGGGTGGACGGCCAGCTGATGCGCGTGCTCTTCAAAGAAGGCCAGCTCGTGCAGAGCGGCGAATTGCTGGCGCAAATTGATCCGCGCCCGTTTGAAGTGCAGTTGATCCAGGCTCAGGGACAAATGGCGCGCGACCAGGCGCAGATGAAAAATGCGCAATTGGATCTGGAGCGCTATCGCGACCTGTACAAGCAGAACTTCATTCCCAAGCAGCAGCTCGATACTCAAGAAGCCCTGGTGCGTCAATACGAAGGCATCGTCAAGGCGGATCAGGGCCAGATCGACAATGCCAAGTTGCAGTTGACCTATTCGAGCATTACTGCGCCGATCAATGGACGGATAGGCCTGCGCCTCGTGGACGCGGGCAATATCGTGCACGCGAACGATGCCAACGGGTTGCTGGTGATTACGCAATTGCAACCCATCACTGTCGTGTTCGCGCTGGCGGAAGATCACCTGCCTGCCGTGTTCGAGCGGCTCAAGGCCGGGAAGCCATTGGTTGTCGAGGCCTTCGACCGCGAACAGAAGCGCAAATTAGCTACGGGAACCTTGCTCACCGTCGATAATCAAATCGACCCGACTACCGGGACTGTTCGCCTGAAGGCGGTGTTTCCGAACGACGACAGTGCGCTCTTCCCCAATCAGTTCGTCAACGCCCGCCTGTTGCTCGATACCAAGCAAGGCTCGATCGTGGTGCCGTCCGCGGCCATTCAGCGCGGTCCCAAGGGCACGTTTGTCTACGTGGTCAATGAGGCGGAACAGACGGTCAGCGTGCGTGCAGTCACCGTGGGTGTATCCCAAGGCGAAGACACCTCGATCGACAGCGGACTGGCGTCAGGCGAAACCGTCGTGGTGGATGGAACTGAAAAGTTGCGTGAGGGCAGCAAGGTGGACATGCGGCCCTCGGGCGGAGCGGTTCCGACCAGCCAGGAGAATCCTCCATCCGGAGGGGAACGGAAAAAACAGGGGAACCGCACGTGAACCCGTCGCGCCTGTTCATCGTGCGGCCGGTCGCGACGGTCCTGACGATGATCGCGATTCTGCTGGCCGGGGCGCTTGCATATCGTCACCTGCCTGTTTCCGCCCTGCCTCAGGTCGATTACCCAACAATCCAAGTGCTGACGTTTTACCCCGGTGCCGGGCCGGACGTGATGACGTCCTCCATTACGGCTCCGCTGGAACGGCAGTTCGGGCAAATGCCCGGACTCAACCAGATGACCTCGACGAGTTCCGGGGGCAGTTCGGTCGTCACCCTCCAGTTCAGTCTCGATATCGATCTGGACGTGGCCGAGCAGGAGGTACAGGCGGCCATGAATTCGGCGGCCACGTTTCTGCCTCGCGATCTTCCTGCGCCCCCTGTCTATAGCAAGGTCAATCCCGCAGATGCGCCGATCCTCACGTTGGCGTTGACCTCCGCCACCTTGCCCCTCTCGCAGGTGCGTGATTTCGCGGAAACCCGGTTTGCGCAAAAAATTTCGCAATTGTCCGGTGTCGGCCTCGTCAGCATCAGCGGGGGACAACGCCCGGCTGTGCGCATCCAGGCCAATCCGCGTGCATTGGCCGCCTACGGCCTGACGCTGGAAGATCTGCGCGTCGTGGTGGCTGCTGCGAATGTGAATCAAGCAAAAGGGGGGTTCGACGGACCACGCCGCGCATCGATCATCAATGCCACGGACCAGTTATTCGCCGGTAAGGACTACAAGGCGTTGATTGTCGCCTATCGCAATGGTGCTCCCGTTCGGCTGTCGGAAGTCGCCGACGTGATCGACGATGTCGAGAATACCAAGCAGGCGGCGTGGATGAACGAGACGCCGGCGGTGATCGTCAACATTCAGCGCCAGCCGGGGACGAATGTCATTGAGGTTGTCGACCGGGTGAAGAAGTTGCTGCCCCAATTGCAGGGCACCTTGCCGTCATCGGTGCAGGTCTCGGTATTGACGGACCGTACGACCTCAATCCGCGCGACCGTTCGTGACGTGCAGTTTGAATTGGTTCTGGCGGTGGCTCTCGTAATCCTGGTGATTTTTTTGTTTCTCCGGACGGTTCCTGCCACGGTGATTCCGGCGGTGGCGGTGCCCCTGTCCCTGATCGGAACTTTCGGCGTCATGTACCTCATGGGCTTCAGCCTGAACAATCTGACCTTGATGGCGTTGACGATTTCCACCGGCTTCGTCGTAGACGATGCCATTGTGATGATCGAGAACATCGCGCGGTATATCGAGCGGGGAGAATCGCCCTTCCAGGCCGCCCTGAAGGGTTCGAAGCAAATCGCCTTCACGATCTTGTCGTTGACGGTGTCTCTGATCGCGGTGCTGATTCCCTTGTTGTTCATGGGTGATGTGGTGGGGCGCTTGTTCCGGGAATTCGCCGTGACGCTGAGCATCACGATTCTCATTTCAGCCGTGGTGTCCCTCACCCTGACCCCGATGATGTGTGCCAGGCTTTTGCGCGAGCGGCGGGAAGAGCACCCCGGGCCGTTGTCACGGGCATCTCAGCGGGTGTTGGATCGCATTATCGCGGGGTATGGAAAAAGCCTGCAGTGGGTGTTGCGGCGACAACAGGCAACGCTGGTCGTGACGGGAGCCACACTGGTGGTCACCATCGCGCTGTATGTGCTGATTCCCAAGGGGTTCTTTCCGCTCCAGGACACCGGCGTCATTCTCGGCATCACGGAGGGACCACAAACGGTGTCGTTCGGCACGATGGCTGAACGGCAGCAGTCCCTGGCTCGTGCCATTCTTGAGGAGCCGACCGTGGAAAGCCTCACCTCGTTTATTGGTGTGGACGGGACGAATACGACGCTCAACAGCGGGCGCATGTACATCAACCTGAAGCCTCTGGGAGACCGGCTGGTCGGCGCAGGGGACATCATCAGGCGGCTGGAATCACGCGTGGCCGAGGTGGGCGGCATCACATTGCACATGCAGCCGGTGCAGGATCTCACAGTTGAGGATCGGGTGAGCCGGACGCAATTTCAATATACGTTGGAAGATGCCGATCCGGAGGAGTTGAACCGCTGGGCCCCGAAACTGCTGGAAAGCCTGCAGTTAAGAGCTGAACTGCGCGATGTCAGCAGCGATCAACAGAATTTTGGTCTGGCCTCCATGGTGGAGATCGACCGTAATACGGCATCGCGCATGGGGATCACGCCGCAACTCATCACGGATACCCTGTACGATGCGTTCGGCCAGCGGCAGGTCTCGACCATGTTCACGCAGTTGAATCAGTATCGCGTAATTCTGGAAGTGATGCCGGAGTTCCAAAAAGGCCCGGAAGCGCTGCAAGCTCTGGAGGTACGCGGAACGGGCGGATCCGTGCCCTTGAACGTCTTCACCCGGGTCACGGACATCACCGTGCCCCTCGTCATCAGCAGGCAGGGGCAGTTCCCCGCAGTGACGATCTCCTTCAACCTTGCGCCGAATGGTTCGCTAGGTGAGGCGGTGGAGGCGATTCAGCACGTCACTCAGGAGTTGGGATTGCCCCCCAGTACCCGCGGGAGTTTCCAAGGCGCCGCGCAAGCCTTTCAAAATTCTCTGGCGCATGAACCGTTGCTGATCTTGGCCGCGTTAATCACGGTCTATATCGTGCTTGGTATTTTGTACGAGAGCTACATCCATCCCCTCACGATTCTCTCGACCCTGCCGTCTGCCGGCGTGGGTGCGCTGCTGGCCCTCATGTTGTTTCGTATGGAATTCAGTATCATCGCCCTGATCGGCATTATTCTGCTGATCGGGATCGTGAAGAAAAATGCCATCATGATGATCGATTTTGCCTTGGATGCCGAGCGCACCGAAGGAAAGCCGCCCGAACAGGCCATTTATGAAGCGGGGCTCCTGCGGTTTCGTCCCATTATGATGACGACCATGGCTGCGCTCTTCGGGGCACTGCCGTTGGCGATGGGGGCTGGGGTCGGCTCGGAGCTGCGACGTCCGCTGGGTATTGCGATCGTCGGGGGACTGGTCTTGAGCCAACTTCTTACGCTGTACACTACGCCGGTTGTGTACCTTGCCCTGGACCGGCTGGCGGCCCGTTTCCGCCGAAGTCCGAGGGAAGTCACGATGGGTGACGCTGTGCCGATAGGTCCGCCATGAACATTTCGGCACCTTTTGTGCGGCGTCCCGTGGCGACCACCTTGCTCACGATCGGTGCGACCCTCGTCGGGATCGTGGCCTTTCCCTTTCTGCCGGTGGCCTCGCTTCCGCAGGTGGAGTTTCCGACGATCAATGTGTCGGCGGCGTTGCCGGGAGCCAGCCCAGAGACGATGGCCTCCTCCGTAGCCGCTCCGTTGGAGCGCCAGTTCACTCGCATTGCCGGTGTGACGGAGATGACATCTACCAGCACGATCGGCGGAACCAACGTCACCCTTCAGTTTGAACTCAACCGTGATATCGACGGGGCCGCGCGGGACGTGCAGGCGGCGATCAATGCCGCTCGGGCCGATCTTCCGACGAATCTGCCGAATGCGCCCAAGTACAGTAAGGTCAATCCTGCCGATGGACCCATTCTCATTTTGGCCATCACGTCCGACCTCGTCACCCGTGGGCAAATGTACGATGCGGCATCGAGCATCCTGCAGCAGAAACTGTCGCAGGTGGAAGGCGTGGGACAGGTGGCCGTTGGAGGAGGGTCTTTGCCGGCGATCCGGGTGGATCTGAATCCCACCGCGTTGAATAAGTATGGCATCGGTTTGGGAGAGGTGCGTCAGGTTCTCAACAACACCAATGTGAATCGTCCGAAGGGACAGCTGACGGCCGACGATCGCACGTGGGAAATCAGGACCAATGATCAGCTGCACAAAGCCGATGAATATCTACCGTTGATCGTGGCCTATCGAAACGGGCGTGCGGTGCACCTGTCCGATGTGGCGGCGGTGGAGTCCTCAGTCGAGGACTTGCGGACCATGGGGGTGGCGAACGGGACGCCGGCCGTCCTGGTGATCATCTATCGGCAGGCCGGAGCAAACATCATTGAAACCGTGGATCGCCTCCGTGCGCGCCTGCCCCAGTTGGAAGCCTCCCTGCCGGGTAGCATGGCCCTGTCCATCGTGATGGACCGTACGCCCGTCATTCGCGCATCGTTGCACGACGTCGAACGGACCCTCGCCATTTCCGTGGCCCTTGTGATTCTGGTGGTGTTTGCGTTTCTTCGCGATCTGCGTGCCACCTTGATTCCGGCCGTGGCCGTTCCCGTATCGCTGATCTCCACGTTCGGGGTCATGTATGTGCTGGGGTATAGCCTCGACAATCTGTCACTCATGGCCCTCACGATTGCAACGGGATTCGTGGTGGATGACGCCATTGTGGTGCTGGAAAATATCACACGTTATCGGGAGCAGGGGGTGCCTGCCATGGAAGCGGCCCTGCGGGGTGCTAAGGATATCGCGTTTACGGTCGTCTCGATGACTCTCTCGCTGGTCGCGGTGTTCATTCCGATCTTTCTGATGGGTGGGATGCTCGGGCGGCTGTTTCGTGAATTTGCCGTTACGCTGTCGGTGGCGATTCTGGTGTCGCTGGTCATCTCGCTCACGACGATTCCTATGCTCTGCGCGCGCGTGCTTAAGTCAGATTCGTCTCCTAATCATGGCTGGTGGTATCGCATGAGCGAACGGGGGTTCGGCGGTATGCTGCGTGGCTACGCGACTAGCCTGACCTGGGTCCTCCGGCACCCGCGTCTGATGCTGGGGGTGACGTTGGCCACCATGGCCCTCACGGTGTATCTCTACATCCTTGTGCCGAAAGGATTTTTCCCCCAGCAGGACACCGGGCGGTTGTTCGGAAATATCCAGGCGGCGCAGGACATCTCTTTTCAGGCGATGCGGCAAAAACTGACCGAGGTAGTGGAGATCATCAAGAGCGACCCCGCGGTGTCGAGCATCACCGGCTTTACGGGCGGCGGGGGGCATGCCGGGACGACCAATACGGGGCGAATGTTTATTGCCTTGAAGCCGCTCGAAGAACGCGGCCTCAGTTCCGACGAGGTCATTGGCCGGCTGCGTCCCAAGCTGGCAAAGGTGCCGGGTGCTCCTACCTACCTGCAGGCCATTCAAGATCTGCGTATCGGTGGACGGGCCAGCAGCGCGCAATACCAATATACGCTGCAGAGCATGGATCTCGCCGAACTCAACATGTGGGCCCCGAAGGTTGACGCCAAACTGCGGACGCTTCCGGAGATTGTGGATGTGAACAGTGATCAGCAGGATCGTGGCCAACAATCACTGGTCGTATTCGATCGGACAACGGCGTCTCGGCTCGGGTTGAGTCCTCAATTGATCGACGATACGTTATACGACGCCTTTGGCCAGCGGCAGGTGTCGATCATGTATACACCGCTCAATCAGTACCACGTGGTGATGGAGGTCGCGCCGCAGTACTGGCAAAATCCCTCCGCGCTCCATGAAATTTATGTCCGCTCCCCGAGCGGTGCTCAAGTGCCCTTGAGCGCAGTCACGCGGTATGAGCCGGCCAATACCATTCTGTCCGTCAATCATCAGGGCCAGTTTCCCGCCGTGACGCTATCGTTCAATATGGCTGCCGGCGTGTCTTTGGGCGAGGCTGTAGTGGCTGTCGACCTGGCCATGCGCGACATTGGCTTGCCGGCGAGTGTGCGGGGTACGTTCCAGGGAACGGCCAAAGCTTTTCAATCGTCTGTTGAGAATCAGCCCTGGTTGATTCTTGCGGCGTTGGTCACGGTGTACATCGTGCTGGGGATTCTCTATGAAAGCTACATACATCCCCTCACGATTCTCTCCACGCTGCCTTCCGCCGGGGTGGGCGCTTTGCTGGCGTTGCTGCTGTTTAAAACAGAGCTCAGCATGATCGCCTTGATTGGGATCATGCTCCTGATCGGTATTGTGAAGAAAAATGCCATCATGATGATCGATTTTGCCTTGCAGAGTGAACGAATGGGAGAAGGGAAAACTCCCCAGGCGGCGATCTATGAGGCCTGCCTGCTGCGATTCCGTCCGATCATGATGACCACGGCAGCGGCCCTGCTTGGGGCATTGCCCTTGGCCGTAGGCATGGGGGTAGGATCGGAATTGCGTCGCCCACTTGGCATCGCCATTGTCGGCGGCCTACTGGTGAGCCAGGTTCTTACTCTCTACACGACACCTGTCATGTATCTGCTTCTCGACCGTCTGCGACTGCGCTGGGTCCGGACCCGAGAAACCTCTCCGCATCCCGCCGCATAGAGAGATTCGCACAGATCAATGCTGCGCCCCGCTGGTACAGGGAAGATATGCGCATTGACAACCGTCCGGCAATCATGATATTGAGAATTGCTATCAAGACATAGAGGGAAGCAGCAAGTAGCCTCGGTCAATGATACGGATAGTGCGTCGAGTTCGCTCAACATTGGAATAAGGCCAGCGACCCCTGCGGTCAGAGCCCAAAGCTGTTCCACGACAGCTTTGGGCTTTTTCTTTTTGTGCCTGCGACCTGGTCGCGTTTTCTGAAGAGGGAGGTCGAAGAATGTCGGAAATCGCGCTCGGATCGAATATCGCACACATGCGGGGATCTCGCAGCGGTGGGTGGTTGATCTCATTGGTGCTGCATGGCGGAGTGGTGGCTCTTGCGATGCAGGCCGTCATGGATGTCAAACCGCACCTGCAAACGGAAACCTTCAAATGGGACGTAGCATTGCAGCAGGCTCCCGCGCCGAGTCCTGCCGTCGCTGAATCCCTCCCTCCACAAGAGTCAGTTCCTCAGCCCGCACAGGCGCAACCTGCGTCTCGTCCAATGCCGCGGCCCTCCCGGGCTCCGGTGCCTCAGGTCGTGGAGCGGACGGCAGTCGTTCAAACGGTTCAGCCCACGCAAGTCACCCCACGGGTGGTGGAACGAGCCGCACTTCAGGAACGTCAGGCGGTGGTGACAGAGGTAGTGCCCATTGCCTCGCAACCGATTCACGAAACACCAGTCGCCCAGGTGCAAGAGGCCGTGGAGCAGGAACGTCACGACATTGTTCAGGCCGTCGAAGCGCAGATCGTCACGGCGCAGTCGTCTGAAGCACTCATTCAGGAGTCGGCGGTTCCCGTCGAAACTGTGGCGACCACGGTAAAACAGTCGGCCATCGTTGCGCCGGCGGTAGTTGAGACCGAAGCGTCTGTGGTATCCACGCCGGCCCCCATTAGTGAGCCGCACCATACGGTCGAGTCGGAGGCGGCGGTGGTGCATCACAGCGCAGTCGCGCATCCTGAGGTACGGAACACAGCGACGGCCCAGGCTGACCTGGGTTGGTTAGCGGAGTCGCTGTGGACACGGATTGAACAATTGAAGCGGTATCCCAGGCAGGCGCGAGCGCGTCGGTGGGAGGGCAAGGTGGTCCTGGAAGCGGTGATCCGCCATGACGGAACGATTCTCGAATGTCTGGTCGCGGAAAGTTCCGGCCATGGCTTGTTGGATCAGGATGCCATCTCGGTGTTGCGGAAAGCGTCTCCACTTGCACTGAAACACCCGTTGGGCAAAGAGCAAATCACCATTCTTGTGCCGATTGCCTACCGGCTTGAAAGTTAGGGGCAGCAGCGTCATCTCACAGGGACCAAAGGAGTTTCATCATGAACGGTGTCATGCAGAAAATGCGGAGCGGATTGTCAGGCGCGGTGCTGTGCAGCGCTTGCCTGTTGTGGCTGGGGGCGGGGATGGCCCTCGCTCAGCCGAAGGGCGAGAAGATCTTTCAGGCGGTGGCGACCGATGCAAAAGGCGTCGAGACCGAGGTGCACGGAGTCATCTTCTACTGGGAGGAGAAAATAAGCGAAACCTCGTTCGTCCCGCACGAGCTGAAAGAAGTGCCGGTCAAACGCGGAACCGCCACGGTCAAGATCAAGTTCGATGTCATCAAGTCGATCGACGTGAGGCCATCCGGAAACGGGACGCCGCCGGCAGTGTCGATCACGTTGAACGACGGAAAGGCAGGAGAGTTCACCCTGGCCATAGCGGGGAGTTTTAAGGGGCAATCGGATTTCGGCGAGGTCGAATTGCCGGCGGTCGACCTCAAACGAATCGCCTTTAAATAAATTCGACGATCAATCGAGAACCGCGGCAGAGAAGCCGTCGGGCGGAGGAACTGGCATGACGAACAGCACGAAGCACGAAACAGCGCGGATTCTGACTTGCGACGACGTGCGTTGTGGGTGCGGACAGCTTGTGGCTCGATGGGCGGAGCAGGGGATTGAAATCAAGTGCAAGCGGTGTCGGCGTCTCGTAACCATTGCCTTCGATGCAATCGGAGGGAGGCAGCCGGCGATTCTCGCGAAGTAATCCATTCCTGAGGAATCATTCGGTAGAGGCCATAGGACCGTGTGTGTCCAGAGCCCAAGACCCTCATAGGGTCTTGGGCTTTTTCATGTCTGGCGATGTCTTTTTCAGAAGTATCGGTGAATGAACAAGGAGAATGAACAATCATGGCGGGAAGTGTCCGGGGAATGGGTGGAGGGGCTGTGTGTTTGTTGGCGATCGGACTTGTCTGTGGTTGGAGCAGCTATGCTCAGGCTGAAGGGGTAGAGGCGGCGGTTCTAGCTCAGGATGCGTCCGCGGCAGGGTCGAGGGAAGAAGAAAAAGGCGTAGCGGCTGAACCGGGGGAATCGCCGAAATCTAAGCCTGTGAAGATTCCTGAAGTGGTGGTGAAAGACGTGCATGAACGAAATGAGCCGGATCAGGAGTCGGTGAAGGATATCGCGGGAACCGTCAATGTCGTCACTCGCGAGGAAATTCAACGCGCCAGGCCGAAGAATGCAGACGAGATGCTGCGGCGCGTTCCCGGAGTCAACGTGCTGGACGAATATGGCCAGGGGTTGAGACCCAACATTGGTATCCGGGGCATGGATCCCCGACGCAGCAAAAACATTCTGCTGATGCTAGACGATATCCCCATACAGCCGGCCCTCTTTGGAGATGCGTCGACGTATTACATGGTGCCGATCGAACGCATCGACCATATCGAGGTCATCAAGGGGGGAGCCTCGGTCCTCTATTCACCGAATACTCAGGGAGGCTTGATCAACTTCATTCAAAAACGGATTCCTAGAACGCCGACCTTCTCCACCACGAATACGTTCGGCAGTTTCAACCTGTTTCAGTCGGACACGCAGTACGGCGGCTATTTCGGAAATTTCGGCGCGCAGCTCGGGTATGTCCGGCGCCAATCGGACGGCTTCCGAGACCGCAGTAAATCACAGTTGGATGATTTCACGATGCGATTCGAAGCCAATCCTGACGATCGGACCCGGATTACGACGAACATCTCCTGGTACGACGAAACCACGCAGACGCCGGGAAGTATTACGCCCAGTCAATACCGAAACGACCGCACCCTGGCCGGCAAGCCGAATGATGAATTCAAAGGGCAGCGTGGAGCGATCGACGTGACGGCCAGTCGGGAGATCGACGCTCACCACACGGCCAAGGTCATCGTCTACGGCAATGTGTTCGAACGGAATTGGTACATTCAGGACCAGGCCGCCAACGGCACGCTGCTCTCAACCAGTACGAACTTTTTGCGCAAGTTCAATGTGTTCGGCGTCATGCCGCAACATCAATTCAAATTCTCGTTATTTGGATTGGATCAACAGATTACCTCCGGTGTGCGGTATCACGCGGAGCGCCTGACCGACATTACAGGAATCGGCACGGCAGGCTCAAAGATCAGCCGCACGACCAACAACGCCGATCTGGAGTCGGTGGCCTATGCCGCTTATACGGAGACGGCGATTCGCCTGACCGAGGCCCTCACCATTTCTCCGGGCATACGCTGGGAGCAGGTGAATCAAAGCCGCGAGACGATGAATGCGATCCCTCCGGCAGCGCAGCCGAATTTTAAGAGTTATAAGACCACGCAAGGACTGATCTATGGAACCGGGGTCAAATATCAACTCACCCCGGACAGCATGCTGTTCGGCCATGTCCATACGACATTCCGCCCGCCGACCTTCGCCAATGCGGTCGATCCAACGAGCGGGACCACACAGGATCTCTCCGCTGAGCGCGCGTTGAGTTCAGATGTCGGAATCCGTTCCATTCTCGTACCCGGTGTGAGTGCGGAAGTCGCCCTGTTTCGAACCGAATTCAGTAATCAGATCGTGCAGCAAGGCAGCCAGTTCGTCAACGCCGGAAAGACACTCATGGAGGGAATCGAAAGCACCGTCAGCCTTGATTGGGGAGAAATTGTCCGCCCGCTTCAAGGTTTCGTCACAAGGGGCAGTATCACGCTCCTGCGGCCGAAATCGTTGTTCGGAACGACCGACGGGAAAGACCTGCCGTATGCCCCGCGCATGACGTTCTACGGATTGGTGGGGTATTACCACCCGACCGGTGCGTCGATTGAAGCAGATGCCATGTACGTCGCGCAGCAGTTTACCGACGGCGCGAATACCCAGACGGAAAATGCGCTGGGAACCAACGGCGCCATCCCTTCTTATACCATCTGGAACCTCCGGCTCAATTATGCCCCGCCGAAGGCGAAGTGGGCCATTTTCGCCGGTGTACGCAACCTCACCGATGAATCGTTCATCGCCCAACGCACGACCGGCAGTTTTATCGGCATCCAGCCTGGCGAGATCCGGAATTTCTACGGCGGTGTCTCATGGAGATTTTAGCGAGACCTTGCACCTTTGGGCCAAATTGAAAAAGGAGTGGCACTGATGAATTGCAATGTTTTCACTCGTGGATTGTGGAGCATCTTGTTGATGACAGGGCTGTTGCAGGCAGCTCCGGCTCAAGCCCATTTCGTTTGGGTGGAGACGGACGCGACGGCGTCGGCCGACAAGGGACAGCCCGTGAAAGTGTATTTTGGTGAATACGCCGAATTCTTGCGGGAAGAGCGGGGTGGCCGGCTTGATTCCATCGACGGCGTCACATTGCGCGTGCAGGATCCGAAGCGCGGGAAGACGGACGTTCCGCTGACAAAGCAGGTGAACCACTTTGTCGGTTCCGTCTCATCCTGTGTGCCGGGACGGAACGCGGTGGTCGCGGAACAGGCGAAAGCTCCGGTTCAGGATCTGCGTAAGCATGATCTGGGCATCGTCAAGCCGATGTTTTACGCTCGCACCTATTTCGTCTGTCTGGAAGAGAGTAGGGTCAATGAACACGAACGGGACCAGTCGACGCCCCTGGCGCTGGATCTGATCCCGCTCACCACAGGGTTGAATCTTGCCTCGGGTCGCGTGACCCCGGGTCCGGGCGGCGAGATCGTCGTAAAAGCGCTCTTCAATGGGCAACGTCTACCGGGGACGCAGGTGCTGGTGCATGCGCCCAATGGATGGGACAAGGAGCTCAAAACGGATGCCGATGGCATTGTGTCCTTCACGCCGCTCTGGCCGGGCCGGTATGTCCTGGAGATGATTCATGTCGAAAAGACTCCGGGAGAATTCGAGGGGACGGCTTATGAGGCATTGCGTCATCGCAGCACTCTGGCCCTGCAGGTGAGGGCCGAGCGCCCCGCGGAGCAGTAAGATGAGTCGCGGCGGATCTGAACGGATCATCAGACTGGCCCATCGCTGGCTGGGCATGGGTGCGCTGGGCTTTGTCTTGCTCTCCGTCGTCACCGGCCTGTTGTGGGCGGACGCGAAGTTTCTTTATTGGGAGGATCATTATAAGGAAAAGGTTCGGCCGCTAACTGGCCCGGCGCTGGAGACGGCTACACAGTCGGTCGATCGTGCAATCCTGGTGGCCAAGGAGGCCGTGGGCGGGCGGGCGTTGGTCGAGCAGGTCTTGCTGCGGTCGGATTTCGGCCGGTTGTTCTATGAACTCAAATTGCGGGTCGAGGGCGTGTCCACCACGCTCTTGCTCGACGCCGTGAGCGGTGAGCGTCTGTCGCCGATATCGCCCGAACTGGCGCCGGTGATCGCACAGCAGTATGTACGGACGCCCGCGTCGGTGACGGCCGTGGAGATTGAGCGGTATACACCACGAAAGAAAAAACGGGCTCAGGATGCGGTGCGTGTTCGATTCGACGATGCGGATGCCACGGAGATCGTACTGGACCGGCAGACCGGAGACATCCTCGAAGACGAAGGGCGATGGCGGCGCGTGCATTTTGCCGTGATGCAACTGCATCAGTTGAACTTTTTCGGGTTTGAGAAAACCTTGCTCAACATTCCGGGCGTGCCGATTCTGCTGATGAGTCTGTCGGGAGGTCTGTTGTGGATCTTTCATCGCGCGAGGGCGCGGCGTTCGAAATCGGTCGCGTCGGCCGGCGATACGTCGCTGTTTCCCGCCCGTTCCACGGGCGAACCAAAGGAGATCCCTCCCCTGTCCTGATCATCCGTCGGGTGATGGTACGGTGGCGTTTTCTTGCGCCGGTTGTTTAGAATGTCTCCTCTGGGGTGGGGATGACGATTCGTACCATCAAGGGCCGCATTGTACTGGCCATCGTGTTGGTGGGCTGCATCCCGTTGTTGATCGGGCTGGTCCTCGCCTATATGTCCGGTATGCAGTCGCTGCGCGACGTCATCGGCGGCAATTTGCAAGCGGTGGCGATTCAGGCCGCCGACCGGGTGACGATGCTCGTGCAAAGCGAAATCCAGGCGGCCCGACTGTTGGGGTCGGCACCGTTACGGGTGCGCCAGCCGGTCGAGGCGGCCAACGCTTCCTATCCACAAGACCGGGCCGAAACCGAACGCATCATTCAAACCCGCACGCAGGTCTGGGAGAAGGGGAAGGAAGCCGCCGTCCAACTGCTCCATCGAGACCTATCGCGCTTTCTCCTCGATACCAAAGTCAGAAGCGGCGACAAACTCGTCGGGTTGTTGATTGTCGATCAACACGGAGCGCTGGTCGCCTCCAGTTCCGAGCCCGATCATTATTCGTTCAGCGGGGAGCCCTGGTGGGAGGCGGTGCGCGCGGGCGGCATCGACCATGTCTATCTCAGCGGGATGATGGCCGCTCAAGTGGGGTCGTTCCGAACACCGGAAGAAACCTTCGATGTTGCGGTGCCCATACTCGATGACCGGCACCACACCGTGATCGGTGCGGTGAAAGCGTCGTACCGGTTCGACTCCCTATTCGGTATGATCAATCAGATCCGCATCGGACAGACGGGCCATGCCATGCTGTTTAATGCGGCGGGAGAGCCACTGGTCTGCCCCATCCTGCCCCGTCAGGCGCATCGCATTCCAGGACAGTTGATGACTATGATTGTGTCAGCCGATCCCGGATGGGGCATCGCAGATGACGACGGCCATGGGGGAACGGACACGGTGGTGGGATTTGCTCCCGTGACTGGCCTGATGTTGCCGGATAACACCTGGCACATCTTTGTGCGGCAGCAACCGGTGGAAAGTTATGCCCCGATTCGCGATCAGCTGAGAAATCTCGCGGCGATCGGTCTGGTCATGGTCGGCCTCCTCTGGGCGATGGGACGTTATGTGGCGACCAGGATTGCACGGCCGATCCAGGTGCTCAAGACGGGTGTGGAGGCAATCAGCCGCGGCACCTACGACGGACCGCTCGATGTGAAAACCGGCGATGAATTTGAGGAACTGGCCGTGGCGGTACATCGCATGGCCGACCGGTTGCAGGCGTCACGGGCGGAGTTGGAATCGCTAAACGCCGAATTGACGCATCGGGTCGAGGAGAAAACGGCGGAAATTACCCGTCAGATGCGAAAGCTGGAATTGTCGGAGCGGTTGGCGACGCTCGGCAAGGTCGCCAGCGGCATCGCGCATGAAATCAACAATCCGTTGAGCATCATTTTGAACCGCATTGAATGTATGGAGGCCGACGCGGCACAGTCTCATGTTCCGGAGGAGGTCACCCGCGATCTGATCACCATTCGCTCTCAAGCAGAACGGATCTCCCGGGTGACGCGCAGCATTCTCACCTTCTCCCGGGGAACCGTGTCGATGCTGAAGCCGTTGGATCTCAACTGCGTGGCACGCACCTGCGTGACCATGGCAGGGGAACGGGTGGCAGCGCTCTCCGTCCGCATCGATGCAGAACTCGCACCGGAATTGCCCCCCGTCATGGGGGATCGCGACCGATTAGAAACCGTGCTGCTCAATGTGCTCAACAACGCCATCGATGCGGTGACCGCCTGTGGCGATCACGGGGTGGTGACGGTGCGCACAGCCTGGATGCAGGTCAATGGGGACGAATGGGTACGCGTGAGCGTATCGGATAACGGACCGGGTGTGCCGGCCGCGATCGTGGACCGTATCTTCGACCCCTTTTTTACTACCAAGCCGGCCGGCCAGGGGACGGGCTTGGGGTTGTTTCTGAGTTATGGAATTGTCTCGGACCATCGCGGCCGTATTGAGGTGCGCAATGATGCGGTCGGCGCCGTCTTTGATGTCTATCTGCCGGCGGTGGGTCTCGGCGAGCGAGTCCATGAAGGAGTACCATGGGGATTGCAGGAAAGATCCTGATCGTCGATGACGAGCAGGATGCGCTCGATAATTGTCGCCGTATTCTCAGTCGTGGGCCCTACGATTGCCTCACGGAGTGTAATTCCTCCCGTGCCCTCGATGTCATTCAACGCGAGCGGCCCGGTCTGATCCTCACTGATTTGCGCATGCCCGATCTCGACGGGATTGAAGTGTTGGCTGCAGCCAAACGCTTCGATCCATCGGTACAGGTAGTACTGCTGACGGCGCATGCCACGGTGCAGACGGCGGTCACCTCGATGCGGTACGGTGCGTTCGATTACATCACCAAGCCGTTTACGAGTACTGATCTCCTGCAAGTGGCCCGCCGTGCCTTCGGTGAGGATGGAGAGGGAGCTTCAACGGCTCAGAGTGCGAGTGAGGTGCCCGCTTCCTTCGATCCGAGCCGGTCCGGGAAGCGGATGGGGCTGTCACGCGTCATCGGGGAAAGCCCCGCCATGAAATCGGTCTTCAGCTTGGTTGAAAAGGTAGCGCCCACGCATTCCAACGTGCTGGTCTATGGGGAAAGCGGAACCGGAAAAGAACTGGTCGCACGCGCGATTCACGACGCCAGTCTGCGGGCCGACCGACCGTTCATTCCGGTGGACTGCGTCTCGTTGCCCGACACGCTCCTGGAATCGGAACTGTTCGGCCATGAGAAGGGCGCCTTCACCGGTGCACATGTGTCGAAGCCGGGGTTGTTCGAAGTGGCGGCGGGCGGGACCGTCTTTCTGGACGAGGTCAGCGGGATGAGTCAGACCTTGCAGTCGCGACTGTTGCGGGTCTTGCAGGAACGGCAGATGCGGCGGGTCGGCGGTATCCGGTTTTTGGATGTCGATGTGCGGGTGATTGCGGCGTCGAACCAGGATCTTGAAGCCGCCTGCCGACGTGGGGAATTCCGAGAGGATCTCTATTATCGCCTGAATGTCATTCCAATCGTGTTGCCGCCGTTGCGGAGCAGGGAAGGAGATATTCCAATTCTGGCGCGAGAGTTCCTCCGCCGATTCATGAAGCAGCAGGGGACGGCCCTTGGGTTCGTACCGAACCTCGACCCCACGGCCACGGAGTTGCTGTGTGGATATGCGTGGCCGGGGAATGTGCGCGAATTACAAAACGTCATCGAGCGGGCTGCGGTGCTGGCCGATGGCCCGTTGATCACAGAGGCGCATTTGCCCGAACGCCTACGCCAGGTGGTGGTCGACGATCCGGGCCCGGGAGAAGCAGGCTCCTTCAAACATGCGAAGCAGGCGGCGGTCACGACGTTCGAGCGGAGTTTCCTGATCGAACTCCTCAAGCGAAACGATGGTCACATGGGGCGAGCTGCTCGGGAAGCCGGTGTTGATCGGAAGACTGTCGAGCGGATGGTCAAAAAGCACGGGCTCCGCGATTTGATCTGACGGGGGCGGAGGACATGCGGTTTGCCTGCAGCCAGCAGTTGCCCATGCGCACATCGAAAGGGTTCTCAGTCATTGAGGAATGGTCTGGCCGGTAGATGCCTGGCATGCTTTCTGACAATCGTCGGCTCAGGTGTGCCGAACGGCCTCGAGTCGTGTCTTGCTCGAATGGGGCACTGATGTCCCATTGGGACAAATTTTTCGGACACTCATCTATCGCCTTCTAATTCGATGTGTTTATTGTAAGTGCCAGTTTTTGATGGGGCGCCCCCGCCCCATTTCTCTTCTCTCCTCCGCATGTCGCTGTCCAAAAAATCCAACAAAGTCTGACTTTCCAGGTCTCGATCAATCTGGAACGAGAGTTGCTCTGATATCCGCCGTCTTTTTGTGCGCAATGTGTTTATGCGCAGCGATGAGTGCGCCATCGTCTTGTTGTCGCCAATCAAGGGTGTGGAAACCGAAGGACCGGCCTCCTGGTGTTTCCACTCCATGAGGT
>CAZKVY010000023.1:0-51389 GCA_964556305.1 uncultured Nitrospira sp. | reverse complement strand
TTCGTGGGCTTCGGCATCGCAAAGGGTTGCCTGTTCGCGGACAGCGGACCAAAACGAATGCACGCACCCGTAAAGGAAGACGTTCGGGTGTGGGCAGCAAACCGCAGAAGCCCGCTGGTTCCAGAGCATAAGAGTTTAGACCGAGCAGGCGCCATGCGCTGAGGGAGATTCTATGAGTGTGAAGAAGGGGAAAAAGAAGGAACGGAAAATTGTCCAGAGCGGAGTGGCTCACGTTCAGGCCTCGTTCAATAATACGATCGTGACCATTACGGATATGAGCGGCAACACCGTCGTGTGGGCCAGCTCAGGCAATCAAGGGTTTAAGGGCTCACGCAAGAGTACCCCCTTTGCGGCTCAACGAGCCGGCGAGGCCGCGGCCAGAAAAGCCATGGAGAATGGCATGCGCCAGGTTGATGTCTATGTCAATGGTCCGGGAGCTGGACGAGAGTCTGCCATTCGTTCATTGCAAAGTGCCGGATTGCGTATCAACTTGATCCGCGACGTGACGCCGATTCCTCACAACGGATGCCGGCCGCCAAAGCGTCGGCGCGTGTAGAAGATGCAGGTATCCTCGCAGTAACGAAATATCTGATTCGGTTGTACTTGAGTTGTTGAGGTAGAGGAGGGGTAGTAGCGTGGCAAAATATAGTGGACCTGTCTGCCGCTTGTGCCGGAGAGAGGGCGAGAAGCTCTTTTTAAAGGGGTCTCGTTGTATGACCGAAAAGTGCGCAATTGAGCGCCGGAGTTATCCTCCTGGGCAGCACGGTCAGGCGCGTCAACGGACGTCAGACTACAGTTTGCAGTTGCGTGAAAAGCAGAAGCTTAAGAGGATTTATGGCCTCCAGGAATGCCAATTTCGGGGCATTTTTGAGCGAGCGGAACGTCAGGCCGGCGTCACGGGTGATACACTGCTGCGCCTCCTGGAATGTCGCTTGGACAATGTAGTGTACCGGCTCGGCTTCGGTGCCTCCCGAAAAGAGGCTCGGCAATTGGTCAATCATGGCCACTTGATGATCAATGGCCGCAAAGTGAAGGCGCCCGGTGCTCTCGTCAAGGCTGGTGATTCCATCGAGGTCCGGCAAAAGAGCCGTGAATTGATCCCGATTCAAGGGGCGCTTGCGGCTGTGGACGGTCGTGGCATTCCTGAATGGCTCGAACTGGACAGGGCTGGCTGCAAGGGGACTATTCGGTCCTTGCCGACCAAGGAGCATATTGTATTGCCCGTAAATGAGCAGATGGTCGTCGAACTGTATTCGCGCTAGACATACATGGTTGGCGAGCCATTGCTGTATCCAATCATGGTTGAACGATATATGGGCATACACGAGTTAATGAAGGGGGAGTCATGATTAAAGCGATGAAAGACTTTCAGATCCCCATGCGGGTGGAAGTCGACAAGGACACTCTTTCCCCGACATTCGGAAGATTTACGACTGAGGCATTTGAGCGAGGATTCGGAACCACGGTAGGAAACTCCTTGCGCCGTGTATTACTGTCCTCCTTGACAGGGGCTGCGGTGACCACTGTCAAGATTGAAGGCGTGCTACACGAGTTCTCCACGATACCTGGTGTGACCGAAGATGTGACCTCGATTATATTGAATGTGAAGAGCCTCCGGCTGGCGCTTCAGGGTGACAAACCGAAGACCATCCGTCTCAAGAAAAAGGGGCCAGGGGAAGCCAAGGGTTCCGATATTACCCACGACGGAGACGTGACGATCCTCACGCCGGATTTGCACATTGCTACGTTGGACAAGGATGCCGCGCTTGATATGGAAATGAGCATCAAGCACGGCCGTGGCTTCGTGCCGGCTGAGCGTAATAAGGAAGAAGGACTGCCGATCGGCGTGATTGCCATCGACTCGATCTTCTCCCCGATCAAGCGGGTGAACTTTCATGTCGAGAATGCCCGTGTCGGCCGTATGACCGACTATGACAAGCTGACCCTTGAAATTTGGACAGACGGCACGATTTCTCCTCGCGATGCCTTGTCAAACGCGGCAGGAATTCTTCGGGAACATCTGGATATCTTCATCAATCCTGAAGAACGTTCTGATGCGAAGCCATCGGCGGGTAGCGAAGATCTGTCGGATGAAGTGAATAAGAATCTCTATCGAAGCGTCAATGAATTGGAATTGTCTGTTCGTGCGGCCAATTGTCTCAAGAATGCCAATATCAAGACGATCGCCGATCTGGTGCAAAAGACCGAAGCGGAGATGTTGAAGACCAAGAATTTCGGGAAGAAATCGCTCAATGAAATCAAGGAAATCCTGACCGAAATGGGACTGAGCCTTGGAATGAAAGTCGACGCCTTGCCGTCAGGCGACGCGGGCGTGCGTTCAGAGTAAGAAAGGAACAGGACTACCGTGCGCCACAAAAAGAAGGGTCGACAGCTCGGACGTCAAACCAAACACCGATGGGCTCTGTTCCGGAGTCTCGTGACTTCACTGTTGGAGCATGAGCGAATCGAAACGACGGAAGCCAAGGCCAAGGAAATCCGTGGCTTTACTGATCGAATGATCTCCCTTGGCAAAGAGGGGACCTTGCCGGCTCGCCGTCGCGCTCTGAGCTTCTTGCGGAGCAAAGACGTGGTGTCGAAATTATTCAGCGACGTCGCGTCACGATTTCAAAATCGTCCGGGAGGCTACACGCGTATCATCAGAACTCGTCGTCGGATCGGAGATGCCGCTGAGATGGTCGCAATAGAATTGGTGACCAGGCCCGAGAAGCCGAAGGCGGTGCCTTCCACCGAGACTGCGGTGGCGGAGAAAAAAGAGTCGACAGAAAAAAGTTCTGCCACTGCAGAAAGCTAAGTGCGAGAGTGCCACGACGACGTAAGAGTCGTCGTGGCATTCGATCCTTCCTCACCGTTCTTCCCGTCGCAAATCACATCATTTTCCTAGGCCATAGTCACTCTGTTTGTTTACTTGGCTTCGGTGGAATGCTACTATCATGCCACCAGCTCTGATCTGGGAAGCTCTTTAAATTAGGGGCTTTTTTCCATGTGGGAACGTTGGGTTCGGCGAGGTCTTCTAGCTCTCAGCGTGGTTCTTGCGGCATTTCTTGGCTATTTGCTCATCACACGCTCCAATCCTGGTTCTTCTTCGCGGTCGGTCGCCCCGGTCACTGCCGAGTCTGCCGATGCGCGTATTCAGGATTTTACCTTCACCCAGACCAAAGGCGATCTCGTTCAGTGGAAAGTACAGGCTGAACAGGCTCGCCTCTATGAGAAGGAGAGCCGGGCCGTTCTGAGCAACGTTCAGATAACGCTTTACGGAGTGCAGGGAAAAGAACTGACCTTGTCCGGCGATGAGGGAACGCTGGACACCCAAACGAAAAACTTTCAATTGTCGAACAGATCCACGCCAATTGTAGTTGAGACTCAAAGTGGCTATACCATTCAGACAAATCACCTTGTATGGACTGATGCACGGCATGAAATTCAAACTCCGGACCATGTCACCATTCAGGGGCATGGATTGCAGGTCACCGGCAGAGGGTTGCTGGGGAAGATGGATACCGAGGAATTCCAGGTCCTTGACGACGTGCATGTGGATGTCGTGCCTGCTTCTTAGTGGCGAGGCGGTGCTGGGTAGCCAACACGCGTATGCGGCAGAGACGCGTGCGACCAAAGAGTCTCCGGCCAATTCTGCCCCTACCACGATTACCTCTCGGACTATGACGGTCAACAATCACGAAAACACGGCGATTTTTGACGGAGCCGTCGTCTTGAAGCGGGGTCTGTTGGTGGTGCATTCCGACCACATGGTTGTGTCTTTCCATCCGAGCCGCAATGGCGCCGATTCGAAGGACTCCGGTGGAACGACAAAATCAAAGAATCTCACGAGCCCGACGACAGCCGAGGTGAAGGAACGGGACTCGACACCTGCCGTGTCCGAGCGCAGTATTCGCATGGTTGAAGCGACAGGTCGAGTCAACATTAAGAAAGAAGACGGCCAAGCCACGTGCCAAAAAGCTGTGTATTATGAGGACCAGAAAAAAATCGTCCTCACGGGCGAGCCGGTTGCCTGGCAGAAGGGAACTCGTGTGTCAGGAAAGCGGATCATTATGTTTCTTGACGAAGACCGAAGCGTGGTCGAAGGCGACTCCCAGGTCATTATCGAGGGTGAAGGCGGTGGCAAGCGGTGATCGAGACCAAGTCAGTCACACAAGCGCCTCGAGAGGGCTTGGCGGATCAAGCCGGCACAGTAGAGCGCCTGGCGGCCAGCGGATTGGTGAAGAGTTTTCGTGGCCGAAAGGTGGTCAAAGGCGTGTCTCTCGATGTGCAGGCTGGCGAGGTCGTTGGACTATTAGGGCCGAACGGCGCCGGGAAGACCACAATTTTCGATATGATGGTGGGGCTCTGTCAGCCGGATGAGGGCCAGATTGCCTTGAGCGGCAATGACATCACCGATCTGCCCATGTATAAGCGGGCCCGGCGAGGAATTGGGTATCTACCCCAAGAGTCGTCGGTCTTTCGTCGACTGTCGGTGGAACACAATATCCTTGCGATTCTCGAGATGCTAGGCTATTCGAGAAGTGAACGGATGGAGCGGGTGGAAATATTGCTGAAAGAGTTGGATCTGGTGCATATTCGGAAAAGTAAGGCGTATGCCTTGTCGGGAGGGGAGCGTCGGCGTCTGGAGATTACCCGCGCGCTGGCAACAAGTCCGCTCTTCATGCTCCTAGATGAACCTTTTGCCGGCATCGATCCGATTGCGGTCGCGGATATTCAGCAAATCATCATTCGATTGAAGCAACGACATATCGGGGTGTTGATTACCGATCACAATGTGAGGGAAACCCTATCGATTACGGATCGAGCCTACATCATCAATGAAGGCACGATTTTGGAAGCCGGTCCACCCGGCGTGATCGAGAAAAGTGAAATGGCCCGGGCGGTGTATTTGGGCGAAGGATTTCGCCTGTAGCAGGCAGGGAGTGGGGCGATGAAGCTGCGACTGGATCTTCGGCTGAGTCAAAAACTGATCATGACGCCGCAATTGCAGCAGGCGATCAAGTTGCTGCAATTGTCCCGCCTGGAGCTTCAGCAAAGTCTGCAACAGCATCTCATGGAAAATCCTCTGCTGGACGAGTTGGTCGCGGAAACCGAAGAGAGCGAGGAAACCGCGGCCACAGAGCGTGAACAACCGGATACCGCGACCACTGTGGCTGCCGAGACCCGTGGGGAGGGCGATGACAAACCGGCGGAGAGCGGGGAAAATGCCGAAGAATTTTCCGCGTCGACCTGGGAGGACTACTTCGATACCGACATGCGCCGCGGCGAGACCGAATACAGTTCCTCGTCCAAGGAAGAATTTCCCTCCTATGAGCAGACCGTCGCGAAATCGACATCGTTGGAAGATCACCTTGTCTGGCAGTTGTCCTTGTCGGGCTTATCTGATCGCGAGAAGGCCATCGGCCGCCTGATCATCGGTAATTTGGACGATGACGGATATCTCCGGATGACACTGGAAGAACTGGTGGCGGGATCCGAATATTCCGTGGCGGAAGCTGAATCGGTCCTGAAAGATGTTCAAGGTTTTGATCCGAACGGGGTTGCGGCGAGAGACCTGTCCGAATGCCTACTGCTTCAACTCAAGTTTTTGGGACGGAGCCAATTGGGTTCTTTGGGATCGCGTCCAGGGGTGCTCAAAGGGTCGGTGCTGGAAGCCATCGTGCTCCACCATCTGAAGGATCTGGAGAAGAAGCAATATAATCGCATCGCCAAGGCATTGAATATTTCCATGGACGATGTGTTCGAGGCGACTCGAATCATCGAGGGCTTGGAGCCGAAGCCTGGGCGTCCATTCTCCAACACACAGAATTACGCGATTGTGCCGGACGTCTTCGTCGTCAAGAACGAAGGGGTGTGGGAGGTCTTGCTCAACGACGACGGTCTTCCGCGCATGAGGATCAGTCCGTACTATAAGCAACTGATGTCGTCAGGGCAGTCAGGCTCGGCTGAGACGAAGGCGTATCTGGATGACAAGCTCCGCGCCGCGCAGTGGGTGATACGGAGCATTGAGCAGCGTAACAAGACGATTGTAAAAGTCGTCTCGAGCATCGTGAAGTTTCAAGAAGGTTTCTTTGAGCAGGGGATTCAGCACTTGAAACCCTTGGTTCTGAAACAAGTGGCTGAAGATATTGGGATGCATGAATCCACGATCAGTCGGGTCACGGCCAATAAGTACATGTATTGTCCGCAGGGGATGTTGGAGCTGAAGTTTTTCTTCAACGCCGGACTTCAACGCGCCGATCAACCGACCGATATGCTTTCATCGCTGACCGTCCGGGAAATGATCCGGCAAATGGTCGCCGCCGAAGATGCCCGCAAACCGCTCAAGGATGAAGAGATTGCCGCGCGATTACGGATCCAACAAGTGTTAATCGCCCGCCGGACCGTAGCGAAATATCGCGCGGAGGACAATATTCCCTCTGCCACGCAACGGCGGAAGTTTTTTTGAGGTGCGCGAAGTCTGACACCATGGAGACGGCTCTATGGCGGTACAACAATCGTCGCGACGGGCTTGAATGCGGAGTCGTGTTCGGGGCCCGAGAAACGAGGATGGCATGCGTTTGATGATCACGGGGCGGCATGTAGCGGTCACTCCTGCCTTACGGGAGTATATCGAGATACGCATGGAGCGGCTCGATCGCTATGGATTGAAGCTGGGCACGCTTCAAATTTTGCTGAGCGTGGAAAAGTTTCACCATGTGGCGGAAGTGGTGGGCGTTGTGCAGGGGCGGCGGTTGCAAGCGAAGACCTCGACGGAAGAAATGTACGCATCGATTGACGAGGTCGTGGATAAGCTCGGCGCGCAATTGCGCAAATTGAAGGAGCGCAAGGTCAACCACAAATTCGGGGATCAGCCGCGCGTGCGCGCTGTGGCTCGTAAGGCGGCCCCTCGCTCAGAAGATAACGGCATGGAAGTCGTGCGTCCCAGGCTCGAAGCCTTGACCCTCGAGGAGGCGGTGGAGACGCTCAATGCCGAGAAGCTCGCCCTCTTGATGTTTGTCAATGCGCTGTCCGGATCTATTCAAGTGCTTCAACGGTTGCCTAACGGAAGACTGTCCCTGATTGATCCTGCGAGCGACCGTGCTCGCGTCGCTCATGGCCGCGCTTAACCTGGTCGTCATCAGTGGTCTTTCCGGGTCGGGAAAGAGCCATGCGCTGAAAGCCTTCGAGGACGCGGGATATTTTTGCGTCGACAACCTTCCTCCGGCCCTCCTTCCAACATTCGTAGAATTGTGCCACCAGCAGGGTGGTGAGATTAAGAATGTCGCCCTCGGGATCGACATTCGCGAACGAGTATTTTTCGGCGACCTGGCAAAGGTCCTGGGCGAATTAAAGGCGCAGGGGCATGCCTTGCAGTTGGTGTTTCTAGAAGCTCGTGAGGAAGTGCTGGTCCGACGGTTTTCAGAGAGTCGTCGCCCGCACCCGCTGCTGCCACATATGCCTGTGGTGGAGGGGGTGCGGTTCGAGCGTGAGCGTCTCAGCGAACTACGAAAACATGCCGATCGAGTCATCGACACCTCCGCGCTGACGGTGCACGAGCTGCGCGACTTGTTGATCAGGCAGTTTCGTGACGAGACGACCATTCGGCGTATGACCATTTCACTGGTCACATTTGGATACAAGTTCGGCGTGCCGTACGATATCGATCTCCTGTTTGACGTTCGCTTCATCCGCAATCCCTTCTTTGTCCCCGAGCTCAAATCCTTGACGGGTGAGGATGCCCGAGTCCAGCAGTATGTCTTTGGAGACCAGACCGCCGGCCAATTCCTGGAGCATTTGCAAAAGCTCTTTGCCTTTTTGATTCCCCTGTACGAACGGGATCAACGGAGCTACCTCAGTATCGGCATCGGTTGTACCGGAGGGCGCCATCGGTCGGTGACCATGGCATTACGCCTTCAGGAACAATTTGCCACCCTCGGTTACGACGTGTCCGTGACCAACCGCGACCTGCAGAAATCCTAGTCCCAGAGCGCCATTTCCGCGATTTCATCCGATAACCACTTCCAGGGTCCGCTTTCTTGACAGGTGGACTATATCAACTATACTTAATTCCGTGAGCTCGAATCATGCGATGAATAGCGGCGTTTGAGGCGGTGTGTGAAGAAAGTGAGCGATGCTCCCAAAGAGAAACTCTACAAGACCAACGAGGTCTGCGAAATGTTCGACATCTCGCGCGCGACGTTGTTTCGTTGGGAGCGCGAAGGGCTAATTACCGGCCCGCCTCGAGATTGGCGTAACTGGCGCCTCTATACGGCTGAAAATGTCGAACAAATCAAGCATGTGATGGGTGGCGGGCGCAAAGAAGTTGCGTAGAGAGGGCAAAGGCATGCTGGCTTCACTGAAACATCTCACTGACATGGATTTCCTGTCGATCCTTTCTCCCCAGCGACAGCTCTTGGGGCTGGACATTGGGTCGAGCAGCATCAAGCTGGTGCAGATCAAGGAGCATCGGGGCCGTTATACCTTGCAGAAGTTCGGTGTGAAAGAGCTTGAGCCTGAAGTGATCGTCGACGGCACGGTGATGGACGAAGGGCGGGTGGTTTCAGCCATCAAGGAATTGTTGGCGGAGCACAACGTCAAATTGAAGCAGGTTGCCGTGTCGATTTCCGGTCATGCGGTCATCGTTAAAAAGATCACCCTCCCGCCGATGCCGGACGAAGAACTCGATGCGCAGGTGAAGCTGGCGGCGGAGCAGTACATCCCGTTCGATATCAACGAGGTCAATCTCGACTTCTACGTCTTGCCGCCCTCGGAGAACCCGGACGAGCAGAGCGAAATGTCGATCGTGCTGGTCGCCGCGAAGAAGGACAAAATCAACGAGCTCACAGAATTGGTCAAGGCGGCCGGCCTGATCCCCATCGTCATGGATGTGGATGCGTTTGCCGTGGAAAACATGTATGGCGTGACCTCACCCTCCACTCAAGATGACACGACGATTCTGGTCAATATCGGCGCCAGCGTCATGAATGTGAACATCGTCGGCGGAGGCGTTTCTCTCTTTACGCGCGACATCCCGCTGGGGGGAAACCGCTATTCGGAAGCGGTGCAGCGCGAAATGGGCGTGTCGTATGAGGAAGCGGAGCAACTTAAGAAAAGCGACGGAGATGACGATCATACACTTGCGGCCGTCATGGAAAGCGTCAATGCCGAAGTGGCATCAGAGATCGCTCGTACAATCGATTATTTCAAGACCACGTCCTCGGAGAGCGAAATCGCACGGGTCTTGCTGTTCGGTGGGGGAGCAAAGGTGAAGGGTTTGGCTCAACAGCTTCGCGATCGAATGCATGTCGACGTGGAAATTGCGAACCCCTTTAATGAGATCGACACTTCACAGTGCAACGTCGATCCTGAGCAACTGGCGGAAATGGGGTCGCTTGCGGCAGTGGGGGTTGGCCTCGCACTGCGCACGGTGGGGGACCGATGATTAGAATCAACTTGCTCGCAACTGGGCCTCGGTCCAGAAAAGCCAAACCGCAGTGGGATGTACGCGCGGAGGCCTTGCTCGGCATCGGGGTGCTGCTGATCACATTGACCGGCTGTTGGTTCTACGCGGCATCGCTCGACGAGGAGATTCAGGCTAAGCAAGGCGAAAAGCAGCTCAAAGACAAACAAGTGGCGCAGTTGAAAGAGCAAGTGAAGGCGGTGCAGGACTTTGAAGAGAAGAAAAAGCAGCTCGAAGCCAAGAACCGCATCATCGATCAGCTGGAGAAAAGCCGGACGGGTCCGGTCAAGGTGCTGGACCATGTCAGCCAGAGCCTGAATCCCCTCAAGGTCTGGCTGGTGCGACTGAATCTCAAGGGCAACAGCGTCGAGCTTGAAGGCCGTGCTTTGACCAACGATGACGTCGTCGAATTCGTCAATAACCTCCGGCGAACCGATCAGTTTGGTGCGATCAAGTTGATGGAAAGCCGGGCCGGGCTGGACAACAAGATGAATACCTATCAATTCCGACTTGACCTGTCGATGAAAGGCTAACATGAGTCTGAATGCGATCAGCTTAGACAGCCTCCGCAGCATTCCGACAGGCCAAAAAGTCGCGCTGCTTGGATTACTGGTGGCGGGAATCTTAGTCGGGTTTTATTTCTACGTCGTCGATCCCAAGACCATCGAGCTTGAAGCTGTGCAAGGGCAGGTGGCTCAGTTGGATACCGAGATCCAGAACCTGACGCTCAAGGTCAAGCACCTCGATGAGCTCGTGGCGGCGAACAAACAATTGGAGATCGAATTGGCGGCAAAGAAGGAACGCCTCCCCCCGGAAGAAGAAGCCGTAATGCTGCTGAAACAGGTCTCTGATCTGGGGCTGCGGTTAGGCCTTGATGTGAAGTTGTGGAAGCCCGGCACACAAGCGGAGGATCCGTCGAAGCTGTTCATTCGAATGCCGATCAATGTGGAAGTTGCCGGGGGATATCATACAGCTGCCATCTTCTTCGATCGAATCAGCAAGTTGTCCCGTATCGTGACCGTTCAGGATGTCCGAATCGGCGCCGCCCGGGTCGACCAGGGCCGTGTGGTGACGCAAACAGTGTTCGATCTGGTGGCCTACGCTGCTCCGCAGGAGAAGAAATTCGCTGGGTCCGTAACTGCGGCGAAGCCGAAGTGAGAATGGAGCTCAGCTCATGCCCAATGTAAGAGGACGCACCGTGAACACACGACCCTGCTGGAATGAGTGGATCCGGCCGATGAGCATCGGAGCGGTGGTGCTGGTTATCGGAGGCACCTCACTGCCGGTGGAATCGAAACCCTTGCCGCACTTGCGCCAGATCGCATCCATGCGGCCGGCCGATTCGCTGAAGGTGATGCCGTTGCCTGAGGGACAAAAGCCGGTTCCGGCGATTGACTCGCCGGCTCCTCGCACTGATGCGGCCGTTTCGCAACCGGGCGATTCACTGTCGATGGAATTTTCCGGCGCCTCTTACGATCCTTCAGGGCGTCGAGACCCTTTCCTGCCGATGCTGCAGCTGGGTCAGCAGGTGGAACAAGACGCGAGTCTTCCCCCGTTGCAGCGCGTCGGCCTCACGGAACTGAGTTTGATCGGAGTGCTTTGGGGCAACTACGGATACACGGCCATGGTTCAGACACCGGATGGAAAGGGATACAGCATTCGCCGCGGAACACGAATCGGGCCTAACAATGGTGTGGTTAGTTCAATCACCGAACGAGGCATCATCGTTCAAGAGCGGTTCACGGACGTGTACGGGAATAAACAGGAGCGCGAGTATGTCAAGCTCCTGCACCCGAAAGAGGGCACAGAATGAAACAAACACAGGTTGGTGTACATCCGCTGCTGAGTGTCACTGTGATGGCCGGACTGTTAGGGCTTGCCGGGTACGTGCAAGCTGCCGCCCCGGGGGAAACGACCGGACTGGCCGGGTTCACGCAGGCCACCGATCAGGCCGTCGCGGTTTCCGCTGAGAGCACCGCAGCCCAGGAGGAACACCCTACAGCGGCCAATTCGTTCGCAACTTTGCTCACGGGCGTGGAAGCCAAGCCTGATGGCGGACGGGTGGCGCTGATCCTGACCGGCAACGGCGTATTCGACCACACGGTGAAAATGGTCGGGGATCGCCGAATGGTGCTCGACATGCCGCATATCCAATCGCAGGGTCGTCAGACACAGTTGGCCGTCGGCCATGCGCTGTTGTCGAAAGTGCGATTCGGGTATCACGCTGACAAGGTGCGATTGGTTCTTGATCTTGCCCAGCCCGCCGAACACAGCGTCACGTCAATTGACGGGCGGCTGGTTCTCACGCTTGAACCGAAGGCTGTGGCATACATCACGGATATGAAGGCGGTGGACATGAACGCCGCGCCATTGGCCGATCAGACTGCAACCCCTCGCTCGATGGTGGTCTCTCATAAAGCGCCTCATACGCTGTTCCGTGTCCAGCCTATTCAATTGACGGCAGAGTCGGTTCAGAAGGAAGACCGGAAGCCGGAGACGAATGAAGTGGTGAACGGTGCGTCGCGTTATGTCGGGCGGCGTATCTCTCTCGATTTTCAGCAAGCAGACATCAGCAATGTGCTGCGCTTGATCGCCGAAGTCAGCGGCTTCAACATCGTGGTCGGCGAGGGCGTGAAGAATAAAGTCACCATGAAGCTAGCCAATGTGCCCTGGGATCAGGCCCTCGACATGCTGTTGAAGATGAATGCCCTGGGCATGATTCGCCAAGGCAATATCGTGTGGGTCGATACCCTGCAGAATATTGCGAAGCAGCAGGATGAAGAGGCGCGTGCCAAGGATTCCAAAGCCAAGGCGGAGCCGATTGTCACTCGGGTATTCTATATCCGTAATCTGAATGCGACGGAAGTGCAAACCTCCTTACGGCAGAATCTGAGCCCACGCGGCACCATGACGGTCAGCGCCGCCAGCAATGCATTGATCATCAGCGATACAGAATCCAAGCTGGAAGTACTCCGGCAGTTGCTCGACGGGGTCGACCTCGAGGTGCCCCAGGTGCAGATCGAGGCGCGTATCGTTCAGGCCGATACAACCTATACCCGGTCGCTCGGTGTTCAATGGGGCATTCAGAACGTCAATCAATTAGGAGCCTCAAGCGGAACGTCCGCCTTTAAGACCGGCACCACCGGAGCCTTCGGCGCTCAGGTCTCGGACTTCCTGATCAACCTGCCGGCTAACCCTGGATTGCCTTCTGTGCCAGGCGCCGGTTTCTCAATCGGAAAAACCGACGGCGCGATGTTGGATGTGCGTCTGTCGGCCGGCGAATTGCTCGGGTTGACCAAAGTCATCGCCGCGCCGAAGATTACGACGCTGGACAAGCGGGATGCCAAGATTGCGCAAGGCGAATCCATCCCGTTCCAGACGACTTCTCTCCAGGGCACGCAGACCACCTTTGTGGATGCGAACCTGGAATTGAACGTGACTCCGCAAATCACCTCCCGTGACCCGAAAGAAATCGGAAAGCAAATTCTAATGAAGGTTCGGGCGACGAGGAATGCGGTGGGTGCGCGAAGTAACCCAGCTGGTCCGAGCATCGATCGGCGAGAAGCAACAACCCAGGTGCTGGTGCGTGACGGGGAAACCATGGTCATCGGCGGCGTGTTCGTCGATACGCAATCGAACAACGTGGCGGGTATTCCTTATCTGTCCCGCGTCCCGGTGCTGGGCTGGTTGTTTAAAAACAAGACCGAGAACGTTTCGAAGCAGGAACTCTTGATCTTCCTGACTCCAACGATCGTTCGCTCGGCAACTTGACAGGTCCCCGCTCGACACGCTAATAATCGCCCCCATTGATGATGGTACGCTGTCTCAATGGGGGCGAATCCCATAGAACGTGTCTCCTCCCCGTTCACGATGGCGCTTCTTCCGGGCTTCTTCTCCCTTTAGATCGTATAGCCGACAATCCGGTCTTTGGCCACATCAGTTCCTGCGGGGTGACTCAACGGCCCGTGCAGCCAGGTGGGGTTTCCACGCTATCCGATGGCGACTAAGAGGCCCCATCCAAGGCACTGGATAATAGTTCATGGCAAGATCCAACCCTGACGTACCCCGGAACACCATTCATCTCGAATTGGGTGCGCGCAGTTATGACATTCATATCGGGCGCGGTCTGCTGAAGGAAGTCGGCGCTGAGCTGACTCGGCTCCAATGTATAGGCAAGGTGGGAGTCGTGACGGATCGCAACCTTGCCGCGCATTACCTGAAGCCCGTGACACGTATGCTGAAGGCCGCTGGGTATCAAGTGGTGCCAATCGTGCTGCCCCCGGGCGAACGAACCAAAACCTTACGCTCAATCGGAATGGTCATGGATGCTCTTGTCGATGCCCGCTTTGAACGCAGTTCAACGCTGCTGGCCATGGGGGGTGGAGTGATCGGCGACATTACCGGCTTCGCTGCGGCCATATATCAGCGCGGGATTCCCTTCGTGCAGGTCCCAACCAGTCTGGTGGCGCAGGTTGATTCGAGCGTCGGCGGAAAAACGGGGGTTGATCACCCCAAAGGCAAAAATCTGATCGGCGCATTTAATCAGCCGCGTGCCGTCTTGATCGATCCGGTCACACTGCGCACATTGCCTAATCGAGAATGGATCGCCGGCCTGGCGGAGGTGATCAAGTACGGGGTCATCGAGGATGAGGCGTTTTTCGAGTATTTGGAACAGCATATCGCCCCGATTTTGGGCCTGAATGATGAGCCGGTTACACACATTGTGAAGCGATCTTGCGAAATCAAAGCGCAGGTGGTTTCGCAGGACGAGCGCGAAGCCGACCGCCGACGCATTTTGAATTTCGGGCATACGATCGGCCATGCGTTGGAATCCCTTGGAGGATATCGTGGCCTGATTCATGGCGAAGCGGTCGCCGTCGGGATGGTGTATGAAACTGATCTGGCGAGGCATCTCGGGTATTGCGATCAGAACGTCGGCACCCGCGTGCGCGCCCTCATTGCGGCAGCCGGGTTGCCGGTTCAGTTGCCTCCGAACGTGCCGTTCCGTGCGCTTTGGGACGCGATGCAGCAGGATAAAAAGGTGTCCGCCGGGACCGTCTACTGTGTGGTCCCGGAACGAATCGGGTCAGTGCGAATTGTCCCGTTAGAGAAGGCGCAGACTCGGGCCTGGTATGAGACGGTGCGCGTACGCGACACAGGCTCCAGGCAACGCATTCCCAGCAAGAACTAGCCGCGGTAGGAGTTCAATGGCATCGAAGCGAACAGTGCCTCAGTTGGAACAGGCGTTGCGTGAAAAAACACGCGAAGTCGATGTCCTGCACCGCATCAGCGAATCGATCAGCAGCACCCTGGATCTGGAGTCAGTCCTGCGGCATATCGTCGATGTAGTGGTCGAAGCGACGAAGGCCGATGCCTGCCTGTTGTATTTGCTTTCCGACAACCAAGATGAGCTGATTCTTCGAGCCTCGAAGAATCCTCATCCGAAGCTCATCGGGCGTATCACAATTGGATTGGGAGAAGGCATCACCGGCTGGGTTGCGCGGGAAAGGACTCGCGTGGTGATTCCGAACAGCGCGAGCGATGATTCGCGATTCAAATTTTTTCATAATTTGCCGGAAGACCGCTATCAGGCGTTTGTCTCCGTGCCGATTACGACCAAGCAGGAGGTTGTCGGCGTCATCAATGTGCAGCACAAACGGTCCCGGCGGTACCGCCCGGATGAGCTGGCGTTGCTTTCGACCATTGCCACGCAGGTCGGCGGCGCGATCGAGAACGCTCGCCTGTACGATCAGATGACCCGCAAGGCGTTGCAACTCGACACCTTGTCCCAAGTGTCGGAGACCGTGTCGTCGAATCGTTTGATCGAGGATGTGTTGCAGCTGATTGTGACGATGACGGCACAAATGATGGGTTCGAAGATCTGTTCCATCATCCTCCTGGACCAGACGACCGGTGAACTGCGCATTGCCGCCACACAAAGTCTGAGTGAGCAGTATCGGCGCAAGCCCAATGTGAAGATCGGACAAAGTATCAGCGGTCGCGCGGTTCAGGATCGCCGGCCGATCATCGTACCGGATGTCACCAAGGAAGGTTCCTACATGTACCCGGACATGGCGGCAAAGGAAGGGCTGTGTTCGCTCCTCTGCGTGCCGATGCTGGTACGAGAAAAAGCGATCGGGGTCATCAATACCTATACCTCCAAGCCCCATACCTTCACGTCCGAGGATGTGAAACTGATGCAGGCCATTGCCAATCAGGCGGCGATTTCCATCGAGCACACGACGCTCCTGGAGAAGTCGTTTGAAATGCAGGAAGCGTTGCAAGTCCGCAAGTTGCTCGATCGGGCCAAGGGGTATCTCATGCGGTCCAAACGTCTGTCGGAAGAGGATGCGTTCAAGCTGATTCAACGACAGAGTATGGACCTTCGCAAGTCCATGCGAGAGATTGCCGAAGCGATATTATTGGCGGGTGAGATTGAAGACCGTGCCGACAAAAACCGAGGGTGACAGAGGACTAATCCCTTGTCCAGCGTTACGGCTTGCGTGAAGGCGCCTGGCCGCCTTTGGTCGGCTCGTTTCCCAGCTGACGTTTGATCTCCTGTAATTCCTTTCGCAGCTCCTCCACTTCCAATTCCTTCTGTTTCATCTGGTCTTTGATTTGTTGGACATCCTCGTGGAGTGGCGGCGCAAGGATCGGGGCGACGGGAGGTGTCGGCTCGGAAACAGTCGGGGGCGGTGGCAGCGCGACGGTGGGCGTTTTAGCCAGAGCGTCATAGTCGATGACCAGAGTAGTCAGCCCGTCTTCCGTGGCAAAAGGCGGTGCGTAGATGTCGGGGCGGAGCGCCGATTCCGGCGTGAACAGCACCGTCCGGTTTCTCAATCCGGTTGGTTCTGGCAGCCGGCGATTCGGCATGTTGATGGTGTCGGCCGGTTCCGTGTGGTAGCGGAACTGGTAAATCGTCAGGTAGAGTGATCGCCCATAGACGAACAGCCGGCCGGCCGTGGTGCTATCCTGATTCCGTTGGGGGGAGGCAGTTCCTGACCCGACCCCGGCACCGGTTCTATCACGCCCATCGATAGTTCCCGCCTGCACGATCCGAAAACTCACCTGCTGATCCGAGGCGGCTCGACTCAATGCATCCGCAATGGCAGGAGCGAGCAGGGCGATGTCCTCCTGGGAAAAGACCGAGATCGATCGGTTTTGTTGCGCGCTGAGGGATTGCAGGAGGCCTTTTCCCTCCTGAATCTGAACACCCTGCAAACTTTTGGCAATGAGTGCAGGGGCCAGTCTGATCGGATGAGTTGCCTGAAACTGGCGTGTGGAAATACGTTCAAGGTAGACTCCGCCCCGCACGGACTCCTGAATCGTCACATCACGCTGGGAGCCGGTGGCGCAGCCGGCCACCCATAGAGACAGAACCACATACAGGGCCGGTGCGTAGCGACGGCTTATGGGAAAAATGTTGATCATAGATCAGCCTGCCCGCCGTGCAGTGTATCACAGGACAAACTCAGGAAGGGCAGGAAGGGCTGAGAGGAGACGCTTGACAAGATAATGGGCGGAGGCGTATAGACCTGTCCCGTGTACGGTGAAGTCAGGACAACGACGTCCCGACTTCTCGTAGACACCACATAGGCAGAGGACAATGACGTCCTTTTGGTCCAACGGTTGGACCGGAAGGGCGTTTTTTTTTGCCTGCGAGCCCATCCGGTCTGGTGACGTCACATCGTTCCGAACCAGGAGGGCTATCAGGATGGACATGCAGGGGCTAGGAAAGCTTGCACTCTGTGCGAGCGTGATGGTGGTCATGGCCATCGCAACGCCGGTGGAGGCACAAGAACAGAGTGCGGGAGAGGCGGCAGGAGCCGGGCAACGATTGCGAGAGGTGGAGACCCCACCGGCGGTGATTTGCGGCGGCTGTGTCACGCCCACCTTTGCCGGCGAGGGTAAGGGCAGCATTGTTCCTTACGGTCGTATCGAATTAGATGGGATATACAGCAACCGGAATACCAACCCGCTCGATCCGGGTCAGTTCAATGGTTACGCAACCGCGGCGGGAAAGAGCAGCAACGCCTCATCGACGTTAAATCCCCGATATAGCGTATTCGGGTTACGCGCGGATCGAACCGACGGTACTCATTCCCTCACGGGTGTCGTCGAGGCAGACTTCTACAGCCAAACCGACAACGCAGGAAATATTTCCCCCCGCTTGCGGTTGGCAAACGTCAAATACTCTCCGAACAACAGTCGCACGACGATCACGGCCGGTATGGATTGGACGCCGATCATGTCCTCCCATCCGAACCTGATCGACTTCTCCATCATGGGCTACAACGGCAATTTGTGGCAGCGTCTTCCGCAGGTCACCGTAAAACATCAGTTCACCGAGAACGTCAACGGTCTGCTGACCGTCATGCGATTTGAGCGCGGGCTTTCGGCCATACAGCCGCAGACGCAACGACGGACTTTCCAGGGGGCCGGCGCTGCGGCGGCGGCGCCGGGCAGTTGCGGCAGCAGCGGATTTGCCTGCTCCGAAAATGCCTTCAATGATCCGGTGCAAATGCCCTATGTCGGGACCCGTTTCGCTTACACGGGAACAGGTGATCAATCAGGCTTCCTGGTGGCGCTCAATGCCGCCTTCCGTCATTACCGATCCGCGCCCACAGCGGGCGGCATTCCTTCCGGTCAGGACATCAATTCCTATCTCGTCGGGGCCGAACTGGCCGTGCCCATTACCAACAGGCTGAAATTTACCGGCGAGATCGCCTATGGACAAGCGCTGGGTGTGGAGTTCTTCAGGTTCGGGCAGGAGCGCAACCTGGGCACGGGCAAAGCCATCAGGACGGTGGTCGGCTGGGGCGAGTTGGATTACGCATATGACCGACAGCTCACGCTTATTGCCGGATACGGCTTCGACAACCCGTTGAACTCCGATCTGAACGGCACGACTGCTGGTGCGGACACGCAGTATATTTTGAATCACCGGACTTATCTGACGGCCGTCCGTCACATTTGGGGAGATTTGTACGCATCCTTGGAGTGGAATCACCTCATGACTGAATGGTCCACGAGGGAGCATTTCGCCGGAGACAATTTCATGCTGTCCACTTGGTACAACTTTTAGCCCAGACCTGACGGCGAAAGGAGCCGAACGATGAACCTACGGAATTTACAGGGCGAAGATACAAAGACCTCAACGATCACCGATGAACACCTCCCCTCACGGCGCGACTTCCTGGTGCAGAGTTCGCGTACGGCCGCCGGTATCGGAATCACGGCAATTCTAGGGAATCTTGGCACCTGGGCCCTATCTCTCGGGGCGGACAACGAGCCCATTAAGGTTGGTGTGCTGCACTCGCTGAGCGGCACCATGGCCATCAGTGAAGTCTCGTTAAAAGACGTCGTTTCGATGGCGGTTCAGGAAATCAATGCGAAGGGTGGCGTGTTGGGCCGTCAACTGAAATTGGTAGTGGTGGATCCCGCGTCCAACTGGGACCTGTTTGCGGAAAAGGCCAAACAATTGCTGGTGCAGGACAAGGTGGCGGTGGTGTTCGGCTGCTGGACGTCGGTCAGTCGGAAATCGGTCCTGCCGATATTCGAGGAGCATAACGGCTTGCTCTTTTATCCCGTGCAGTACGAGGGGGAAGAATGTTCAAAGAACGTCTTCTACACCGGGGCAGCGGTCAACCAGCAGGCGGTGCCCGCGGTTGAATACCTGATGAGCAAAGAAGGCGGTAGCTACAAAAAATTCTATCTCCTGGGAACCGACTACGTGTATCCCAAGACGACAAACAAAATCTTGCGCGCCATGTTGCTGGCGAAGAAAGTGCCGCCGGCCAACATCATGGAAGAGTACACGCCGTTTCACCATCAGGACTATCAGACGATTGTCGGCAAGATTAAAAAGTTCGCCGCCGGCGGAGGCGCCTGCGTCATCAGCACGATCAATGGCGACAGCAACGTGCCGTTTTATAAGGAGTTCGCCAATCAGGGGTTGCGCGCCGAGGATGCGCCGATCATGGCGTTCAGCGTGGCGGAGGACGAGTTACGTGGAATGGACAAGACCGCACTGGTCGGCCACCTGGCGGCTTGGAATTATTACCAGAGTGTCGACACGCCGCAGAACAAGCAGTTCGTCGCCGATTTTAAAGCCTACTGCAAAAAGAACAATCTGCCGGACGGCGACAAACGCGTCACGGACGATCCGATTGAAGCGGCCTATTTCGGCGTGCATGTGTGGAAACAAGCCGTTGAGAAGGCGGGCACCATTGAAGTCAACGCGGTACGCAAGGCTGTCTACGGCCAGAAATTCCTCGCGCCGGGCGGAGAAATTATGATGGATGATGCCAACCACCACACGCATAAGCCGGTGTTGATCGGTGAGATCATGAAAGACGGCCAGATCAAAGTCGTCTGGCGATCCAAGGGATTGGTCAAACCCGAGCCCTGGAGCGAATACACGAACCCTGACAAAGGCTGTGACTGGGTCAAACACCAGGGAACGTATAAGAAGGCCTGATTGCGGAGGAGTTGGAAGGGGGAATGGATGAGGGTCATCATCGCATGAAGTCTGTGATCGGAATCGGGTTGATCGCGTGGTGTCTGGGATGGTTCGCGACGGGTGATCTGGTAGCGGAGGCGCAGACGAATGTCTCTACGCCGTCTCAGTTCGAGCAGGCGCTGGCGGATCTATCGAGTGACATAGAGAATACCCGAGACCAGGCGGTTCGTCTTCTCATCGAACAGGGTGATGCGTCGCTGCTGCCGCGAGTGGAGGTATTGCGGGCCAATGCAGATCGCAGTCTGCGAATGGCGATCAAGCCGGTGGCCGATGCCTGGCGTCATCGGATGAACCTGGCCAGTCCGGATGCCGATACGCGGCGTTCGGCCGCCACGGATCTCGGCATGAGCGGGCGTGCTGCGGCCATTCCCTGGCTGCAGGCGGCGGCAGCCAACGAATCGCATCGATGGGTCCGGTATGCGATGGAGGAGTCTGCGCTGTTGTTACAGCTGGCCTCCGACAATCCCACCCATCAGCAGCAGGCCGCGGCAAAGCTGGGCGAGATGCGGAGCCAGAAGGCCGTGCCGGCGCTACAAGCGTTGGTGCAGGCAGGAAGCGACGAGTCTGCGACCGACCAAAACAAGGCTTTGGCGCAGACAGCGACAGTCGCGATCGAACGGATCGAATCCTGGAATGTCTGGTCCAGCGCCATCGAAACCCTGTTTCGCGGCATCAGTCTGAGCTCCATTCTCCTGATCATGTCCCTCGGGCTCGCGATTGTGTTCGGCTTGATGGGCGTCATCAACATGGCGCATGGCGAGCTCATGATGACCGGCGCGTATGCGACATTTGTCGTGCAGGAATGCTTTAAACTGTATTTTCCTGAAAGCTGGTTCAACTCGTATTACCTGGCAGCCCTTCCCGCTGCCTTTCTAGCCGCGGCCCTGTTCGGGTTGATCCTGGAAGCCAGCGTCATTCGCTTTCTCTACGGCCGTCCGCTGGAGACGATGCTGGCCACCTGGGGCGTCAGCCTGATCTTGATTCAGGGCGCGCGCATGTACTTTGGAGATTTGACGGCCATTACCGCGCCGTCGTGGCTGAACGGCGGCGCTCAAGTGCTGGTGGGTGTGTTCCTGCCCTTCAATCGGCTGTTCATCATCGGCCTGTCCATCCTCAGCGTCATCGGGATTTACGCCCTGCTGTTTCGTTCGAGTATCGGATTGCGAGTGCGGGCCGTCACGCAGAATCGCAGCATGAGCGCCTGTTTGGGAATTCCTACGAGAAAAGTGGATGCCTACACTTTCGCCTTCGGCTCCGGCCTGGCCGGGATTGCGGGCTGGGCTTTGACCCTGGTGGGAAACGTCGAGCCGGGCCTTGGACAGAACTATATCGTAGACTCCTTCATGGTGGTCGTGACCGGTGGCGTGGGCAAATTAGCCGGGACTATCATTGCCTCGCTGGGGATCGGCGGGCTGAACAAGCTCATGGAGCCGAGTCTCGGCGCAGTCTATGGCAAGGTGTTGATCCTGGTGTTGGTGACTCTGTTCCTGCAGCGGCGGCCCTCAGGGTTGTTTGCGGTCAAGGGACGTCACGCCGAGGGATAACGAATTGAGGAGGCATCAACCGGAGAGCATGGGAGAATCAGTGCCACCACAATCAAGCGCGGAACGACACGAAGGAACCATGTTCTGGATTGTCGGATGCGTGCTGCTGTTTGTTCTGCCGGTGCTCAATGTCTTGCCCGCAGAGGATTCATGGCTGCATGTGTCAGACTTTGCCCTCAACCGGTTCGGGAAGTTCTTGGCCTTTGCCATTCTGGCGCTGGGCCTCGATTTGATCTGGGGATATGCAGGCATCCTGAGCCTGGGACAGGGAGTGTTTTTCGGGATCGGCGCCTATTGCATGGGCATGCACCTCATGCTCACAATCGGTAGCCAAAGCGTTTATGGCAGCGCGTTGCCGGATTTCATGGTCTGGAATCAAGTGACGGAACTGCCGTTCTTCTGGAGACCCTTCTATAGCTTCTCTGCCGCCGTGCTGGCCGGTCTCCTGGTGCCGGCCTGCTTCGCGTTGATCTTTGGGTTCCTCGCCTTTCGCAGCCGGATCAGGGGCGTCTACTTTGCCATCATCACGCAGGCCTTGGCGCTGATGGCCTGGTTGGTCTTCAATCGCAACGAAACGAATCTGGGCGGCACGAACGGCCTGACCGATTTCAAAACGATTCTCGGCTTCCGCCTGTCCGCACCGGGAACCCAACTCGCGCTTTATGTCATCACCGTGCTCTGTCTTGGTGGAGCGTACGCGTTGTGTCGTTGGATTATTGCCTCGCGCGCCGGCCGGGTGCTGATTGCCATTCGTGATAGCGAGCAGCGAGTGTTATTTTCGGGGTACTCGCCGGCCAACTACAAATTGTTCGTGTTCGTGGTGTCGGCGGTGTTGGCAGGGCTTGCCGGGATTCTTTATGTGCCGCAAGTTGGGATTATTACCCCGGCGCAGATGGGTGTCTTGCCGTCGCTGGAAATGGTCGTGTGGGTTGCGGTGGGGGGGCGTGCCACGCTGGTCGGGGCCATTGTCGGCGCCGTGGGCGTGAATCTCGGGCGCAGTATCCTGACGAACTCTTTTCCAGAACTGTGGCCGTTTTTTCTCGGCGGACTGTTCGTGATGGTGGTCCTGCTGTTTCCGGACGGGGTGATGGGCATTGCGAGGCAGGTCCGAGGGAAACTCGCGGAGCGGGCTGTCGGTTTGCCCAAAACATCGGCAGTGGAAGGAGAACAGGCATGACGGAACGCGGCTCCATCATTTATCTGGAAGGTGTGACCGTCGATTATGACGGGTTCAAAGCGCTGAACAACCTGAACTTTATCGTGAGCCACCGCGAGTTGCGTGTCGTCATCGGGCCGAACGGTGCCGGGAAGACGACTCTCCTCGATGTGATATCGGGCAAGACGAAACCGGCGGCCGGACGCGTGATTTTCGGCAAAGACAGAGATCTGATGGGGATGCGTGAGTATGAGATTACGCAACTCGGGATCGGGCGAAAATTTCAAGCCCCATCGATCTACGGCAACCTGAGCGTCTGGGAAAATCTGGATCTGTCGTTGAGCCGTCCGAGCAAGGGCGTGTTGGCTACGCTGATGGGCATATCAACGGCGGCCGAGCGGGAAGAGATCGACCGAACGTTGGAGACCATTGGATTGACGGAGCAGGTGCACAAGCGTGCGGGGTCCTTATCCCACGGGCAGAAACAGTGGCTTGAAATCGGCATGGTCATTTTGCAGGATCCGGATTTGTTGCTGGTTGATGAACCGGTGGCCGGAATGACCGACGAGGAAACAGAGCAAACCGGGCGCTTGCTCCAATCACTGGCCGAAAAGCACGCCATCATCGTGATCGAGCACGACATGGAGTTCGTGCGCCAGATCGCCCGTCTCGTAACAGTGCTTCACGAAGGCACCGTGATCTGTGAGGGCACGGTGGAAAAAGTGCAGGCCGATGACAGGGTCAGAGAGATCTATCTCGGGCGCCAGAAAGTGGCGCATGGATAGCAGGATGTTGAAAAGCGACTCCAGCCGCGTTCTCAGCTCGACAAGCTCCTCACCGTACCCCAACGGTACGCCTTTGGCCTTGTCGGAGCCCCTTTTGAACATCCTTTCGAGGTAATCAAGAAATACGATGCTACGACTCGAAACTGTCAATGTGTACTACGGCGAGAGCCACATCCTGCGGAACGTGTCGTTTCACATCGAAGCGGGGCAAGTGGCCTGTGTGATGGGTCGCAACGGCGTCGGTAAGTCGACCACTCTTAAGGCCATTATGGGTCTCTTGCCGGTGCGTAGCGGGCAAGTGTTTTTCGAGGGAACGGATATCACGAAAGACCCGACCGACCGCCGCGCCAAGCGCGGCCTCGCCTATGTGCCTCAGGGGCGGGAGATCATCTCCCATCTGACCGTGCGCGAAAACCTCAAGCTGGGATATTGGGCGCGCGGGAACTCATCCAACGGCATGACTGAAAAGGCTGCGTTTGATGAGGTATTTACCCTGTTTCCAAAGCTCACGCAGATTCTAGAACGGCCGGGCGGGGTGTTGAGTGGTGGGGAACAACAACAACTCGCCATCGGACGGGCGATCCTATCGAGCCCCAAAGTGCTGTTGCTCGATGAACCGACGGAAGGCATTCAGCCTTCCATCGTCGATCAGATCGAAGACGTGATCATCGGCTTCAAGACGGCGCGCCGCTTTGCGATTGTGCTGGTCGAGCAGGGTCTGCACTTCGCAGCCCGGCTGGCGGATAGTTATGTGGTAATGGCCAAAGGGGCGGTCATGGCAGCGGGAAAAAAAGACGAGCTGAGCGCCGAAATGGTGAGGCAGCATTTGACGGTGTAGGACGGGATTTGTTGCCCAACATTTTGCCTGTCACGCGCAACATGATGTTGTTGATCTGCCGGGCGTCCATGGCTACTATGTCCCCGCAAGTCGTGCGCATGACACTTGTCCCGTGTGAGTGAAATGATAGTGAAGGTACTGCTAAGGGCGTCGTTCATGGCGTGCATCGTCACCTGCGCCGCATGCGCCACCGGCCAATACACGCCACTGGTCAGCGCCGATAAGGATGAGGTTGAGCAACTCAAGGAGAACGTTTATCGGGTCGAGTATCGCGTCAGTTCGTTCACGTCGCAGGAGCAGTTGGATGTCTATTTGCGTCGTCGCTGTGCGGAACTGACGTTGCGCGAAGGGTACGATTTCTTTCATCTGGCGCAGCGGGCCGATGTGCTGGCGCTCTCGCGTCGCACATCGATGACGGTGACGATGTATAAGGGCAAGAAGCCGGCCGGTGCGGATGATGTCTACGAGGCGAAGGAGGTGCTGGCCGAACTTGCCCGTTAACTTGGGCGGCTTATTCCCTAACGTGTCTCACCCGAAGACACCACGATTGACGGATGGCCCTTGACGAGGATTTACGATGCATCTGACACCGCGTGAGCAGGAAAAGCTCTTGATCTATGTGGCGGCGAATCTGGCCAAGGAGCGCAGGAAGCGCGGCCTGAAACTCAATCATCCGGAAGCCGTCGCGTTGATCACGGCTGAGATCCTGGAAGGCATTCGGGATGGAAAATCGGTTTCGGAGCTGATGAGTTATGGCGCCACGCTGCTGAGCCGTAACGACGTGATGTCCGGTGTGCCGGAGATGATCCCGGAACTGCAGGTCGAGGGCACGTTCCCGGATGGGACGAAGCTGGTGACGGTCCATGAGCCGATCAGGTAGGTGAGGCGATGAAGAAGAAATCGAAGGTCGTCGCAACAAAGTCTTCGTCGAAGAGAGCGCCTGCAACTGATTCGCGGAAGGCGCCGAAGCCTCCCCCTATCATCCCCGGGGAAATCATTTCCGGGGAAGGGGACATTATCGCTCTGCATGGCCGCGCGACATGTGAATTGACCGTGTCGAATATCGGCGACCGGCCGATTCAAGTCGGTTCGCATTGTCATTTCTTCGAAGCTAATCGCGCGTTGAAATTCAATCGGGAGCAAAGCTACGGCTTTCGTCTTCAGGTGCCGGCGGGAACGGCAGTGCGGTTTGAGCCTGGTGAATCCAAGCACGTGACCTTGGTGGCGCTGGGTGGTAACCGCGTCGCCTACGGCGTCAATGGGTTAGTGAACGGCAGGCTGGATGATGCGCAAGTGAAGGCGGCTGCGCTTGAACGAGCCGTGGAACGTGGCTTTGTCGCGAAGCGCTGACACGTAAAACGTTTCACCGGCGACGCTTCACGAGGACTCTATGAAAATTCCTAGACGCCAATACAACGACCTCTACGGCCCCACGACGGGGGATCGGATTCGCCTGGCCGACACAGACCTGCTGGTCGAAATCACGCGTGATTTGACCATGCCCGGCGAGGAGGCCAAGTTCGGCGGCGGGAAGGTGATTCGAGACGGCATGGGGCAATCGCCGGCGGCGACGCGCGCAAACGGGGGCCTGGACCTCGTCATCACCAATGCAATCATTATCGACTGGTGGGGCGTGGTCAAGGCCGACATCGGGATCAGGGACGGCCGCATTGTCGGCATTGGCAAGGCGGGGAACTCCGACCTCATGGACGGCGTCACGAAGGGCATGGAGATCGGGCCTTGCACTGAAGTGTTATCGGCTGAAGGAAAAATCGTGACCGCCGGCGGGATCGATACGCATATCCATTTCATCTGCCCGCAAATCATTACTGAGGCACTGGCTAACGGGCTGACGACGTTGATCGGCGGCGGGACAGGCCCGGCCACCGGCACCAATGCCACGACCTGCACGCCAGGCCCCTGGAACATCCATCGCATGCTGGAAGCGGCGGAAGGGTTCCCGATCAATTTGGGGTTCTTGGGCAAAGGGAACTCGTCCTTGCCGGAAGGTTTGAACGAGCAGGTCGAAGCGGGAGCGATCGGTCTGAAGCTGCATGAAGACTGGGGAACGACTCCTGCCGCCATCGATACCTGCCTGAGTGTCGCGGAACGGTATGACATTCAGGTGGCGATCCATACGGACACCATCAATGAAGCGGGCTTTGTCGAGGACACGATCAAGGCCTTCAAGGGCCGGACGATCCATTCATTCCATACTGAAGGCGCCGGCGGCGGACATGCGCCGGACATCATCAAGGTCTGCGGCGAGGCGAATGTCTTGCCTTCTTCGACGAATCCCACCATGCCGTTCACGGTCAATACCATGGATGAGCATCTCGATATGCTCATGGTCTGCCACCATCTGAACCCGCGTGTGCCCGAGGATATTGCCTTCGCCGAATCGCGTATCCGCCGTGAAACGATTGCGGCCGAGGATATTCTTCATGACATGGGCGCGATCAGCATCATGTCGTCCGATTCGCAGGCCATGGGGCGGGTTGGGGAAGTCATCATCCGGACCTGGCAGACCGCTCATAAAATGAAAATGCAGCGGGGGCATCTGTCCGCGCGTGGAATTGAGGCGGCAGACGGGCTGCATGACAACTGGCGCGCGCGACGGTACGTGGCGAAGTATACGATCAATCCCGCCATTGCCCATGGGATCGCCCATGAAGTGGGTTCGATCGAAGTGGGCAAACTGGCGGATCTCGTCTTGTGGAAACCGGCGTTCTTCGGCGTGAAACCCGAGATCGTATTGAAAGGTGGTTTTCCTATGTCGGCGGCGATGGGCGATCCCAATGCCTCGATCCCCACGCCGCAGCCGGTGTTGACGCGGCCGATGTTCGGCAGTTTCGGTCGGGCGCCGTTCCAGACGAGCCTGACGTTTCTCTCGCAAAAGGCGATGGAGCGTGAGGTCCCGAAGCAGTTGGGACTGCAGAAGCGGGTCGCCGCAGTTAAAGGGTGCCGGAACATCGGCAAGCGTGATCTCAAGCTGAACGACGCGTTGCCGAAGATCGAAGTCGATTCGGAAACGTACGAAGTGCGCGCGGATGGTCTCCTGTTGAGATGCGAACCGGTTGATGTGCTGCCGATGGCGCAGCGCTACTTCCTTTTCTAGTCGGATGCTGAAAAAGGTTTCCAACGTCGTTCTCAGCTTGGCAAAGTCCTCAACGTACCACGACGGTACGTCTCCGGCTTTGCCTGCGCCTTCGGCCTAGTTGGAAAACCTTTTTGAGCATCCCTGATGAAGTGTGGAAAAATGACGTGACCTCGTTGTCTCTTTTAATCAGCCTCGGTTGTGCGTCACTTGGGGGCTTATTGCAGAGCCTGTTTGAGCATTCCGCCGTCTCGAAGGGATCAGGTGCCATCTTATGCTGAATACGCTTTCGCTGCTTCACGGCCTCCGGTTCATCGATAGCTTCTTTCCCTCCGGGGGCTACGCCTATTCGTCCGGCCTGGAGGCGGCGGTTCAAGGAGGAGCGGTGCGGACCGGGCAACAACTCTCCCAGTATGTGGAACAGATGTTCCGGCATGGCGTGGCGCGACGAGAGGCTGTGGCCGTAGGAATCGCTCACGAGGCGTTGCTGCGTAACGACGTACAAGTGGCGCTGGCCATCGATCATGAATTGCATGCGATGAAAATCGGCTATGAATCGAGGGTAGCCAGTCAGCAGATGGGGCGACAGGTGGTGAAGATTGCGGCGGAACGACCGGCCGCGCATGCGGTCCTGAGAGATTTCTACGCCGCGATGGAGGCGGATCGGACGCCGGGCCATTTCCCCGTCGTGTTGGGGATGACATTGGCTGATGCCGGATGGGACAAGGGGGAAACCATCGCTGCGTTCTGCTATCAGACGGCGATTGGATTTGTATCCGCCGCGCTGAAACTTCTGCCGATGGGCCAGCGAGAGGGGCAGCATCTGCTGGAGCGTTGGACGCCGTTGTTCGGCGAATGTGCCAAAGAAGCAACAGAGGCCACCACGATGACTTCATGGTCGCCGGTGCAGGATATTTACGCCATGCGCCACAGTCGCCTGGAGTCGCGGCTGTTTCGATCCTGAATTTTGCTGATTCTCCGCGAGATGCTTCCGGGAGACAAATAGCGAAGGACGATACGATGCATCGTGAAGACGAACATTTTTGCGGAACCGGCCGCACGACCGACGCGCGGGCGAAGGGTATTCCGATTATCGGGATCGGGGGACCGGTCGGCTCCGGCAAAACGGCGCTGGTGGAGGCGCTCTGTGTGAAATTTCGCGACCGGTATAGTCTGGCGGTGGTGACCAACGATATTTTCACGAAGGAAGACGCGGAGTTTTTGACCAAGCGAGGCGCATTGCCCCAGGACCGTATTCTGGGGGTGGAAACCGGAGGATGCCCCCACACGGCGATTCGCGAAGACGCGTCTCATAACCAAGCGGCGCTCGACGATTTGCTCAAGCGCCATCCGAATGTGGACCTGATGTTCGTGGAAAGCGGGGGTGACAACTTGGCTGCCACCTTCAGCCCTGAATTAGTCGATCGCGTCATCTACGTGATCGACGTGGCCGCCGGCGATAAGATCCCCCGCAAAGGCGGACCAGGGATTACACGGTCTGATTTGCTGGTGATCAACAAAATCGATCTCGCTCCGCACGTCGGCGCGGATTTGGCTGTGATGGATCGAGACAGCCGGAAAATGCGCGGCGCGCTGCCGTTTATCTTTACCAACCTGCACACCGGTGAGGGGTTGGAACGCGTCGTCGAATGGATCGAGCAGACCCTTCCATTACACGCGCATCCTCACTGAGGGCCGAGGCACTCATGTCGCCGTTGCTTTCGACCCGACCTGCCATGGCTGACATTGGGCGGGTCGGCTGCCTGGACCTCCGGTACCGGCGCGAGGGCCCGCGCACGATTCTGGCTGCATCCCGCTGCTCCACTCCCTGGCATTTGTTTCCCCCTGCCTATTTAGATGAAAGCGGATGCGCCTTCACTTCCCTCGTCAACCCGTCGGGCGGATTCGTGGCCGGTGACCACCTGTCGATTCATGCCGTCCTGGAAGAGAGGGCGCATGTGGTGATGTCCACTCCTTCTGCCAACCGTGTGTATCGTTCTCTCGGAGAAGAGTCCAGGCAGTTCGTGACGATCTCGGTTGCGCCGGGTGCCGTCGTCGAGTGGTTTCCGGAGGTCACCATTCCGTTCGCCGGCTCACGTTTTGTGCAGACCATGGCAGTCACACTGGCCACGGGCGCGACAGCGCTGATCTGGGACAGTCTCGCGTCCGGTCGTGTAGCGCGAGAAGAACGCTGGGCCTTCACCTCTCTGCGGAATGCGATCCATATCACCACGGCATCCGGGGGCCGGCTATTGGAGCGGTATGAGGTGAGGCAGGAACAGGAACCGGCCGGGCTCGGATTATTATCCGCATACGACTATGTCGCCTCGTTTTTTGTCGTAAGCGATGCCATCGATCCGGAACGGTGGCCGGCGGTTCGCGATACGGTGGCTGGAATCCTGGATTCGCTTGGCAGGGATGTTCTGGGTGGGGTCACGGAGCCGCCTGTCCCAGGATTGGCCGTCAAATTAGTGTCCCGATCGTCAGAGGCGTTGGGCAGGGCGAGGGAGCTTGTTTGGGAGGCGACCCGCAGTGAGCTGTTCGGCCTGGAGAGGCCGGCGCTTCGGCAGTACTAAGAATGTGTTGCAGCGGCGCGCCAGGCTATCCTTCAAGTACCGGCGTTACGGCGTTGGAGCCGGTTTGCGAGGAGTAGTCTTGGGTTTGGCCTTGGAGGCGGCTGATTCTTTTTCAGCAAGTTGACGTCGCAATGATTCCAGCTCCGCCTTGAGTTGCTGGAGTTCCTGCGCCTGTTTGACGACCACATCCTTCGTGGCTTGCAGCTCCTGTTGCACGCTGGTTTGTTCGGATACGGGTGAAGCCTGAATAGGTGTGACTTCGACGGCTGGCTGGTTCACGGTCGAGGTAGGAACTGTAGGAGGGAGCTGATTCAGGGCGTCGAGCGACACTGCGACGCGAGGGTGCTCCGGTTCGATAATCATCCACGATTGCGGCACATCGTCCCGCACGATTGCCTCTGAAGGAGTAAACGACAAGGTGAGCGCCGCCGGCCTAATTTCGTGTTGACCCTTAGAGGCACGATAGTGGGACAGACTGACCCGGAGGGTCGTCTTGTGCAGATACAGCATGCCCTGGGTGATGAGGCCGTCATCCTGAAGGGTGAGCCGCACTCGTTGATCCGGTTGGGCTTGTGAGAAGGCGCGTACGATGAGAGGAGTCAAAAACTCTATTTCTTCCTGAGAGAACAGTGGATACCGCTCTTGTCTCGGGGCGTCGCCTGGCCGGTCAACGCCTGCGATGGACAGTCCGGAAAGCAGACGTGAGACGGGGGGTGCGGATACAGTGGCCGGATGGGATGCTTGAAAGGCGCTCTGAGGACTGCCGTATTTGGCGGTGGTGCCCCGGTTGACCAGGCGTTCAAGCGCGACGGTCCCTAACGGCCCCTCTCCGACGGACGTGAGCGGGGAGGTTGCACTGCACGCGACCAAGAATAGACAGGGGAGAATGATCAGCCAGGTTTTGGAAAGACGCAAGGGGTATCCTACGAGCAACAGTATCTGTTGAATCACTCGGCGCATGGGGCGGGATTGTAACATAAGACCGGTCTCCGGGCCCTGGAGGATTGGAGAAAAGCCCCTCCCGTATCGGTTGACAGCCGATTCAGGCTGGTGCTATACCATCGCCAGCTTTTCCAGGGACAACGGAGTCTCAGGAGGCTATCCCTTATAGAGATGGCGTAGGACAACGACGTCCTCTGATCCACCGAGGTGGGTCCGAGGACTTTTTTTTTATCAACAGCATGCTGAAAACCGCCGCCCGCTGCGTTCTCGCTGACTCGGATCTTCAACGTACTGCTCGAGTACGCCTCAGATCCTCATTGCGCTGCGGCCTTGCGGGACAACGGTTTTGAGCATGCTGCGCACAATCTGTCGCAGCTCCGACGTTCTGGAGCTTGGGAAATACTGATGCGGTTGTTGCGTATGGCCATGGCCCAGATCAATCCGACCGTGGGCGACATTGTCGGTAACACGGCGCTGATCAAGGCCTGGATTAAGGACGCTCGCCGCGCGAAGGCTGACCTCGTGGCGTTTCCCGAATTAGCTATCACCGGGTACCCGCCCGAGGATCTGTTGTTCAAGCCCCGCTTCATCGACGACACCCACCGTGCCTTGAAAGCGGTTGCGGCGGAAGCGCATGGGTTGGTGGTGGTGGTGGGGTATGTCGGACGCGAGGCAACAGGAGCGACCGCGCCGGAGGCGTCTGCTTTCTCACCGACCGGTCGACATGATCTGTACAATGCGGCGGCGGTGCTGTGTGAGCGCCGCCTGATTGCCAACTACTGCAAGCGGCTGTTGCCGAATTATGGCGTGTTTGATGAGAGCCGGTATTTTCATCCCGGCACGCGCCTGCCGTTGCTGGTCCTGAATGGCACAACGATCGGGGTGAACATTTGCGAGGATATCTGGTTTCCCGAGGGGCCGACACGCGCGCAGGCCGCGGCGGGTGCCGAGGTAATCGTAAATATCAACGCCTCGCCGTTCCATCTGGGAAAAAGTCGCTTGCGCGAGCAGGTGTTGGCCACCCGGGCGCGCGAGAATCGCGTGATGGTCACGTATACCAACACGGTCGGCGGGCAGGACGAGCTGGTCTTTGACGGCTGCAGCATGATCGTGGATCAGACCGGCGAGGTGGTGGCGCGTGGCAAGTCCTTTGAGCAGGATCTTCTCATTGCGGATCTCGATGTTGCGGCTGTCGGACGCGCACGACAGGGCGAACGGCATACCAAGCCCTTGCCGCCGCGTGTGGCAGCGCTGGTGGATCGTGTGGCGGTGCGGGTGCCGGCGAGAAAGTCGTCGTCGATTGTGGTCCCGGCCCTGCAATCGCCGTTGGATCGACTTGAAGAAGCCTACCGTGCACTGGTCCTGGGTGTGCGGGACTATGTGCGAAAGAACGGCTTCAAGCGGGTCGTCATCGGCCTGAGCGGCGGCATCGATTCGGCCATCACGGCCGTTATCGCGGTGGATGCGGTCGGCGCGGAAAACGTCCTCGGAGTGTTCATGCCTTCGCCCTATACGTCGCGCGCCAGTCGCGAAGATGTTGCCGATCTCGCCCGGCGTCTGGGCATCCAGGTGGATACACTCTCGATCACGACGACCTTCAACAGTTATCTTCGGGCGCTTTCCAAGCCATTTTCCGGGCACCGTCCCGATACGACCGAAGAAAACTTGCAGGCCAGGATCAGGGGCAATCTGCTCATGGCGTATTCCAACAAATTCGGCCACCTGGTGTTGACCACTGGGAACAAGAGCGAAATGAGCGTCGGCTACGCCACCTTGTACGGCGACATGGCCGGGGGATTTGCGGTGATCAAGGACGTGCCCAAGACGATGGTGTACGAACTGTCGCATCTACGAAATCTGAGCGGACCGGATCCGGTGATTCCAAAACGCGTGCTGGAGCGGCCTCCGACGGCAGAATTGCGCCCGGATCAAAAAGATGAAGACAGTTTGCCGCCCTATTCGGTTCTTGATCCTATTCTGAAGGCCTATGTCGAGGAAGATCGGGCCTTGGAGGATATCGTCGCCATGGGGTTTGAACGGGAGACGGTGGCCCGGGTGATGGTGATGGTTGACCGCAGCGAATACAAACGCAGGCAAGCGCCGCTCGGCATTAAGATTACCCATCGGGCATTCGGTAAGGATCGGCGGATGCCGATCACCAACGGGTATCGGTAGACAGGCAGCATCCCGACCGACAATGACGTCGGTCAGCAACACTGGCAATGGCGCCAGAGAGACGGAACTTCCGGATCGTCGGGCACGATGGTCTAGGAGTCGGGCCACTTTCACTTCTTCTCTCTTGGAGGCGTCATGAATATGCTGGTTGGGCGAAAGGCACGGGCATGGGTGTTGGGGTTGGCAGTGATGGCAGTCGGTGGAGGTGGCGCTCTTGTCGAGGCGCAAGCCGGAACGACAGACGACCTGATGGACACCACCAAACACCCCGTGTCGGTGACGATGGCGATGCAGGCCGACAGTTTTTTCGGATTCAATCCATCCATTTATGGAACCTACGGCCTCACCGACAACATCGCATTGGCGTTTAACTTCACGTATTGGACCATGATCAGCGGCGTGGGCGTGCACGACAACGCGCCCTGGCTTGAAACGGACGTGGGCCTCAATTTTACCTTCCTCGAAAAACGCCTGTCCGTCACGCCGATGATCGGCTTTGTGCATGGCAGCTTGCTGTCCTCCCGCGGCGGATTCTTTCCGAACGGCGGCGGAAGCGTCAACGAGCGAACCACAGCCTTTGAAGGCGCGGTTCCGAACATCGTTGCCAATTATATCGACAGTCGTTTTGAAGGTGAGTTCTACATGGGCTACTACAAGGCGATCCGCAGTGAAGGCGGTAGCGGCGGAGGCGGCGCGATCGGGTGTGCCAATCCGGGCGGCACCAACTGTTTGGGCCCGATTCAAGGGGGCGGCCGGGGAACCTGGGATTTCCTGCATTACTGGGTGAGTGCCGGCATGCGCGTGAACAGCATGTGGTCCCTCGGAGCGCACTATGAGCATTTGCTGACGACGCGTGACAGCAGCGCGCCGGGAGCGGCTCAGGACTACTATCGCTGGATCGGCCCCTACGTCGAAATGAAGTTGCCGGGGAACATGGCCTTCCGGTTCACAGCCGGTAAAGATCTGACAGACAATCAGGATTTTTATAAGCTCAAGTTCACGAAGACGTTTTAAGCTCCTGTCTGGACCTCCTCCTGAGCAAGGTGAAGGAGGAGGTCTCTTGGCAGGCAGCGTAGCCGAAGGAGGACAGCGTGAAGGCATCGGCACAGTGGAAAACGTTTATCGTGGGGTTGGCAGGGGCACTCACCCTGCTGCCGGGGTTGGAGACGGGGCAGGCCTGGGCGCAGAATGCGCCGCTGAAAGTTGACAGCGGCGACACGGCTTGGGTTTTGGTTTCATCGGCCTTTGTGCTGGCCATGTTGATGCCTGGTCTCGCCCTCTTTTATGGCGGGCTTGTGCGCACCAAGAATGTGCTCGGCACGATCATGCAGAGCATCATGATCCTGAGCGTGGTCAGCCTGTTATGGATCTTGTTCGGCTATAGCCTGGCCTTCGGCCCCGATAAAGGCGGGGTGATCGGCGGGCTGGACTGGGTCGGCCTCAGCGGGGTGGGCAGCTCGCCGCATGCGGTATACGGCCCGACGATTCCGCACCAGGCCTTTATGTTGTTTCAGCTGATGTTTGCCGCCATCGCGCCGGCACTGATCACCGGCGCCTTTGCCGAACGCAAACGCTTTACGTCGGTCGTGCTCTTCGCCGCCATGTGGTCGGTGCTCGTGTATGTGCCGTTGGCCCATTGGATTTGGGGTGGCGGATGGCTGGCTCAACTGGGCGCCTTGGATTTTGCCGGCGGTGCGGTGATCCACATCAGTTCCGGCGCGTCGGCGCTGATCGCCGCGATTGTGCTGGGGAAGCGGCGGGGTTATGGCACGGATTACATGGCGCCCCACAATTTGCCGATGACGTTGCTGGGGACCGGGTTTCTGTGGTTTGGTTGGTTTGGATTCAACGGGGGGAGCGCGCTCGGGGCGAACGGCGTTGCGGTCTCGGCCATTATTGCGTCACATGCGGCTGCCTGTATGGGGGCCATCTCCTGGTGTGGCGCGGAATGGATGCATCGCGGGAAACCCACGGTGCTGGGATTGGCCAGCGGCGCGGTGGCCGGCCTGGCGACGGTCACCCCTGCAGCGGGATTTATCAGCCCTCTGTTCGCTATCCTCATCGGCCTGGTCGCCGGGATGTCCTGCTACGCGGCGATTGTCTGGAAGGGTCGATTCGGCTATGATGACTCGCTTGACGTCGTGGGAATCCACGGAGTCGGGGGGGTGATCGGAGTGCTGGCGACGGGTCTCTTCGCCAGCAAAGTCGTCAATCCCGGAGGCGCCGATGGACTCTTCTTCGGCAATCCCGGCTTGTTCGGCGTCCAACTCCTGGTCGTGGTCGTCACGACGGTCTTTTCGCTGGTCGGCACCTTTGCCATCCTCAAATTGGTCGATGCGATGACAGGACTGCGGGTTTCACCCGAAGAGGAAGCGACCGGTCTGGATTTGAGTCAACATAACGAACGCGCCTATTCGTGATACGACGCCATCGACTGTGGACGGTCGGCGGTCTCAGGAGGCAAGGATGAAACTAATCGAAGCGATCGTCAAACCGTTCAAGCTCGATGAAGTGAAGGACGCCCTGCTTGAAATCGGGATTCAGGGCATGACGGTCACGGAGGTCAAGGGCTTCGGCCGGCAGAAGGGACACAAGGAAACCTATCGCGGCCAGGAGTACACCATTGAATTCGTGCCGAAGGTGAAAATCGAAGTGGCCGTCAATGACGGTCAGGTCCAGCGCGTCTTGGAAACCATTACACGCGCGGCGAAAACGGGCAGCATCGGCGACGGCAAAATTTTTGTGCGGGACCTTGCATCCGCCGTCAGGATCCGGACCGGTGAAACGGGAGAAAGCGCGCTCTAAGTATGTCGCAGGCGCTGGACGCAGGTTCCCATATGGTGCACGACGCAGCTCCCATGGTGGTGTCCCAACTGCTGGCTGAACAGCGCCAAGCGATTCAGCAGCGGTTGTTGGCCGGTGCATCCGGTGATGAGGTGGTCGCAGCCACGACGGATCTGGTCGATGGATTAATCATCGGCCGGTACCGGACCGCGGCTCGGACCGGTGGCGAGGTGCTCACGACGGCAGGCTTTCAGCACTGCTGTCTGGTGGCGATCGGGGGCTACGGTCGGCGGGAATTGGCGCCGCACTCAGACATCGATCTGATGTTTCTGTTTCACCAGGATGCGGCCAAGGTCATGCCGGAGTTGGTGAAGCAGGTGCTCCATCCCCTATGGGACAGCGGATTTCAAGTTGGCCACAGCGTGCGAACCATTCAAGACTGCATTGATTTGGGTTTGGCTGATCTGACGGTTCGTACCTCCATGATGGAGGCACGTTTTCTTGCGGGAAGCCCCGAGCTGTTTCAGCAATTTCATGCGCGGTATGTGCGAAAAGTCGTGTCGAGCGGCTTCGATGGGTATCTTGATCAGAAGGTGACCGAACGGCAGCGTGAGTACCAGAAGTTCGGCGAGACGGTGTATCTGTTGGAGCCGAACGTCAAGAAAAGCAAAGGCGGCTTGCGCGATCTCCACCTCCTGCAGTGGATTGGTTCTGCGCGATTTCAGGCGCCCACCATCCGGGAATTGTCCGACCGGGGCATTTTGTCCCAGGCGGACTATCGCGCGATCAAGGAAGCTCGGGAGTTCCTGCTGCGGGTCCGTTCATTTCTGCATATTCGGGCCGGCATGGCGCAGGAAATTCTGACATTTGATGAACAGGTGTGGCTGGCCAAGCACTGGGGCTTTGCCGACCAGCCGCATTTGCTCGCGGTCGAGCAGTTCATGCAGCAATACTATCGGCATACGATGGGGCTGCATGCGGCCTTGATGCGATTTGTCGAGCGCTGTCGCCGCCGATCGCTGTGGCAGCGAATCGTGCGATGGCTGCCGTCTCCTCGAATCGAGCAGTATTTTGCCATCGATGGCGAGGTATTGACCGTGCCGGCGGAACTTCGTTCTCAGGTTCTAGCGCAGCCAGCGTTGCTTTTGACCCTGTTCAATCTAGCCCGATCGCGCAAGCTGGGCATTGATCCCTCTCTTTTGGAAGACATTCATCGGCATGCCGAGACATTGTCCGCCGAGCAGTTCCACACGCCTGAAACCGGCCGTACCTTTTTATCGATTCTGGGCGGCCCGGGCACGGCGCAGGCATTGGAAGCCATGCATCGCGCGCATTTGTTGGAGAAGCTTGTGCCGGCCTTCTCGCGCGTGCGGGGCTTGATGCAGTTCAATCAGTATCACAAGTACACCGTCGATGAGCACAGTCTGTTGGCTGTGGCGAAAGCGGAAGCGCTTGCCGATCATGCCGGTGTACTTGGAGAGGTGTATCGGGAGATCAAGCGGAAAGATCTGCTCCATCTGGCCCTGCTTCTTCACGATCTGGGGAAGGGGCATGAAGAGGACCATAGTGAAGTCGGGAAACGGTTGGCGGAAGAAACCGCCGCTCGCCTGGGGTTCGATGAGCGGGAATCGCGCACGCTGGTGATGCTGGTCCATCGGCATCTGTTGATGGCCCACACGGCCTTCCGCCGCGACCCCTATGATGAAAAAGTGCTGTTGCCGTTCGCGCGCGAAGTCGGCACCCCGGAAGTGTTGCGTAAATTGCTAGCCCTGACCGCCGCGGACATCGCCGCAGTCGGGCCCGATGTGCTCACGAAATGGAAAGAGTCGCTCCTGGTTGAACTGTATCAGCGAGCCATGCAGGAAGTATCCGGCGAGCGCGAGACGGCCGATGAGCCGCAGCGGCTGGCACGTGTCGCGGATGACGTGGCGGCACAGTCGCTTGACGATCAGCAGCTCCCGGCGGACAAGGCCTGGATCCGCTCGGAGCTGGAACAGTTCCCCTTGCGGTATGCCTACGGCACGACTCCGCGCCGCATTGCCGCTCACCTGGGGGCCATTCGCCGTCTGCAGGATCGCGGAGTAGTGGTGGAGACCGACTTTAACGCGCCGCTCGGCACTTGTGAATATGCCGTCATTGCGCACAACGATCTGATTCCGGGATTGTTTTCGAAGATCGCCGGCGTCATGGCGGCAGGCGGGTTACAGATTTTGGACGCGCAGATCGTGACTAGAAAAGACGGCGTCGTCGTCGATACCTTCCAAGTCGCCGACCCCGATTATCAGGGCGCTCCGCCGGCCGAGCGGTGCGAATCGATCGGTGCGATTATCGCCGAGGTGTTGACCGGCCGCCAATCGATCGACACGGTGATGCGGCGTGGCGCCCGGTTGAACATGGGCCGATCATTACCCGCCCATCGGCAACCGGCGGAAGTCCGCATCGACAATGAGACATCCGACCGGTATACGATTCTTGATGTTTTTGCGGATGATCGGCAGGGATTGCTGTACATTATCACGAACGCTATTTTTCAATTGGGCTTGTCGGTCCATGCGTCCCGGATTTCCACCCGGCTTGATCAGGTGGCCGACGTGTTTTACGTGACGGGAATGGATGGCAAAAAGGTGGAAGAGGCCGGCCGCCTGGAAGCGATTCGGGCGTCGATTCTCAACGAGATTGAACGGTTTCTCGGAGCTCATGCGGCGTAAGCGACAGGGTGTGGGTAGTTCTTTTATCGGCGGTTGAAAGGAGGAGGGGATGAACGTTCGTGAGGTGTTAGATTTTGCAAAGAAGAATAAGGTCCAGGTCGTGGACATGAAGTTCGTCGACCTGATCGGCACCTGGCAGCATTTTACGATTCCTGTCAGTGAGCTGACCGAGGGCCTGTTCAAGGATGGCTCCGGCTTGGATGGATCATCGATTCGAGGGTGGAGGGCGATCAACAACAGCGACATGCTGCTCGTGCCGGACCCGACAACCGCCTGTATGGATCCCTTTTGCTCCGTGCCCACACTGAGCCTGATCGGGAATGTGGTCGATCCGATCACGCGCGAAATGTATGATCGCGATCCGCGGTTCATCGCCCAGAAGGCGGAAAAATATCTCCAGAGCACTAAGATTGGCGACACCTCGTACTGGGGGCCGGAAGCCGAGTTCTTTATTTTCGACCATGCCCGTTATGATCAGACGAATCACAGCGCGTACTACCACATCGATTCCGATGAAGGCGTGTGGAACATGGGCCAGGAGGGCGTCAACCTGGGCGGCAAGATCCGCCACAAGGAAGGCTATTTCCCGGTTCCGCCGACGGATACGCAGCAGGACATCCGTACGGAAATGATTTTGGAAATGGAAAAGGCGGGCATCGCCACCGAGAAGCATCACCACGAAGTGGCCACGGCGGGCCAGGCGGAAATCGACATTCGCTTCGATAGCCTGTTGCGCACGGCGGACAAGATGATGATGTTCAAGTACATCGTCAAGAACGTCGCGCGACGGCACGGCAAGACGGTGACCTTCATGCCGAAGCCGATTTTCGGCGACAACGGATCGGGCATGCACACCCACCAGAGCATCTGGAAGGACGGCAAGCCCTTGTTTGCCGGGAAAGAGTATGCCGGCGTCTCGCAGATGTGCCTGCACTATATTGGCGGCATTCTGAAGCATGCGCCCGCGCTGGCAGCCTTCACCAACCCGTCGACCAACTCTTACAAGCGGTTGACGCCGGGATTTGAAGCGCCGGTGTTGCTGGCCTATTCGAGCCGCAACCGGTCGGCTGGTATTCGTATTCCCATGTACTCCCCGAGCCCGAAGGCGAAACGCATCGAAGTGCGTTTCCCGGACCCGGCCGCGAATCCCTACCTGGCCTTTGCTGCGATGTTGATGGCCGGTCTGGACGGCATCGAGAATAAGATCAATCCGGGAGAGCCGGCTGAGAAGGATCTCTACGATCTCGAAGCCAAGGAAGCCGCGAAGATCCGGACCATGCCTGGCAGCCTCGACGAGGCACTCAACCACCTGGAGAAGGACCATCAGTTCCTCCTCAAGGGCGGGGTGTTCAGCGAGGACCTCATCGAGGCCTGGATCGGGTACAAACGGACCAAGGAAGTCGATACCATGCGGTTGCGGCCGCATCCGTACGAGTTTTTCCTGTATTACGACGTGTAGCCTGCGGCCTCCTCGTCGAGAGCGCTTGACGAATCCGAGAGGCGATGGTATACATGCAGTGCGTAGGTGAGAGCAGGCAACGACGCCTGATATCGAACCTGCACCATATGCGGTACACGGACAATGGCGTCCGTCATTCTTCGAAGAGTGGCGGACGCCTTTTCGTTTCTGCCGACGTTGAAGTCGGCACACCATAAATCGACGAGGGGTAACACCCTCGCTGAACCGGACAAAGACGTCCTCCTCCCCGTTGCGGGATGAGGGCGTCTTTTTTTTTGCTGGCGGATCACCAAAAGGAGAGTCTCATGCACACAGCGGATCATGAGCGGATCGCGGGGGTAGCGGCAAAGAAGTGGGCGTTCTTGGAACACACGCCGGGCGGGTATTTCATCCTGTCGTCCTTAGCCGGGATTTATCTCGGGTTCGGCATTGCGTTGATCTTCAGCCTCGGCGGACCGTTGGCGGCAGCCGGATCTCCGGTGGTCAAACTGGTCATGGGCGTGTCGTTCGGTATCGCGTTGACGCTCGTGATTTTTGCGGGCTCCGAGCTGTTCACCGGCAACAACTTGATCGGGGCCATCGGCGGTCTGTCGCGAAGCCTGTCCTGGACGCAAGTCATTCAGCTCAATGCCTGGTCCTGGTTCGGAAATTTAGCGGGATCGATGGGACTGGCCTGGTTGATCGTCGAATCAGGTGTGTTCGCGAAGGGGCCGTCGGCAGACCTGATTGAAAAAGTGGCGGCAATGAAAATGTCTCTCCCGGCCTGGGAGCTGTTCGTGCGGGGGATTCTTTGCAATTGGCTGATTTGCCTGGCCGTGTGGATGACCGGGCGGACGACGAATGATGCCGCGAAGATCCTGCTGATCTTCTGGTGCCTGTTTGCCTTCATCGGCACGGGGTTTGAGCATAGCATCGCGAATCAATCGTTGCTGGGCATGGCGCTGTTTTTGCCGCATGAAGCGGCCGTGACCTGGGCGGCCTTCTGGTACAACCAGCTCTTTGTCGTGCTGGGGAACTTGGTTGGGGGCGGGCTGTTTGTCGGCGGGCTGTACTGGATGGTGAGTCCCTATCGGGTGGCCGAAGTCCCGGTGGCTCCGGTCTCTCGTCCGGCCACATCGGCGGTGGTCGGATCGTAAGGAAGATGGCGAGCGCGCATCTTTGCAGGCGGATCAATCACAGGAGGAGATGATGGAGAAGGAAGCAATGCGGAAGGCGATCAAGGCGCAACGGGCAAAGAAGAAGGTGACGATTGCCGAGGTGGCCAAAAAGGTCGGCAAGAATCCCACCTTTGTGGCAGCTGCGTTAAACGGCAATCATCGCCTGCTCCCCTCGGAGGCCGCGAAGGTCGGAACGCTGTTGGGGCTGAATAAAGAGCAGGTCGCCGCCTTGAGCGCATTTCCGGTGCGTGCGGATTTCCCGAATCTGACCGATCCGTTCAAATATCGGTTGATGGAGGTGATCGGGGTGTACGGTGATTCCCTGCGGGAAATGGCCAATGAAATGTTCGGCGACGGCATCATGAGCGCCATCGATTTTACTCTGGATATGGAAAAGGTCACCGGCAGTCAGGGGGAAGCTCGCTGCAAAATCACCCTGAACGGCAAGTGGCTCGAGTACAAGACGTTTTAGATAGATCACTCAAAGTGCCGCGGAGGCGGCGCTCAGACGAAGGGAGGACATCATGAAAACGACTGAGGAAACCGCAGTGCTGACGCTTCTCAGGCGGCAGGCGCCCCAGTCATTCGAGCAATTGATGGCCCTCTCCGGTCTGAGCGCATCGCAGGTCTTGCTGGTGGTGGATCGTTTGAGCCGGGAGGGCGCAGTGGTGTTGAGAAAATCGGGCTTGGACTATTCCGTCGCACTGGGGAGCACGATATGAACAAAATTGAGGCCATCAAAGCAGAGCGTGACGGATTAACGGTGCGCGAGATGCTCGGGCATTATGCGCAAGCGGGGTGGGAGTCCATTCCTGAAGACGATATTCAACGGCTGAAATGGTACGGGCTGTTCTTGCGGAATCCCACGCCGGGATTCTTCATGTTGCGGGTGCGGATGCCGGGCGGCCAAACCACGTCGGCTCAACTGCAAGCGCTGGCGGATATCGCCCTCGCCTACGGCAACGGCGTCATCGATGTGACCACGCGGCAACAAGTGCAATTGCGCCATCTGACGATCTCCAATGTGCCGACGGTCTTCGCCAAGCTGGAAGAGGCCGGGCTCACGTCGATGCAAACCGGCATGGACAGCGTGCGCAACGTGATGACCTGTCCGGTCGCGGGGTTGAATCCGAACGAATTGCTGGATGGGACGGAGATTGTCCGCGCTATCAACAGGGAAGTTTTGGGCAACCCGGCTTATACGAATTTGCCGCGCAAATGCAATATCGCGGTGACCGGCTGTACGGACAATTGTCTGCATACGGAGACACAAGATATTGCGCTGGTGCCCGCCTATCATGATTTAGGGTACGACAAATGTTTCGGCTACAACGTGTTGGTCGGAGGCAAGCTGGGATCCGGTGGATATCGCATTGCAAGTTCGCTGGATATGTTCGTGAATCCGGCAGAAGCGTTCGAGGTCTGCCGAACGTTGTTGCTCATCTACCGTGATCATGGCCCCCGCGAGAATCGCACCCAAGCACGGCTCGCATTTTTGGTTGAAGCCTGGGGCGAGGCCCGGTTGCGGCAGGAGGTGGAAGTGCGCCTGGGCCGCGCCTTACCGTCTGCGGGGGTGGATGCCAGGGCGGCGGGCGAGCGCGATCACATCGGCATTTTCCGGCAGAAACAACGCGGCTTGAACTATATCGGCCTCAAAGTATTGGTGGGGCGGATCAAGGCGAGCGATTTGCGCAACATCGCCGCACTGGCAGACCGGTACGGGACGGGCGAGGTACGGCTCTCACCCGCGCAAGCCTTAGTGATCCCGCACATCAGCGATCGTGTGGTGGGCGAATTGGCGGAGGAGCCGCTCGTGAAGCAATTCGCCTATAACCCGTCACCACTTTACAAGGGGCTGGTCAGTTGTGTGGGCAGCGACTATTGCAATCTGGCGGTCATTGAAACCAAAAGCCGGGCCGTGGAGACGGCCCGGCTGCTGGAGCGTAAGCTGGGCGAGGGGCTGAAGCCGATCACCTTGCACTGGTCCGGTTGCCCGGCTGGGTGCGGCAATCATCTGGTGGCGGATATCGGGCTTCTCGGCAAGAAAGCTCGCGTCGGCGGCAAAGTGGTCGATGCCGTCGATATCTTTGTAGGCGGTCGTTCCGGGCCTGACCCGAAGTTGGCGACCAAGATCATGGAGGATGTGCCTTGCGACAAGCTCCCTGCGGTCCTGGAAAACCTCATGCCTTACCATACACGGGAGAAAATGCACCGCGTGCGGGGAAAGGCCGCGCCGAAACCGGCAGGCTCGGGAAAGCCGGCGCCATCGGGCAATGAATCGGCCGGCACCCTATCAGGTCTCACGCCACAACCGTTTCCGGCCTAGTCTGTAAGACTTGAGCCGATACCGGAGTTGAGTTATTCTCTTGGGCTCAACAAGGGAGGCAGCATGGCCAAGAGAGTGAAATCGAGTCAGGAACCGGCCGATCTACTTAGCCGGCACATAGAAGGAATCCGGGAGACGTTGGTGGCGTTCCAACCGTTTTTGTCCCGACGGAAAGGAAACGCATCGTTGGACGCGTTTGACGAGCAGGCTGAAGAGGTGCTCAGCGAAACCTTCGGCGGAGCGTCCGAGGAGCTCGAAGCCTATCATTACGCCAAGCTCGGTGAAGCCGCCATTCTTCCGGAGGAGGCGCAGGAGGCAGGAACGCACAATCTCGATCGTGAGAGCCTGCATCAACGCAAGCAGGTCCTGGAGAGTTGTCTCGCGCAGCTCGAGTTGAAGAAGAGCGCCAGGGTCGGGCGGGATTGGCGACGGACGCTTGGTGAGCGGATCGATGGCCGCACCGTGGCCGAGTTCATGTCCTCTGAGGTCCGCAGCGTGCATAAGGGCGCATCGATCAAAGAGGCCGGCCGGCTGTTGCAGAAGTGGCGCATCGGGTCACTGCTCGTTGACGACGGGTCTCGCTATCTCGGCATCATCACGGATACGGATCTGAGCCGGAAGGCCGTAGCCAAGGGGTTGGATCCGAACAGCACGACCGTGATGTCATGCATGAGCAAGGCGGTAGTGACTATCGAGGACAGTGAGCCGATTAAGGAAGCCTTACGGGTGATGAAAAAAGAAGGCATCCGGCACCTGCCGGTTACGGAAGACGGCACCATCATCGGGGTGTTGTCGGTGGGAGATTTGCTACGCGCCTACCAGAAGATGCTTGAATTATAAGGGCGAGTGGCTCTGCGGCATGCTCGTGCCGCAGAGCCACGGTACAAGCTATGATTCTTTGACATAGCGCGCCGGGCTCCACTGCTCATCAGGTGTCGCAGGCGGCTTTGAGCAATCCGGCTGTGGCCGTGCCAGGGTTTGCCGGGGACCACTGGTTGGAACTGTTCGCCGAGCGTATTGCCGACCCGCTTGCCATCTACCCTGAATACCAGCTCGATTTGAGCGGCTGGCTCTTCTTGGCCTGACAATCGTATTCGCGTTGAGTCACCTTAGATAAGGCGGCAGGACCGCCGTCCGTTTGCGGTGCTTTGTAGTCAAACAGATCCGACATCACCACCGTTTCATCCGCCTTCTTGATGCTCGCGTAGTCGGCATAATATCCGTAGTTGTCCGTTTCGCCGACCTTCGCCCAATCCGCCGCCGACTTCAGGGCGGACCCATCGTCGCCGGCGCTACATCCGGACAGTACCGCACAGGACAGTACGACAAGGGCTACTCGTGCTAGCATGACGCCTCCTCCTCCGTGAGAGCGACTGTGGTTTCTTACTATGCCACGTCGCAGTTCGGGTACTTCCAAAGGAGACGTATGCACGAGGCCGTAACTGGAACGTCCATGCGGTACGGCGTGCCTTCACCGATAGCCGGAATGACACATTCAAGGCGCAGTGCGGTTCTCCTCCTCACCGCTCTCGTGCTTTCTTGGATCTGTCCCTGTGCACGAGCGGCAGTCGTTGCAGAAGTGCCGAGAACGCCCGGTGTCGTGAAGTGGCATCCGGGTCACTACTACACTCCGATGGCATACATGCGAACGAATCCGAGCATCATGGCTCAGGTGTATGCCGAGTTGAAGGCGACGCCCCCGCTACGGGGTTTGCAGATACGGTTCCCCTGGCCGGAACTGGAGCCGGAGGAAGGGCGGTACGACTTTACGGCGATCGAGCAGATTCTTGACGAACTGGCACCCTTGAACAAGCATTTGGTCATCCTGCTGGAATTGAAGTCTTTCAGCCTGAAAACTCTCCCTGTGCCGGCTTACATGCGAACGGAGGCGTACGAAGGTGGTGCCTTTCCCTTCAGCACATATGGACAGAGGGCTCCGCGTGGGTACAACCTCAAACTGTGGAACTCGGGCGTGCATGACCGGCTGGTGGCGCTACTGGCTGAGTTGGGAACACGTTTCAACGGCCATCCGAATTTCGAAGGCATCGGTTTGCCGGAAACCGCGTTGGGGCAACCGATCGAATTGGTGTCCAGTCACGACATCGAGAAGTATTACGACACTTTGTTGGATGTGCAGCGCCACATGCGCGCGGCCTTTCCCAATACGATGACTTACCAGTTCGTGAACTACCCGCGGGAGATGCTGGCCGGGTTTGTCGAGGATATGCGGACGATCGGCACCGGGCTGGGCGGGCCGGACATTTTCCTGGACGATCCGGGATTGAACTTCGATCGCCCGAACAAACCGAAGGGGATCCATCTCTATAACCCGCACATGTCGGGCTTAATTCCGTTTTGACGCCGTCGGTGATGTAGGCGAATTACGACAACACCAGGCACGACGGAAAGGGGCGGGTTCCGACCATTGCCGAACTGCACTCGTTCGGCCGTGACCGGCTGCGGGCCAACTACCTGTTCTGGACGCGCGCTCCGGGACATTTACAACAGGTCCTGGACCACTTGCGGCAGATTCCGCTCCACAGCAATCCTGCGGGGGGGGGGCTGGATGCCTCCTGCCCGAAGGCCTATCAAGGGTGCGTGGAGTAGAAGCTATTGGCCTAGGAGAACGGGATTCAGTAGCTTTGTAGCAAGCTGCGCGATGTGCTCAGCTCTCGTGCATCGAGGCTCTTCCTCGACGCTGTGTTCGTCAGGGCAAGCCGCGCACAAACTTGGCTGAGCCCTCGGCGACCAACATGGCCGGACGCAGTGCTGTCCGTTCCACCATCGCTGCATAACCTTCGATGTCACCGAGCAACTGTTCGTAATAGGTCGCCAGCGTGGCTCGGTTCGTCTGGCTCTGTGCGGCTGCGCCATAGCCGGCAGGGGCCAGACTCCGCTGACCTTCCTGTAATCGAGCCTGGACCGCCCCCTTGTATCGTAACAAGATGGGCCGCCGTGCCTTGAGGATGTCCGCTTCCCTCGACAAAACCTGTGGCCAGATCTCCTGCTCGTATGCCTGCCATTCCCTTTGGCATGTGGCCTCGCAACCGATTGAGTCCCAACCCATCTTGGGCCTCTTGCCAGCCAGCGGTTTCCGGCTGAGCTGTTGCGCCACTTCTTCCCACTCCTGCGTGACGGTGGCCAAGGGACCGGTCAGCCACGTCGAGTAGTTGACCGTGTAGTTTGTGGCCGCTTCGGCGGCGGCTTCGACCTCCGCTGGTTCCTGGCCCATGGCGCGCGCATCCTGCTGGGCTGCTTGCAGCGGCGCCTGCATCAATTTCTGGGCGAATGCCATCTTTTGCTGTGTGGTCATGCGCTCCATCCTCTTTTGCAGCTCTGCCTGATAAGCCGGGTCGCGCTGCAGCCGGGCCTCGTCGATACCTGCTTCGTTCAAGCCTTTCTTCGTGGGATCTTCGGAGAGGGTTTTGGCCGCCGTCTGGCGAAGAGGTTCGCTGAAGCCCTTGCTGGCCGCCAGGTCCCTGCGCAGACCGAGCAAACCCGCATGAGTCAACGTGCCTGGGCCCGGCTTCCCCGTTTCAGGGGTAAACCACTTCGCCGCGTCCTGTGCCGTGGCCGGAACCTCCGGCACGCGGCTGAGCAGATCTACGAGTGAGGTTGGCTCGGCAGCCCGCGCGGGCACTGTGAGCGAGAAAAGAAGTGCGAGCAACGGGACGGTGATATGCATGACTGGCCTCCAGGATGAAGGCACCGATTCTACAAGAGCCGCAGCTAGCCGGTCTAGAAGAGGAATGGAGGGGCGTGGGACTCGCCGGTGAGCGAGCGTAGCACCGGAATGGTCAGGCGTCCCTCACACCTTCCCGAACATTTTTTCGAAGAACTCTCGATTGTGTTTCATGTGCTGCTCGATATCCGACAGCAAATGTTTGGCTCCGGTCTGCCAATCCTCGGTTTGATAGCCGACCCGGCGGGCGAGGAAGATGAATTCGTCAGACTCCGGTGGCGGGAGGACCAGGTCCTTCGTGTTGCCGCGCACCATACGAAGGCCGTCGATCAGCATACGGATGAAGAGGTAAGACTTGCGCAAAGTCTCACCGGTCGTGCGGGGGATCAGACTTGCGTCTATGAGGGCTGCGAGTGCCCGAAGGGTGTTCGGCGTGCGTAGGCTTGGAACGCGATGCCCGTGCATGACCTGGAGGTATTGAATCGCGTATTCCAATGTGACGATGCCGCCGTGGCTGTGTTTCAGATTGATTTGCCCTGGCTCGACGAGTTGCTTCACCTGCTGCCGTCGAAGATCGAGCGCGGTCGCAAGATCCCAGGGAGCGCCGCTATACACAAAGCTGTCGCGATGAGCCTCAACCTTCTTTCCCAGCGCGGTGTCTCCCGCGATGTGGCGCAACTTGATGAGCGCCTGCCGCTCGAACGGAGCTGCCGATCCGTCGGCGCTGTAGTATTTGCAGACCTCGTCGAAGGCATTCGACAGTGATCCTTTTCCGCCGTGTGGCCGGAGGCGGACGTCGATGTGGAAGATGCCTTCCTGCTTGGCTTCGATCCATTGCAACAGTTCCTGTGCCAGCCGCTCGAAATACTCGCTGTTCTCGATGCCTGCTTTTCCTGTCGTGTGTCCTGGACCGCCATAGACGAACAACACTTCGATGTCGGAGGCGTACCCCAGTTCGCGGCCGCCGAACTTTCCCGCGCCGAGAATGGCAAAGGGGCAGGGCTTCTTATTGGTGAGGCGAGGCGATCCATAGAGCTTGGTGAGCTTGGCCTGGCAATCGATGAGGCTGCGTTCGACGATGACTTCGGCCAGTTCAGAAATCGCCAGGGAAAAGTCGGGAAGGTTCGTCCCTGGCTCGACGATGTGCTTCATGTCGATGCGGAAGAGCTCCTGATCCTTGAAGCGGTTGAGGGCCTCCTTGCGCGCTTCGTCGGTCTTGGCCTTCGCCACGACGCGGTTCAATTCCTTACGCAGTGTGGTTTGGGGCCTGATCAGCGGCGCGTCGCGATAGTCCTTGAGCAGCGGCAGCAGGTTGACATGTTGTCGTCGGAGAAAGTCTTCCCACAAAAAGTCGCTGGCGCCGAGCAGGCGTGCCAGGATAGGGAACGTTTTCTTGTCATTGACGAAGTCCAAGGCCTGTTTCCTCCCGGCTTGGCGCGAACCCTCGAGCACGAGGTCGAGAAACTGATCGAAGGATTCCAGCGCCTTGGCGGGATCGGGCGCCCAGGTGAGCGCATGAGTGAATTGTTTGATGAGCACGGCAGTGAGGCGGAGTTGCTCCTGGTCGCCGGGGTCCAACAGCTTCTGTCCGAAACGATTGCGGACATAGAAGCGGTCGTGCAGTTTTCCCTCTTCGATCGCGAACTGAGCCTTGCTGATGTAGACGTTGCGCATGGCCAGCGCATTGGCGAAGGCGTAGAGAAAGGCCGGCGTGTCGTCCGACCGGATGTCCATGATCGTATCGGTTGCCGACTGGCTATTATCGAAGGTGATGTGGACGGTATGAAGCAGGCCGCTAAAGGAACCGCGCCGTTTGCCCAGGTGTTCGACGAGCTGCCGATTGACCTGCTGCCGGGCCTCATCGAATTCGTTCGTGTCCAGCAGCACGATCATGCGGAACAGTTGCTCGGCTAGCCGTTTCTGATCTTCGACCGTGAAGGGTTGTCCTTCGGTGGGAATCACGGTGAAGACATCCACGATCTTTTTTCTCGTGAGCCCAGGACGGCCCTGAGGTCTGAGGCGTGCGCCATAGGATGGATTTGAGCGAGCGGACCGTGCCGGTTCGGTTTCTGCGGAGGTAAAGATGCGGCCTTCTTCGATATTCAAACCGAAGGCCGAGAGCAGCCCGCAGATCGTGGCGAATTCCGAAAAGTAGTCGTAGGCGACGATGGTGATGGTCCACCGTTTGCGGTCGAGTTTTGCAAATCGGATCTCGCAGGGATTGTCGGGGGTGAGCAGTGCGGCCAGCCGTACATGGTCAGCAAGAATTTTTGGGGGAAAGGCCGCGAAATAATCCGAATCCATCCTGGTAGTGAAGTCTTGCAGGATGTCGGCATCGATGCCCGGACAGAGCTGAGCCAGGGTTGCGAGGATCTGGTCGCGATTGGCATTCGCGTGTAGCATGATTTCCGTGGAGTATACCCGAAGGTGGTCTCGTTGTACCGGAAGAATTGCGTCAGTATAATGCGTCGCCATGGCACGACGTTCTTCGCAAAATGACCCCCTCGCCGCACCTTCTGGAACACGCACCTCCACGATTTTCCCCGATCCGACCCCCTTGCTGGTCGCTTCAGGCCTCGAACCGGAGCAGGTGATACGGATTCTGGGGCCTTATGGAGTGGCCAATCCGGCCGAAGCGGATACGAACATTCAGAGCATGGCAGGGGAACCGCATACTCGTCGCCTGTTGGCGGCGATTCTTCCCCGTCTTTTAGAGGAGGTGGCTCGCACCGCCGATCCCGACCAAGCGCTGAATCATTGGGAACGGCTCTTTGCCGGAAGCGCAACCCGTTCATCCCTCCTACAGTACCTGCAAGCCTCACCCAGGATGTTGGGGTTGCTCTGCACGATTTTCGGCAACAGCGATTCCCTCGCATTCGCACTCATCCGGGACCCCATGCTGGTTTATTGGCTGGCGGAAGAGGATGTGTTGACGACGGCTCCGACCAGGGACGGGATGGTCGCGTCGTTACGCCAGAGCCTTGGCTCGCTCAAGGCCACCGAATTGAAGCTGGAGGTACTGCGGCGCGTGCGGCGTCGGGAAATGTTGCGGATCGGCGTGCGCGATCTCCTGCGCCTGGCCACCGTTGAAGAGACGGTCGGATCGCTGTCCGATCTCGCCTCGGTTCTGATTCATGCCGCCTACGAGATCGTGGATAAGGATCTCAAGGCCCAACACGGGACACCGATGCATCAACGACCAGACGGCACTTGGGTGGAAACCGAATTCGTCGTGATCGGCATGGGCAAGTTGGGTGCGCATGAGTTGAATTACAGTTCGGACGTCGACCTGATCTATGTGTATGCTTCGGCAGATGGTGAAACCCGAAAGGGAAAAGGCCATCGTCAGGCCAACCTCGAGACCCTGTCCAATGAAGAATATTTTGAAATACTCGCGCGGTCCCTGACGAAAGCCTTGGCTGAACAGACTCGCGAAGGCGCGGTATTTCGCGTGGATCTCCGGCTCCGTGCGGAAGGAAGCGTGGGGCAATTGGCGCGCTCGGTGCAGGCCTATGCGAAGTACTATGCCCAGCGAGGACAGGTGTGGGAACGGTTGGCATTGCTGAAGGCGTGGCCGGTAGCCGGTTCACCTGCGCTTGGACAGGCATTCGTGCAGATGGCGGAACAGTTCGTGTTTCAGCCGGATCCTCAGCCATTGACGCGAGAGCGGGCGTTGGCAGTGATCCGCGATGTGCGTTCAGTAAAAGAAATGATTGACGAGAAGATCGCCCTACGTGGGCACCAGCATCGGAATGTGAAGTTGGGGACCGGAGGGATCCGGGAGATCGAATTCCTGGTGCAGACGATTCAGGTGCTCATCGGGAGAGCCGTGCCCGATATCCTGGACCGTAAGACCGTGGGAGCCCTTCACCGATTCTGCCGACATCGCTTCGTGAATGATGACGACCAGCAGCAGTTGACGGAGGCCTATTGGTTTTTACGGGATGTCGAGCACAAGTTGCAGATGATGCATGATTTGCAGACGCACGCCTTGCCGGACAGCGATGAGGAGCTGCAACGTTGCGCGATTCGGATGGGATATAGCGCGGAGTCGCGCGCGGGGGCGTTGGCAGAGTTTCTAGCGGACCGGCAGCGGCATATGGCGATTGTGCATCAGACGTTTCGGTCGCTCTTCTACCACCCGGAGACTTCCGCCCTGTTTGCCGCCGTGGTGGCTG
>CAZKVY010000022.1:0-55081 GCA_964556305.1 uncultured Nitrospira sp. | reverse complement strand
GACATAGATAGCGCTAGCAAGAGGCAAGTCAATGGATGGACTATAAAATTATTCTTCCGCGAGATGCAATGAGAAAGTGCTGCGCAAGTCGTTGATTCTACGAATTGCGCACCGAATCTGGCCGGTACATGCCTTAGAAACGCGAGGTTCTGCTTACCGGAGCCGCAGTACGATGTGCAGCGTAGAAAGCGCCAGGTTTTATGGATGAGCCGCGCTTGGGGCACGCGAGGCCAGCAATCTCAATAGGTTGGCGGTGATCCGTTGCGCTGACTCGCTGGATCGGGCGGTCCGCAAGGCTGGAGCACTATAGTCGTCGAGGCCCCAACTCCATTGCATCGTTCCCGCGGCGAATACGCGAGCGCCGCTCGGAGCCTGGTAGAAGGTCATGTCGCCATACAGCACCTGTCCATCCCTCGGGTAGGGAGAATGAGCCAGAACGACTAAGCCGGCTGGCCCGTCGGGAAACGCTTGGTCGATTTCGTATCCCAGCAGGCCGGGAAGACGATGGTCGGGGGGCAAGTCCACCCCGTCGAACAGTGGATGCGCGGGTTGCGCAATGAGTACGTCTCCATCGACCGGCACGGTCCCGTACATGACGCCCAGTAGGTGATGTTCGGGACGATTGACGGGCAGTTCCCGCCATTGCACGGTGATCAGGTGATCATTCGAAGGATCGCCATCCAGGGCCAGGGGATCTTCCTGGCGAGCCACCTCCTTATAACTCACCATGGTGCGGTTCGGTTCTCCCGTGAGTAGGCTGGGCTCGAACCTGATTTGCCAATAGCAGGTATTGGCAGAAAAGAAACCCAGCCCGACACCGTGATCGCGAGCGGCCTCGACATGGCGTCGCATCTCGTGCGACCAGTATTCGTCATGACCGACGGACAGCCAAGCTCTGTGGCCTTTCCAGAATTCCGCCTGAGTATGGGTATCGATGTCGGTACTATAGGTTACGTCGTAGCCGTTTCGTTCCAGCCAACGCACCATGTTGTATTCCCAGCCGGCTGTGGAGAGCGTACGGGTTGGATGGATCGACATGGCGGTCAGGAATTCTCCCGCCCCGGTGCCGCTCTCGCCATGGGGGTGCTGACTACGGGCATACGGACGGTTGAAGGAGACCTTTCGCGCCCATAGCTCATCCCGGCTGTTGGACGGATAGGTCGATTTCCCACCCCAATTGTTGTAGGCCTGAAAGGTTGTCACGCTGGACTGGAAGAGAAAATCCGACGGCCGATCGTCTTCTCTGATTACAAAGATGATATAGCTCTGTTTCCCGCTGGCCGAGCCGGTTAATTTCACGAGATATATCCCGCTCAGCCAGTTGCTCGTGTCGTGTGATTCCGTGGTCAGGGTGTACGAGACCTGCCATTGGCATTCGATGAGGCCGGTGACAGGATCGGGAGTCGGCATGCGCTGTCGAATGCCCGGCAGAGTAATCCCCCCCCGCATCAATCGGGCCCCTGTCCCGCCATACCAACCCATGCGGTAGATGGCGACCGTCACCGTTGGATCGGTGCTGTGAATGTACAAGCGAAGAGCCTCGCCGCGTTGGATGCTGGTAGCCGAGGCATAGCCTTCGACTTCATGGTCGGCAGGATCGGTCAGGACCCAGTCGGATTGGCCGGGCCGGGCATTTTCCTCGGTGATGAGCGACGCGGCGTGGGGAAGAGCTGCACAGGCGGATTCGACGACGAGGGTCGCCAGCACCAGCACTGACAGGGCGATTCCGACGCAAGGGTTCACCTTACATCCGAAGACGGTCAAAGTCCTTCACATCCTTCTTGATGAAATCGCGGAGCCGCGAGATGATGCGCGCCTCCAATTGCCTGGTGCGTTCCTTGGTGATGCCATACTTTGCGCCCATGTCTTCCAGCGTCAAGGGCGTTTCGGACAGGATTCGGTTGCGCAGAATGTCCTCCTCGCGCTCGTCGAGCGTCTTCGTGAACTCCGCGAGCTTGCGTCGAAAGAGCGCCTTCAGCTGCGTGTCGGCCAGTTTTTCATCTGCCGGCTGTTCGTGCGCAGGCAGGACGTCCATCAGCGTGCCATCATTTTCCTGGCCGATAGGCTGATCAAGCGACAATTCCCAACTGCCCAGCCGCTGATCCATCTCGATGACATCGCGTTCGCGTACGTTGAGGCGATCAGCCAACAGCTTACTGTCGGGCGCGAAGCCTTCGCGTTCGAGCTTGGCCTTTTCCTTCTTGAGATTGTAGAAGAGCTTGCGTTGATCTTGCGTCGTACCGACCTTGATCAGCCGATAGGTGTTCAATAGGTAGCGGAGAATGTATGCCCTGGACCACCAGGCCGCGTAGGCATAAAAGCGCACGTTCTTGGTCGGATCGAATTTCTTGATGGCCTGAAGGAGCCCGACGTTGCCTTCCTGGATCAGGTCCATGTGGTCGGCGCCGGTGTGCAGATATTCGGAAGCGATCGAGACGGAGACGCGCAGATTGGCAAGAATGAGTTTCATCGCCGCATCACGGCTCCCCCGCAGCTGATACTCCTCGAAGAGGCGTAACTCCTCTTCCTTGCTCAGATAGGGGTAGCGGCGAAGTTCCGTCAGGTATTGCTGGAGGGTCGTGACAGGGACCAGTGACGTGCTTAACGGAGCGGACTCTGGCTCCTGGGACGGTTGCGGAGCGGCCGCCTCATGTTCTTCCGACACCTCATCATCTGTCGGCTCCAGAGCTTCCGGTTCGAGGGCGGCTTCCTCGTCCATGGCCGCATCTGACTGGGAATCGTGTTTTGGCTTACGCTGTCTCATGCCAGTCGAATCCATTGGAACAGGAGCTGACTATACCAGATGTCGAGTGTCGGGTAACAATGCCGGGCCGACCCCCTCCTGCCTCCCTTGCGTCTCTGAAATCGCGCCTCGTATAGTGCGAGGGTGACGATGAAGAACCAATCGCATGGCAAGAGATCAGGTAGCGCAGGATGAAATCATTGGGGAATTTCAAGACATTGGGAATGGCCTTGCAGAGCGGGCATTGGCCGACCCTGGCAGGCGCCTGGCTGCATCTCACCGTAAGTTTCATGGTGTGGCTCCTCTTCGGGGCGTTGGCCGTAGCGATCGGCGAGGACCTCAACCTGACGGCGACGCAACAGAGTGTCATGGTCGCGCTCCCGCTGCTGAGTGGCGCGCTGCTGCGTATTGTGGCCGGCTGGGCCTGCGATTGGTATGGAGCCAAACGGACCGGTCTCGTGGTGTTGTGCCTGCAACTGATTGCGATCCTCTGGGCTGCTTTCAGTGGAACAGAGTACGTAGAGCTGCTGGGAATTGCGTTGCTCCTGGGAGCTGGCGGGGCGAGTTTTGCGGTGGCTATGCCGGTGGCCAGTCGAGCCTATCCTGCCGCCCATCAAGGGTTAGTGCTGGGGTTGGTCGCCTCCGGCAATATCGGAACCGTGTTGGTCCTATTGCTGGCGCCGCGATGGGAGGGACCGCTGGGATGGCATGGGGCCTGTGGGATCATGGCGGTGCCGATTTTAGTGGCCATAGGCCTGTTCTCCCGTGGAGTGCGGGAAGAGGCTCAGGTTCATTCCCTCGCAGGAGGCGCCTGGTGGCAGCAGGCCTGGACTATGGTGCACGTGCCGTCCGTCTATTGGCTCTGCCTCGTCTATGGCATTACGTTCGGCGGATTTGTCGGTCTGACGAGCTTTCTTCCGGTACTGCTGCACGATCAGTATGGCAGCGCCCCGATCGTCGGCGGCGCTATTGCCGCGCTCTGCGGATTGACCGGCAGCGTGATCCGCCCTGTTGGTGGGTATGTGGCCGATCGCTGGGGAGGTCTGCCGGTGTTGGCGATGGTGTTTATCGTGCTGGCTCTGGTGACGGCAGTAGCGGGGACGCTTCCCGCACTGCCCTGGCTCGCGAGCCTGCTGATAGTGATGATTGCTGTCATGGGATTCGGCAACGGCGTGATCTTTCAAATCGTCTCTGAGTGGTTTCCAGAGAACATTGGTCTGGCGTCTGGTCTGGTGGGCGCCGCGGGGGGGATCGGCGGATTTTTTGTGCCGATCGGGTTTGGCATGCTACGGGAAGGGACGGGGACGTTCGTGCCGGGGTTTCTGGGATTGGCGCTGGTGAGCGCCGCCGCCGCGATGACCGTGAGCTCCGCTCTGCGGTGGCGCCCCAGAGCCGTCGTGCAGACCCCGAATGTCGAAGGTTTTTCTCGTTGACAGGTATGGTTTGAAAAGAGTTAGCTGGGCACCCACGCAGGCCGGCCTGTACAGTTGAGGGACTATGGCGACACCGTTTAATTCGATTGAAGAGGCGATTCGGGACATCAAGAAAGGGAAGTTCATCATCCTCGTCGATGATGAAGACCGCGAGAACGAAGGTGATCTCGTGATGGCGGCCAGCAAGGTGACCCCGCAGGCGGTCAATTTCATGGCCAAACATGCGCGTGGGTTGATCTGCTTGGCCCTGACGCCGGAGCGGGTAGAGGAGTTGCAACTGGCGCCGCAGGCCGCGGAAAATACGGCCACGTTTGGCACCGCCTTCACGGTTTCGATTGACGCCCGCAAAGGCATCACGACCGGCATTTCAGCGGCCGATCGCGCCACAACGATTCATGTCGCCATCGATCCCCGTTGTTCTCCGGCCGACCTGGCGCGTCCCGGTCATATTTTTCCTCTGAAGTCACAAGTCGGCGGCGTCTTGCGGCGCGCGGGGCAGACGGAAGGGTCCGTGGACCTTGCGCGATTAGCCGGACTTTATCCAGCCGGCGTCATTTGCGAAATTATGAATGAGGACGGGACGATGGCGCGCGTGGCTGAGTTGACCAAGTTCGCCAAGCGCCACAAACTGAAAATGGTGACGATCAAAGCCTTGATCGAGCACCGGATGCATCGCGAAACCTTTGTGCGACGGGCGGCGAGCGCGTTTTTGCCCACGACCTTCGGGGATTTTGAGGCGATTGCCTTCGAGAACGACATCGACGGAGCGACGCATATCGCATTGGTGAAGGGACAGGTCGACGCCGAAACTCCCATGCTGGTTCGGGTCCATTCCGGTTGCTTGACGGCGGATGTGCTGGGGTCGTTGCGGTGCGACTGTCGTGAGCAACTTCATCGGGCTATGGAGATCATCCAGAAGGACGGCCGCGGAGTATTGCTTTATCTCAATCAGGAGGGACGGGGAATCGGCCTGCTGAACAAGATCAGAGCCTATGGCCTCCAGGATTCCGGCAGCGATACGGTTGAAGCGAATCTTCAACTCGGCTTCAAAGCTGATTTGCGCGACTATGGCGTCGGCGCGCAGATCCTAGTCCAGCTCGGGTTGCACAAAATCCGTTTGATCACCAACAACCCGCGTAAGATTGTCGGAATAGAAGGGTACGGGCTGAAAGTGGTCGAACGCGTGCCGATTGAAATTGCTCCACGCGCCGACAATGAAAAATACCTCCGCACCAAGAAAGCCAAGCTCGGCCACCTGTTGAAAAAGGTCTAACCCGTCCGCCACGCCTCCTCTCGGGTGCGCTCCTGTAGGAACAGGCGCGCCTGAAACGTGTAGCCATTTGAGGGCGTTTCCAGGTATGATCGCCCTCTTTCTTCGGCGCACGCGCAATCCATGAGTCGGCTGAATCGGTATCTCACTCCATGAAGCTTCGCAAGGGCTCCCAAGACGCGACAGGTCTGACTGTCGGTATCGTGGCGAGCAAATTTAATAAGATCGTCACGAGCCGGCTGCTGACCGAGTGTGTCAAAGCGCTCACCAAGGCCGGAGCGTCCGACGAGGCGATCGAGGTGGTGCGAGTGCCCGGGGCGTTTGAAATTCCTCTGGTGGCCCGGCAATTGGCCCGCTCCGGTCGATTCGACGCGGTGATCTGTCTCGGCGCCGTCATACGCGGCGACACCCCTCATTTTGAATACATCAGTACCGAAGTGAGCCGGGGTATTCTTCAGGCCTCGATGGATTCGAATCTCCCGGTGATCTTCGGTGTCCTTACGACCGACACGGTGGCGCAGGCAATTGAACGCGCCGATCCGGCGAAGCTGAATCGTGGGGCTGATGCTGCGAAAACAGCCATTGAAATGGTCAACGTGATGCGACAACTCAAGAAAGAAGAGAGCGAGGACGTACCGCCGGCCGCCTCCTCACGAAAATCCGGACGAGCGGCCGCGAGGTCGAAACGCTGATCGGCGTTGTACTATGGCCTCTCGACATCAAGCCCGTGAGCGGGCGGTACAGATTCTCTTTCAATATGATATCCATGGCCAGGCGGGGCCGTGGCTGGAGGATTTTTGGATTCAGTATCCGCTGACAGACGAGCTACGAGTTTTCGCAGAGCGACTCGTGGCCGGAGTCAGAGAGCATAAGAAAGAACTGGATGCGTTAATCGGTTCCTATGCAACCAATTGGAAAGTTGGTCGCATGCCTATCATCGATCGCAATATTCTCCGTCTGGGTTGCTTTGAATTGCTGTACGCCCCCGAAGTACCGGCCAAGGTGACGCTGAATGAGGCAATCGAGCTGGCGAAAAGTTTCGGCGATGAAGAAGCTTCCAAGTTCGTGAATGGAATCCTGGACAAGGTGCTCGGGTCGGACACCCGTTTGGAACGGAAGCGCGCCTTTCCGGAATTGCCGGTTGTCGGGGCTCAAGAATAGGGGCATAGGGCGGGTGGCGTCTGGCAAATTGCCGAAGCAACAATGCTCAGGTATCGTCTTCAGGCGACCATTGTTACGAGCTACACGCCGTAAGCCATCGGCCTTAGGCTCTCAGTACGAGGAAATATGATCGACCGTTACACCAGGCCGCGCATGGCGGCCATCTGGGATCTGACACATAAGTACGAGATTTGGTTGGAAGTCGAGCTGCAGGCCTGCGCGGCGTTTGAGCGGGCCGGGCAGATTCCGCGCGGCATTAGCGCCAAGATTCGGAAAAAAGCCACGATCGACGTGGCCCGTATCGCTGAAATCGAGAAGGTGACAAAACATGATGTGATCGCGTTTCTCGAATCGCTCATGGCGTCCGTCGGGCCTGAGCATCGGTTTCTTCACATGGGACTTACCTCGTCGGATATCGTCGATACGTCGCTCGCGGTGCAGATGACCGAGGCGCTCGACCTTATACTGGAAGACCTTGACGAGCTGATCGCAGTCCTGAAAAAGCGCGCGTTAGAGCATCGACATACGGTCATGGTGGGCCGGTCGCACGGCATTCACGGTGAGCCCGTCTCGTTCGGCTTCAAGTTGGCGATTTGGTATGAGGAGGCCTGCCGCCACCGGACGCGCCTCGAAGCGGCGAGGAAAGACATTGCGGTCGGGAAACTCTCCGGGGCCATGGGCACCTTCGCGCATCAGGGGCCGGAAATCGAAGAATATGTGTGTGCCAAGATGGGGCTGGCCTCGGATCCCGTTTCGAACCAGATCGTGCAACGCGACCGGCATGCGGCCTACGCCTCCGCCTTGGCGTTGCTGGCCGCCACCATTGAAAAGATCGCCACGGAAATCCGCCACCTGCAACGGACTGAAGTGCTCGAGGCGGAAGAATACTTTTCCGAGGGACAGAAGGGTTCTTCGGCAATGCCGCATAAGCGCAATCCGATTGCCTCGGAAAATCTCTGCGGTCTTGCGCGTCTCGTCCGTGGCAACAGCCTGGCGGCGCTGGAAAACGTCGCCCTCTGGCATGAACGGGATATCAGCCATTCGTCTGTAGAGCGGGTGATCATGCCCGACAGCACCATCCTGGTCGATTACATGTTGGCGCGCGTGACGGACCTGATCAGGAACCTGGTGGTGTATCCCGAGCGGATGCAACGAAATTTGGATTTAACCGGGGGGCTGGTCTATTCGCAGCGGTTGCTCCTGGCGTTGATCGATAAGGGCGCTCAGCGCAAGGAGTCCTATGAGGCTGTCCAGCGCAATGCCATGACTGCATGGAAAGGCGAGGTTGGATTTCAGGAACTCGTCACTCGAGATCCGTTCATCACCACTCACTTAAAGCCGGGTGAGATTACGGCCTGTTTTGATCCCATGTATTATCTGCGGCATCTCGATCAGGTGTTCCGCCGGGTCTTCGGCGCCCGTGCAATTCCGGCGAAACGACGCCGAAGGAGGCGTGCCTGATGGCCGAGTCAATGATGAGAATGGTGCTGATGGTTGCGTTGTTGTTGGGAGCGGCGGTCTTGCCGGCCATGGCAAACGATCGGGATGCCCTGCTGACTCAGCCCGGTGTCTTCGGCACCTTCGCCGCGTTTCAAATGGATCATGACTGGTGGGATCTGAATGGTGAAGCTCGTGTCATCGCCGTGTCTGAGGTCAAGGGACTGGTCGAGCAATTCTCGCACAAGGTCCTGATCGAGTCGTATCTCCTCCGCGGACTTTCGGACCATGCCGACTTGATGTTCCGGATCCATGCGCATGCCTTGTCTGATACGCAGCAGTTTCTCACCTCTTTGTTGGGCACTCGTTTGGGACGCCATCTTGTGGCCACCAGTTACCTGCATGGTCTGACGAGGCAGGTAGCCTACGTCCCCGGGTTTCCCGAGCAGATGAAGAAAGAGTTGCAGTCGTCGACGACTGACGCCGGAATGAAGTCCTATGCTATCGTCATTCCGATTAGAAAAGATGCCGAATGGTGGGCTCTGGATCAGGACACCCGCGCCACGCTCATGCAGGAGCACACGCAGGCGGCACTGCCCTATGTCAATACGGTGAAACGGAAGCTCTATCATTCCAGCGGCTTGGATGACTTTGACTTCATCACCTATTTCGAGACGGACAAGCTGGAGGACTTTCACGGTTTGATCCGTGCACTCGAACAGGTGAAGGAATACCGCCACGATCGGCGATTCGGGCATCCCACGTTGCTCGGAACCATCAGACCGCTGGACGACATTCTGGAATTGTTCGCACGGTAGTTGGAGGATTGAGGATGGCTGGCGAACCGGCAGGCACGATGCTTTACGAGGGCAAGGCCAAGAAGATTTTCACGACTGAACGGCCTGATCAGGTGTTGCAGTATTTCAAGGACGACGCGACCGCCTTTAATGCGCAAAAGCGCGGGACCATTGTCGACAAGGGGGTGGTCAACAATAAGGTGTCGGAGCGGCTGTTCCAACTTCTGGAGCAGCAGGGCATTTCGACACACTTCATCGAGCGCGTCAGCGACCGCGAGATGCTCACCAAGAAGGTGACGATTGTGCCGGTGGAAGTCGTGGTCCGGAACGTGGTGGCGGGAAGTCTCGCCAAGCGATTGGGCCTCTCTGAAGGAGCCGCCATCGAGCCGGCCATCATCGAATTCTATTACAAAGACGATGCACTGGGCGATCCGCTGGTGAATGACGATCATTTGCGCTTGTTGAACGTCGCCACCCCGGCGGTGCTGCGTGAGATGCGCGAATTAGGCCACAAGATCAATGCGGTCTTGTTACCCTTCTTCAAGCAGCGACGTATGGTGTTGGTGGATTTTAAGCTGGAGTTCGGCGTCTTTCACAATCGACTGATTCTCGCCGACGAGATTTCTCCCGATACCTGCCGGTTCTGGGATCAGGCAACAAAAGAATCGATGGACAAAGACCGATTTCGGAAAGATCTGGGCAAAATCGAAGAGGCCTATCAAGAGGTATTGGCGCGGGTGTGCGGATAGGATCGGCATGAACCGGTTTCTCCAATTGTTTCTGAACTATGGTTTGGTGGCGGCGATTCTAGTGTGGGCGGCTACAGTCGCAATGATGGCCTATCACCTCAAGGAATCGCCCTGGCGCTGGGCGTTTGTCCTGATGTCGCTGGCAGGGCTCGGGACCATCGGCGTGATCTTTTGGATCAGAAGGTACGTGCAGAGGGTCGGCAAAGCACAGCAGGAAGTGGGAAAAGCACAATGAAAGCCAAGATTCATGTGACGCTGAAGCAGGGAATTCTCGACCCTCAGGGAAAAGCGATCGAACATGCGCTGGACTCTTTGGGGTTTAAGAACGCGGGAAACGTGCGGGTCGGCAAGTATATGGAAGTCGACGTGAACGAACCGGACCCCGCCAAAGCGGACGCCCAGGTGAAGCAGATGTGTGAAAAGTTGCTGGCGAATACGGTCATTGAAGAATATCGATACGAACTCGGATAGGAGCAGGGAGCTTGTCAGCCTCTAGCTGTTGGCAGACGCCGAGACCTCCTTCCGGTCTCGTGTCGTATGACATGTGGCCGCGGCTCTAAGCGCGTTAAAATTATGAATATCGGTGTGGTGGTGTTTCCCGGCAGCAATTGCGATCACGACTGCGAATATATCTTCAAGGATGTGCTGGGGCAGTCCGTGAAGATGATTTGGCATAAGGACACCTTGCCGGCAGGGTTGGATGCCGTGGTTCTGCCGGGAGGTTTTTCCTATGGAGACTATCTGCGGACGGGCGCCATTGCCAGATTTTCCCCGGTCATGGGCGCAGTAAAAGAGTTCGCGCGTGTGGGTGGGCTGGTGATCGGCATTTGCAACGGCTTCCAAATCCTTTTGGAAGCAGGCCTGTTACCCGGCGTGATGTTGAGAAACACCTCACTGAATTTCATCTGCAAAGATGTGTATGTGAAGGTAGAGAATGCCGCGACTCGGTTTACGAATCGTTGCGAGTCCGGCCAGGTGCTGAAGATTCCTATCGCGCATGCGGACGGCAATTATTACACCGATCCAGTTACGCTCGCCGGCGTCAAGGCCAATGCCCAGGTGATCTTCCGGTATTGTACGGCGGACGGCAAGGTGACTCCTGGAGCGAATCCTAACGGCTCGTTGGACAATATCGCAGGGATCATGAACGCCGACGGGAATGTGTTGGGGATGATGCCGCATCCCGAACGCAGTGCGGAAGCGGTGCTGGGCAATCAAGACGGCCGGTTGATCTTCCTGTCCATGTTGAGCGCATTCGGCAAGTCGGAACAGCAATCCAGACTCGTCGGCGTGTGAGGGCGGTGCGAGTGAACGGAAGTGCCGGTTGTGTCGGTACTCATCCACGATAGAGAATGTGCAACGCATGAAATCACTGGTCATTACCCAAGCGCTCCTTGAGCAGCACAAGCTGAGCGAGGATGAATACAAGAAGATTCTGGAAATTCTGGGTCGGGAGCCGACCTGGACTGAACTGGGCATGTTTTCTGCCATGTGGAGTGAACATTGCTCCTACAAGAGCTCCCGCATCCATCTGAAAAAACTACCGACGACGGGTCCGCGAGTCGTCCAGGGGCCCGGCGAGAACGCCGGAGTCGTGGACATCGGCGATGGCCTGTGCGCGGTGTTCAAGATGGAGTCACACAACCATCCCTCCTTCATAGAACCATACCAGGGCGCGGCCACAGGGGTCGGCGGAATTCTTCGTGACATCTTCACGATGGGAGCGCGGCCCATCGCGCTGTTGAACTCGTTGCGATTCGGCGGCCTGGACAATGCGAATACCCGGCATCTCCTGAAGGGTGTCGTGTCGGGCATCGCCGGTTACGGCAATTGCATGGGGGTGCCGACGGTCGGCGGTGAGATCGTCTTCAACGACATCTACGCGCTCAATCCTTTGGTCAATGTGTTCTGCCTCGGAATTGCCAAGAAGGACAAGATTTTTCTGGGCAAAGCGGCAGGGGTCGGGAATCCGGTGATCTACTTCGGGTCAAAGACAGGCCGGGACGGCATTCACGGCGCGACGATGGCCTCAGATTCGTTCGATGAAGAAGCGGCTCAGAAGCGTCCAACTGTTCAAGTCGGTGATCCGTTCACGGAAAAACTTCTGCTCGAGGCCTGTTTGGAATTGATGTCCGGCGATTGTCTGGTGGGCATTCAAGATATGGGCGCGGCGGGTTTGACGAGTTCGGCTTGTGAAATGGCTTCGCGGGAAGGGACCGGCGTGGAACTGGAGTTGGCGGATGTCCCCCGTCGCGAGCCGGGCATGACGCCGTACGAGATCATGCTATCTGAGTCGCAGGAGCGCATGCTGATGGTCGCGAAAGCCGGCCGTGAGGACGAAGTCATCAAGATTTGCCGCAAATGGGATTTGGATGTCGCGGTCATCGGGCGGGTGACGGATACCGGCAAGGTTGTCCTCAAGGAAAACGGTCACATTGTGGCGGAGATTCCAGCCAAGGCTCTGGCTGAGGACGGCCCGCGATATGATCGGCCCAGCTCGCCGCCCGCCTATCAAGAGATGCTGCAGGCGCTGAATCACGACACCCTGCCGGACGTCAAAGACGCTAATGCCGCCTTGCTCGCACTCCTGGATTCGCCGACCATTGCCAGTAAGCGTTGGGTCTACGAGCAGTATGACCATATGGTGCGGACGAATACGATGGTGCGGCCGGGATCGGATGCAGCCGTGCTGCGGGTGAAGGGCACCAACAAGGCCCTGGCGTTGTCGGTCGATTGTAATGGACGGTATTGTCTGCTGAATCCCTACGAAGGCGCCAAGATTGCCATTGCAGAATGTGCGCGCAATCTCGCCTGCTCCGGCGCGGAACCAATCGGCGTCACCGACTGTTTAAATTTCGGCAATCCGCAGCGGCCCGAGGTCATGTGGCAGTTCGTACTTGCGATTGAAGGGCTCAAGGATGCGTGCGAGGCATTGAACGTGCCCATCGTGAGTGGCAACGTAAGTTTGTACAATGAGACGAACGACCTGTCGATCTATCCTACGCCGATGATCGGAATGGTGGGATTGATTGAGGAGGCTGATCGCACGGCCACGCAGTGGTTTAAGCAGGCCGGCGACGTCATCGTTCTGCTTGGCCGAACGCGAGAGGATCTCGGTGGAACGGAGTATCTAAAAGTATTACACCATCGCGAACAAGGGTCGCCGCCGTTGTTGAATCTTGAGGACGAGCACGCGGTGCAGGCCTGTACGATTCGGTTGATTCGTGAAGGGTTGGTTCAATCTGCCCACGATTGCTCCGATGGTGGATTGGCCGTGGCCCTGGCGGAGTGTTGCGTGTCGGGGACCGATGGGCGAGTCGGCGCTGTGGTACAATTGCCGCTTGATGGTTTGCGTCGCGATGCGTTGCTCTTCGGAGAAAGTCAATCGCGCATAGTCCTGTCGGTAAAGCAAGAACAGGTGGAGAAGGTTTTGGGAGTTGCTATGAATGCCGGCGTGCGTGCATCCCGCATCGGCACGGTGGGAGGCAGTCGGTTGGTGATCCGAGTGGATGGCGATCAACGGGCAGCGGGGTGCACGATCGATCTCGACGTGACAACTGTGCATGAGCATTGGGCCTTGGCGATTCCACGAGCACTGGGTCAGGACTAGAGCGCAGGCGTCATGGCCAAAGAATTACCACTCATTTCTTCTGACACATTTCACGACGAGTGTGCCGTTTTCGGCATTTACGGCCATAAAGAGGCCGCGAACCTCGCCTACCTCGGTCTCTATGCACTGCAGCATCGCGGACAGGAAGCATCCGGCATTGTGTCTAACGATGGTGAGCAGTTTTATGTCGAGAAGGGCCAAGGCCATGTTGCGGATATTTTTTCGCAGCAGGCTTTAGCACGGCTTCCCGGCGCCATGGCCATTGGACATAATCGTTATTCGACAGCGGGCGGCGCTGGCCTTAAAAATGTGCAGCCTTTGAGCGTCAACTTTGCGTTCGGGAACCTCGCTGTGGCCCATAATGGAAACCTCATCAATGCCACCATGCTTCGCAGCGAATTGGAGGCCTATGGTGCCATTTTTCAGTCTACTTCCGATACAGAAGTCATTATTCATCTGATTGCCCATTCTCGAGCGGATACACTTCTTGATCGAGTGATTGATTCGCTTACCCAGGTTCGTGGTGCATTTTCGGTTGTGCTCATGACCGATCAGGGAGTCATTGCGGCCCGCGATCCGCATGGATTCCGTCCGCTTTGTCTGGGACGCTTTCGAGATGCCTGGATTGTCGCCTCAGAAAGTTGCGCGTTCGATTTGCTCGACGCTGAGTATGTGCGGGAAATCCAACCTGGGGAGCTGGTCGTCCTGGATCATCGGGGCGTGACCAGTTATAAGCCCTTTGCACCGACTCAGCCCGCAATGTGTGTGTTCGAATATGTATATTTTGCGCGTCCCGACAGCCGTATTTTTGGCGGAGGTGCGGTCTACTCGATCCGAAAGGCGTTTGGCCGGCAGTTAGCGAAGGAATCTGGCGTGGAAGCGGATATCGTGATTCCCGTGCCGGATTCGGGGGTGCCAGCGGCTTTGGGTTATTCCGAGGGGGCTGGGATTCCGTTTGAAAGCGGGCTCATCCGGAATCACTATGTGGGCCGGACGTTCATTGAACCTGAGCAATCAATTCGTCATTTCGGGGTCAAGGTCAAGCTCAATGCCGTTCCTGAAGTACTTGAGGGAAAACGTGTCGTCGTGGTGGATGACTCGTTGGTGCGAGGGACTACCAGTCGAAAAATTGTCAAAATGTTACGTCACGCCGGTGCTAAAGAAGTGCACATGCGGATTAGTTCTCCTCCGATCGTGTCGCCCTGTTTCTATGGCATTGATACGCCCACGAAGAAAGAGCTGATCGCCTCCAGTCATACCACCGACGAAATTCGTAAATATATTACCGCTGATAGTCTCGTCTATTTGAGTCTCGACGGCATGCTCAAGGCTGCGCCCGGTACTCCCGGCCAATATTGCGATGCCTGTTTCACTGAACAATACCCCATTTCTTTCACTCGAGCGGAAGAACTCCAGCTCGGACTTTTCGAAACTCCACGCTAACCACGGACCTTTCGCTACTTCATAGGATCGTCTGGACTTCCTTGCGCGCCTTGCTAGACTGAGGCATGTCGCGGGTCCGAAAATATCGAGTGATTGTTGGCACAGGGCTTGTGGTGCTAGGGGTCCGGATGGCATTGCGATTCGTGAGTCTCCGTCGCCTGCTCGCTTGGCTCGCTTGCCGACCCGGGTCTGGAGGTGAGGGGCAGGTGGTCATGGGAGATACGGTGTATTACGTGGATCGCTGGCTGGCCTTATTCCCCTACAATCCCAAAGGCAACTGTTTTCCACGCGCGCTGACGCTGTTCTTTTTTGCTCGCCGTGCAGGACTTCGCGTTCAATTTAATTGTGGTGTCATGAAGGTATGTCAGCAACTGGAAGGACATGCTTGGCTAACATTGGACGGGCACGAATTCTTTGAACCCTCTTCCTATTGGCAAGCGTTCACCGTGACCCTCATTTTCCCGCCGCCGGTAGTGTCTTCCGATTAGTCGTCGAAGTCTCATCGTCCTATCGTTCCTGCAGTGGTCTTCAATTTCTCATTCGACAGGCCTGTACTAAGCATTTCGGTTTCGTCGGCAGTCTATCTCACAGTCTCTAAATCGGTCGCTGTACTTGGATGCAGTGGCTTCTTGCTGTTTCCCTGCCCATTCTTTTCATAGTGAAGGCGTTCTGCCCCTCCAAAGAGAGGGCTCACCAGCCTCACTAGGAATAGATAAACCAACTGCCCGAGGCTACCTTTGCTTACGTGCAGCGTCCTAATAACCCGTCTTCGAACCTATGGCGACGTGACGTGCCTCATAGCCGTTTCTCAATAGTCGGCGTGCGTTTAACGATGAACCGGGAGGTGTTTTTATGGCCACTACGACACCTGTTTTGAGTGAGGGTCAGGTTGATCTAGCTCAGATATTTCCTAAACAAAATAAGGATGTCCATGGCACGGCCTTGGATGGGGAGAGCGTATTGCTCAATCTGAGTACGGGCCGGTATTACAGCTTGAATGCCGTAGGATCTATGGTGTGGGAGCAGTGCACAGGGGCACTTTCTCTTGCAGCTATTTGTTCCAGTATTTGCGAGAGATTCAATGTGACATCTCAGGACGCTCAATCAGACCTGCTTGATCTGATTGTTCAGTTTTGCGAGGAGGGGTTACTTCATACCGAAAGGAGGTGAGTCAGTATGGAGCAACGGAAGAAAGACGAGTACGTGAAACCGGAACTCGTGAAGCACGAGTTGTTGCGCGATGTGACGGCTATTCAGCTGTCTCGTGTCATCACGCAACCTAGGTCCTAGAAGGAGCCCGTAATTCAACTATTTTGGTTTAAAAAAAATCTATGGTGTCTTTCGCTTTCTACCCTTAGCAGGAGGTCCACAAGATGGAACAAAAGACGAAGCTCGAATACGTGAAGCCTGAGCTTGTGAAACATGAATTGTTGCGCGATGTGACGGCTATTCAGTTGTCCCGCGTTGTGTACCAGAGAAATGCATAGCAGCCTGAAGGCTCGATAGATCAGCGGCTGGCCGGTCTCTAGACCGGCCAGCTCGCTCTAGGGCCGTTCGGTGATCAATGCCCGCTGAATGGGCTTGTATGAAGAGGTGGTAATGCCCATCACGTCGACAACGAGTGAACTTCTACTCTCCGTCCATAGCGTAGACGTAAGGTTTGCCACCAACTCTCCAGAGTTGCTGGATTCCGTTGAGAGATTACTTCGCCATTTTTCATCCAACGTCATTTCACCTTGCCCTATGCGGATACAATTCGACGGGGTTGACGACCGTCGGGATGTCCCTATGCAGATGTCAAGCAAGGCGCTGTTGCTCTATAGCGGTTCGGGTCTCGCAATCGGGCCTAATCGGCAGACGACATGGCTTTGCGATATGTACTCGGATGAAGGACTGTTGATTGCGGACTTTCACGAGGAAGGGCTGGTAGTCATTGATGGGGTATCCCATACGGCACAGGGGTACCTTGTGCGACCGGAGTCTATGGCGCCGGATATTCGTGTGAGCTTCGTGCATTTTGCGATGACCGAACTGCTGAAACGTCGCGGCCTCTATACTTTTCATGCCACGGCCTTGGAACACAACGGGAAAGGTGTATTGATTCCAGGATTCAGTGGGCGCGGAAAAACTACATCCTTTCTTTCCTTATTGAGGTCCGGATATCGCTATCTCTCCGATGACCATCCATTTTTCCGATTGAACGGCGCCCGAGTAGAGGTTCTCCCGTATCCGCTAAAGATTAATGTCACTGATCAAACCGTCTCTTTCTTCCCTGAATTACGCACAGCGCCACCGTCGATTCTCCACACAGGGACGCCCAAACGCTACTTTTATGCTGAGGATCTCTATCCAGGCCCTCTCGGGGCCGCTTGTGAGCCTGCCGTGATTCTGTTTCCTTCTGTCGTCGATTCTTCCCACAGCTGTCTTGAGCCGCTGTCAACAAAAGTGGCCTTCGAACTGATTCTGCCGCACTCGTTGCTCGTGTACGACCCGGAGATAGCTCGTCAGGAATTTCAAGCGCTTGCGCGGCTGATTCAACAAACAGATTGCTACCGACTGCACTTTGGTCGTGACGTCATGGACCTCCCGTGGTTAGTGACTCCTCTGTTGGAAAAACACTAGACAGGAGAAAGAACTGAGATGGTACAGCAGTCAGGACCCATGAGCGCTCGATGGAAACCATACCGCGTGGCTAAAGGCCTGCGTACAAGGGAGTCATCGTCCCCGAGCCTCTTTCATATGTCTCCCGAGGGACGTTTGCTCGTACTCTGTGCGCGTACGATGGTTAGTGCGTTTGTACGAGTCGAAATCGCGGATCTAGTGGGTGATGGTATTAATTGGGATTTAGTGTGGCAAATGTCGAAGGCCCATGGGGTAGCCCCGTTGGTCTATCGCAATCTCGCCACGATCTGTCCCACGGCAGTGCCTTCGGCAATTCATGAAGCCTATCGTCGGCACAATCAGGCCAATGCGCTCTTGAATACGTTACTCGCCAAAGAACTTGTGACGCTTCTTGACGCGCTGGCTGCGAAGGGCATCACGGCGATTCCTTTCAAAGGCGTGACACTTGCTCAGAGTGCCTATGGCGACATCAGTTTGCGCGAATGTGCGGACATCGATTTGATCGTTGAGCAAGGGGCCATTCCTCAGGCGAGGAAGATCCTATGGTCGCAGGGTTACCAACTCACCAGCCGGGATACGGGGGCGGATGACGAAGCCGGTGAGCCCTATCATTTCTTCCAGAAAAGAAATGGCATTGTTGCTGTTGACCTGCAATGGGTGATGGCTCGCCGGCACTTTGGATTCCGTCTGGACCGGAGTGCATTCTGGAGTCGTCTGAAACCCGTTGGCCTGCCAACCAAATCGGTGCCGGGACTTTGTCCAGAGGATCTCCTGATTCTGCTTTGCGTACATGGATCCAAACATGCCTGGGAACAGCTGAAATGGATTTGTGATGTCGCCGAACTCGTGCGCAGGCGGCCCGCATTAGATTGGAGTCGGGTGCTGTTTCAGTCAAATGAATGGCGTTGTCGCAGGATGGTCATACTGGGGTTAGCTCTGGCCCAGAGTCTATTTGACACGGTGCTGCCACGCACGGTTCTTCAAGAAATCCAAGCAGACGTAGATATATCGGTGCTAGTGCGAAGGATGCCCAAGCAGTTGCTTAGGCATCGCAGCCAGGGCATCGATGAGGACTGTGCAGATGCGTTATATGTGACGATCAAAGATTCCTCGTGGGAACAATGGAAATTAGGCGTGGCACTATGTCGGGTCGAGGCAGATGTCATTACTCGTTCATTGGCATGGTTTCGGTTTCAGCGAAAGCTTCGTATTCTTGCGGTTTGTGTCCGGCCGCTCCATCGAGTGGTAGCCAAGTGGATTCTTTCCGTCCGAATGCGCGAAATACTTGTGCGTTGGTTGCAGAGTTCCTGAAAATCGCTGATCACTCTTCCTGCCGAGCTGAGCCGTCCGGAACCTGGACAAACCTAAGTGGTTGCTCCTGAAAAAATTCGCGTGCTAGGATGCCAGCATGGTTGGTCATGATTGATCATGCTGTGAATCAGAGGATATGGTTTTCTTCTCTGGCTTGCCGTGCGGAAGGAGGCGCTGATGAAACGGGTCCTGATCATAATCGCACTCGCACTGTTCCCCATATGGGCGGCTCAATTTGCCATTGCTGCAGGATTTTTTAAGGTGGGAGAGCCCGCACCGGCTTTTACGCTCACCTCAATCACCGGGGATGCGGTTTCTCTTGACCAGTTAAAAGGAAAGGTGGTCGTCCTGGGCCTCTTTCATATTTGCGATCCCTGCATGATGCAAGGGACCAATCTGCAAAAGGTTTACGAAGTGGTGGCCGGGAAGAATGTTGCTGTCGTGGGCATCAATTCATCGGGAAATTCCAAGCGAGACGTGGGTGAATTTCTGAGCGCGTTTCCTGTGAAAGTCACGTATCCGTATCTCCTCGATCCGAACAAGATCACGGACAAACTCTATGGCGGCGGTAAATTCATTCCCAACGTGTATGTGATCGATCAGCGTGGCGTGATCAGATGGCAACGGGTGGGCAATATGGAACTGGCCGGTGCCGAGGTCATCATTCAAGAAGTGGAAAAATTACTGGCGGCCGCGGCACCCGGTGCAGGTGCCATGTAGCAGAGGAAAAGAAAATCATGGACGAATGGGAAGAAGGTAAATTGAAGTTTCTCGAAGTGATCAAGGACATCGACCAAGGTGTTGAGGTGGTAATTCCGACGAAGCCAACCAACAGCATGTTCCTCATTTCCTTGACCAAAGGTCCGAATCGGAAGTTTGTCACCGTGTCGGAGGACGATATCATTGATCTTCCGACAGAGGCCGGCATCCGTGCGAAGATGACGAAGACTCTGCATGACGCGATTTCAACTTTGTAAATTCTGCAGAATGAGGCGAGGCGCGTGAAACAATTACTTCCCGGGATTTGGCAGTGGTCCTGGTTCTCCGAAGAGAAACAGCTCGATTTTAATGGGCTTTTTCTTACGGTAGGAGAGCATAAGATTGTCATCGATCCTCCTCCGATGCCGGCCGAAGCAAGCACCCTGATTCGGCGCCAGGGGGCGCTAGATTATATTATTGTGACAAACCGTGACCATTTACGAGAGGCGGCCACCTGTCAGGAGGAATTTCGTTGTCAATTGCAGGTGCCCGAGGCCGATGCGTCACAGATGGACGTGAAGCCCTCGAAGACCTATAAGGACGGAGAGCTCTTGCCTGGTGGCATCTGGGCGATTCAGCTGAAGGATCAGAAGTCCCCGGGGGAATCAGCCCTCTATATTCAGCAGGGGAAAGGCGTGCTGATTGTCGGGGATGCTTTGATCGGGAAACCAACCGGGACATTGAGCCTCCTGGCCTCTGATCGGTATGGAGATTTGGCGAAGGCTAAGGACGGGCTCCGGCGGTTGTTGAAATATAACTTCGACTCGATTCTTGTGGGTGATGGGACTAGCATCATATTCGGGGCCAAACAGGCGGTGGAGCAGGCGCTCCAGGTATAAAAGATTATGGCGCTTCGAAACGGACTTTCGGAAGAACTGAATCGGCAGGGCAACGAGCATTTTGCTCGAGGGCATTACACGGATGCCTACGCCTGTTATGCAAAAGCGTTGGAGTGTGATCGTCTGACGGGCGATCACCGGGCGTTGAGTGCCACATTGGGGAACCTCGGCAATATTTGCGCGGTCAGTGGACGCCGGGACTCGGCGCAGAGTTACTATCAAGAAGTACTGGAATTACAAAAAGTTTTGGGAGATGACAAAGGCATTGGGACAACCTTGGCCAATCTGGGGAATCTCCGCGCGGACGCCGGGGAATGGGATCGTGCCAGGGCGTATTATCTCGAAGCACTCGATATTATGAGTCGCGTCCACGATGAACTTGGCAAGGCCGTGCTGTTTTCCGATCTCGGCTTGGTAGCTCGGGAAACGGGGCAATGCGATGACGCACTTCGATATTACGAGCAGTCGCTGGTCCTGATGCGTCGCCTCAACAATCAAGGTGGCGTCGCCGATGCCTGGCGAATGATGGGTCGGACCTTTGTGATTCAAAAGCGATACGAAGACGCGATTGCCTGTTGCCAAACAAGTCAATCAATTGCCGAACGAAGTGGGGACGAACTCAGGACCGGTGGGGCTCGGTACGTGTTGGCTCAGTGTTATGAAGATCTGGGCCAGTTACACCTCGCTGTTGAATTGCTGGAACAAGTTGTGCGGATGGATCGTAAATACGAGCTTCCGAAACTGGCCGAGAATATCGCTCGGCTTGAACGTCTTCGCGCCCGCCTGGATGCCGAAGATCCAAATCCGCAACCCAGACGGTCCCGCGCATGAGTACTATGGCTCTTCCAGCATGGGAGGCGGCTCGTACCAAACTTCGCAGCAGTATTCCCCAATTCTATGAACTGGAACCGGGCGGAGCTCTCGTCCTTGACTTGGGCGATGATGGATGGATCTTGGAACTGAGGTCGGACGGTCAATTCCTTTGTCAGCATGGAATTGCCATGGACGATGTAAAGAGTTTGATGTGTGACGGCACGACCGAAGATTTGGGGACCGATGAAGTGGCCAAACAGGCCAAGTATTTTCTGGGACCTGCAGTGTCCAAAAAACGGCCTGCTCTTCTGAAGGCCGGATTTGCTGAGCAGACGGAGATGAACGACGACTATGTCGCCATTACTTTCCTTAAGACGGTTGATTTTGAACGCTACGAGGATGTTTTTGCCGCCGTGCGTTGGTGCCAAAATCTCTTCAAGACCTAATTCTCTCGTATCAGAAAAGATACAAGTTCCTCGTGACGTCTCCCTCCAATCCTGTTGTTGATCTTTCCATTCCGTTCCATCCGCCGATCGATCGCGTAGGATCTCGTGATCGAACTCGAGCCTAACCTTTGTACAGTCACGAGAGTTGGATGATGGTTCCTCGTAGGCTGGCACGTGCCATTGAGGTAAACACACGCGGATTTGTGCAAGCGTAGGAAGGCGGATGAATGTCTTTGAGGCCTTCGGTATATAACGGGGCCGACTATGATGAAGAAGGGAATTGAAGCTTAGGACGGGGGTCTCCCGGAGGCCGTTCGCCAGGTTGGAAAATGAGCAGAAAACGTCCTCCAATGGTCATAATAAGGAAGTTGAGCAGGCTGCTTCCTAAAATGAGCATGAGGACGATCATGCGCGGGGAGGGTTGGCTGGTTTCCTGAACGATTGTTGCGAGGTCAAGAGCGAGAGCGATCGTGCTGTATATGACTGCCCCCATCACCGTCCATGGTTGATGGATCAGGATCAGCCCGCCTAGCAGCAGCGTGGGCACTCCAAATAAAAATCCTAGTAAGACACCTTCTTTGATGGTTGATAGAGGGGAGCCCATTTCAACTCCGAAAAGGACACACTCCAGCATAATGAGGGCAATAAAAAGGACGACGACCGGACGCGCGTGGGGCATAGCGGCACTATAACCTTGGCGTTCGGCTGCCGCAAGCTTCCTTAATCCTTCGGCCACTGCCGAGGATTCGTGATACTACGACACGTTGCTTGCCCACCCTTTGAGGGGACAACCAGGTCAGTCGAGTCATTTACCCTGGGGCTGTGTTCACGTGACAATCCGCTTCTCATCTGGGAGGCACAGCGTGGCTGTACACACATATATAGAATCAGTTCCATATCAAGTCGCCGAACCCCTGTCGCCCGCCAGATTGGTCCCGCTGGGCAATAAGGTCGCCAGGCGATCGTTATCCCTGATGTTGCGGGCGATGGTAGTGGGGAGCTTTATGTCAGGGCTTGCCTTGGCAGCTCCTTATTCAACGGGAAGGGGCATGATGCATGAGTCGGCCGTTGAGCCAGTGGCGCATCGGCCGGAAGACCATGCGCCGGTGTTGGCGGCGGGGTTCGGTTTTCAGGCCGCTGGATCGTCGCTCATAACGGTTCGAACGTATGACGTTCCGTCAGGAGCCATTCTCTCGGAGGATTCATTCGACGTGAGTGTCAAGGAAGAGGGCGCCGCCGAATATGATGGCAACAGAGGACGCGTGTTCGCCGGAGGAATCGGTATCGACACTCAGGGAAAGTCTAAGTTTATGCTGAGAGTGTATGACGCGGAAACGGGACGGTTTCTGTGGGAGGGACAGTTAAATCTGCTCAAAGTAGGTGAAGGGGGGGCGGCCCAAGCGAAGGCGATGATAATTCCGCGGCCTTTTTCCGCAGTGCCCGTCGCAGATCGCGTTACCCAGTCGTTCCAATCCTTCTTTTCTGTGCGAGCGGTCAATCCTATTACCGGAAGGCTTGTATGGCAGGATCAGTTTACACCGGGGATTCGAAAGCGACCAGGCAGTGCAGGGGTGTCATGTAGAAAGTGTGCGATGAAGCCGGTCAACGAGCCCATCGGACACATTTTCGATTTGGTTGTCCGAACCTACGATCGTTCCTCGGGCATTCTGTTGTGGGAGGATTCATTCGAGGAAATCGATCGCATCGAAGAGCCGGACTCCGCGCCGGAGACGAATGCCTATCCTCAAGCGATTCCATTCTGGCATCCCGCCGGTAAGAATGAGACCGACATCTTTGAAACGGCCTCACGACAATCGTCACGATTTTGGCGCGGATAGTGTGGCGCCCAGGCTTTCAGCCCATTGTTGCTGGAAATTATCATAGGAGAGCAGGAGGCGATCCTGCATTGCAGCGGCAATGGTCTGGCGAGCCTTCAGGTGAAGAAGCAGCTCATGCACCTTGTGCATGCCGAATCGTTCGATGAGGTAATGGGTGGCGGCATTCGCTTCCATGTATGCGGCGCCCACCTTTTCGGCCGGTAAATTTTCCCAACCTTCCTCAAGAGCCGCCAAGGGGAGCAGGTTATGTTCTCCGTTGGGCACATTCCCGACTTCCTGCCAGGAATCACTGGCCAGCTGCATGGCCAATCCTTCATTGAGCCAAGTTGGTATCGCTCCACCGCTAGGTCCCAGCTCTTCATGAATCAGTGCATGAACAAACTCATGCCGCAGGACGCGTGTCAGCCAAGCCCGATCCGTCGCGGCGCCTTGACTGGGGATCTGAATGCGGCCGAGGACAGGGTCGAACAAGCCATCCGCCCAAACGGGACTTCCTGTCGCTCCTTGGAACTGAGTCTTGGTATGCAGGACGACCGTAATTGGCTTAGACGGAAAAAAATTGAACTTCTGACCGATTTCTCGATAGGCCGCTTCAAGAATATCGAGCACGGCCGTCCAGCTCTCCGGATCCTCACTACCGTCGTATTTGACCGTGAAGTGGACGCTGTTGTGGGTCGAAAACTTGTCTTCCACTTTTTCCGCGCGATGCACCTTGGCGGTCACGACCTTCACATATGACTGAAGACCCGGGTCCTTTTTCAATCGATCCTTAGCCTGTGCGAGATGTTTTCCCGCTTCCGTGAGGCGATCTTTTTCCTGGAGGAGATCCGCCAGCGCGACGTGCGGGAACGGCTCTTCTGGAGATAGGGTCAGCACTTTCCGCAGAAACTCTTCCGTAAGAGCCGGATCCCGCAGGCCCCAGTAGGCGTGGGCCAGATTGAGATGAGCCACCGGGTTTTGCGGATCGAGCATCACTGCTTTCTTGAAAGCTTTGACGGAAATTTCGGTTCCACCGGCATTCTCCTGAAGAATTCCGAGATTATTCCATAAAATGGCCACATGGCGTTTGGTGGCGGATTCCGAGAGAATCGATGCGGGAAGTTCTTCAAGTTTCGCTTCGGCCAACGCAATATTGTGTTTCTCAAGCTCGTCGTGAATGGTGCCGAGCAATTCAGAATGCCGAGGCACGGGAATGCTGACGGGGTCAATGGTTCTGGATCGTTTCACCTCTGGAGCAACAGCTTGTTGCGGCGGAGCCACGGGACCTTTGGAAGCAGAGCCTTCTTCTGCAATGACTTGCGGCGGAGGAGCAGGCACCTCATGGAAATAATGCGGCTTGAGCCAGGACTGGTAGAAGATGAAGATGGCAATCAGAACGGCCAACGGCCCGAGAATATGCTTGATATTGCGTCGATACATACGTGTCCTTCCGTGGGTCCTACACGAAATCACTCTAGCATCGAGGTGGCGGAGGGCCAAGGAAAGTCGCAAAAGCCGGCGTAGGTTGATCGTAGGACGGCTTCTGATTCATGCCGGTCCTTCGTTGAGCAGCCGGTCGGCCTATGGTACGATCCCGCCCTAGGATGCCACGTCCTGATTCCTCTGACCCCCACGAGTCATTCCGAGCATTTCTGCAACGAGTGGCAAGACCTATTGAATTCGCTTGCCGTGATGCCTATGCCCATCTCCCGACCGTCAAGAATCTTGATCGTTTTGTATCGGAACAGGTGATTGGCGCGCTCGGCGAACGCCTTCATCCCCGCGCTCTCGAGGTTGAGCTGCTCTCGTTACGGAGTCTGTTTGTCGATTTCCACGCAGGACTCACACCTGCGGAACAACAACATCGATTGACGCAGGCGCTCCAACTCCTTCGCCGCCTACAAGAAGAGCCGTCGGCGATTCATCCGCCCGTGAATACTTCAGAGTCAGGCCATTCGGCTCATATTGTCAAAAGTAGTGCTTCCGCACGATCTCATTTAGATCTATCGATTCAGTTTGCCAAGGGGGTTGGCCCCAAACGAACCCTGCTTTTGAAGCGTCTTGGAATCCAGACGATCGAAGAGGCGCTGTGGACCATGCCATGGCGGTACGACGATCGTTCGATCATCACCCCGATAGCCAAACTGGTGCTCGGTACCTTACCCTCTATCTGTGGGGTGATCACCCAAGTGGAAGCCACCCGTGCACGATCCCGCAGACTGTCGATTCTTGATGTGGCCGTTGAGGACGAAACCGGAACGGTGCATGCGGTGTTTTTTAATCAACCCTACCTGGAGGAGGTGTTGAAGCCAGGGACGCGGGTCATGATGGCCGGACGTGTCGTTGCCGGTCGGCGTGGGTGGGTGGATCTGCGGCTTGAGCCGACGCAATTTGAAGTGTTGAGCGTCCCTGACGATGAACTGCTTCACGTGGGACGGATTGTTCCGGTCTACCACGAGACCAAGGGATGGAGCTCTCGTCAGATGCGAGTCTTGATGCAGGCCTTGCTGGCTGAGCACGGAGCGGAGTTGCCGGAAGTACTGCCGCTGTCGATTCGCGCGCGCCACCGGCTGCCGCCGATCGGCGAGGCGATTCAGCACGTGCATTTTCCACCGCCGAATACGGACCTGGCTGCGCTTGATCGGGGTGTGACGGCCGCCCACCGCCGGTTGGCCTTCGAAGAATTGTTCCTGCTCCAAGCGGCCATGGTGCTTCGGCAACAGCAGACGAAGGCAGAGCACAAGCCGTTCCAATTCAATCCTCATGTCACGCAACTGAGACAACTCGCGCAGATTCTACCTTTCGCCCTGACGGCTGCCCAGGAACGGGTGTGGGGGGAAATTCAGGCCGATATGGCGACCTCCCGCCCCATGAATCGCCTGGTGCAGGGGGATGTCGGGTCCGGAAAAACGGTCGTGGCCTTACATGCCCTGGTGATGGCCTGTGGCTCCGGTTGTCAGGCCGCCTTGATGGTCCCCACCGAAATCCTGGCCGAGCAACACTATTTGAATCTCAAGCCCTTACTTGAGGCAGTCGGACTAGATGCGGTGCTGCTCACCAGCGGTGGCAAGGCCAAGGAGCGCCATGCTGTCCTGACGCGGCTGGCGTCAGGTGAGGCGCAGGTGGCTATCGGCACGCATGCACTGATTCAGAAGCAGGTCGCGTTCGCCAAGCTAGGACTGGCGGTGATCGACGAACAACATAAGTTCGGTGTGTTGCAACGCAAGACGCTGCTCGACAAAGGATACCGGCCGGATGTGTTGGTCATGACGGCGACGCCGATTCCTCGCACCCTGGCCATGACCCTCTATGGAGATCTGGATGTATCGGTCATCGATATGTTGCCGCCGGGTCGCAAGCCGGTGCGGACCATGCTCTATTCGGAGGACCAGCGCCACAGGACATGGCAGCTGGTGGGGGATGAACTGAAGGCCGGACGCCAGGTATATATTGTTTATCCGCTGGTCGAGGAGTCTGAGAAAAGTGATCTCAAGGCCGCGATACAGGGAGCCGAACAGGTGCAGCGCGAAGTATTTCCGCAGGCACAAATTGGGTTGTTGCATGGCAGGATGCCGACAGCGGAAAAAGAGCGTACGATGGCGGCCTTCAAGGCCGGTACGATTCAGATTCTGGTGGCCACGACAGTCATTGAAGTGGGGGTCGATGTCCCCAACGCAACCGTCATGGTCATCGAACATGCCGAACGGTTCGGGCTAGCTCAACTCCATCAATTGCGCGGTCGTGTCGGCCGTGGGACGCATCAATCCTTGTGCATCCTAATGGCGTCGTATCTTCCGCGTGAGGGCAGGCCGAAAGTCAGTCTCGACGGAAAGCCTGAGGTCAATGCATCCCATGCCCGGCAACGATTGGGTGCGCTTGTGAAATTCCACGACGGGTTTATCATTGCCGAGGAAGATCTCCGTATCAGGGGGCCGGGTGAGTTCTTAGGATTGCGGCAATGGGGGGTGCCGGAATTCCGAGCAGCCAATCTGGTGCGCGACGTGCAATTGTTGGAACTGGCAAGACAAGAGGCGTTTGCGATGTTGACCCAAGATCCGGGCTTGACGCTGCCTCAGCATCAGGCAGTCAAGGCGGCGATGGTTCGTCGCTGGACGGGCAGGCTGTCTTTGGGGGACGTGAGTTAGCTGAAGGCGATCTGCCGAAGTCGTGGAGGGCTGATGGATGGGAATGCTGCAACGCTTGAGTCATGACCTTCGTGCCGGATGGGTGACATTGCGGCATGGCACCGCCAAAGTCGCGACGAGAGCGCTCGAAGAGGGGGAACTCCTTCGGTACCGGTTGGAGCTACGAAAGGTGGAGCAGCAGCTGGACGATCTGCATGCGGACATCGGTGAACGGACCATCGAGTTGCATGATCGCGGCGAAGCGCCGGATCGTATCGTGACCGATTCCGAAATTGCACGCATGATGAAACAAGTGCAGACGTTACAGGACGAGCGGACCAAGCTGTTGCTGGAAATGAATGACATCACGGTCGAAGAGGCATAACCAACTTTATGCTTGGCTCAACGACGGCTTCTCCACGAATCTTGGCTGGTATCGATATCGGAACGCTGACCTGCAGACTGGAGATTGCCGAAGTGACTTCCGAAGGGCACATAAAGAAACTGCGATCCGACCGACGAATCCTCCGGCTTGGGGAAGGGGTCGATCGAGATCGCTTGCTACGGCCCGATGCCATGAAGCGGGTGGCGGCGACGCTCAAAGAATGGCGCCAGATCATCGATGAGCATCAGGTCCAGGCTACGGCAGTTGTCGCGACGAGTGCGGTGCGTGATGCTCGGAACCGTGAAGAATTTTTAGATTTAATCGCGCGTGAGGCTGGCTTGCAGGTCGAAGTCATCTCCGGTGAGGAAGAGGCGCGACGAACCATGCTCGGAATTCGATCCGGTCTACCTGCTGGGGTCATGGACATGTTGGCGGTAGATATCGGTGGTGGAAGCACGGAGTGTATTCTGGATCGCCCGGGACAACCGGCGATCGTGCGATCGATCGATATCGGCGTGGTGCGCCTGAGCGAACGCGTGCTACAGAGCGATCCGCCAACTGCCGAAGAACTTCGGCAGGCGCGTAATTGGATACGAAACGAGACGGAAGCCGCCGTCGCGACCATGCCCGTGCCGATTGGGCTGACATTTGTCGGCACGGCGGGAACGATCACAGCCTTGGCCGCTATGGCTCAGCAGTTGCCCGCCTATGAACCGGCGAGAATTCACAACTACGTCTTGGCGCTCGACGAGGTAAAACGCTTGGAAGCCCAGCTCCTCAGCCGCTCGAAACAGCAACGAGAAGGGTTGCCAGGCTTAGAGCGAGGTCGCGAGGATGTCATCGTTGCAGGGGTGATCATTCTCAGGACGATGATGGAGACGCTAGGTATGGAAAAGGTGCTGGTCAGCGACCTCGGACTCCGAGAAGGTGTGCTGCTTAATTTGGCGAGCCGTGTGAATTGACGCCCGCTACGGCGGCAGGTGGTGGAACCGAAGGCACAACGTCTTTCCCTCTTGATGGGATAACGCTGAGGGGCACTACCGCTGTGAATACCAGCGTAGGCCGCTCTTTTGCTCGGTAAAGGTGGCTTGGGGGATGCCGCCCGGCTTTTCCAGGAGCAAGACTTTGAAGTCGATGAGGCCGAACCAAGCCGGATCGGCGATGTCGTGGTAGTGGCAGCCTTGGAGTTTCGGAAGGATATCGCCCAACGTTTTCGTGAGTTCACTCTCGGTGTACGCCCTCACGGAGAAGTGTTGACCGAGTCCCTGGCAAAAGCGCTGAATCGTATAGGCCGCACCCGTGCAGAGAACCTTCGTGTCCGGTTTGATCTGTAAAAACTGAGGGAGCGAAAGGTAGCGCTCCTGAAAGCCCAGCCACTTCACCGCCTGCCGCAAATGGCTGTACTGCACTTCGTATTCGGTGTGGTGAGGGAGTTTCACCGCTGCAGGCCAGCCTTCCTCGATGCCGAATTCTGTCAGAAATGCGCGCCCTCCCGGTTTCAGGACTCGCCAAACCTCGGCGACGAATCGCACCGGCCCCAGGTTGAAGATCACGTCTTCCGGTAGGTCTTTTTCGAGCGGGAGCCGAAGCCGCCTGATCCAATCCAATGCTTCCTGATGTTGTTCAGTCGCGCCCCGCCCTTCCGTGAGTTCCTTCCGGCTCAGCTTCACGGGGGTCATGTCGGCCATATTCTCGTTGTCGATGATGAGGTCGACCGAATTGTCTTTAAACGGCAGCCATTCCCCATTGGCGTGAGTGCCGGTGCCGGTCCAGCCACCGGTCTTGGCCCGCTTGGTCTGAAGCTGGAGAAAGGGGCGTGTGACATCCAGGGAAATGTACTGGATTCCCTGCTTCTCGAATGGCAGCAGTTCCTGCCCGAGTTCGCGGGCGACGTAGCCCAGTCCGCCGCCGATCTCGACAATGACTTTTGGCTTCGGTTTGAACCAGCCCAGGCGGCGCAGCTGGCGCATGAGCAGGCGTCCATAGGTGGTGCCACCCAGCGCCTCACAAGGTTCACGGAAGAGGTGCGAGACGGTGGTTTCAATGAGGTCGAAGTGGCCGTCCTCCAGATCGCTTTCTTTCAGCTCGTGAACATGGAAATCTTCGAGATGTTCTTCGCCTTCGAAATCCTGTTGCCCGGACCAGCTTTCGCGTATTTGCTGCAGCAGGAGATCCCATTTGGCTTTGTGCCGGTGCCCTCCTGGCGGTTCGGTCCCGAAGTAACAGAGCGAATAATTGGGAATCGACCAGCGTGCCAGATGCCACGAGCCAGGCTGGCCGTCAGGCCCGCAGATTTTGTTGCCGTATTTCTCCATGAGTGCACCGACCGTAATATGGCCGTTCATGGAGGTGAGCATTTCAATGCCGACGGCGTTGAGGCGAACGAGCGGAAAGTCGTCGTCAAGCGGAGCCAGCCACCATTCGTCAAAGGCATGCTGGTAGGCGACCAGGTCGGGTATCCTCCAGGCAATCAAGCTGAGGATGTCGCCGTTGAGATTGAGAGGTTCTTGTATGGCTGCGGCAGCTTTCATCGCGTCGGGCGGTCCAAGATCACAAGAAGCCGCAGCCTACACGAGGCTCACGCCGACCTGCAAGAACATAGGAGTATGAAAGGTCTAAGTTTGTGACGGAAGGAGCGGGGAATCGGTCACGATGATGATCCCTCGCATAATGGGATGGATGCGGCATTGGTAGGGATACCGGCCCGGAGGCAGATTGGGAATGGTATAGGTACCACCCGGCTCGACGGCGCCGGAGTCGAAGGCGCAGCGTCCGGTTTCCTCAAGACATCCGTCGTGGGTGACGGTGTGGTGCGTGGGGGTCGGATTATCCCATCTGATCGCGCCGCCTGCGGTCACGGTTGCGGCAGCAGGCACATAGTATGGGGACCCGCTATCCATGAGGACGTGGACTGCAGGAGGGGTCGCGGAGGAAGGCCAAGCCATTAATATAGCGATCGTAATACTCAGGCATACAGCGCGCCAGCTCATGAGATTCGTGACTCCAGTGAATATCGATCGTTCTATTATACATAGAGACAGGCGCGATGAGGAAGGGTTCACCAGGCTGTCCCTAGACTGGTGCCGGATTCTCTTAGTGACTGAAAACTCGGAGGTGCAGCTTGAAGGCCTGGGAGTGGCGTATCTGCCTCAAAGTACGACGTGACGTTGCCCAGCGACAGGGTTTGTGACATGGTTGCAAGAACCTGGTGGTTCATGCTAGATGGAGGCCGCTTTACCACCGACGTGCCATGTTGAGACCTGAGAGGAGGACGTGGAATGGCGAAGAAGACTGTGAAAAAGAAAAGCTCTGCTGGGAAAGCCGCGGGGCCGAAAAAGGTCGCGGCAAAAAAGGCGAGCAAGCCGAAGAAAGTCGTAAAAGCGAAGAAGGCTGTAGCAGCCAAGAAGACGGTGAAGGCGAAGAAGGCGGCGCGGACGAAGGCGGCTCCCAAGAAACCGGTCAAAAAGAACGCCCAAAAGAGTACAGGCAAGCAGGCCCCTGCGAAAGCCGCGCGTTCCTCCAAAGCGAAAGCGGCGCCAAAGGCCGCAAAGCCTGCGCCGAAACCTACGTCTAAACCCAAGCCCAAGCCCAAGCCGACACCACCCAAGGCCAAGGTGCCCGCGGAAATCCCTGCAGCCGTTCCTGAGTCGAAGCCGGTTAAACCTGTCGTGCCGGAGGTTGTGAAGGCACCTACGGTGGACATTGAGCCATCGCAGCTTGAACTCGAGGACGACGAAGAGGAGATGGCCGAGGATTTGGAGGATGTGTCAGAGGAAATTGAAGAAGAGATCGAAGAAGAACTCGGACTCGATGCCGCAGATGACGACGTCGATTATCTGGAAAAGTCCGAAGATCTGCTCGACGATGCGGACGAGTATCGTAACAATTAGCCTAGGGTGATGCGGGCCTGTCCCGGGTGGCTCGGTCGATGCGTCTGCGTGCCTCGTGTGCTAGCCAGTGAAGGTCCCATTGAACATGCCTGATGTTTTGGTGTTCTTCGGTGCGTGCTGCGTGGAGTCTCCACGCACATTCCGATTTTATCGCGTCGGCACTGTGCTACTCGTGGAGACGCCCGCCCATTCTGACCGCTCAGCCTTCCCATGAGTCACTTTCTGTTCATCGCCGGTGCCTTGCGCGAACGGAGTTCTCCCGAGAGTGCCGAACTACAGCTCGGCGCGGGAATCTGGGGTCTGTGCACGTCTCTCATTCGCGACAATCTTCAGAAGTTCATGACCCCCGATTCTCACGGTCTGGTGTATGTGTTGAAGGAAGGTATTCGAGCGGAGTTTTCAATTGTCTCGCCGGTGCAGCCGTTTCAGGCCTTAGACGAACTGCTGAAAGATGAGCTACGTACGGAGGCCCGCTATGGGTTTGTACGGGTCACACCGGTTCGACGTTGGGAAGTCAATGCGCCTGATTGCCAGATACTGCTTCAGCGAGTCCTGGGCATCGAGGAACAGTCAGAGCTATCCAGGCGGCTCAGCCTGGGAATGCACCGGCTCTCAAATGAGGAGTATCAAGGGATTGTTGAGGGGCTGGGGGCGGAAAAGTAGAGGCCTCGCGGTTCCTTACTCGGCCGCTAGTCGAGGGTGCCCCCTGTCATGAGATAGTAGGCTTCTTCAACCCTGTCGACCTCCTTGACCTCCACATTGAGATCCCAGGCGAGCCGGGTGATGTTCCACCGTGGGTCGTCGCGTTGACCCTGGGGGATCAGGATAGTGCGATATCCCTCCCGAGCCGCTGCGCGGATCTTGTCGGGAATTCCTCCCACCGGACCGATCGTGCCGTCCTTGGAGATGGTGCCGGTGAGCGCAATGCCGCGCCGGATCCGGTCTCCTTTGAGCAGTGCGGCAAATCCCACCGTCATGACACCTCCGGCACTCGGGCCGTCGGTGCCGGTTGCGGCGTAGGCAATGCCGATGACACTGACGGTCCCCGTGTGGTCGACGGCCGGTGTATGCTCAAGGGCGTATTGAAAGGCAAGGACCATGGAGCCGAGATTGGTCTGTCCTGGCCTGATGTTGCCGCCTTGCCATTGCAGCATCATTGGAGAAGGGGCTGGTTGTTGATCCCAACGCAACAGAAGTACCTCGAATACGCCGAGGTGGTTCTCCTGAATGGCAGCCAACAAGGGGACTTCGACTATGGACTCGGCATCAGCCTCAAGGAGGTTCCCGAACAGCCAGCCAAGGGAAAGGCAGAATAGACAAAAAATCCGCAGACGTCTACGGACAATGGTGTGATATCTGGTAGCTGCCATATGAGAGCGAGTGTAGCAAAGCCCGTGGCGGTGTAAAGTGGTGCGGCGCTTTTTCGCCCGCGAGTCTGGACGGAGAGTTCAATGACAGTGCTTCTCCGAGGGAGAGTGATGTATCGAGTGCCCGTGTGCCTGGTGGGTTTAGTGTGGGCGTTCGTGATCGTTCCCGGAATGCTGTTCGCCGAATGTACAAGTGAGGGAAGCGGGAACACCGCGACCGCCGTCTTCACACTGCATTTGCACCCTAGCTGCACGGAAGCAGAGCGGGAGGCGCGTGCCATTCCTGCGCAGGATCTCATGCGAGCCTTGGCGGCCGGAAAGGGAATTGATCTGGCGGGAGTGGTCATCGAGGGGGACATGGTACTCGATGAGTTACCGGCGCAGAAGGTTTCTGTGGTCCAGGGATTGTCGCTGGAAGATCGTCGGCTACTTGAAGGCCTCAATGATGACGAGGTGCATGTCATTCGAGGGCCATTCGTGATCAAGCACTCTCGTGTGAAGGGCCGGATCGTTAATCGCCTCAAACGGGGATTTTTGCTGATAACCGGACCGGTAGTGTTGGTGCACACCGAATTTGTCGGCCTCGTCGATTTGTCGCGTACGGTGTTTCTCGGTTTGGTTGATGGATCAAATGCGAAATTCGAGCAGGAAAGTTATTTCGTGCAGGACCGCTTCACGCAAGGCGCTATGTTTACCGATGGACGGTTCGGCCCCCATGCCAGATTTCACCGCTCTGTGTTCAGCGGTCCGGCCATCTATCGCGGCGCTGACTTTGCTGGCCTGACCGAATTTCTGGAAGTGGTGTTCGAACAGGATGTAAATTTTTCTCGCGCGGCATTTCATATGGGAACCGGCTTTTCCGGTGCGCACTATCGTGGCAAAAGCGATTTCTCGTCGACGCAGTTCGATCGAGAGGCATTCTTTCTGTTTGCACGGTTTGACCGGGCGGTGACGTTTGCCTCTGCGCGATTCAATTCGCAAGCCGATTTTTCAGACGCCTCCTTCCAGGCGTCTGATGACCTGACGCAGGCCACGTTCGCTCGTCCGCCAGTCTTGACCAGAACAGCCCGGGTCGTCTCGGCTATGCCCGTTGGTCCGGAAGGGGGGCCCTTTTCTCAGGTCCTGACGATCGGGTTGTTCATTGCGGCACTGGGGATTTTAATCTACATCCTTAAGGCGAAGTGACGACTGCCGAACCCCAACATATAGTTTTGGTATTGCCCCATCCCCCCATAAATTGGTATAAGATTAAAAATTTGTCCAAGGGAGCGACTGGTACCTGATGGACCAACCTGAACTGCCCTACCAAGTCAAGATCGAGAATTTTGAAGGCCCGCTCGATCTCCTCTTGCATCTCATCAAGAAAAACGAAATCAACATCTACGATATTCCGATCGCGCTGATCGCTCAGCAGTACTTGGACTATTTGTCGGTGATGAAGGAATTGAACCTCGCCGTGGCCGGCGAATTTTTAGTGATGGCGGCCACGTTGTTGCACATCAAGTCGCGTATGTTGTTGCCGGCAGACGAGGTTACTGTAGATGAGGAAGAGGGGCCCGATCCCCGCGAAGAACTTGTCCGGCGATTGCTTGAATACAAGCAATTCAAGGAAGCCGCCTCCCAGTTGGATTATAAAGAACGCCTCTGGCGGGATACGTTTGGCCGCGAGCCCGGGCCACCGATCGAAGTCGCGAAAGATGAGAGCCTGCTCGACGACATTTCTCTGTTTGATCTGGTTGACGCATTACAAGGTGTTCTGTCCCGTCATCCCGGAAAACGTCTGGTCGAAATCATCCCTGACAACCTTACGGTTCGCACGCGCATGAGCGCGATTATCGAGGCATTGGAAGTGCACGAGTCCATGGCATTCACGGCGCTGTTTGAGGAGTCCAGTCATCGGCTGGTCGTAATTGTGACCTTTCTCGCCTTGCTCGAACTGATCCGCATCAGGGTCGTGCGAGTCTTTCAAAGCGAAACCTTCGGGGCAATTCTTGTCTCCCGTGCCTTTACGGCGGTGGCAGAAGGCGATCTAGTGGAGGAGTCTGAATGGAAGAACCTATGAGTTTCAGCGTGGAGGACGCAGTCGAACAGTCTGCCGAACCCGGGGAGAGGGAGGTGGTGGATTCGGAAGAGGCGATTGCTGGCCCAGAGATGGAGGCGCAGGTCGGCGAATCTGCCGTAACCGAGATGGCTGCACCGGCGCCCGCCGCTGATCCTGCCCTCTCCGACTTGCGAGCCCTGAAGGGAATTCTTGAGGCATTGCTCTTTGTTACGGCTGAGCCGATTCCTGTCACGCGGTTCCTCGCGTTACTCGGTGCCGTGACGAAGCAAGAGGTGGATCAGGCGCTAGCCAGTCTCAGTCATGATTACGAGCAGGAAGGCCGAGGCCTCCAGTTGGCAGAGGTGGCCGGAGGTTACCGTATCGTGACCAAGGCTGAATTTGCTCCCTGGCTCAAGCGGCTGGAGAAGGTGAAGGCTCCGTCCAAACTATCGCGCTCCGCGCTAGAATCCCTGGCGATTATTGCCTACAAACAGCCGATCGTCCGCGGGGAAGTTGAACAGATTCGAGGGGTTGAAACCTCGGGGGTGATCCGGACGCTTTTGGAGCGAAAACTCGTGCGGATTGTCGGAAGGAAAGAGGAGCCCGGACGTCCGATCATGTACGGAACAACTAAGGTGTTTCTCGAACATTTCGGTCTTCGCGACTTGTCGCAGCTGCCCCCGCTCCGCGAGTTTAAAGAATTGGGCGAATCCGAGCAGGCGATGTTACCCATCGAGGAGGTTGAGCCTGTGGGGCAGGAAGCCTTGCGCTCAAGTGCGGAGGCTGCCGCTGACGAACATCTTGAAGGGTCAAACGGGTCGGGAGAACATTTTGAGGTGAACGGTGCCGGCGAAGTGCTGCCGGAGATGACCTCGATCGAAATGAATACTGACAACGAGCTAATGGTCGCCGAGGTGGCAGAAGAATCCTGATTGGCGCATGACCATGCGCAGGTTCAGTGTAGTCACCGCCGACATCCCTTTGCGTGCTGATCGCACGTTTTCTCCCACGTTCCCAAAATACAAAAGGCCTTCGGGGCGCTCCAGCTGGAAGCGTGTGCCCGGAGGCCTTTCGCATATGTGGCTGAGCGCGCCAACCTAGCGACAGCCGATTGGAATGAAGCCGGCTCCGAAAATCCGTGACAATGTGACGTACCGGGCATTGTCGTAAAAGGAATAGCTGGGGGCGTACCAGTTCTGTGCCGTAGGATTTCCGCCATAGGATGAATCTGTCCCGAAGATGTGTCCCCCACGACTGTTCTGATTGAGATGGATCCATTCCATATACATGGAACAGACTTCTCCCTGCACTGATCCCCCGGCAGTGTTGCCGGCATACCAATCGCGCCCGGAATCCGGTATCTGCGGTAAATTGCGCAATGCGCCGATCGGAGTATCGTATGAAAAGTCTTTCGCACGGGGGGCCGGCGTAGCGGATGAGCCGTTGGTCGAGGGTGGGAAGACCATGTCGGGCAGCGAGGGTACGATGGAAAGTGTCTTCAGGACTTTTGGCTGGCATTCCGGTCGTTCCTTGTTGGTATAGAGTGTCGTTCCTTCAGGGCCTGGGCATTCCCACATTTCGACCGGGGAGGACTCAATCGCCTGCACGCTGGGGGCAAGGATGAAACTCGCGGCGAGAGTTGCGAGCACAAGTCGTGTTGGCCACATGGTGCACCTCCGATTGGTTTGTCTTGCCGAGCGACGGGCGTTGTTGTCGAACATTGAGAGAACAGAGCCTATGACATTCGAAAGAAATGCGTCCATCCAGCTTTGGAGGGATGTTAGCCTACCACGGTCGCGACACGGAGGACAGGCCTCGTCGTCGATCGACCAGACTGCGGCGGAACTACATGGGGAGTTGGCGCGACTCACGCTGGTCCTGCCTTGACTCCCTTCTTTTCGCTTTGTTAGACTGCCCGATCTAAGTTATTGAAACATCCGCCAATCTTCACCAATCTCGTACCACGAGGAACACCATGATCAAGGCTTGGCTGCTCGACGAAATGTTTCGGTTTGACCGTCGGTATCTCACCGCGGAAGGAAGTCAGAGCGAGTGGGGCGCCGGGGACTCCGTTGCAGAGGAGGAAGACCTTCCTCCTGCGCCGGCAGGAGTGGCCGCAAAAGCCGGGAATGGCCGGGTGATGATTACCTGGGACGCCGTGCCGGACGCCATGTATTACAACTTGTACTTCATGACCACGAAGGGCGTGCAGATCAAGTTTTCAGAACTCACGCGTCCCATCGCCAGCGCAGAGGATTTCAAGACCGTCATAGGTGTGACAAAGGAAAAAGGGACCTGTATCGAAGGGGCTCAGTCGCCATTCATCCATGACGATTTGGCGAACGGAACGTGTTACCACTATGTCGTCACAGTGGTGACGCAGAAAGGGGAAAGCCCCGAGTCTCAGGAAGTCATGGCGATTCCCGCCCCCTACCTGATTGCGAAAGTGATTGGCCAGGAAGGTGTGGACGAGGGGGAGTTCAGCTCTCCGACGGGCATCGCGGTGGACAAGGACGGCAATCTCTACGTCGCCGACACGGACAATCATTCCATTCAAAAATTCGATAAAGACGGCAAGTTTCTCGGACGGTGGGGCGGAGAGGCAGGCAGCGCGGAAGGCAATTATTACTATCCCCGCGGTCTTACCACCAACAACGACGGACAGGTTTACGTTGCTGATACGGGTAACAACCGCGTGCAGCGGCTTGATACCGACGGCAATCCCATGAAAGCGTGGGGGAAGTTCGGATTCGCCTGGCGCGGGGCTGATATGAATAAGTTCGACGCGCCCTGGGGTGTGACCACCGACCAGGAGGGCAATATCTACGTCACAGACACGAACAATGCCCGCATTCAAAAATTTAAAGGCGACGGCACGCCATTATTGAAATGGGGGCGGGACGGCAGCTTTGACGGCGCGTTTTTCTTCCCTCGTGGAGTGGCCGTAGATTTCGTTGGAAATACGTATGTAGCCGACGAAGGGAACAACCGCATTCAAAAGTTCGATACGCGGGGCAGCTTCTTGACCAAGTGGGGACGCGAGGGCAGCGGACCGGGCCAATTCAAAGCGCCCTGGGGCGTTACCTGTGATGCCTTGGGTAACGTGTATGTCGTAGATCAGGGCAATCACCGCATCCAGAAATTCGACGGAAACGGGACCTTTCTCTGTGCCTGGGGCAATCGTGGCAAAACCGAGGGTCAGCTGAACTTCCCGTCGGGTGTTGCGGTCGACAGAGAAGGCGCAGTCTACGTGGTGGATAGCGGCAATCATCGCGTGATCAAGTACGTGCCGACGGATGAGGAATTGAACCGCGGCAAAGAAGAGCGCGAGCGGGCTCAGGCCGTCAGCGAATACCCTGCTCCGGGCAATCTGGCGATTAAGCCTGGTGATACGGAAACGTTTCTCAGTTGGATGGATGTGCCGAAGGCCTCCTCCTACAATCTCTACTTCCACACTTCGCCTCACCTCACGTTGGAGGGTGGGACGAAGATCGAGGGCGTAACCAGTCCCTACAATCATACCGGACTGACTAATGATCAAGCGTACTTCTATGCGCTGACGGCGGTCTACGAAGACGGCACGGAAAGCAAGTTATCGGAAGAGGTGTCGACTACACCGGTGCTGATCGATATTACGGCCCCGCAAACGCCATATGCCGTGATCAATCATGGCGCGTTCATGACAAACTCGTCTGAAGTTGTCGTGACCATTTCCGCGACCGACCTCGATACGGGAGTTGCTGCGTACTATATTTCGGAAAATCCGATGACGCCGATGGCGGGAACGCCCGGTTGGGTCGAAGTTCCCCCGGCCATCAAGTTCGGCGCGACGATTCCCTTCATTCTTTCTCCGAGCGACGGGCAGAAAACCGTCATCGTCTGGTTTAAGGATGTGGGGAATAACATTTCGACACCGGCGAGCGCCACCATTCTGGTCAACACGTCCGGTTACCTTTGCGTCTCCAAATGGGGCAAGCCGGGCCGCGGCGCATCCTTGTTGCACGGCGGCGAGTTCATGGCTCCGATGTACGGCCTGGCGATCGATCAACAAGGCTCCATCTTTGTCGTCGACAACGGAAACAACCGTATTCAGAAGTTTGACCGTAACGGGAATTTCATTATTCTCTGGGGAAATTTCGGCGCAGCCAACGCGAACTTCCACAATCCGACCGGCATTGCCTGCGACGCTAAGGGCGATGTCTTCGTGGTCGATACGAACAATCATCGCGTGCAGAAATTCGACGGCAAATTGGGCGGCTATATCATGAAGTTCGGTTCGAGGGGCAACGGCGAAGGCCAGTTCAATGCGCCGTGGGGCATCGCCATCGATCGGGTGCGTGGGTATATTTACGTCGTCGATAGCGCGAATTTCCGGGTGCAGAAATTTGACATGACCGGCGAGTTCATCATGTCGTGGGGCAGCTTCGGCAACGGCGACGGACAATTCTACTTCCCCCGCGGTATTGCCGTAGATCAGGCCGACGGCACTGTCTACGTCGTCGATATGGGCAACCATCGCGTGCAGAAGTTTGATACCAGCACGAACGTCTTGCCTCAGTTGCTGACCAAATGGGGCGGCAGTTCCGAGGCAGGCCATGCCAGCAGTCCCCTGGCGCAGGAAGCGGGACAACTTCGCTCGCCGTGGGGTATTGCCGTCGATGGTCAGGGTGACGTGTATGTCACGGACACCGGTAACCATCGTCTCGAAAAGTTTGACCGTGAGGGCAACTTTATCTCTCAGTGGGGCGGATTCGGCGGGGGCGACGGACAATTCAATTTCCCCTACGGCATCGTGGTGGACTCCCGCGGCAGTGTATTCGCCGTCGATAGCGGCAACACCCGGGTGCAGCAGTTTATGCCGGCAGAAGAAGGCAGCGAGCGGTTACAGGAAGAAGCGGATGCCGCAGCGGAGCTGGGGCAGATCGATAAAACCACGAGAGTCTAAGGGCCGCGGGCAGGAAGCCCGGGAGAGGGTGGCAACGGATGTTAGAGAAGGAGATTCGGCTCGGGTTGACCTATGACGACGTCGTCCTGGTTCCAGCTAAGTCACAGGTTCTCCCGACCGAAGTCGATACCCGCACTCGCCTCTCTCGGAACATTCATTTGAATATTCCCATCGTGAGCGCCGCCATGGATACCGTGACTGAAGCGCGGTTAGCGATTGCGATGGCCCAGGAAGGCGGCATCGGCATTGTGCATCGCGTACTGTCGCCGGTTGATCAGGCCGCTGAGATTGACCGGGTCAAAAAATCAGAAAGCGGGATGATTCTTGATCCCATCACCATCTCTCCCGATCAAACCATCCGTGATGCGCACGATCTGATGGCCAGGTACCGGATCTCCGGCATTCCTGTCACTAAGGGCGGTAAATTGGTCGGCATCCTGACAAATCGCGATCTGCGGTTTGAGACGAGGATGGAGCTGAAGGTCTCGCAGGTGATGAAGCGTGACAAGCTCATTACAGCGCCGGAAGGGACCAGCCTGGAAAAAGCCCGCGAAATCCTGCACGAGCATCGGATTGAGAAGCTGCCCGTGGTGAACAAACAATTCGAGCTCAAGGGCCTGATCACGATCAAAGACATTGAAAAGCGAATTAAGTATCCTAACGCCTGCAAGGATGCCCATGGGCGCTTGCGGGTCGGTGCGGCGCTTGGCGTCGGCCCTGAGACCAGAGACCGGGTCGACTTGCTGGTGAAAGCCGGAGTGGATGTCGTCGTCGTCGATACGGCGCACGGGCATTCGCAGGCGGTGCTTGATACTGTGAAAATGGTTCGAAAAGCACATCCGAAACTGGACATCATTGCCGGCAACATTGCAACCGCACAGGCAGCCAAGGATTTGGTGAAGGCAGGTGTCGATGCCGTGAAAGTCGGCGTGGGGCCAGGCTCGATTTGCACCACGCGAATGGTGTCGGGTGCCGGCATGCCGCAATTGACGGCTATTGCCGACTGCGCCAGGGCGTTAGCCGGAACTGGAATTCCAGTGATCGCCGACGGCGGCATTAAGTATTCCGGCGATATTACGAAGGCGTTGGCGGCGGGAGCCTCGGTGGTCATGCTTGGAAGTTTGTTGGCCGGTACGGAAGAAGCTCCCGGCGAAACGGTGTTGTTCCAGGCCCGGACTTACAAGGTGTATCGAGGAATGGGATCTATCGGCGCCATGGAGCGCGGCGGAGGCGATCGATATGGACAGGGTGGGCGTCCGACGCCCAAGCTGGTTCCCGAAGGCATCGAGGGCCGCGTACCGTACAAGGGTCTTTTAGCGCCACACATCTATCAGATGGTAGGGGGCGTCAAGTCCGGCATGGGTTACTGCGGCTGTAAGACCATTCCGGACTTGCAACAAAAAGCCACGTTTATCCGCCAGACGATAGCTGGGCTCCGTGAAGGACATGTGCACGACGTCATTATCACCAAAGAAGCCCCCAACTATCGCACTGATTGGGAATAACAGGTAAGCGGGACGAGCAAACCGTTCTTTCCGTCTTCTTCATCCCCCGCATTGAACCTCTAACGTTTACATCTCGCACACTCATGGAACTTTGGCACGATAGAATCCTCGTCCTCGATTTCGGATCTCAATACACGCAACTGATTGCAAGACGTATTCGGGAAGCGCAGGTGTACTCGCAGATCCTGCCGTGCACAGTGCCGCTTTCCACGGTGTTGGCCTATCGACCCAAGGGCATTGTGCTTTCCGGCGGGCCGTCGAGTGTCTACGACAAGAAGGCCCCCAAGGTGTCCAAGCAGCTCTTCGAGCAGGGCATCCCCATTCTCGGGATCTGCTATGGAATGCAGTTGGTGACGCATCTGCAGGGCGGTGAAGTAGAAAAGGCTTCGCATCGCGAATTTGGTCGGGCCGAACTGCAGCTTGACGATCGTTCCGACCTGTTCAAGGGGATTGGCAGCGGTGGATCGACCGTCGTGTGGATGTCTCACGGGGACCGCATTGAGCGCATGCCGCCTGGGTTCCGTTCCATTGCCCACACGGACAATTCCCCCATTGCGGCGATGAAGCGGCATGATGCCAAACAACGTATTTATTGTCTGCAGTTTCATCCAGAAGTGGCCCATACCGCCGAGGGCGCCGCGATTCTGAAAAACTTTGTCTACGACATTTGCGGCTGTAAGCCGACGTGGACTATGCGGTCCTATGTCGAAACGGCCGTGGAGCAGATCCGGCAGCAGGTCGGGACGGAGCGCGTAATCTGTGCGTTGAGCGGCGGCGTCGACTCATCGGTGGCGGCGGCGCTCACCCACCGGGCGGTCGGCGATCAACTGACGTGTATCTTCGTCGATAACGGGGTATTACGGGCCGGTGAACGCGAGCAGGTTGAGAAGACTTTTGCCTCGCAACTCCATCTGAACATGCGGATTCTGGATCGCACGAGTCAATTTCTGATAGGGCTGAAGAGCGTCACGGATCCGGAGCGAAAGCGGAAGATTATCGGCCGCCTGTTCATCAAAAACTTTGAAGTCGAATCCAAAAAGCTGAAGGGGATCAAATACCTCGTCCAAGGGACGCTGTATCCCGATGTGATCGAAAGTGTCAGTTTCAAAGGCCCCTCGGCGACGATTAAAACCCACCACAACGTCGGCGGGTTGCCGACGAGAATGAAGTTGAAACTGGTTGAGCCCCTTCGCGAATTGTTCAAGGATGAAGTGCGTGTGTTGGGTCAGGAGCTCGGCTTGCCGGATGAGATTATTTGGCGGCAGCCGTTTCCCGGTCCCGGCCTGGCGATTCGGGTACTCGGTGCGGTGTCCAAAGAGCGTTTGGCCATTCTGCGCGGGGCGGAAACGATCGTCGATCAGGAAATTCGCGCCGCCGGACTCTATCGGGAAATTTGGCAGGCGTTCGCGGTATTGTTGCCGATCCGAACCGTCGGTGTCATGGGCGATCAGCGGACCTATGAACATGTGATTGCGATTCGCGCCGTCACGAGTCTCGACGGCATGACTGCCGACTGGGCTAAGATTCCGAATGACGTGTTGGGACGAATGTCGGGCCGGATCATCAATGAAGTGAAGGGTGTGAACCGGGTCGTGTATGACATCAGTTCTAAACCTCCGAGCACGATCGAGTGGGAATGAGCGAGACGTCACGCAGCACGCATCACGTGCGACGTGCCGAAGCGGCCACCTCCGAGCACCCACGAACGTTGAGATACAACCTAAGCTTCACGTAAAGGCACGATGGAAGTTCGTCTTCAAAAGCTGATCGCCGGTACCGGGATTGCGTCGCGGCGCAAAGCCGAGGAATTGATTGTGTCCGGACGGGTGACCATTAACGGCCACGTGGTGAAGGAGCTTGGCACTAAAGTTGATCCGGATCGAGACCACGTCAAGATCGACGGCAAACATTTGCGGGCCGCACAGCCTTATGTTTACTTGATTCTGAACAAGCCCAAGAACGTCATGTCCACGCTCGATGATCCCGAAGGCCGTCCCACCGTGAAGGACCACCTGCATGGGGTCTCGGTGCGAGTGTTCCCTGTCGGCCGGCTGGATTTCGACAGTGAAGGGCTCATGCTGCTGACGAATCATGGCGATCTGGCCCAGGCGCTGCTCCATCCGCGCTATCATGTGCCGAAGACGTATCTCATTAAAGTGAAGGGCGTGCTCGATGACGCCAAAATCGATGCGCTCGAACGGGGCGTCAAACTCGAAGACGGCTTCACCGCCCCGGCGAAGGTTAACAAGGTCAGCAGGGCCGAGAGCAACTCCTGGCTTGAAGTCACGATCCATGAGGGACGTAAGCATCAAGTGAAGCGAATGATCGAGGCCGTCGGCCATTCGGTCATCAAGTTGACGCGAGTCCGTATGGGACCCTTGCTACTGGGCGACTTGGCGTCAGGGGAATATCGGTTTTTGACCGACCGTGAGGCGAATCGGTTACGAGAAGTAGTTCAGGACCGGGTGGCCAGGGCCGAACATCCGCAGTTGGATGCATCAGGCAAACCGGTACGCTGGACGCCGCCGACGGAGCCCGCACCCCCGCGGCCGCCCAAGCCTGAGCGTTCAGGGCGAGGCCCAAAATCTCAACGACAGGAATCAGGGGCCGGGTCGCAGCGGGCTCTGAACGGCTCAAAGTCCGGACGCTCCGGTCGTGGTGGAGTGAAACGGCCGCTGAGCCCTGGCGCGAAGTTCCGCCGCCCGACGAAGACCAAAGAGGTTCAACGGCCTCAACCCAGTGGTATGCCTCAAGGTGACGATCGAACTGCCACGCCGCGTCGTGCCGCTTCACTTCGGAAACCTGGGCAGACTCAGTCGGGGCGGGGATTTCAACGGGGCCCATCCAGCCGAACACCTCAGGGCTCGGGACCAGGCTCGGCAGCGGGTCGTTCCAGGTCGGGCCAGAAATTTCAACCGAACAAGCGCAGCGGACCCTCGCCGTCACGCTCGAGTCAACGGAGCCCTGCAAGACAGTCGCGGAACTCAACGCGGAGAAGAGCATGAAGATCAGGACCCATCGGTGTGGGGAGTTGACCAAGGCCCAGGTCGGTCAACAGGTGGTATTGAACGGCTGGGTGCAACGGCGTCGGGATCACGGCATGGTGTTGTTCATCGATCTGCGTGATCGAACCGGACTGACGCAAGTCGTGTTCAATGCCGAGCGAAATGCCTCCGTCCATCAAGTGGCCCACACCTTGCGGAGCGAATGCGTGGTGTCGGTCACCGGACAGGTCATGGCCCGTCCCGAGGAGTCTCGCAATCCGCATCTGCCGACGGGTGACATTGAGATCTTTGTCGATGCGGTGGAGATTCTAAACGAGGCGAAGACGCCTCCGTTCATGATCGAGGACGACATCGAAATCACCGAGTCGCTGCGGCTGCGGTACCGCTATCTCGACCTCAGGCGACCACGAATGCAACGGTTGCTGGGATTGCGGCACGGAATCATGCAGGCCGTGCGCGCGTTTTTGAATGCGGAACAGTTCCTCGAAGTGGAAACACCCGTTTTGACGAAGAGCACCCCGGAAGGCGCGCGGGATTATCTCGTGCCGAGCCGTGTCAATCCGGGCATGTTCTACGCGCTCCCGCAGTCGCCGCAGTTGTTCAAACAGGTCCTGATGGTCAGCGGGGTCGATCGGTATTACCAGATTGCCCGCTGCTTCCGTGACGAAGACTTACGCAACGACCGCCAGCCGGAGTTTACCCAGATCGACCTCGAAATGTCGTTTGTGGATCGTGAGCAGGTGATGTCCCTGATGGAGCGGATGATCGTTTCCGTCTTCAAAGATGCCGGCGGCGTGCAGTTGCCGGTACCGTTTCTTCGAATGACCTATGCCGATGCCATGGGGCGCTACGGCTCTGACAAGCCTGATCTGCGCTTCGATATGCCGTTGCATGATGTGACAGCGTTTGCTGCCAAGAGCGATTTCAAAGTGTTCAAAGATGCGGCGACCAAGGGGGGGCTGGTCAAGGCACTGATCGTATCGGGTGGTGCCACCATCGCTCGGAGCCGTATCGATGCGTTGGGGGAAACGGCGAAGAGCTTTGGCGCCAAGGGGTTGGCCTGGCTGAAGATTACGGCGGAAGGCCAGTTGGAATCCGTGATCGCCAAGTTTCTCGATGCCCAGGCTTTCGCGGCAGCCTTGCCGGAAGCGAAGCCGGGCGATCTCGTGCTCTTCGGCGCGGATAAGCCGGCCATCGTGCACGATGTGTTAGGTCGGTTACGGCTATTGCTCGGTGAGGAGCTGAATCTCATCGACAAAACAGCCTGGAAGCCGCTCTGGGTGACCGAGTTCCCTTTGCTGGACTATTCGCCGGAAGAAAAACGGTATGTGTTCATGCACAATCCCTTTGCGGCGCCGATGGATGAAGACCTTGCGTACCTCGACACCGAGCCTCTGAAGGCCAGAGCCAAGGCGTATGATATGGTACTCAATGGGAGTGAGATCGGCGGCGGCAGCATTCGGAATCATCGTAGCGATATCCAGTTTCGGATTCTCGATCTGCTCGGGATCGGGAAGGAACAGGCGCAGGCCAAATTCGGTTTCCTCCTGGAAGCCTTGGAATATGGCGCGCCGCCGCATGGGGGCATTGCCTTTGGCCTCGATCGGCTGATTATGCTCCTCGGCGGCGCTGATTCCATCCGCGATGTCATCGCATTCCCCAAGACGCAACGCGCGCAATGTCCGCTCACGGAAGCTCCATCCGCTGTGAGTGCCGATCAGTTGAAAGAGCTCCGTATCAAGCTGGATCTCGTCGAATAGGGAGAGTCATCCGCCCCATGGCCGGCAATACGTTGGGCCGAGTTTTCACCGTCACATCGTTCGGCGAGAGTCACGGACCGGCGATTGGCTGCGTTGTGGATGGTTGTCCACCTGGCCTCACACTTTCCGCCGAAGACATTCAGCAGGACCTCGACCGGCGGAAGCCGGGTACTTCGCGACACGTCACCCAGCGGCAGGAATCCGATACCGTTGAAATCCTTTCCGGGGTGTTCGAGGGGAAGACGACCGGTACGCCCATCGCCCTCTTGATCCGGAACGAAGACCAGCGCAGCCGTGATTACGGTAACCTCATCGACACCTTTCGCCCGGGCCACGCCGACTACACCTACTGGCAGAAGTACGGGATCCGCGACCATCGCGGCGGGGGACGATCCTCGGCGCGTGAAACGGCCGTGCGGGTGGCGGCGGCGGCCATCGCCCGGAAGTGGTTGCACGAGAAATACGGCGTTCTCATCCGTGGCTACCTGAGTCAGCTTGGGCCCATCGAAGTGCCGTTTCAAAGCTGGGATGTAGTCCGAACAAACCCTTTCTTTTCCGCTGATGACTCGCTGGTGGGAAAACTCGAAACCTTCATGGATGAGTTGCGGAAGGCCGGAGATTCCGTCGGGGCGAGGATTACCACCGTCGCGGAGCATGTGCCGGTCGGGTGGGGCGCCCCGGTCTACGCCAAGCTGGATGCCGATCTTGCCGGAGCCATGATGAGTATCAATGCCGTGAAGGCGGTTGAAATCGGCACGGGCTTTGCCTCGGTCGCTCAGCGAGGGTCGGAGCATGGCGACGAACTCACGCCTGAGGGTTTTGTCACCAACCATGCAGGCGGTATTCTCGGCGGCATCTCCACCGGACAGGATGTTGTGGTGACCATCACCATCAAGCCCACATCGAGTATTCGAGTTCCGCGTCGTTCGATCGATAAGGCCGGCAATGCCGTCACGGTAGAGACCAACGGCCGCCATGATCCCTGCGTCGGTATTCGAGCGACGCCCATTGCCGAAGCCATGATGGCCCTCGTGCTGATGGACCACGCCCTCTTGCATCGCGCGCAAAACGCAGATGTCGTTACAAAGACCCCGAAAATCGCGGGCTCGATAAAAAGAACCGCCTCTGCTGCCGACAAGAAGTCTTCCGCGAAGATCAATCCTGATCCTGCTGAAGCATAGCGGCGCATAGCTTCTCGTACATATATTCCATTTTTAATCCTTTAGGAATGACGTGATCGACATTTATACGGATGGCGCCTGTAGCGGAAATCCCGGGCCTGGAGGCTGGGGTGTGTTGCTCCGTATCGATGACGTAGAAACGGAACTGTGCGGCGGTCAGCCGGCGACGACGAACAATCGCATGGAGTTGCTTGCGGTCATCGAAGCCTTACAGTCGCTTGCCCATCCGGTACAAGCACGGGTCTACACGGATTCCCAGTATGTGCAGAAGGGTATCAGTGAATGGATCCACAGCTGGAAGCGCCGGGGATGGAAAACAGCTGGCAACGAGCCGGTAAAAAATGCAGATCTATGGCGTCGCCTTGATGCACTGGCTGCCGGCCACACGATTGAATGGCACTGGGTTCGAGGCCACAACGGTCATACGGAAAATGAACGGGTGGACGCGCTCGCTCGTGCAGGACTTGAACAGTCGCGTCGCGCTGGTAAGCCGATAGGCCGTCCGGTGGCTCTGCCTGTCCCTGCTCCGGTGAAGGAGTCCCATGCGAAGGTCAGTGCCCGCCCGATTCTCGACATTCAACATGCGACGGTTTATCGGGGGGGCAATCGCGTCTTCTCGGATTTCTCCTTCGTCCTTCATCAAGGTGAGCATGCCGCGATTGTGGGTCCCAATGGAGCAGGCAAGTCCACGCTTCTCAAGTTGCTGTCAGGTGAGGTCCATCCACTGGCCCTGGATGACACCAAGGTCAGCCTGTTCGGCGAAGAGCGTTGGAGCGTGTGGGATGTGCGGAAGCAATTAGGGATGGTGTCCCATGACTTGCAGCGGGACTACCTGATCTGCGCCGAAGGCTTCAATGTGATTCTGTCTGGCTTTTATGCCAGCAACGACACATATGACCACCAAACGTTCAGCCAAGAGCAGGTCGCTCGCGCGCGAGAAGTGATGCGGGAATTACGGATCGAGCAGCTAGCCGATCGCACCTTTGGTCATCTCTCAACAGGCGAGCAACGGCGGTTTCTACTGGGACGCGCGCTGGTGCATGATCCCTCGGTGCTTGTGCTGGATGAGCCGACGAGCGGGCTCGATCTGAAGGCATGCTTCCAATACCTTGACCTCCTGCGTGCGCAGATCCGCAAGGGGAAAACGATCCTACTGGTGACGCACCATCTCCACGAAATTCCACCGGAGATCGAACGGGTCATTTTGCTCAAGGATGGCGAAATACTCGCCGATGGTCCGAAAGCGAATCTACTTACAGATGTGAATCTCAGCCGGCTCTTCGACCAGCCAGTGACTCTGGCGCGGGCCAACGGCTGGTACCAGGCGTTACCTGGATAGTATAGTAGTGAAGGCTCAGCGTCAGGAGATCCCTCAACACGCCGCTACCCCTTCCCAGCGCCGTCGCACAGTGGGTATGTTCAAGCCGCGCATTAAAAACCGCCTCAATTAGGGCGGCATGTCACAGATCTGTTTAACCATCCTGCCAAGCCGATTATCCGCCACCCAAGGTCACCGTAAACGTCAGATTGGTATCGATGCGGCGGACTTTCACGCTCACTTGCTGGCCGGGCTTGGTGCGTTCGATCAAATAGTTCTTCAAGTGCGCAGCGTCCTGAATGTCGGTGTCGTCGACGGCGATAATAATGTCGTGCTTCTGAATGCCGGCGGACTTGGCGGGTTCCATGACGTCTTTCACCGCCATGCGCCACCGGGTCCCGTCTTTTACCGCAACCATATGAATGCCCATCTTTGAGAAGGTCAGCGGTTTGCCATCCAGGGCGGCCGTCACGATTCGTTCAGCCAGCAGCGCCGGAATAGCAAAAGCCATACGACTGCAATGGGCGGTGGAGTCGTCACGTTCCGTTTGTATGATCGCATGCATGATGCCCACAACTTCTCCCTTATCATTGAAGAGCCCGCCGCCGGAGTTGCCGCTGCAGGCAGCCACGTCGGCTTGAATAAGGCGTGTATCGACCGTCTGGAGGAAGGTGTTCGTATTGCCCAGGTGGCCGAATGACATGGTCGGGCCCCAGCCCATGGGGTACCCGACAGTGAACACGTCCTGGCCAGGCCGCACGTCACCGGGAGCAAATGAGACGGTACCTGGCAGCTTGGCCCGATGCGCTTCGGCGATGCGGTAGACGACGACGTCCATGAAGGCGCTATCACCGACGAGATCCGCCGGAATCTCGTGGAGATCGGTCGTCAAGACATGAATCTGTTTCTGAATGACCGTGCCGGTCGTCACATCCTGTTTTTCGGCCGCGTGGCGGGCGGTGACGATGTAGCCATCGCGAAGGTGAAAGCCGGTACCGCGGACCAAAATTTTGCCTGGCTTGTCCGGCGTGCGCTGATCTTGCGTATCTTCGAGAACTCCGATGGTGGCGAGTTTGGCCCGATCCAGTGCCGTAGCATCAAAGGCCGAAGTCTGGGTGGTGAAAAGGCCAGTGGTGAACGAGAGAGACGCGATCGTCAGTACCGTGTAACGCATGAGCCGGGAGCAACGAAGCGGGAAGCGTGTCATACATAGCGTTCCTTTCGTGTGAATGCCGTGAAGTCTCTGCAGTATAAACTAGGGCCGGGGTAGGAGGAAATCTGGTTGTGCCCCTGGGGCGATAGTATCGCCAATCGATGTGGGCTATACTGACTTCATGATGAGACGTTTTTTCTCGAGCCTACTGATTGGAATGGTTGTTGCGGCTGCCGGTTGCGCGACGTCGGTCGTTCCAGAGTCGCTCGAACCACAGGTCGATAAGGCCGTCACGTTCAGTCAAGTTGTGGAAGCACCGGATTCCCACCGTGGCAAAGTGATCGTCGTCGGTGGGGAAGTCCTGAGGGCCAAGGCATTGAAGGGTGGGACGCAGTTGGAAGTGTTGCAGTTGCCCTTGGATGGCGACCAGGAACCGGTGTCCAATCGGATGGAGTCCAAAGGCCGGTTCCTGGCCTTACAGAAAGAGTTCCTCGATCCGGCCACTATTGCCGAAGGCATCAGGATCACGATTGTCGGGGAGGTCACGGGGAGCTCGGTCGAAAAGATGGATGAAGCCGACTATCGTTTTCCCACGCTGGATATCAAGCACCTTCATCGGTGGGATGCCAAACGGGCGGAGGAGCCTGCGGCGTCCGGTCCCTGGTGGAACGTGTTCGGTGGCGTCGGCTTCGGTGGTGGCGGTAGCCGTAGTGGCGGTGGTATCAGTATCGGATTTTAGTTCCCTCCTATTGTTTCTTCCGAAATTCCCAACATGCCCAGTGGCTGCAGCAGCTGAAGGTGCCTCTTGTAGAAGGCGAGGGTATCGGCGGCCTGCGACAGCCCGCCAGCGCTCGCAGTCCGCTAGGATCGTCCCACGGCAAAGGTATCGCAGACATGAGGATCGCCGGACTGTAGACCGCGTCGCAGCCATGTCACCCGTTGCTCGGATGACCCGTGCGTCCAACTTTCCGGTTGTATGTGACCTTGCCCCATTTGCTGAAGGCGATCGTCTCCGATGGCCGCCGCAGCGTGCAGCCCGTCTTCGAAATCACCGGGCTCGATGAGCTGGCGATTGCGTCTGGCATGATATCCCCACACGCCGGCAAAACAATCGGCCTGCAGTTCCATACGGACGGAGAGCGCGTTGCGCTCGGCGGTGGAACTGCGTTGTTGCAGCCGTGTGATCTGGTCGGCAATGCCAAGCAGATTCTGGACATGGTGGCCGATCTCATGGGCGATGACATAGGCCTGGGCAAAGTCGCCCGGCGCACCAAGCCGTCGTGCCAGTTCCTGAAAAAACGAGAGATCCAAATACACCTTGTGATCGCCGGGACAGTAGAAGGGACCGACAGCAGACGACGCGGCGCCGCAGGCAGAACGCACAGCGCCCGTGAAAAGCACCAGCTGCGGGTCTTCGTAGGCGCTGCCCATTTGCGGGAGAAGCGCGCGCCACGTATCTTCCGTGTCGGCGAGGACTACGGAGGCGAACTTCCCCAGGTGGTCGCTTGGCGCACCCGTCGGTCCCGGATGGTCCGGTTCAGCCGGGCCGGTGACCTCTTGCACGCCGGTAAGAAGATTGAGGAGAGTAAGTGGGTTTGTGCCCGTGAGAAAACTGACGGCCAGGACTAATACGAGTCCACCCAATCCTATCCCTGCGCCGGAACGGGCCGCGCCCATGCCGCGACGATCCTCGATGTTCTGACTCTCCCGCTGGCCTTGCCATCGCATGGTTAGACTCCTTGGTTGCAGCTCAGGACTGATGGTCGTAGGGTGATAAGGAGAAGCCCCAGCCGATGGAACCACATTTAGGGCCGTTCATCAAGGCGTGAGCAGCTCTGCATCATAATACTGGCGGAGTGTGACCCATGAGAGCGGACATTTCGGAACAGTCTCATTTTCTTCAATCTTCTGACTAGACAGGCTCAGGAGTGCTTCGCTAGACTAGAATCATGCTTTCGCGGCTTTTCATTCATCATCACCGGTATTCGAGGCCAGTCCAGCTGTTCACGCTCACGCTGGTCGTACTGCTGAATCTCCCTGGATGCCGTCCGGCGCCTGTTGCGACTCTGCCGCCTGCGTTGAAACCCAGCCTCGCGTGGCCAGAATGTCCGAAGATCGGTGGAATGTATGAACTTCAAGGGGAAGCTCTTCCCGGGTCGATGAATTTTTATCGGAATCGGGATAATAAACTGACGCTGAATGCGATGTTGGGAGTGGCCGCGCCGGCGGATCTGACGCAGGAGTCCGTACGCGTTGAATTAGTGCATGATGACACGCTTGAACTGGTCAATCGCTATGACGGAGCCATCACCGCGCATCAGTTGGATTTGCAGCCGGAAGATCGAGTGACCTGTGAGCATAATCGGATTCGGATTCATCGGACCCGCGCAGAGGGCGGCGTGGCCGAAGAACCGCTTCGCAATATTTCCGAATTTGCCCAGGAATTGACCGTGGAAAGAGACGGGAGCCTGCTCGTCAAGACCCGCATTCTCAACCAGAGCAAGTCTGCGTTTTGGAGCACTCCAATCCCTCCCGAAGAATATGCGGCTCGTTTTAGGCGGCTCGACTAATCGCAAGTGTTCTAGGTTCCTTCCTTACCGTTCAGCTTTCTGCCCCATGGCTCTTTCATCCGGCGATCTTCATTCCTCCTTCTGCATCGCGCTGGCGACTAACTTCTTGCTGAACACCGTGCGTCTATGACGGTGCGCCGTCCTCCACGCACCCTAGCTTTTAACAAACCCTACGACGTATTGCCCTGTTTTACCGATCCTGAGGGGCGCCAGACACTGAGCCGATACATCGATATTCCCGATGTCTATCCAGCGGGTCGATTGGATCGAGACAGTGAAGGGCTCTTGTTGTTGACGTCGGACGGTACGTTAGCGCATCACATTACCGATCCGCGGCATCTGCTTCCCAAGGTCTATCTTGTACAGGTCGAGCGAGTCCCTGATACGGCGGCGTTAGAGCGCCTGCAATGCGGCGTGGTCCTTGGAGGGACCCTGACGCGACCCGCACGAGCACGCCTCCTGGAAAACACCCCGTCCTTACCAGACCGGCCGGTTCCGATTCGATTTCGAAAACATGTTCCCACAGCATGGCTAGAACTCACCTTGCGTGAGGGGATGAACAGGCAGGTACGACGGATGACTGCGGCGGTCGGGCATCCCACCTTGCGATTGGTACGGATCACAATTGGCCCGATTACCTTGGGCGATCTTCAGCCGGGACAGTGGCGGGAGCTCACGACGCGCGAGGTGGGTGCTCTTTCAGGTTCGTCCTAACTCGGGAGTGGCTCGTGAAGGGTATCCGGCAGCCGGTCAGCATGATACTAAGACCGAGGCAAGAGGGTGCTCCTAAGAGCAAATCTAAGCGTCAGACTAGCAGAAACTGCTTGTCTCTGGCCAAGCCATCAGATAATTCTGACAGGGTTTGAGTGAAGCTACGCATGAGGCATCCTCTTCAGGTGCATCTGAAACTGGATATGGAGAGTCGAGCTGAGGTATATCAAGCGAGGGGCCCGAGAGGATGAGCCGTTGAATCGCTCCGGTGGATAGGGGGAATTCGCTATGGGGGAATGCGCGAATATGATGGGCAGATTGTCCGTTCTTCTGCTGCTGGGCGTCGGCCTCTTACCTTCGACTTTACTGGGTGCCAATCCGGATTCTGTTCCCATCGCCGACATGCGACACATCAAAAAGTTTGTTGCGGTCGAGGTGCAGACCCAAGGCACGGCGGAGAAACTCGGCATTAGTGCAGCTGAATTAACCGATGTGACTCGTGTGACGCTTCTGAACAAGGTGCCGGGGATTGCGCTTGAAGGGTCTAGCGGTCCCTCCCCCGATGCGTCGGAACGACCCAATCAACTTGGGTTTTTTACCTGTGAAGTGTGGACGGTAGGCGAACAGTATATTGCTGCCTACCATGTGGATTGCAATGCAGGTTCCTATACGGCGCAAAAGACCCCTGGGAACTTGTGGAACCAGGCGATTCTCGGATATGGACCGAAGGACGAAGTCTCCGATGCGGTGCGAAAAGGCGTGCGCGCCATGGTGGAATTATTTGCGAGTACGTTCGCTGGTGTCCGTGCGGATGGCAGTGGCCGTTAGCTGGTTTCTGTCTTTGATCCGTTCACGTTGGATCTGTTTCTGAGTATTCTGTTCGTCCGTTGAGAAGCCCTCCTTTCCGCCTCTTCCTCTCTCGTCCCCACGACGTGTACAGACCTCTTTTTTCTTTCGTGCCGACGTAATCCGTCGGCATTTGAGTCGAACTACGTCAGGGTTTGGGCAAAGGATTTGGTGCGAATTCCGTAGAGAAACATCGAATCGAAGCGTTGAAAAATTGGGCAGAGTATGCGTTGTGTGTTCGCCGTAACGCCAATAATTGCTGGCAAGATCAGTTGGAGGCCGAGGGGTCTTCAACGATTGGGTGGTTCGTTTGTGGCGGCGGAAGAGCAGTTGCATTTTCGAGATTACGAGGTTTGCCAAGTGCTCGCTAAGCAATGAAGCTTACCTAGTATTGCTGATGTAAATTTGTGCAGAATCGAGCAGTTTCGCTTCCTGGCCGACGCCCCGACGTAGTGGATCGCAAAAGGTCATATCTCGAAGATAAATGGGCTTACGGGTGCGATTGAGGTCGCAGGGCAATCAACGGTGTGGGCAATTCAATCATTGTCGGTGCACGGGTTCGGGAGACCAGTGTTCGCACTCGTGGCATCCGCTGGAGCGGAATGATATCGGGATATTGTGATGGCTTCAGGAAGCGCGTTAGGTAGATATTTGCTCAAATATGATCTCTGCGACACGCCGCTCATGGTCTGTAGTGGCGGGCATTTTCCTGACAACTTCTTCTGCGGGCCTCCCGATATTGGGTGATCGTTGCGCGGTGAGATCCGAGATCCGGCGATCTGGCTCAATTCAGATTGTGTATCTACGTAGTTGAGCTGCTCCTAAGCTAAAGGCTTTCCACATCCGCAATAATCGTATGTAGTCCACTCGATCCCGCTGGCTGCGGTCGAATGAGTTCGGCGATCTGGGGTTGCCCCATGCTGTCGATGGCGCGAACAGCGACTTGGTACTTGCCGCGTTTGGACGGACGCCAGATGTAGTTCCAAATGACCCATGAATAGGGCGACATCGGCGTTTCAATCTCGCAGGA